>JACCFC020000034.1 GCA_020830965.2 Neisseriaceae bacterium TC5R-5
CGATAGCGTTAAAGTAGCCCCCGCCCATAATCAACTGCTTCAGGATGTCGTCCCCATGGCCGCGTGGCGTTTCGTAGAACGCTATGGGGCCTTGCTGATTGATTTTAACCTGCTGGGTCTGCCACATCTTCGTGCCGAGAAAGGTAGCAATTTCAATCTCGCCGGTAGCGGATAACTCCGGCCAGGGGGCTTGCTTGCAGAGTAGGTAACTCTGTTCAATCCCTTCGATCTCTAACGCAAAATCGCCGGAAATGGCCTTCTCACCAATGGCCGTGATTTGATTAAAAAAGTATTTCAAAAACTTGGGGTCAACTAGCGCCATGATCGCTCTTCCTTTGTTTGATTTTGCGGTTGATCAATCAAGGCTAGTGGAGGCGTGCTGGTGGGGAGGGTGGGTTTTTCCGGGTTTGGGTGAGGGTAGGCAGCGAGAGGCGTGATACTCAGTTAATTCAGGTGACATAAAAAAATAAAGCCATGCGCTAAGCACATGGCTGTTTTGGGTCATTAACTGCGTGCTATCAACATCTCAGATCAGCAAGGGCCAAAACAAGAACCAGCTCCTACATTTATTTGTAAAGGTACAGACTGGCTGCCATAGAAATAGTAACCTTGAGTAGACGTCGCTTGATAAACCGCTACGAGATTATGTACGCCACTCTTATTAAAGCTATAAGGCAGTTTAGCAGGCCAACCATAGTCGCCCTTTGTTGCCTTACCTATAAATGTGCCATTGTCATAAAAATAAACATCCCCTGTGGCCGTGAGAGGGCCAAATACCGCGCCATTAATCGTTACATGACCTAACAAGTTATAAATGCGCCCAGTGACTGGGGCATAGTTGTCCATTTGCATTGTCGTAGAAGTCTGGTAATAGGTATCCGCCTGAGCAGGCAGGGATGCCCCAAGACCAATCAAAACAAAAACAACCGTAGCGTATAAACGACTTAGGCCGCGCTGAAAAAAATTACCATACTTTCTAATGCTCAGATTTTCCATAACAGACTCCTTGAAGTGAAGTAATAGTGAAATGCTCAGACCAAGCTGCTCAGCAAGGCCCAATGCAACCGCCGCCACCGTTAAGGACATTTAGTTGTAAAGGAACAGACGGGCTAGGGGCATAAGAGTAACCATTACCATTATCACCTTGATAAATCGCAACAATGGTATGCGAGCCATATGTGTTAAAGGTATATGTCAAACGAGAAGGGTAGCCAGCTAAAGCTTTACCTATAAAGGTGCCATTATCATAAAAATAAACATCTCCTTTCAGACTCGGAGTAGGGCCAATCACCCCTCCTATATTCTGTACATAGGCTAACAAAGTATAAGGTTTGCCGCTCAATGGGGCGTAGTTGTTAATTTGCACTGTTGTGGTGGTGGAATAGGTCGTTGCCTGAGCAGACAGGGATGCCCCAAGACCAATCAAAACAAAAACAACCGTAGCGTATAAACGACTTAGGCCGCGCTGAAAAAAATTCCCATTCTTTCTAATGCTCAGACTTTCCATAACTGACTCCTTGAAGTTACGTAATAGAGAGATGCTCCTACCAAGCTACTAGCACTTTTACTGAAAAAAAAAGACTCACATTGCTTTACTAGGAAGGAAAGCGACAACAACCAACCACGACAGCCTCGAACAAAGAATATGACAAAAACAGTCAATAACAACAAAGATTATTTAAAAATCATAACATACCATTGCGTTAAATGTGTATCTATTCAGATCAATAGGTATTCAACGCGAACGCGCCACCGTTTTAGCCACCACCCCCAGCCCATTGATCACGGTATTGAGTCGATTGACGATGGCCGCTTGGGTCTTGAATTCCGCTTCACGGCTGCTTTTCCAGTCTTCAAACGCTCGGCTGTCAAAGAAGGCTTTGAGGGTGCTAAGTGGCATCTTCAGCGCGGCATCCAGTGGCGTGGCTGTATAGAGGCTGAGGCTGGCGGCCAGGTTCAGCAAGAGGGTTGACCAGCTCACACACCCAGGCTGAGAAGCTGGTGCGTACCGGAAACCGGGCGGGCGGCAAATCGTTTGCTGCTCCTCCTTTCGGCATGACGACCAGCCCCTCTAGGCCAAGCTCAAGACGGAGCAGATGATGGAGTTGCTCCCGCGCTGTCTGGTAATTGACCATCAGCGCCATAAAGTCACTGTGCGGGTAGGCGAGCAGGATACGCATGCGCGACAGTAAAAACGCATCATAAGCCGCGCCTTCTGCTGTGGCAGCGGGGGGCACTTCGCCTTCCCGTACCAATTGCGCCGCCATGCAGCCCACCAGCCAGTGCAAGTGACCGCTGAGGCTGTCCAGTTCCCCCTGTAAGCGTTCGATAGATTCCGCCATTGCGCCGGTCAGTTGCTGAAGGTGCCAGTAATCAGTGGCGACTTCACCGATGGTCACCCGTTCCGGTGCGCACTCCGGCGCATTGTCCAGGTAGTCGGCGTAATGGGCCGGGCCAATGGTAAAATTAGGGCTGTCCTCATCGGTGGCGGCCAGATAATGACAGAGCGCCAGCGTGCGCTCCTGCACCGTCCAGTCTGCTGGATTGCTGATGCCTTGCACCGTCTCTATCGCATAGCGTAAAAAAGCCGTACAGGCGGCCTCTTCCAACTGGAGCGGTATCGCTGCGAGGGTGATTGATTCGCCTAAGCTCAGTTCTTTCAATTGCAGGGTGAAGCGTTGGGTACGTAATACTGGGAAATGAATCACGTAGCCTCCTTTAAGTGGTCAGGCTGATCGTTTGCGTCTTGGCCCCATTCAGCCAGTCCTGACGATCTAGCGCGGTTAGCGTACACAGCGTCATCGGTACCAACAGTTCAACGTAGTGGCCATGGTGATCAATCGGTGCGCTCAGCGGCTGGCTGATCGACTCAATCACCAGCGGCGAATAGAGGCGTCCTTTGTATTCCATGCCGATGCAGCAGGGGGCGAGTGAGGGCATCAGCGCTTCGACATAGCCCATATTGCCTTGGGCGGTTTGGGCGCTACGGGCCAGAATCGACCCATCCGCTGACAGCGCAATCGGTAGCGCCCAGGCCATTAATTGATTAAACGGGGTTTCCACTTCCTGCACCGGATGACGCCAGGCACGTAACAGTAGCGTCACCTGAATCTTGATCGGTGGCATGCCGTTAAATACTTGGGTGGAGTTCAGCTTGGACATGCCGGTGCGCCCTTCAAACTGCCGTAAAAAGTCATTGGATTGCTGCTGTGCGGTCGCGGCGATGCCCTTGTCGTCTTGGCTTTGATTGCCCAGTACAGCGGTAATCATTGGCTGGAGCGCCCCCGATTGCAGCATGGCCATTAAGGCAGGGGCTTTGGATTCTGGCCCGGCCTGTTCAAAAGGCGATTGCCAGTTCAGTACAATCTCCATACTGGCTTCCGTTAACGGCGCGGCCACCGTCGTGCTAGTGGTGACACGGCTCCAACTGCCATTGCTGGATTTGCTCATCTCAAAGAAGCGAGCAATCAGATGTGGCGATAAACCATCCAGCAACGGCGATAGCGTCTGGGCCGATGCACTTAGCGACTTCACTGGCGCGAGTGCAGAGAATGCCGGGGTAGGGGAGGCGGTAAACATCAGCAGGCCTCATTCACAAATTCGATTTGCGCCGTACTTTCATCGAGCGCATCCGCCGCATTCTGGCGCCTGCCGAATGGCTTTTCATGCGGGCTTTTCGGATGGCGATCTTTTGCGCAGCAGACAGGCGCACGGTGCCGGACACCCGTTTACGAATACGCATTTTTTTACCGCCGCGTACTGCCACGCGCATCTTATAGACCGCATCAAAAACCGCTTCCTGATCCGTTTCGCCAAAGACGAATTGATCAATCTCGGCGCTGGCGGCCTCCTCACCTTCCGGCAACATGGACAACACCAGCTCGCGCAGCCGTTCCGCGACATCGTCCACCTTATCGGCATCTTCCCCATTAAACAGCAGGTCGATATCCTCGTCAGCCGCCCCGCATTGCAATAGGTAATCCCAGGCCGCTTCACTGGCGATATCCAGCACCTCTTGCTCATCGTCGCTGATCTCGCCATCTTTATTGGCATCCGCAATGCCTACCAGCAAGGCAAATAGCCGGTCTGTGCTACTTTCTCCGGCGCTTAAATCATCGGTTTCGGCCCATTGCTGAATCGATGCGACCGCTTCCAAAGCGATTTCTTTAGCGGTATGGCTGTCCGCGCTAGCCAACACGTGACTGGGGGTGTCGCGGCTACTATCGAGTAGTGGCGGGCTGGGGGCATGCAAGCGGCTCAGTGCTTGATACAGTAAATCAGGTCGTGCCATGAATGACTCCTCGGTAAAAGCCAGCGCTTAAAGGATTAAACGCTTAAACATTTAACGACTCAGTGTCTGAGTAACAAAAATCTGGCGCACGGTGCCGTCGTAGTGCAGCCAGTAGGCGCAGTCGATACAGTCATAGGGCCGCTGGGCATTCGGTCGAATATCCAGCCGCCAGGCCGCCCCCGCCATTTCTGGCGTCAAGGAAGGGGTCAGCCAGCCTGCATCTTCGGCCCCCTCAAACAGCGCTTGAGCAAAGCGGCGCAAGCGCGTGATCCCGACGCTCATCGGCAATTGCAGCGCCGCTTTACCGGCCTGCGTCATTAACTCATCAAGACTGGTCGACATCTCGGCCACCGCAATCAGTTTTTTAAGGCTGGAAGCCACCAGCGCACTGGTTAGCGAGTCGGTAAACACATAACGACCACCACCGACATACTCGGTGTAAAGCACCGGGTTAATCTTGGCCCGTGCCAGCGCGTCTAGCTCCTGATGGCTGGGGGTGAGCATCTGGGTCAGCCGTTGCCGGTTAAGAGGATATTCACGCCCAGCTATCGGATAGTTTTTAGGGGCAAAACCCTTGGCATTTTGACGGGCATTGCGAGCGCAGGCATACGCGATGTTCAGCGTGGCCACCCCAAAATAGCCCTTGGGGTTGATGCCGGTGGGGTCGTCCGATTGCAGTGGCGACCAAAAGGCGTGTAATAGATGTGCGGTAGGATGGCTGCCCAGATTAAGCTGCTCGACAAACGCCACCGCCGCTTCGGGTGGTAAATAGCCTGGCACATCAAAACGCAATTGGCGGTTGGTATCAAAGGCCAACTGAGCGAGTTGCGCGAGATGGGCCGGGGCGACACTGCCGCCAGAGGCCAGATAAGCATACGCATGCGGGGTGCGCCGTAATTGATCGCAAGCCGTCACATAATCACTGGTCTGGTAAGCGGTACTGCCTTCACTGAAGCACACCAGCACCGGCGATTGGGCCCAACGCTGTCGGCCATGGGCATCGTAGCCATAAGCGGCCGAGTCAGGCGAAATCGCCGCCTTATCGCCGATGACACCGACCAAGACTTCAATAGCATCCGTTTGCGAAGAAACGACATCGGGCAGATAGGCTGATTGCCCGGCCTCATCGCGGGCATCGGCATTGAGCGAGCCAGTAAACTCGTATAACAGCACCTCGTCTTTATCCAGCAGCCGCAAGGTTAATTGGTCGTTAGGCTGGATGAGGCCATTGTGGCGGGCCTCATCGGCGCGAAACTGCAACACGATGCCATCGTTAAAGCACTCCAGATGCTTCACGGCGAATAGCAGGCCGATATCGCTGGGGACTTTGGCGTCCGGGCTGGTAGCAAACGTGATGGTCTGCTGATCATCAACACAGACCGTCGCCCATTTCAGCACCGCAGCAGGGGTGACCAAACGTTGAACCACCGCTTGAGTGGCGCCATTATTCAAGGCTTCCACCACGTGTACCCACGCTTCATTCAGCATGGACACACGAATCGACTCGCCCTTGCCGAGTTTGGCCCGCACATTGCCACGATTGACCTTGAATGGCCGGTCAATGCGGCCACGGGTAGCACGCATGACGATCCCAAAGGACTGATCGCCGCTATCGGCCACCATGATTTCGGAATCATCTTGTAATGGGTTTAACTGGACACCCGGTTCGGCACCGAGTTGTCGGACAAAAGCGGTACTCATGGTGAGGCTCCCTTCTGATTATGGCTGGCGGGGCGATCGCTTCCCTTACTGTTCTTGCCTTTGTTGCTGGGGGCTGGCGTAGCAGGGGGTGGCGCTCCGGCATGGGTATCGGGTGGCGTAGCGGGTGAACCATCTGCAATGGGGGTGTCTTCGGCAGGGGCTGAGCGGTCAGGCTGCGCCGCCACCTGTTCGTCCTGGTTGCTTGTGTCAGGCAACGAACGGGATGAGCTGGCCGTATCTGTCACTACGGTGTCACTGGCGGGTACCTCATTACTTAGTATCTCTGTGACCGGGGCAGCCGTTGCGCTGACCTCTACCGGCATCTCGTCTGGTAACGCCTCTAATGCCTCGATAGTGATGGCCTGGCGATAGCGGTTTAACTCCGAGATTTGCTCGATATGCGACACCAGCCGCGCTAGTTGCTCGACACAGGTCAGCGTGACGATGGCTTGAGTTGTTTCAGGGATACCGGCGCAGTGCTCTAAAAACACGTTCTCCTGTGTGCCGAGTAGGGTCAGCGTCATCCGGCGTGGCATGTGATTAATCAGGCGCACCGTGCATGGGTAGACCACTTGGGCAAAAACGCTCAGGGCGCTCACCGTGTCTGCGGGATACAGGCTGGGGGCGGCAAGGGTAAAAGTGGGTTTCATGACTGGCGTTCTCCCCCTGGGCTTACGATTGTTGTAGGCCATCGATATTGATGAGCGCGCAGCCCTGAGCTGAAGGCATGTGCGGATTGACGGCGGTAAAACTGCGGCTATAGAAGCTGGCCCCGCGTTTGAGGTCGCCCAGCGCATTCGGGGCAATCGGCATGATCATTGGCGTCACCGCATCGCCAAACACAAACGGGTTTTGTGCGACATTGGTGGCCCGTCCAATACACAGTATTTGGGAAGAGGAGCGCGTTTCTTGGATGCCTTTCGGGGTGTAATACACATCAAAGCGGCCAAACAAGCGGCCAATCCTAAAAATACCGGCCCGGTCAGCGATACCAGAGGGTTCGAAGAAGTCCCGCGACATGCCAAGAAAATTCCCCTTTAACTTCTCGCCAACGTAAAGATGGGTGATGCCATGATTCATGGTGGCAATCGCCATCCGTTGCGATAGCAGATCAAGCGTGGCCGAGAAATCTTGCCAGATTTGCCCCAGGTTCATCTCCGGTGAACGTGACGGCCATTCGAAGTGGTAATCCGCTTGATTGTTGGCGCCCAGACGCCGCGCCATCGCCAGCACCTTATAGTGGCGCTCTGCTGCATACTGCGCGTGAATGGCGCGAATGCCTTCGCTCTCTGGGTCAAGCTGCAACTCGTTACGCATCTGGGTGGCGCTATCAATGGTTAAGGAGGTATTGACGCGCCAGGGGGAGGCAAACAGTTTAAACACATTGACCTTGGACAGAATGCGCGGGACGGTTTCTGCGCTCTGTTCGTAGTCAATAAAACTTTCTACTGATACCGGCGTGGATGTCGGGAGCTTAGGCTTGCTCGTCAGTCGATAACTGCCATCTTCCGGCGTCATCATGCCGCCAATGGTGTAAGTCGTCCCGCCCAGCGTAATCGAACCGGCAATGGCCGCTGGCCCGGCAGCGGTATTGTCATTGCTGGTTTCCTGTGCCGCAGGCAGGCCGCTGATATACACCAGCGCCCGACCCCGTAATAGATAAGCACCTGGGGCATTCTGATCACAGGTATCTTCGGTGTTCTGAATCAAGGTCAGTTTGCCGCTGACTTCCCCATCCTCATCCGGGTAAGTGGTGTGTAACCGGGCTGAGGTAGTGTAAATCCCGCCAGCGTTGGCCCCGTCCATCAGCTCGTTCTCGTGATACTGGCCGTAGTGACTTCCGGCATGGTGACTCAGAATAGCGAGCCGGGCTTCATTGGACTGAATATCAGCAGGCAGATAATGCGCGCACGGGCAGGCTTCATTCATTGCGGCCAGGATGGCGACGACCGCCCGATCTGGCTGTAAAGACAGTGGGTCGTGATGGTCAGTGCTGGCCGAATCCAGATGCGCGCTATGTCGGGCGTAGTCGGTCTCGCTATAGGCCAGGTGAATCGCTTGCTCCACCAGGTCGGCGGGGGCTTCGCTACCGTGGTCTTGTTCGTACTGTGTCGAACTATCAAACAGCGCCTGCACAATCTGATGGCGCCGGGCTTCCTTCACCTCATCGAGTACGATTTGTAACTTCTCAGGAATCTTGAGCTGGCATTTATGGACACCTTCAACCAGGAATTCGTCACTGGCGGCGGAATCAAACACACCGCCTTTGTTCAGATGACCTTTGACCTCGCTCATGAAGGTATCGACCTCTGCCGTCGAACGCTTGGCGTATTGGGTGTAGCTGTTGGCTGGCATAGTCACGTCCTGTCTTGGAATGTTCACAATACCGGCCAACTCAGGCCGATCTATTCCGATAGTCTAGGAAGTGAAAATCTAGGCGTGATGGGGGTTTTTCCGGGTTTTAGTGCCGGAAGGATAAAATGACAAAACGGTGAGTTGACGCTATGCTGAACGCGCTGGGGGCGAGGGAATAGGGTATGAATGTTCACTAAGTCCGCAGCGTAGGTTTTAGAGTAGGTTTAAAAAAGCATGATCTTAAGATGTTGATTTAAATGTTTATTTGCTCTTCTGGCTTGGAAGCCGCTACTTTTGCGATTGCTGGCATGGGGGCGCTTTTTGCCGCTACCGTGCGTGCCCCGCTGACCGGCATTGTGCTGGTATTGGAAATGACGGATAACTACCAGCTGATTTTGCCGATGATTATTACTTGTCTAGGTGCCACGCTGGTGGCGCAATTCTTGGGTGGTACGCCACTTTATTCCACATTGTTGGAGCGTACTTTACAGCGGCAGCGGCTTACCGAAGCACCACATCAGCTAACGCATGAATAAGGTGCCATCACAGCATAGCGACTGACTATCACAGAAAATACTTACATAGTTCGTGTTTTTATTATCAATATACCTTTGTCCTATAATGACGCCTGTCAACAGGTCATAGAAAAGCAAAACTCCTAATATGCCGATGCCTTAGCCATTAAGCGTGAGGCATCAGCGCGACGCAGAAGGCGGGAATGCTGGCTAAGCTGAGCCAGTTATTGACTTAGTATTTCCTTCGATCCTCGTCTATCCGGCATCGCGTTATTTTTAGCTAGCCAATATTAGGAGAAGTAGATGGATAGTCAGATGGTTTTGTCACCCTTGCTGGCAAGCGTGAACAGTTGGAGCCGCACGCGCAAGCTCAGACCAGCGCACTTTGTCGGTTTGGCCTTGTGTGCACTGCTAAGTGCCTGCGGTAGCATGCAGCCACCACAGGCAATCAACCCCATTGATACGGTACTCGCCGACCCGGGTTTAACAGGCGCTACTGCCTCGGTTATGGTGCGTGATGCCAGCAATGGCCAGGTACTGTATCAGCACAATGGCGATACCCGGCTGATACCGGCTTCCAGTATGAAAGTGATTACCGCTGCCGCAGCACTGGAAACCTTGGGCCAGGACTACCGTTTTGTCACACAATTGCTCAGTGACGCAGCGGTACAGCAAGGGCATTTAAGCGGCAATCTTTACCTGCGTGGAACCGGAGACCCCAGCATGCAGGCTGCCGATTACCAGGCACTGGCTGCCCAAGTAGCGGCTAAAGGGATTCGGGTGATTGATGGTAACCTCATTCTGGACGATACCTGGTTCGATGATGTCAGGTTGGGTAGCGAATGGGCGAACGATGACGAGAGCTATTCCTATGCGGCGCAAATCTCCGCGCTTACCATCTCGGCAGATAGTGATTACAACGCCGGTTCTGTTAATCTCGAGTTCACACCGGGTGCTCAGGCTGGTGCGCCGGTACAAGTTAGCGTCACGCCGGCAAACGACTATGTCACCATCGTTAACCAGTTGACCACCGGCAGTAGTAATAACTTCGATGCCCAGCGTGAGCACGGTAGCAACCGTCTGATACTGAGTGGGACGATCGCTAAGCCGGACGCCGATACGCTGACGGTGTGGGAGCCTACCGGGCTGGTGGCGGATGTTTTCCGCAAAGCTCTGGCCGAGCAGGGGGTAGAGGTGCGAGGCAGTATCCAACTGGGCCTGGCTACGCCGCAAGGTGCACAACTGCTGGCCAGCCATAGCTCACCGCCACTGACTGACTTGAGCAAGTCCATGCTGAAGTTGTCCAACAATACCATTGCAGAAATTTTGCTTAAAAGCTTGGGCAGAAAAACCGCCAATGAGGGCAGCGCGGCAGCAGGTATCACCGCCGTAAGCAAGTTTTTGCAAAGCAAGGGTATCGCGGTGGCAGACTTGAAGCAGATGGATGGCTCCGGTCTATCACGCCGTAATCTGATCACCACCAAGGTGTTTACCGATCTCTTGGTCGCTGCACGTAGCCAACCCTGGTTTAACAATTGGTATGACAGTCTCCCGGTAGCGGGTAATCCTGATCGTTTGATCGGTGGCACGCTGAGAAATCGTCTGCGTGGCACGGCGGCCGAAAACAATGCTCATGCCAAAACTGGCTCGCTGACCGGCATCTCTTCGTTAACGGGCTATGTCACCAGCGCCGACAAAAAGCCACTGGCTTTTGCCATCATCGCTAACAATTATTTTGGCTCAGTCAAAGCGTTGGAAGACCGGATGGTGGAAGCCATGGCGAACAATCCGGCCTGGCTGTTACGGCTGCAACTGCCCTATCCATTGCTGGAATTAAGTAATCAGTTGGCAAAGTGATGACTACACAGTGCTAATAAGCCTGTCAGCTGGCAGGTTTGAACAAGCACATCCACCAAACCCGTTTGGTGGATGTGCTTGTTCGTGCTTCAGCAAGCTATCGCTATAGACTGATAACGTGTTTGCTTAGTGGAACTGCTGCTCTTCGGTGGAACCGCTCAAGGCCGTAACACTAGATTTACCACCCTGAATAACGGTAGTGACTTCATCAAAATAACCAGTACCGACTTCCTGTTGGTGCGACACAAAGCTATAGCCACGTTCACGGGCAGCGAATTCCGCTTCCTGTACTTTTTCCACATAGGCGGTCATACCGCGTTCTACATAATCCTGTGCCAGATCGAACATGCTGTACCACATGCTGTGGATGCCAGCCAAAGTAATGAACTGATACTTATAGCCCATGGCGCCGAGTTCGCGTTGGAACTTGGCAATGGTGGCGTCGTCCAGATGTTTTTTCCAGTTAAACGATGGCGAACAATTGTAAGCCAGCAGTTTGCCGGGGTGTTTGGTATGGACAGCTTCGGCAAACTGGCGCGCAAAAGCCAAATCAGGGGTGCCGGTTTCGCACCAGACTAGGTCGGCATAGTCGGCGTAAGCATTGGCGCGGCTAATCGCCTGCGCCAGACCCTTCTGGGTCTTGTAAAAGCCTTCACTAGTACGCTCGCCAGTCAGGAAGGGGCGGTCGCGCTCATCGCAGTCGCTGGTCAGCAGATCGGCGGCTTCGGCATCGGTGCGGGCAATTACCAGTGTTGGGACGTTATAGATATCGGCGGCCATGCGCGCAGCAATCAGTTTCTGAATCGCTTCCTGGGTAGGAACCAGCACTTTACCGCCCATATGGCCGCATTTTTTCACTGAGGCCAATTGATCCTCAAAATGCACTCCTGCCGCTCCGGCGCGAATCATTGCTTTCATCAGTTCAAAAGCGTTAAGGACGCCGCCAAAACCGGCTTCGGCATCGGCAACGATAGGGGCGTAGTAATCGATAAAGCCGGCCTCACCCTGATTCAGGCCCTTGGCATGCTGAATTTCGTCGGCACGCGTGAAGGCATTATTGATACGTTCTATTACCCGTGGTACCGAATCTACCGGGTAGAGCGACTGGTCCGGATACATCGCTGCATATTCATTATTATCGGCCGCCACTTGCCAGCCAGACAGATAAACGGCTTTGACACCCGCCTTGACCTGCTGCATCGCCTGGCCTCCGGTCAACGCGCCCAGACAGTTGACATAGGGCTCCTGCTGCAGCAATTGCCATAGTTTGTCGGCACCATGGCGTGCCAGTGTATGCTCCACGACCAAAGAGCCGCGTAGTCTTTCAATGTCGGCAGCACTGTAGCCGCGAGTGATACCTTTCCAGCGCGGATTTTCATCCCAATCTTGCTGAATGATAGCAATACGTTGTTGGCGAGTAGTCATGTCAAAAGCCCTTTCAAGTGGTTGCGGTGCCTGTCGGAGAAGACTGGCAAGATATTATGCGACTGGGGTTTTAATGAATTATTAACCAAAAATTTAAGATTGTGTGCACTGCAGCAAGAAAAAATAGTCTGTTTACATACTGGGGGTGTGGATACCCCTCTACCAACAGTAAAAATGGCTTCCGCAAGATCAATCGTGCTGGAGGGCTTGAATTCCCCGGCTAAGTCCCTACCTTTAGTCGGGACTATCATGAGCGCCGATGTAAATCTAAGGAATCAGACCATGCAGGAAAAGCAAAATCACGCGACAGACACTGTCAATGAGCAAGTTGAAATCATCGAAAATGAAAGTGAACAGGCAGTGGAGTCCACTCCTGAGCAGCAGTTGGTCGCATTGGAAACCGAAGTGGCCGAACTGAAAGACGCCCTGTTGCGCGCGCGCGCCGATTTAGAAAATCAGCGCCGCCGCTCGCAGGAGGACGTGACGGCTGCGCATAAGTATGCCATCGCCAAATTTGCTGGTGAGTTGGTGGCCGTGAAGGATTATCTGGAAATGGCGCTGCTGGACCAGAGTGGTCAGATTGAAACCCTGAAAATGGGAGTAGACCTGACGCTGAAGCAACTGGTATCGGCTTTTGATAAAGCGCAGATCAAGGATATCGCCCCGGCAGCAGGTGATAAGCTGGATCCGCATCAGCACCAGGCGATGAGTGCCGAAGACGCCGAAGGTGAGGCCAATACCATTCTGCGCGTGATGCAGAAAGGCTATGTATTGGTTGACCGGGTATTACGCCCGGCAATGGTTGTGGTTGTGAAACCTAAAGCATAAAAAGCCTGCGATAGCCCTCTTGAAATAATGGCTATAGCCAATATCTATTAAGACAGCAGACGGTGACAGGGTTTAGTCAGGCCGTTAGAACAAACAAATGAAAGGAATAATAAATGGGTAAAATTATTGGTATTGATTTGGGAACCACCAATTCTTGTGTGGCAGTGGTAGAAGGTGGCAACCCTAAGGTTATTGAAAACGCCGAAGGCGCACGGACGACACCGTCCATTATCGCTTACCTGGAAGATGGTGAAATTCTGGTAGGTGCACCGGCTAAACGTCAGGCGGTGACTAACCCCAGGAATACCTTGTACGCAGCCAAGCGTTTGATTGGCCGCCGTTTTGAAGACAAGGAAGTGCAAAAAGATATCGATCTGATGCCTTTCGAGATCATGAAAGCCAGTAATGGCGACGCTTGGGTAAAAGTGCGTGATCAGGAACTGGCGCCGCCGCAAATTTCGGCGGAAGTGCTGCGTAAGATGAAGAAGGCTGCCGAGGATTATCTGGGCGAAGAAGTGACCGAGGCGGTGATCACCGTACCGGCTTACTTTAATGACAGCCAGCGTCAGGCGACCAAAGACGCCGGACGTATCGCCGGTTTGGATGTTAAACGTATTATCAATGAGCCCACAGCCGCTGCACTGGCCTTTGGTTTATCCAAGCTGGAAGGCGACCGCAAGATTGCTGTCTATGACCTAGGTGGCGGTACGTTTGACGTATCGATTATCGAAATTGCTGATGTTGATGGTGAGCACCAGTTTGAAGTGTTGTCCACTAATGGCGACACCTTCTTGGGGGGTGAGGATTTCGACCAGCGCGTGATTGATTACATCGTCACCGAATTCAAGCGCGAACAGGGCGTCGATCTGAAAAATGATGTGATGGCATTGCAGCGTCTGAAAGAAGCTGCCGAGAAAGCCAAGATTGAACTGTCCAGCACGGCACAGTCAGAAATCAATCTGCCTTACATCACCATGGATGCAGCAGGCCCTAAACACTTGGCGATGAAAATTACTCGCGCCAAGTTTGAAAGCCTAGTCGATGACTTGGTACAGCGCTCAATCGAGCCTTGCCGGGTAGCGTTGAAAGATGCGGGCCTGTCGGTAAACGATATCTCCGACGTGATTCTGGTGGGTGGTCAAACTCGTATGCCTAAGGTGCAGGAGGCGGTGAAGGCCTTCTTCGGCAAGGAGCCACGTAAGGATGTGAACCCGGATGAAGCGGTTGCCGTCGGTGCTGCTATTCAAGGTTCAGTGTTGTCTGGTGATCGTAAGGACGTCCTGCTGCTGGACGTTACGCCATTATCGTTGGGGATTGAAACCTTGGGCGGTGTGATGACCAAGCTGATTCAGAAGAACACGACGATTCCGACCAAGGCGCAACAGGTGTTTTCTACGGCTGACGACAATCAGACAGCGGTAACGATTCACGTGTTGCAGGGCGAACGTGAGAAAGCCTCTGCCAATAAGAGCTTGGGTCAGTTCAATCTGTCCGATATTCCACCGTCACCACGTGGCATTCCGCAGATCGAAGTCGAGTTCAATATCGACGCTAACGGTATTCTGCATGTATCCGCCAAGGATAAGGCAACTGGTAAGCAGGCAAATGTGACCATCCAGGCCTCTTCCGGTTTATCCGAAGCAGAGATTCAGCAAATGGTTAAGGATGCTGAGGCTAATGCCGAGGAAGATCGCAAGTTGCACGAGTTGGTGTCAGCCCGTAATCACAGCGAGGGCTTGATTCATAGCGTGAAAAAATCGCTAGAAGAACACGGCGACAAGATTGACGCTGCGGAAAAGAGCAAGATCGAAGAAGCGATCAAAGCGGCTGAAGCGGTGGTAAAAGGCGAAGACAAGACAGCGATTGAAGCCACGACCGAAGAGTTGTCCAAAGCTAGCCAGAAATTGGGTGAAATTATGTATGCCCAAGCACAGGCTGAAGCCGGTGGCAATGAGCAAGCTGCTTCATCCGCCAAGCCGGAAGACGGTGATGTGGTTGATGCCGAGTTTGAGGAAGTGAAGAAAGACAAAGCGTAATGTCTGCCTGATAGGACGCTAGGTGGCCGGGTTGTGCTTCGCTGTTTCAACAGCTTGGTACCACCCGGCTTTTACCGTGTCGGGTGGACATAAGATTGGAAAGTGACAATAACGATGTCGAAAAGAGATTTTTACGAGGTGTTGGGCGTCAATCGTGATGCTTCCGACGAAGATATCAAGAAAGCCTATCGCAAGCTGGCGATGAAGTACCATCCGGATCGCAACCCGGATAGCAAGGAAGCCGAGAACAAATTTAAAGAAGGCAAAGAAGCCTATGAAATTTTGTCAGATAGTCAGAAACGCAGCGCTTACGACCAGTTTGGCCATGCTGGGGTAGACCAGCAGGCAGGCGGTGGCGGTGGCGGTGGCGGCGGTTTTGGTGGCTTTGGCGATTTTTCTGATATTTTCAGCGATATTTTTGGTGGTGGTAGAGGTGGCGGCGGCGGTGGTCGTTCCAATGTGCATCGTGGCGCCGACTTGCGTTACAACATGGAAATCTCACTGGAGGAAGCCGCACGCGGTTGCGAAAAACAGATTCGTATTCCTTCACATGAGGAGTGTGGGGTTTGTCATGGCTCTGGTGCTAAACCGGGTACACAGCCGCAGACATGTAGCACCTGCGGAGGTCATGGCCAGGTTCGTATGAGTCAGGGCTTTTTCTCGATTCAGCAAACCTGCCCCACTTGTCATGGTAGTGGCAGGCAGATCACCGACCCTTGCACCAGCTGTCATGGTGTCGGTCAGAAAAAGACACACAAAACGCTGAATGTGAAAATCCCGGCTGGTGTGGATGAGGGCGATCGTATTCGTCTGAACGGCGAAGGTGAGTCAGGTCAAAATGGTGGCCCTAACGGTGATTTGTATGTCGTGACCCATATCAAGGCCCACAGCGTGTTCCAGCGCGATGGCAAGGATTTGCATTGCGAGATGCCGATTTCGTTTGCTACTGCCGCCTTGGGCGGCGAGGTCGACGTGCCTACTCTGGACGGCATGGCCAAAGTCAAGATTGCTGCCGAAACGCAAAGCGGCAAAGTGTACCGGCTGCGTGGCAAAGGGGTAAAAGCCGTGCGTGGTAATGACTATGGTGACTTGCATTGTCACGTGGTTGTGGAAACGCCGGTGAAACTGACCGAACGTCAAAGAGAACTGCTGCGTGAGTTTGAAGCGATCAGTCAGGGCGATGTGGCCACTCATAATCCACGCTCGAAGTCCTTTGTTGATAAGTTGAAGGATTTTTTCGGTTAAGCGTCAAACAGAGCTGTTGCTATAAAAACAGAAACGACCATTTGTATATGGTCGTTTTTTTTATGGTTTTTTAATAAAAATCCATTTTTTTATGTTGTATTTCATTTTTCTGTAAAAAAAACTTTGTATTTGCAACTGATGTCGTTATCTTATGCCCTGCTTTTCGCCAACGTGGTTTGTCTCTGACCAATGCCATTATGGTTGTTAATGATCTCTGTCGACTTGACAGACAAGCCTGGTACGAAGGAGTGAATAGATATGGAAAAATGGGTAAACATAATTAATGGGGTGGTATGGAGCCCGGCACTGATTTATCTGTGTCTGGGTGTGGGTCTGTTTCTATCGTTGCGAACACGTTTTTTACAAGTGCGTCACTTTAAAGAAATGTTACGTCTGATGCTGGATGGTAAAAGTTCCGATAGCGGAGTGTCCTCCTTTCAAGCCTTGACGATGACCTTGGCCGGACGGGTGGGTACCGGCAATATTGCCGGAGTCGCCACGGCGATTACCTTTGGTGGCCCGGGCGCAGTGTTTTGGATGTGGATGGTTGCCTTTTTGGGCGCGAGTACCGCCTTTGTGGAATCCACACTTGGCCAGATTTATAAAGAAAAGATTGATGGCGAGTATCGCGGTGGCCCGGCGTTTTATATCGAAAAAGGTTTAGGCAGCACTTGGTATGCGTGGTTGTTTGCCATTACCACTATTATCGCGACAGGTTTGCTGATGCCAGGAGTGCAGGCTAACTCCATTGCATCCTCGTTGGAGTCGGCTTTGGGTATCGCTCCGACAGTGACTGCAGCGGTGTTAGCCATCATTCTTGGTTTCATCATCTTTGGCGGGGTGAAGCGTATTGCCCAGTTCGCCGGTGCCGTGGTGCCATTCATGGCCTTGGGTTATATCATCGTTGCCTGTGTGATTGTGGCTTTGCATATTCACCAACTACCGGGCGTGCTGGCTTTAATCTTCAAGAGTGCTTTTGGTCTGGATGCCGGTTTTGGTGCCATTCTGGGCATGGCGATTCAGTGGGGAGTAAAGCGTGGTGTGTATTCGAATGAGGCTGGCCAGGGTACCGGGCCGCATGCCTCTAGTGCTGCGGCAGTAACGCACCCGGCTAAACAGGGCTTGGTGCAGGGCTTTTCGGTTTATATCGATACCCTGTTCGTGTGTTCGGCTACCGCCTTCATGTTGCTGATTACCGGTCAGTACAATGTGCAGGGTGCGAATGGCAAGGCGCTCTTTACTGGTATTCCCGGTGTGGCTGCTGGCCCTGCTTATGTGCAGACGGCGATGGAAAACATTATGCCGGGCTTCGGTTCCATCTTTGTTGCCATTGCGCTGTTCTTCTTCGCGTTTACCACTATTGTTGCCTACTACTACATCGCCGAAACCAATATTGCCTATATCAATCGTAAGATGCATCGCCCTTGGCTGACATTTATCCTGCGTATTAGCTTGATGGCGGCCGTGGTGTACGGTTGTGTGAAAACCGCAGACCTGGCCTGGGGCCTGGGTGATATGGGGGTAGGCTTGATGGCGTGGCTGAATATCATTGCGGTCATCCTGCTGCAAAAACCAGCGCTGGCTTGCTTGCGTGATTATGAAGCACAAAAAGCCCAGGGTTTGGACCCTGAGTTCCAACCAGAGCGCTTGGGTATTCGTGGTGCGGATTATTGGACAGCCGAGCAAATGACCGAACTGAAGGCAGAATTAGGTGTGACAAAAACTGTTCTTAAGCCTGCTAAACAGACTGTGTAACGCTGCATCACTCACTTATGCAGTATGATATTGGCGCAGCCAGCGGTGGCTGCGCCATTTTTTATGGAAAAAGCCATGATGTTTGCTAATCGATATTTCCCGACCACACGTATGCGCCGCATGCGTAAAGACGCATTCTCACGCCGTTTGATGCGCGAAAATGTGCTGACCAGTAATGATTTGATCTACCCGGTATTTGTGCTGGAAGGCTTGGGCCGGGTGGAAGAGGTTGCCTCCATGCCGGGTGTGCTGCGCCAAAGCCTGGACAAGTTGTTATATACCGCCGAAGAAGCGTTACAACTGGGTATCCCCATGCTGTCTTTGTTTCCAGTGCTTGAGTCCGGCAAGGACAATACCGCACAGGAGGCGTATAACCCGGAAGGTCTGATTCCAACGGTGATACGGGAGTTGAAACAGCGTTTCCCCGAGTTGGGCGTGATGACCGATGGCGCGCTGGATCCTTATACCGTACATGGTCAGGACGGGGTGATCGACGCGGACGGTTATGTATTGAACGACGAAACGACCCAGATTCTGATCAAACAGGGCTTATGCCATGCCGAGGCCGGCGTCGATGTATTCGGGCCATCCGATATGATGGATGGCCGTATCGGTGCCATTCGCCAGGCTTATGAAGATGCTGGCTATATTCATACGCGTATCCTGGCTTACTCGGCCAAATACGCATCCAGCTTCTACGGGCCATTCCGCGATGCCGTCGGTTCTGCCAACAATCTGGGTAAGGCTGATAAAAACAACTATCAGATGGACCCGGCCAATCTGGACGAAGCGCTGCAAGAAGTAGCACAAGATCTGGCCGAAGGCGCCGATATGGTGATGGTGAAACCGGGTATGCCTTATCTGGATGTGGTACGGCGGGTGAAAGACACTTTCCATGTTCCCACTTACGCTTATCAGGTATCCGGTGAATACGCGATGCTGAAAGCCGCGTTTCAGAATGGCTGGCTCGACGAAAACAAATGCATGCTGGAAAGCCTGCTGGCGTTTAAGCGTGCCGGTGCTGATGGGGTGCTGACTTATTTTGCGCTGGATGTAGCGCGCTTATTGCAACAACAATAGCCCGTCTGCTCTTTCTTCATCCCGCTATCAGCAAGCTGCTAGCGGGATTCTTGTGAGAAAAATATCATGGATTTTGTGCACTCTACCTGGTTTTGGCTATTACTGATTGTCGGCCCTGCCTTTACCGTATTGACTACGCTGATTCGTCTGGCCCGCCGTGAAACTAGCAGCGCTTTCTCTGCATCCACATCACCGCAAGCCTGGGCTAGGCAACAGCAGCAGGCCAAGCCAAGCTCGTCCGAGACAGTGCCGCCAGCGACGAGGCACAGATCATGACGACCTTAAGCCTCAAAGGTGGTTTACTCCGTTTTTTTCCTCACCTTAGCGCGGGCTTTATCGCCGTTCTGGTCGGTTACACCAGTTCGGCAGCGATTATTTTTCAGGCCGCCCATGCTGCTGGTGCGACGCAGGAGCAGATGGCCTCCTGGATGTGGGCGCTGGGGTTGGGCATGGGGTTCACTTGTATCGGCCTGTCACTGGCGACGCGCAGTCCTATCCTTACCGCTTGGTCAACACCGGGGGCCGCGTTGCTTAGCACCAGCCTGATCGGTGTACCGATGAGTGAAGCGATAGGCGCCTTCCTGCTGGCATCGGCCTTGATGGTAATCACCGGTTTGAGTGGCGGCTTTGAGCGACTGATACGCTTGGTACCCAAAACGGTGGCCGCCGCGATGCTGGCAGGGGTGTTATTCCACTTCGGCACGGCCACTTTTACTGCGCTGGCTGCCGACAAATTATTAGTGCTGAGCATGATGGTGGTGTTCTTCCTTGGCCGTCGTTGGCAACCACGCTATGCCATTCCACTCACACTGATTGCTGGTATTACAATCGCTGCACTGGCAGGCCGGATTGGCTTGACCGAGGTGCACTGGACGCTGGCACGTCCAGTCTTTACGATGCCGACTTTTGCGCTCTCCACGATGATAGGTGTGGGTATTCCGCTATTTGTGGTGACTCTGGTATCGCAAAATGTGCCTGGTCTGGCCGTGTTGCGAGCCAATGGTTACCAGACCCCGGCCGCACCGCTGATCAGCTGGACAGGCTTTACCAGCCTGTTATTAGCGCCTTTTGGTGGCTTTGCTCTCAATCTGGCCGCGATTACTGCTGCTATTTGTATGAGTAAAGATGCCGACCCCGACCCGGCACAACGTTATAAAGCCTCAATCTGGGCCGGCTGTTTTTATGTGCTGATCGGCTTGTTTGGTGCCACCGTTTCCGGCTTGTTTGCGGCCTTCCCACAGCCGCTCATCCTCGCCATTGCCGGCCTGGCCTTGCTGGCTACCATAGGCAATAGCCTGGCTAGCGCACTTATGGACGAAAGCGAACGGGATGCCGCGCTACTGACCTTTCTGGTCACCGCTTCAGGTATCAGCCTGTTCGGTATCGGCAGTGCTTTCTGGGGGCTGGTATTTGGTATCGTCGTCAGTCGTTTAGCGGCTAAGCCCTAAGAGCCGCTAACCAAATCCCTGATCCAGCGTTGCGTCTCCTTGCCGTACCACTTGCACTGTCTGCATCAGGGGCTCTTCGAAGTTTTATGAGCGGCTCTAAACGTCCCGCTGCTTGCTGGTCTAAGCAAACTGCCAGCAGGCCATCGACAGGCAGCCCATGCGCCAGTCCTCATGCAGCTTGATGGGTACCTGCCCGGGACTGGCTGCTCCCTGTATTATCCACAATGGATTCAGATGCTCATCACTGGGGTGGCTGTTGCGCGCGTAGGGGGCTTGTTCCAACCAGTTTTCCATTGCCGTGAAGTCCTGCGTCAGCAGGGCTTGATCCAGCCAGTGTGCAAATTGCTGGGTTTTGTCCGGTACCGGGCTACCTTCCGGCTGCATCTGTCTGAGGTTATGGGTGTAACTGCCGGAACCGATCAGCAAAATCCCCTCCTCACGTAGCGTGCGTAGTGCCCGACCTATTGCCATCAGCTGGCTGCTGCTGGCCTGATAAGGGAGAGACAGATTAAGTAGCGGAATATCCGCTTGTGGGTATAGCAGCATCAATGGCGACCAGACGCCATGGTCGAGGCCTTGTTGGCTATCAGCGACGCTGCGGATGCCCGCATGGGATAGTAATGACTGAACGCGATCGACTAAAGCCAGTTCGGTTTGTGCCGGATAGTGCAACTGATAGAGCGGGGCAGGAAAGCCGTAGAAGTCGTGAATCGTGGCCGGAGTTGGATTGCTGTTTATGCGCAGGCCCTGACTTTGCCAGTGTGCAGAAAAGATCACAATCGCCCGCGGGCGTGGTAATTGGGTGCCTAGTTTACGCAAGAAATGATGGGTAGGGCTGTCTTCCAGTACCAGAGACGGTGCACCGTGCGAAATAAACAGGGCAGGTAGAAGTTGGGGCATGGTGTGTGTCTTCACTGATCCAATAAAGTTATTCCTTAGAGCCTGTTCACGATCTTCGAAGAAGCAGGACGAGAAATGCCAGATGAACGAGTTGCAAACTTGAGTTGAGCTTACGCTCGCAGTTCTTCCACAAACGTCTGCATTTCTCCAGCCAACCA
>JACCFC020000035.1 GCA_020830965.2 Neisseriaceae bacterium TC5R-5
ACCGGGCAGTGACTCCCTGGCAAAGTACGCCGTCGCTTTTTTTAGGATGTCGCGCTCCATCCGGGCTTCGGCCAACTCTTTGCGCAATTGCCGAACCTCAGTTATCAACTCTGCCGTGCTTGGTGTTCCAGCCGTGGCCGGGGGGGGTGCCGGCTTTGCGGGCTTGCGTCACCCAATAAGCCAGCGTGCCCTGATTCATGTTCAGCCGTGCAGCCGCCTCCGCCGCCGAAAATCCTTGTTCAAGCACCAGCTTGATCGCTTCCGCCCGGAATTCCGGGGCATAGCTTTGCGTTACTCGCTTGCTCATGTCTCACTCCTGTTGGTTCAGATTTTACCAAACAGGTGTGTCTACGCATTTCAGGCTACATCAGTCAGGTAGGTATGTCCTTATCTAGTCAAGATGAAACGAAAAGTGATCAGTCAGAAGCTTTAGAAATCATTGCAACCGCTACTCCCTCGGCCATCTCGCCCCGTCAGGGTGGACGGCCGCGGTTAGATGATTTTGCCGCCCTCAACGGCATCTTGTTTGTCCTCACCACGGGTATTCCTTGGGAAGACCTCCCCCAAGAGCTCGGCTTTGGCAGTGGGATGACCTGCTGGCGAAGGCTGCGAGATTGGCAAACACTAGGTCTTTGGGATCGCCTGCATCTAGCTTTGCTGACACAACTGCGCCAACACGATCAAATTGATTGGAGTCGGGCTAGCCTTGATGGGGCAAGCGTTGCCAGCCCCCGGGGGGCCAAGAAACCGACCCCAACCCGACTGATCGGGGGAAATGCGGTAGCAAACGGCACATTATTGTAGATTGCCGCGGCGTGCCATTAGCGCTGAGTATCACCGGTGCCAACCGACACGACTCGATCGTCTTCGAAGCTTTGGTTGATGAGATTCCTGCGATACCTGGTTTGCCAGGACGACCCAGACAAAAGCCCTACAAGCTGCATGCGGACAAAGGTTATGACTACCCCCGTTGCCGTGAACACCTGAGACGACGAGGCATCTTGGTGCGCATTGCTCGTCGTGGGGTGGAAAGCAGTGAGAAACTGGGCCGCCACCGTTGGGTGGTGGAACGTACCCATTCTTGGCTGGCGGGCTTCGGCAAGCTGANCTCTTAATGCCTACTGCAGTTTGGCAAGGGTTATTTTTAGCATGGCGACACGCACAATATTTTCAGCCGTCGCCGTTAACACTTCCACATCTTTTGGGCTTTGTTGCACAAATCCGGCGCACCGCGGCTTGGTAAGATAGCGGCATGACCAAGCCCGCCCCAAAACACTACCGAACGACGAACTGGAACGCCTACAACCAAGCACTGATCCAGCGCGGCTCTCTGTCAGTCTGGCTGCACACGAGCATGTCATGGCAGGCGGATCCACAGGGCAAGTGCGTGCGGCCATCTTGAACCGCTTCAGCATGCTGGGCCGTCCGTGCACGGTCGCTGTGGCATAAATCTGTTTGGGGAAAGGGGAAGCTCGCCCTACCTAAGATTTATGCAACAAAGCCTGTCTAAAAGTGTGAAGAACACGGATAGGGCAACACGCAAGAACTACGATGCCGACAGCAATAACCCAAAATTAATACATTTTTTGTAGGGTTTTATGTGGAACAAAATCAAAAACACAATATAAATTTTTGATTTATTTGAAAAAATGGCGGAGAGAGGGGGATTCGAACCCCCGTCAGGGTATTACCCTGAACACGCTTTCCAGGCGTGCGACTTCAACCACTCATCCACCTCTCCATAGGTGTTACTGCTATCTGTACCAGCCGTTGCTGCTACAGAGGCTGCGCAGTATATAAGTGTTAGGCCAATGGCGCAAGCATTTTATCTCGCCTGTGGTGACGGGATGGTAGGTGCCGGGATCGCCGTGGGCTGGTAAGCAGAATGCGCGCGCAATTGCTCGATGTAACTGGCAATATGCCGACGCTCGTGCTCCAGCCAATGCGCCAAGACATTGCGAAAGCGCGCATTGACAATATAGTGGGCAGAGTAGGTCAACATCGGCTCGAAACCGCGTGCCTGCTTGTGCTCTCCCTGTGCTCCACCCTCAAAGTTGCGCAGACCGGCATTGATCGCATACTCCAAGCCTTGGTAATAACACAGTTCAAAATGTAGGCAAGGAATACTCTGCAATGACCCCCAATAACGCCCAAACAAAGTGTCGCCATCACGCAAACACAGGCTGGCGGCAATCGGTTCTCCACCACGATAGGCGATAAACAACACGCAGTGTTGTGCCAAACGTTGCCCTAGCAAACGAAAAAAAGCCAAGTTCAAATACGGCGTAGAGCGGTGCTCTACATAGGTTTGCTGATAACAGCGATTAAAAAACTGCCACTGTTCATCGCTGATCTCATGACCAACCATGGTACGAACCGTTACCCCGGCAGCGTCCACTTTACGTCGCTCCTGGCGTATCTTCTTACGCTTATCCCCGCTCAAACTGGCTAAAAATGCAGCAAAGTCAGCAAAACCGTGATTACGCCAGTGAAATTGCACACCATGACGCGGCAACCAACCTGCTGCCTGCAATACTGTCATCTCGTCCTCAGTAGGAAACAAAACATGGGCCGATGACAAATTATTTTCCTGTACGAGTTGTTGCAAACCCGCTATTAACGCGGGTTGCTGCTCTATTGCCGCCAGTAATCGTCGGCCACTAACCGGGGTGAATGGAGAGGCAACAATCAATTTAGGGAAATAATCCAGCCCGGCCTGCTGATAAGCTTCCGCCCAGGCCCAATCAAACACATACTCCCCACGAGAATGAGATTTCAAATAAACAGGGACCACCCCTTGCAACGCGTCATTCTGTTGCAGCGTCAGCGGCAAGGCCTGCCAGCCGCAATGTGTACCAACACAGCCACTCTCTTCCAAGATACTGAGCCAAATATGGCTAACAAACAGCTCCCCAGGCTGGCTTAACGCCGCCCAGCTTTCGGCAGCCAAGCTGCTGACTCCTTCATGCAGTTGCAAATTCACTGCTTTTCCTTTCTGGCTTTGCCTGATCTTCAGGTAAAATCATGCTCATTTGCGACCCCTCGGTTCTTGCCTAATATGCGTATTGCACTTGCTCAATTCAACCCAACGGTCGGTGATATTGCCGGTAACACTCGTAAAATCCTTAACTGCGCGCATGCTGCTATTGCTCAGGGGGCAGATATCCTACTTACCCCGGAAATGGCACTCACCGGTTATAGCCCGGAAGATTTATTGCTACGCGACAGTTTTTATCGTGCTTGTAATCAGGCAATGGATGAATTGCTGGAGATCGACCATATCACTTTGGTGATCGGTCATCCGGTCAAACTGGGGCACGAATGCTTTAATGCGGCTACCGTACTGCGCGATGGACACCGGCTGGGTCAGTATCACAAGATGCTGCTCCCCAATAATGAGGTATTTGACGAATGCCGCTACTTCACCCCCGGAGCCAGCCCGCTAGTTTTTCAGCAAGGCGATATCAAAGTGGGCGTGCTGATTTGCGAAGATGTCTGGGCGCTTGATCCGGCAGCGGAAACCGCTGATGCCGGGGCCGATCTGGTATTGGTACTGAACGCCTCACCCTTTCACCGCAATAAAATCGAAGCACGGCATGAAGTGCTGCGCTACCGTGTCGAAGAAACCGGCCTACCCTTTGCTTACGCCAACCTAAGCGGTGGCCAAGATGAACTGGTCTTTGATGGTGCCTCTTTTGCTATCAACAAAGCGGGACAAATTGTCGCCCAGGCCAGCGCCTTTGATGATGAGCTACTCATTGTCGATTTTGAGGCTGGAGACCTGCAGCCAGGCCATCAGGCGCGCACCCCCTCAACACTGGAAAGCATTTACCGCACGCTGGTGGTTGGCGTGCGCGACTATACCGTTAAAAACGGCTTTCCCGGTGTACTGCTAGGACTGTCAGGTGGGATAGATTCCGCGCTAACTCTAGCAGTAGCCGTAGATGCACTGGGAGCAGACAAGGTACACGCTGTGATGATGCCCTCGGCGTACACCGCCGATATCTCCATCAACGACTCACGCGCTATGGTAGAAACACTGGCTGTACAATATGACGAAATCAATATCTGGCCCTTATATGAAAGCTTTATCCAAACACTGGCCCCCTCCTTTGCCGGGTTAGCAGCAGACACCACCGAGGAAAACCTACAAGCTCGTATTCGCGGCACCTTACTGATGGCTTTGTCGAACAAAAGCGGCAAGCTGGTACTCACCACTGGCAACAAATCAGAAATGACTACAGGCTACTGCACTCTGTATGGCGATATGGCCGGCGGCTTTGCGGTACTCAAGGATGTAGCCAAAACTGTGGTTTTTGAGCTGTGCCGCTGGCGCAATCAACAAAGCCAAGTCATTCCAGAGCGCATCATTACGCGGCCTCCATCTGCTGAACTACGTGCCAACCAGCTTGATCAGGATAGTCTTCCATCATATGAGGTACTGGATGCTATCATGGCACGCTATGTCGAAGAAAATCAGTCGGCGGCAGAAATCATTGCCGACGGTTTTCAGGCTGAAGACGTCCATAAAGTAGTGCGTCTGCTGAAAACCAATGAGTACAAGCGCCGCCAGGCCCCGGTTGGGCCACGCATTACTCATAGGGGGTTTGGCAAAGACTGGCGTTATCCAATAACAAACAAATTCAGCTGAGCATGCATAAAACCACCCATATAACAACGGAGAATCTGGATGTCTTTTATACGATTAGGTTTGTCTACCGCCCTAGCAAGCTTAGTGCTGCTCACCGGCTGCGCTACACCACTAAGCAACGCCACCGCAGACCAGGCTGCACGTAAGGTATTAGCCCAAAGCTGGCAAAACACCCGTTACAACATTGATGCAGAAATGGGCTTGAACAAGCTTGAATTCACACAAAAACACGCTGCACAGCACGAAGAAGATGAAGAGGAAACAGATCCAGACAACCATCTTGGTCTACCTTCGTCAGTAGCGAGTATTGCGCAAATCAGTAAAGGTTTTCGCTTGAATTTTAGCGGTGCAGTAGATGCGCAGGCAGGAAAAGTAGAACTCATTCCCAGTTTACGCTTTGAGCAAAACAATCTGCTTATCGCGGCAAAAGTACCGTTGCAGTTCAACACCCAGGATATGTCACTACTGATAGATGTCTCGATTGCTAAACCATTTGCCAGCATCGTATTTTCTGCAGACCAGTTAAAAGACTACAAACAGTTCCTGCGCATCCGTCCGCCAGCAGAACTGATCGCCAAAATCCCGCTCAAGGAGATGTATCAGGCTATGCCAGGGCTGACGGATCAAGCCTATGCTCAGCTTGACCCCCAAGTCTTCAGTTTTCAGCCATTGGATCAATACGCCAGTGAGCTAGGTGCCACCTATAAGATACGGATTAATACCAATGAACAACTGGACAGGAAAATTCTGAACACGCTGCTCACTGGTTTGGTTAAAGTGGCAGCGGAAGCCAAAACCGACCCATCCGGTAAGCGGCCTTTTAATCCCGAAGAAATGACCCAATTGATCTCCATGCTGCTAGAAGCCAGCAGTAGCGGCCTGAAGAGCAATACCAGCAGTGACCTCTACGCAGCTCGCAACGGTAACTTGCTGGCATTGCGACAGATTATCGACTTGCAGACCCCTGAGTTTAATGCTCAAGCCTTTTTGAATATGCGCTACAGCAACTTTGGCAAACCAGTATTTGTCTACCACCCTAGCGAAGAAGAAATTACAGACCTGCCATCAGATGTCTACGACCAACTGCTTGGCCTGAATAACATAGACGAAGAAGAAACGGCTAACGAGCAGGAAGTGACAGAAGCAACAGAAGACGGTTTAACTTTAGAACTAGAGGGGGAGGTGGAGCCTGCTACCGCTGCCGCCAGCCCCGCACCGCAAAAACACCATAAAAAGCTAAACGTGCAGCTAAGCGCTAAGCCATCCTAAACGACTACTCACCTGTTTACCGGGCAACTTAGCTTGTCCGCTACGGAGCTTATCTGATGAAATATCTTGCGCTGCTCCTGCTCGCCACGACCAGTACCCTCCCGGTTAATGCCCAAGCAGCGGCTATTGCCCAACTTAAAGCCTTTGTTGCTGCCAGCCATACCTTGAGCGCTGACTTCAACCAAGTGGTCAGTAATAAAAACAAACGCGAACAAGCTTCGGGCAGGCTGGAAGTTTCCCGCCCCGGACAATTTCGCTGGGAATATCAAAAACCCTATCAGCAACTGATTATCGGTGATGGTAAAACACTATGGATTTACGACCCGGAACTACAGCAAGTCACCCGCAAAGCACAGGGCGCAGCACTCGGCTCCAGTCCCGCTGCCCTGCTCGCCGGCAATAACGCCATCGAACAAAACTATCAACTCACTGAGGCCGGTAAAACCGGCGATATCGAGTGGCTGTCTGCCGCCCCCAAACATAGCGATAACAGCTTCAGCGCCATCCGCATGGGTTTTAAGAGCAATAATCTGGTAGAAATGGCCCTCACCGACAGCTTTGGCAACCAGACGCAGATACGCTTTAGCGGGCTGCAAAAAAACCCAGCCCTCAATAATAAGCGCTTCAGCTTTACCCCGCCTAAAGGTGTCGATGTGGTAGACGCCGATTAAGAGGTGCTAACAAGACTGCTACGGCGTCGGCGCGCTTCGCCGCAGACGCCAGCTATCGAAACAAGACACGGCTCATAACAATTCCAGAGCCACCGCACAAGCCTCGCCACCGCCAATACACAAGCTGGCCACCCCTCGTCGGCCACCGCGCTGCTGTAAAGCGGAGACTAAGCTCACGATAATCCGCGCTCCGGAAGCGCCAATCGGGTGGCCCAGTGCGCAAGCGCCGCCATGCACGTTCACCCGCTGTGGGTCCAACCCAAGTTCCTGTATCGCGGCCATCGTGACCACGGCAAAGGCTTCGTTGATCTCGAACAAATCCACCTCAGCCGGCGACCAGCCGGTTTTCGCCAGCAGTTTTTGGATCGCTCCTACCGGTGCAGTGGTAAACCAGCTCGGTGCCTGTGCATGGCTGCTATGCGCCACAATACGCGCCAGCGCCGGAACACCGCGTCGACAGGCCTCTGCGGCAGTCATCAGCAGCAATGCCGCCGCACCATCGGAAATCGAACTGGCATTGGCAGCCGTCACCGTACCATCGGCCTGAAAGACCGGTTTGAGCTGAGCAATACGTTCAGGATTGGCACTTAGTGGTGCTTCATCGCTCTCGACCACACGGCTGCCTTGACGCTCGTTTACCGTCACCGGCACTATTTCTGCCCGCAAGGAACCATTGCGCATAGCCATCTGCGCACGCGTCAACGATAACAAGGCAAACTCGTCCTGTAACTGACGACTAAAACCATAACGCTGCCCACACAACTCGGCAAACACACCCATGAGCTTGCCCTTGTCGTAGGCATCCTCCAAACCATCAAGGAATAAATGGTCTTTGCACTCAGCATGCCCCAGCCGTAAGCCCTGGCGTGCCCGCGGTAATAAATAAGGCGCATTGCTCATACTTTCCATGCCACCCGCCAACATCACACTGGCACTACCGGCCAACAGACTGTCATGTGCCAGCATCACCGCCTTCATGCCCGAACCACACATTTTATTGATGGTGGTACAGGGCACACTATCTGGCAGCCCGGCAGCCAAGGCGGCCTGCCGCGCCGGTGCCTGCCCCTGGCCAGCAGCCAGCACACAGCCCATGATCACCTCATCCACTTCGCTAGTGCTTAAGCCTGCGCGTTGCAGCGCGGCGGCCAAGGCAACGGCACCCAGTTGTGGTGCGCTAAGCGTGGCCAGCGCACCTTGAAACGAGCCTATCGGGGTGCGTGCCATTCCAGCGATCACGATTTGTTGCATAGCTATCCTCCTTATCCCGGTTTCTTTGCAAGTTATACCATTTTCAATTTTAGACTTCACAAATCAGCAAAGATGGGTAGCATGTCACCCTAGACTCGACCAGCACAAGTAAAGGTTAATCATGCTCGACCCTATTCTGTTCGAAGAAATCCGTACCGATGCCGGCCCCTGCTTGGGCCTGGCTACCCTCAATGCTGAAAAATCGCTGAATGCGCTGACATTGACCATGATCCAGCAGTTGCAAGCGCAGTTAAGCCGTTGGGAACAGGACGACAATATCGTCGCCGTCGTGTTACGTGGAGCCGGTGACAAAGCTTTTTGTGCCGGTGGCGATGTGCGGGCGCTGTATCACGCCTTGCTGACCGATAGCCAGCATCCCAGCCCCTACGCGATAAACTACTTCACTGCCGAATATCAGTTGGACTACCAGATTCATCGCTACCCTAAACCGCTAGTCGTGTGGGGTAACGGTATCGTTATGGGAGGCGGGCTGGGCTTGCTGGCCGGAGCCAGTCACCGCATTGTCACCCCCAGCAGCCGCCTGGCTATGCCGGAAATCACCATCGGGCTGTATCCGGATGTCGCCGCCAGTTGGTTCCTGCAGCGTATGCCAGCTAAGCTGGGCTTATTTCTTGGCCTGACCGCCGCCCCACTGAATGCCCACGATGCGCTGCTATGCAATTTAGCCGACTATGTCTTAGCCAGCGATGACTGGGACAATCTACTAGCGCATTTGACAACGGCTAACTGGCGCGATAGCAAGAACCATCAGCAATTGCTCAGCACCCTGCTAGATGCCCTAAGCAAGACAAGCCAGCCAGATCTGCCGGTGGCCAATAGCGCAGCGCACTGGCTCACCATTCATCAACTGATGCAGCAAGGCAGTTTGCAGGCCGTTGCCAGCAGTTTACAAAACCAGCAATTTACTGATCCATGGCTGGCCAACGCGGCCAACAGCTTTAGCCATGGCAGCCCAACTTCAGCCGCTCTAATTTGGGAGATTTTTCAGCGAGCCAAGCATCTCTCTTTAGCCGAAGCCTTACGCATGGAGTTCACTCTGACGATTAATTGCTGTGCCAAACCAGATTTAACCGAAGGCATACGCGCGTTATTGATCGATAAAGACCGCTCACCACGCTGGCACTATCCTGATGTAAATAGCGTACCTGCCGATGAGATAGCACGCTACTTTCACTCTCCCTAGAACGAAACAGCACACCCGTTAAACAGGCTGGATTAGCACGACGGCTCATCGGCACGCTTTGCTTCCGTACTCTAGAGTCGCTACCCCCTGATCCAGCGTTGCGCCTCCTTACCGTACCACTGGTACTGTCTGCGCCGGCGCACCTTGGCCCAGAGGCTATTCGAGCTTTTGTTAGCGGCTCTAAACAGCCCTTGAAAAAAACTACCGCAGATAGTTGACAGCACAAAAGAGCATCTATATTATTCCGCTTCTCGCTGGGTAGCGCACTCAGCGAAACATGCACCCGTAGCTCAGTTGGATAGAGTATCTGGCTACGAACCAGAGGGTCGGGCGTTCGAATCGCTCCGGGTGTACCACAGCTTAAGTCCCTATAGTTTAGCGGTTAGAACACCGCCCTTTCACGGCGGTAGCCGGGGTTCGATTCCCCGTGGGGACGCCAGCGATTCTGAGTATTTCACAGTTCTTTCATGTCTTGATACGGTCAAACTGCTTTCGATGTTTCTCCGTTGTAACTCTTGTCATCTTATTGTTTCTCTACCGCAGTATTTGTGGGGATCTGCTAAAAAAACCCAAAAAAACAATTCCGCAGCAATGACATGCTTCTGAGCGCATCTATCTTTAGTTTTTCCAAAAACATGCGGTGCAAGGTGCTTGCCAAATAAAACTGGCCGCTGCTGATTTTTATTGTCAAGGCAGCGGCCACATCAGCCTGGCTATCGCTAGCGGTTGATCTCCTCCACCTGATGACAAGCCACCTGACGCTGCGCCAATTCGCGCAACTGTGGCTCTTCCCGCTGGCAGCGTTCTACCGCATACGGGCAGCGTTTATGGAAGGCACAGCCGGATGGTGGATGCAACGGGCTAGGCAGTTCGCCCTCTATCTTGATTTTGATATGGCGCCGTTCTGGGTGAATCGATGGTGTCGCCGACAATAAAGCCTGGGTATACGGGTGTAGCGGCTGCTTATATACCGTTTTTTTCGTTCCAACTTCCACTGCCCGCCCCAAATACATCACCAGTAAATCATCGGCCACATGCTCCACCACCGATAGGTTGTGTGAGATAAAAACATAGGCGGTGTTGAACTCCTCCTGCAAATCCATAAACAGGTTCAGTACCTGTGCCTGAATGGACACATCTAGCGCCGAGGTTGGCTCATCCGCTATCACAATCTTCGGGTTGAGCATCATCGCCCGTGCAATTGCGATCCGCTGGCGCTGGCCACCGGAAAACATATGCGGATAGCGATAATAATGCTCGGGACGCAAACCAACTTTCTGCATCATCTGCTGTACGCGCTGCTCGCGTTCCTTGGCAGACAAACTGGTGTTGATCAGGATAGGTTCAGCCAGTTGCATACCGATTTTCTGTCTGGGATTCAAGGAGGCATAGGGATTTTGAAACACCATCTGCACCTTGCTACGCATGGCTTTCAGTGTCGCCTTATCGGCGCTGGCCGCATCCTGCCCATCCAGGAGCAAAGAACCAGAAGTAGGCACTTCAATCAGCGTTAATTGACGGGCCAGCGTACTTTTACCGCAACCTGACTCACCGACCACGGCCAGCGTTTTGCCGGTCTGCAAAGCAAATGACACCCCATTAAGCGCCTTGACCTGCGCTGACGGCTGTAAAAACCCCTGTGATACTTCGTAATGGCGAGTCAGTTCTCGCGCCTGCAATACTGTGCTCATCATGCCTCCCTCGACGCTAAAGGATAGTGGCAGCGCACTACACCGCCGTTATGAGGTGTCAAAGCTGGACGCTCGGCTCGGCAGTTGTCCTGCACATAAAGGCAACGCGGTGACAATAAACAGCCCACCGGCCGATCATACTGCCCCGGCACAATGCCAGGCAGCGTGTTTAAACGCCGAGCACCCTTGCTGTGCTCCGGAATGGATGACAACAAAGCCTCGGTGTATGGATGCTGCGGGTGACGGAAAATGCCCGGCACCTTGTCCACCTCAACCAATTGGCCGGCATACATCACCGCCAAACGATGCGCAACTTCGGCGACCACCGCCAGATCATGCGTAATCATGATCAAGGCCATATTCTGACTTTTTTGCAGATTAACCAGCAGCTCCATGATCTGCGCCTGAATGGTCACATCCAGCGCCGTGGTCGGCTCATCGGCAATCAGTAATTTGGGCTGACAGGCAATCGCCATCGCAATGGCCACCCGCTGACTCATCCCGCCAGACAACTGATGCGGATAAGCATCTAAACGACTGGCCGGCGCCGGTATTTCCACCTGCTCCATCAGTTCCAGCGCCCGCCGCTGCAGCGCCGCTCCGCGCAAACCCTGATGCAGCTTGAGCACCTCCATAATCTGAAAGCCAACCGTATAACTGGGATTGAGCGCCGTCATCGGATCCTGAAAAATCATCGCGATATCTTTACCCACCACTTTGCGCCGTTCGCGGGCCGACAGGGTCAGCATATTTTTGCCATCAAACGTCAGTTCATCGGCAGAAATTCTGCCCTGACCTTCCAGCAAGCCCATCATCGCCATCATCGTTACCGACTTACCCGAACCGGACTCGCCGACAATACCAACAATCTCGCCCTGCTCTACCGACAACTGCAAACCTTCCACCGCCCGGAATGGCTTGTGCTGTGCGCCAAACTCCACCGAGAGGTTTTTAATATTCAATAAACTCATTGCTTAGCTCCTCTCAAGCTGCCCGCTTGAGTTTCGGGTCCAGCGCATCGCGCAGGCCATCCCCCATCAGATTTATCGCCAGCACCGAAAACAGAATCGCCAGACCGGGCAAGGTCACCACCCACCAGGCACTTTCGATATAATCGCGTGCCGAGGCCAGCATCGTGCCCCACTCCGGCGTCGGCGGCTGTACCCCTAGGCCAAGAAAGCCCAGCGCTGCGATTTCCAAAATCGCTGACGAAAAGCTCATCGTCGCATGCACAATCAACGGTGCAATACAGTTGGGCAATACCGTCACAAACATCAAACGCCCTAAACCGGCCCCGGCCACCCGTGAGGCCGTGACATAGTCGCGGTTCAACTCGGTCATCACCGAGGCACGCGTTAAGCGCACATAGGCCGGCAAAGACACCGTGGCAATCGCGATCATCGCATTTAGCAGCCCAGGCCCCAGAATCGCCATGATGGCCACCGCCAGCAGCAGAGAAGGTAGCGCCATCATGATGTCCATTAACCGCATAATGCTACTGCCCAGCAACTTAGGGAAAAACCCGGCCAGCAGCCCCAGCACCACGCCGGGAATCAGCGCCAAAACCACCGAACACAAGCCGATAAACAAAGATAAGCGGGCACCATACATCAAGCGAGACAGAATATCGCGCCCCAGTTCATCGGTACCAAACAGAAACTGAGCCGAGCCGCCACTAGTCCAGGCGGGTGGCGTTAATAAATGATCCCGATACTGCTCGATCGGACTATAAGGTGCTACCCAAGGTGCTAACAAGGCACAACCGGCCACCAGCAGCATAAACAACAAGCCGACAAACGCCCCCTTATTCTGCGCAAATCCCTGCCAGAACTCTTTTAACGGCGATGGATAGTGCTGCTGCAGCTCATCCGCTGCCGTCACCGCATTAGCTGTATTTGTCATCAAAACTCCCTGCCACGCTTACTTGGCGTGACGAATACGCGGATTGGCAATACCGTAGAGAATATCCACGACGAAATTGGTGATAATCACCAGCAAGGCCACCAGTAGAATGCCATTCTGCACTACCGGATAATCACGGCGACCAATAGCATCAATCAGCCATTTACCGATGCCCGGCCAGGAAAAAATCGTCTCGGTCAGCACCGCCCCACCCATTAAAGCCCCCACTTGCAAACCAATCACCGTCAACACCGGAATCAGCGCATTACGTAAGGTATGCACAAAAATAACCCGCGCCGGCGACAAGCCTTTGGCACGGGCGGTACGCACATAATCCTCGCGCAACACCTCCAGCATCGACGAGCGTGTCATCCGTGCAATTACCGCCAGTGGTACCGTTCCCAGTACAATGGTTGGCAAAATAAGATGTGACAAGGCCGAGCGGAACGCCCCCTGCATATCCGGATCGCTCGACTCTGCCAGCCAGGCATCAATCAGCATAAAACCCGTATGCGGCGGGATATCAAAAGCCAGATCCATACGCCCGGACACCGGCGTCCAGCCCAGATGTACCGAGAAGAACATGATCAAAATCAGGCCCCACCAGAAAATGGGCATAGAAAAGCCGGTCAGCGCCAACCCCATCACGCCATGATCAAACACAGAACCACGCTTGATGGCAGCGACTACCCCAGCCAGCAGACCCAGCACGGTGGCAAAAATCAACGCGGCCAATGCCAGTTCCAACGTTGCGGGAAACAAAGCCTTAAACTCCAGCCAGACACTGGTCTTACTCACCAGCGATTCGCCCAGCGAACCGTGTACCAGATTGACGATATAGTCAACATACTGCGCATACAGCGGCTTATCCAGGCCCAGCCGGTGCAAGGCTTCGGCGTGCATCTGCGGGTCTAAGGTCCGCTCACCGACCATCACCTCCACCGGATCGCCGGGAATCATGCGTATCAGGCCAAAGGTCAATAAGGTAATCCCGAAAAAGGTGGGCACCAATAAGGCCAGCCGGCGCAAAATGAAAGAAAACATACCTACTTCTCCATGCAGTCGGTCATCACAACCGACACAGTGACTCAGCTCAATATCTGATTTTTCTTGGGGTAGGCAGAACCGATACCCTAGATACACTCAAGATAAAAAAAGTAGACCTTGCAGCCAAGCTGCAAGGTCTACCGATCAAGCCTGTTATTTAATACTCACACCATAAAAAGAATTAGTACCGAATGGGCTCACTTTAAAGCCGCTTACCGTTTTCAGCATCGGCTGATTCACCGTAGAGTGGGCAATGCTAGTAATCGGCAATTGCTGATTCACGATCTCCTGCGCCTGCATATACAGTTTGGTACGCTCGGCGACATTGGTGGTACGCCGCCCTTGCTGGATAAGCTGCTCAAATGGCTGATAACACCATTTAGAAAAGTTATTGCCATTAATCGCATCACAGCCAAACAAGGTGCCCAGCCAGTTATCCGGATCGCCATTATCACCCGTCCAGCCTATCAGCATGGTTTGATGCTCACCATTTTTGGCGCGCTTGATATACTCGCCCCACTCGTAAGAAACAATCTTGGCCTTCACGCCTATCTTGGCCCAGTCAGCCTGAATCATCTCCGCCATCAGCTTGGCATTCGGGTTATAAGGCCGTTGCACCGGCATCGCCCACAAGCCCAAATCCATTCCCTTGGTAAAACCCGCCTTGGCCAGCAAAGCCTTAGCCTTGGCCGGATCGTAAGGCGCATTTTTCAGGTTCTTGTTAAAACCCCATTGTGTCGGCGGCATCGAACTGGTAGCCAACTGTCCTGCCCCCTGGTACACCGCCTCCAAAATAGCTTTGCGGTTAATCGCCATATCCAGCGCCTGGCGCACCGGCAGTTGATCCAAAGGTTTGCGCTTCACGTTATAAGCGAGATAACCCAGATTAAACCCCGCTTGTGACATCACATTAATCTTGCTATTGGCTTTTAAACCTGCGATATCGCTAGGCCGTGGATTCACCGTGATATGGCACTCCCCCGCCTTCAACTTCTGTACCCGTACCGAAGGGTCGGTCGTAATCGCAAAAATCAGATTATCTACCTTAGGGCCTTCTACTTTGTCCCAATATTCCTTATTAGCAGCGTAACGAATTTGTGCATCTTTTTGATAGCGTTTAAAAACAAACGGCCCGGTCCCTACCGGCTGCTGATTAATCAGCGCGGCTTTACCGCTTTTTAACAGCTTATCGGCATACTCCGCAGACTGTATCGAGGCAAAACTCATCGCCAGATTCTGAATAAACGCCGCATCCACATTTTTTAAGGTGAACTTGACGCTATACGGCCCCAGCTTTTCCACTTTGACGATATTGCTGTCCATGCCCATATCGCTGAAATAAGGAAACTCAGTCGGGTAGGCTTTGCGGAAGGGCTGGTTTTTGTCCAGCATACGGTTAAACGTAAACAACACATCATCTGCATTGAAGGTACGCGTAGGCTTGAAATAATCGGTAGTCTGAAACTTCACCCCTTGGCGTAAATGAAAGGTATAGCTGCGCGCATCGCCAGAAATATCCCATTTCTCCGCCAGTGCCGGCACCACTTTCGTTCCGCCGCGCTGAAACTGTACGAGACGGTTAAACACCGTTTCCGCAGCCGCATCAAAATCAGTACCCGTAGTGTACTGTGCCGGGTCAAAGCCAGCCGGGCTGCCCTCCGAACAATAAACCAGCGTACCGGCCGCCTGCGCAGCTGCCATTGTTACCAACAGCCCTGCTGCTGCCAGCGCTATTTTTTTAATTTGCATCACATACCCCCTATTAATTGAATGAAGTGATCAAGTATGGCGAACAAAAATTCAGAACAGACTTTATCTAAGCCTGATATCTAAATTCATCCAAATTTCATTGCATTTAATTTTGACAAACTGTTTGTTATATTAAGTTTTTACCTATACCACGCCAACACTGCCGCGGCGATTAATTTTTATTCATTTAAAAAACTGTGGCACGTGAAACATTGCCAATGCGATTAATTTGATTTGTTTATATATTAGTTGTTGTATTTTTTCGACCGGTTTTTTAAAGAATTTCATAAGGTTCAAGTGCCAGCTTATAACTCCCGAGAATTTCAAACGTTATTTTATAAAAGGAATAGGTGTTGTCGTGACATCATGCTCGAAAACACCTAGGGGAAGTCAATATCAAGTAATATTAATTTATTTATACATTTGTAAAAAATAAAACCACCACAAACTAAGTAAAAAATAAATTCTTCTGCTATTTTTTATTGAGTGCTATTTTTAAAAAATTATTTTTTCCCAGTTTTAAATTTTGTGATACGTAAAATATTTCCAGAATTATCTATTTGGTCAATTTTTACATTTATTGCCAAATTTTGTGGTACCAGTTTCCAGTTTTCGTTAAAAGAATAACGACGAATCTCAACTACAGGTATAATTTCATCAGCATCTTCTTCACGACTCACTTCATGTCCTTTTTTTAAAAATAAAAAACGCATCCCTTCTGGTACGGTTTCTGCTAATTCCAGCTTAATTTCTTTCGAATACATGTCTACCATTTTTATCATTTTAGGAGCTGGATAGCGAAATTTTGAAGAAAACATTATTTTACCCCTACATTTAATTAGGTTTATTTCAGCTATAGTCTGGCTAGGCAATAAAGCTAAAAATAATAAGTAAAAAACCATTTTCCCCATAAAAATTTACTGTAATAGTTTATCAAGTTGCTTATAGCGCGCAGGAAAAATTTTCTTTGCAGTTTCTTCACACTTAGTATATTTACTTAATGAATACATAACTAATGACTCTGAAAAGTCTTCTTCTACTGAAGCTTCTGCATAATTAGAAGGAGTGTTTTTATCAGATTTAACTATATTCTTCCATCTTTCTTTTTCAGCCAAATTTGCCCATAAAACTTGAGAGTAAGTGTGATCACTTTCATGAATCATTGTTGAATCAAGAGAGTTCTGGCTCCACTTGCCTCTTGAAGGATAAAAAGTAACTCCATTATTTCCCCCAGTAGCACCTGATGAAAAATCAGGCATATTATATTGTTGTGCCCAGTAAGCATCATCAGGGTTTTGAACTGGATTAATTGTCATTTGTTTAATCGTTTCTAATTGCTTCGCAGGAACCGTTCCTAAGGCCGCTGCCACTTGTTCAGGGCTAGGGATATGCCTACCGGCAAGCGCACCACTATTAGGCGCAATGATTTCAATTTTTTCCCCTTTAACAATTGCTGTATGCACCGTCGCCGGCATAGATACTGCGCTACCACGGAAAGCATAATCAATCTGTTTAGTATCTGGGGATAGCACCGCAGGACTACGAATACGATCAAACTGACTTGAATCAGCCTCAACCGTTTCCCCCTTAACCAGATACTCACATCCCTTAGGAATTTCTGGTTTGTCATCAGTAGCGGCGCTAGAGACTGCTTTAGGCATAGCCAATGTTCTTTGTGCACTACTCGGAACAAATTCCTCTACCACCCCCTCCTCCACTACACCCCCCGGTTCATTCAAGCGTATCCACGCCTGCCGGGTGAGGATACCTAGCACCAGATCGCTGCCAAATTCCTGGATGAGTCTGGCTAACTGATAGCCAACCAGGCGCACAGCATAGCTAGAGTCGGCGCTAAGCAACAGGTGCCCCATGCCCACAATGCCTTGCATGAGCCGTTTAGCCTCACTGCCACCCAGTACCACACCACGCTCGGGCAGGCTGATGTCAAGAAGGTAGTTCAGCGGCACAGCCGAGCTATCTAGCCAGTAAGCCAACATGCTAGCGACTTCTGCCAGTTTATCCGGCTGGCGCAGTGCCAGCACGACGACCATCGCATCCTGAGGCAGGCGTTCCTGTGCGCTCTGCAGCGCGTTCAGCAGGCGCTGGCTATTGCTCTGTCGCATAATGACCAGCGCATCCTGATAGTCGGCATTGGGTCGTGGTATTTTGGTGTAATACTGTAATTTCTCGCGATGCGACGCTTTGTAGAGCTGGTTGAAGTCAAATTCGCTATAGCATTGCCGGTGAGTATATTGTGTCTGGTTGTAGGTATCCTGTTGTGCCATTACTGGTGCTCTCCCTATTTGCGTGCCACTTCCAGCATGGTCCACACATCACCTTGAATATTATTAGCGGCTGATAAAGCGCAACAGTAAGCAGCAAATAGGGTTTTGACAACTAAAATATGACAAAGGCCAATTCGTCACAGTTTACGCAATACCACACTACCTACCGAGTAACCGGCACCAAATGAGGAAATCACTCCCAAGGCGCCGGCAGGCAAGTCCTGCGAGTGGGAGTGAAAAGCAATAATGGAACCAGCCGAACTGGTATTGGCAAAGCGGTCCAGAATCACCGGCGCTTCCTCTAGTGAGGCATCGCGGCCCAGTACTCGCCGGGCGATCAACTGATTCATTGCCAGATTGGCCTGATGCAGCCAAAAACGACTCACAGCCTGCGCCTCGATATTCAGGCTGGCCAGATGGGCCGTAATATGTTCTCCCACCATCGGGCATACTTCTTTAAATACTTTACGCCCCTGCTGAATAAACAATTTGTCCGACTGCCCGCTGGCGAGCTCATCGCAACGATTCAAAAAGCCGAAATTATTGCGGATATTATTGGAAAACTGCGTGGCCAGGCGGCAGCTTAATATCTGATAAAGCTCGCTTGCCACCGCAGTATGCTTGCTTTCCAACACCACTGCGGTACAGGCATCGCCAAAAATAAAATGGCTATCGCGGTCACGGAAATTCAAATGTGCCGAGCAGATTTCTGGGTTCACCATCAACACCGCCCGCGCCTGGCCGCAGGCAATGGCATTGACTGCGGTCTGCATGCCAAAGGTGGCGGATGAACAGGCCACATTCATATCGAAGGCATAGCCTTGAATCCCTAAAGCCTGCTGCACCTCTATTGCCACTGCCGGGTAGGGGCGTTGCATATTAGAGCACGCCACAATCACCATATCGATATCAGCGGCGCAACGCCCGGCGCGCTGCAAAGCCTGCTGCGCAGCCGCGACCGCCATTTCGGCCTGCAAAGACAATTCATCATTGCCGCGCTCGGGTAAATCCGGCTTCATCCGTGCCGGGTCAAGCACACCGGATTTATTCATTAGATAACGCTGCTGGATGCCGGACGCTTTCTCGATAAACTCAGCACTGGACTCCTGCAAGGCAGCCAGTTGCCCGGCAGCTATCGCGGCGGCATGCTCCAGATTGGACGCCTGTACAAAAGCATTAAACGCGGCAACCAACTCCGCATTACTCACCGCATGCGGCGGCATAAACAAACCGGTACCACTGATAACAAGCTCTTGCATGGCTTACCCTCTTCGCATTGAGCGCGCGATTCTACCGCAAGCATGGCTTTAAGAGCTACTCACTCAGCTCCGCCGCTACTTTGTGCCAGCTCTCCAGCTTCACTTCTGTAGCCGACTGGATAAGCTCTGATATGCATTTTAAAACCCCACAACTGGCCATTTTTGTGATGTTGACAGGTGGCAATATTTCCGCTCGGATTGATATCCTCTCATTACAATTTATTCATAATAATTAAAATTCACATTTGAAATAATCATATTAAATTCTACATTTTAAACCTACTATAAAAACCTACGCTGCGGGTTTCGTGCGCATCCCAACCCTATTTCTTACCTCGCCGCCAACACGCTCAACTGAGCGTCAATTCCCGTTTTTGTCATCTGCCTTCCACCTATACCTATTAAGGGGACTTCTAAAAACCTCGCGTTCTGGGCATGATCTGAGCATGCCTTGACCGAGACGCCCCTATGAAAAATCTATTCACCGCCGAAGAACGTGAAAGAAAGCTGTCCAAGCTGGGTGACACGCTTGAATTGAGGTAGGCTACTAAAAAAGGACAACTTGAATTGAGATAAACTATCTCTGGGGGTAAGCCATGGCCAGTAGTTAAACCGCTGCATTTCATGCAGAAGCGGTTAAATTAGTTCTTAAGCAACACCTGAATGTGTCGCAAGCAGCTAAGCAATTAGCGATGCCCAAACATACCCTAGATAAGTGGGTAAAACTGGCACAGCAAGGCAAACTAGCAGGGATGGATCAGCATCGGGTTCATCCTATTGATGAACTTAGTGCCGGAGTCGCCAGACTCAAGCGCGAATTGGCGGACAGTAAAATGGAGTGCTCTTTTTAAAAACAATGCCAGCTGCACTCTAGAATGGTAGAACACACCATCAATCATCACGATTAAAGCTAGCGCTAAGGACGGCCTCATGCCATACGCCAACATTGCAGGACATCAAGTATATTATGAACTGAGCGGTCAAGGCAGCGAGACCTTGCTGCTCTTTAATGGCATCACCATGTCCACTGTCACTTGGGCACTGATGCAACCGGGCCTAGAGCAACACTTTCGTCTGCTACGCCTAGATTTTCTTGGGCAAGGGCAAAGTGATCACCCGGTAGTAGAGAAGTATTTGTTGCACGAGCAGGCAGATCTGGCGGCGGCTTTACTGGATCATTTACAGATTCAGCAAGTTTATCTGGTCGGTCTTTCCTATGGTGGCATGGTAGCTCAACACTTTGCCCACCAGCACCCTTTGCGTCTGAAGCGCTTATTACTGGCAGCGACACTGGCCTGGTCCGACAGTGTTAATGCCCGAATGGGGGATAGCTGGATTGCAGCCAATGCCGCAGGTGGCCTGGATTTACGCTATCAGGTGAGTGTTCCCTGGCTATTTTCCAGCCGCTTTCTCGCCAGCCACGGTGCCATGCTAGATGACCTGAAAACGATGGCCCATCTGGTGGACTGGGATGCAGTAGTACGCTTGATCAACGGTGTGAAAGAACATGATGCCCGCACTTGGCTGCCAAACTTGTCAGTTCCGTGCCATATTCTGGTAGGTAATGAAGATCGGCTTACCCCACTTTATCAAGCCGAATTACTCAAAAGCAGTATTCCCAATGCCAACCTGGAAATTCTGCCGGGTGCCGGGCATGTGTTACATATAGAAGCCGCGGAAGCGTTTAGCCGCAGTATTCTGAACTTTGCTAACCATTAGCTTGTTGGCGAAAAAATATTTTAAAATCAACAACTTAAAATAATTTTTTTATTAAACTTACTCTAAAACCTACGCTGCGGGCTTGGTGAGTTTTCCAACCTGACTCCCTCGCCCCCAGCGCGCTCAGCATAGCGTCAATCCCCGGTTTTGTCATCTTATCCTTCCTACACTAAAACCCGGAAAAACCCCCATCACACCTAGATTTTCACCTCCTAGACTATCGGAATAAATCGGCCTGATCTTTGCCGATATCGTGAATACTCCAAGACAGGACGTGACTATGCCAGCCAACAGCTACACCCAATACGCCAAGCGTTCAACGACAGAGGTCGATACCTTCATGAGCGAGGTCAAAGGCCATCTGAACAAAGGCGGTATGTTTGATTCCACCGCCAGTGACGAATTCCTAGCCGAAGGTGTCCATAAATGCCAGCTCAAGATTCCTGAGAAGTTACAAATCGTACTTGATGAGGAGCTTTGTTGCACAAATCCGGCGCACCGCGGCTTGGTAAGATAGCGGCATGACCAAGCCCGCCCCAAAACGCTACCGAACGACCAACTGGAACGCCTACAACCAAGCCCTGATCCTGCGCGGCTCT
>JACCFC020000036.1 GCA_020830965.2 Neisseriaceae bacterium TC5R-5
CGTGACAGATCGCCATGGCGCCTTACTAGCGATAGAACGAGGCGTGAAAAATCTGGGGCAAGTCAAAAGTGCACTAGTCGATGGTGGCTACACGGGAGAAGCGTTTGCCCTAGCCGTCAAAGACAGCTTGGGGGCGACAGTTCAAGTGGCGAAACGCAGCGAACTGCACACCTTCGCGGTGATCCCCCAGCGCTGGGTCGTGGAGCGCAGCTTTGGTTGGCTGGAGAAATGCAGACGTTTGTGGAAGAACTGCGAGCGTAAGCTCAACTCAAGTTTGCAACTCGTTCATCTGGCATTTCTCGTCCTGCTACTTCGAAGATCGTGAACAGGCTCTAAGTATTTATCTCATAAACACATCATAGTCTGGTCAGATGTCGGGGATTTGGTAGAATCGCCATGTATTTATCATTACAGTGTGAAAAATAAATGGCTCAATATGTTATGTCCATGCTCCGTGTGAGCAAAATTGTTCCTCCTAAGCGTCAAATCATTAAAAATATCTCCCTTTCTTTTTTTCCTGGTGCCAAGATCGGTCTGCTTGGCTTGAATGGTGCTGGTAAATCCACGGTGCTACGCATCATGGCTGGCGTGGATAAGGAGTATGACGGTGAGGTGCAGCACCTAGCGGGCGTGAAGATTGGCTATCTGGCGCAAGAGCCACAACTGGATGCCGATAAAACTGTGCGCGAAGAAGTAGAGAGCGGTATGGGCGATGTGATGAGCGCGCAGCAGCGGCTGGAAGAAGTCTATGCGGCTTATGCCGATCCAGATGCTGATTTTGATGCACTGGCTGAAGAGCAAGCCAAATTGGAAGCCATTATTGCTGCCGGTGCTAATGATAATATCGCTCTTCAATTGGAGCTGGCTGCCGACGCACTACGCCTGCCACCATGGGACGCCAAGATTGGCCCGCTCTCTGGTGGTGAAAAGCGGCGTGTGGCCTTGTGTAAGTTGCTGCTTTCCAAGCCAGATATGCTGTTGCTGGACGAACCGACTAACCATCTGGATGCCGAATCGGTGGAGTGGCTGGAGCAATTTCTGGTGCGCTTCCCTGGTACCGTGGTGGCGGTGACGCATGACCGTTACTTCCTCGACAATGCCGCCGAATGGATTCTGGAGCTGGATCGCGGCGAAGGCATCCCCTGGAAAGGTAACTACTCCAGTTGGCTGGAGCAAAAAGAAGCGCGTCTGGCACAGGAAAGCAAGAGTGAAGGCGCGCGCATGAAGGCGATGAAGCAGGAACTGGAATGGGTGCGACAAAATCCGAAAGGCCGTCAAGCCAAGTCCAAAGCCCGTCTGGCCCGCTTCGAAGAGCTCTCCAGCTATGAAACGCAAAAGCGTAATGAAACCCAGGAAATTTTCATCCCGGTCGCTGAGCGCCTAGGCAGTGAAGTGATCGAATTTGATCATGTCAGCAAGGGTTTTGGTGACCGTCTGCTGATTGATCAGCTCAGCTTCAAAGCACCTGCCGGTGCGATTGTCGGCATCATCGGCCCCAATGGTGCCGGTAAGTCGACACTGTTCAAAATGATTGCAGGTCAGGAACAACCCGATGCTGGTCAGGTAAAAATCGGTCAGACTGTGCAAATGGCCTATGTCGAGCAAAGCCGTGACGGGCTGGAAGGTGATAAAACCGTCTTTGACGACGTTGCCGGTGGCCTGGATCTGATCACGGTAGGGCGCTTTGAAATGTCCAGCCGTGCTTACCTAGGACGCTTCAACTTCAAGGGTGCTGACCAGCAGAAAAAAGTCGGCATGCTCTCCGGTGGTGAGCGTGGTCGCCTGCATCTGGCTAAAACCCTGCTCAAAGGCGGCAACGTCTTGCTGTTGGACGAACCCTCCAACGACCTTGACGTCGAAACCCTGCGTGCCCTGGAAGATGCGCTGCTGGAGTTTGCCGGCACCGTGTTTGTGATCTCGCATGATCGCTGGTTCCTAGATCGTATCGCCACCCACATCCTGGCTGCCGAAGGTGAGTCACAGTGGACGTTCTTTGACGGCAATTATCAGGAATATGAAGCCGATAAGAAAAAGCGTCTGGGTGAAGAGGGCGCCAAGCCGAAACGTATTCGTTACAAGCCCATCATCCGTTAAGCTGAATTGAGTAAAAGCTCAGCCTGTCAGAGTTAAAGCTGGCACGTTGGGCTCCTCCTCTTTTGTATTGCTTGCATAGCTGCTTGATGATTGCCGGTGACGTATAGAGAAAGGTTCGCATATGATCCTGACAAATCGCGTGCTCGTGGTAAGTGACGATGACCGCTGGCTGAGCGAGACGCTAAGCGGGCTCAGCGCCGTGGCTAATCGCTTGCCCAACCCTTATCAACTGAGCTTTATTGCTGCCCATACTGCAGCCGAGGCACAGGCCCTCATTGCCAGCGATGGTGAAATACAGATAGTACTGCTGGATAAACAGCTGCAGGAAGGTGAAGCCAGTCTACCTGCGGCACAATTGGCTAATCAGATCAACGCTTATCGTCCGGAACTCTCTCTCTATGTGTTGTTGCTGGACGAAGATGACCGCGCGCTACTGGAGGATTTGGCCAGCCATGCGGTAGACGGCTATTTCTACCGCGATGAAGTGGATTTTCATGGCTGGTTTCGTATTCTGATGGCTGAGTTGGCGGAAAAGTCCGCCACGCCATTTTATGATCGGCTTAAGCAATATGTCAGTATGGCTAAGGACTCGTGGCACACGCCCGGCCATTCTGGCGGGGATGCCTTTAAAAATAGCCCCTGGGTAGCAGATTTTCACGAGTTTGCCGGGGAGAGTATGTTGCGGGCAGATCTGTCGGTCTCAGTGCCGATGCTGGATTCGCTACTGCACCCCACTGGGGTGATTGCGGAAGCGCAACAACTGGCTGCCAAAGCTTTTGGCGCACGCCGTACTTACTTTGCTACCAATGGCACCTCAACCTCGAATAAGGTGATTTTTCAGACTTTGCTCTCGCCTGGTGACAAGTTGCTGCTAGATCGCAATTGCCATAAATCGGTACACCACGGCGTGATTTTATCCGGGGCCTGGCCGGTTTATCTTGATTCCTCTATCAATACGCAGTACGGCATTTTTGGCCCGGTGCCAAAGCAGCGCTTGTTGGCCGCGATCGAAGCCAATCCCGATGCCAAAGTGTTGATTCTCACTTCCTGCACCTATGATGGTTTGCGCTATGATTTGCCGCCTATCATTGCTGCTGCCCACCGGCAAGGTATTAAAGTGATTGTTGATGAAGCCTGGTATGGCTTTGCGCGTTTTCATCCGGCATTTCGTCCTACTGCTCTGGAAGCCGGTGCTGATTACGCCACGCAAAGCACCCATAAGGTGCTGTCTGCCTTCTCCCAGGCCAGCATGATCCATGTTAATGATCCTGAATTTGACGCGCATCTGTTCCGCGAAAATTTCAATATGCACGCTTCTACCAGCCCGCAATACAATCTGATTGCCAGTCTGGACGTTGCGCGCAAACAGGCGGTAATGGAGGGCTACCGCCTGCTGGAACGTACCTTGAAATTGGCGCAGGAGTTGCGCGATAAAATCAATGCAACCGGTGCTTTCCGCGTATTAGAGCTGGCGGATCTCTTGCCGGCCGAAGTGGCGGCAGATGGTATCCGCCTTGACCCTACCAAGCTGACGGTCGATATCACGCTCTCCGGTTATAGCGCCGATGAGCTGCAACACGCCTTGTTCGAGCGTTACAACATCCAGGTAGAGAAGTCGACATTCAGCACCATTACGCTATTGCTGACCATAGGCACGACGCGCAGCAAGGTATCGCGTTTATATGATGCGATGCTGCGTCTGAGCAAGGAAAAACGTCTGCCGCGCACCGTGGGGCGTATGCCGGAAATTCCGCACTTCTCCAAGCTGTGCTGTTTACCACGTGACGCTTTCTATGAGGCTGGCGAGCGTCTGCCGCTGCTGGACGAAGATGGCCGCGCCAACCCGGCACCATTAGGCCGCATCTGCTGCGATCAGATCGTGCCTTATCCACCAGGTATTCCGGTGCTGGTACCCGGCCAGCTGATTACCGATACCATTCTGGCCTATTTGCTGCGTTTGCAGAAAGCACAAAGATCGATAGAAATGCACGGCCTAGCTGAAGATGGTGGTGAGTTTCTGTTGCGGGTGTTGACCGAGGCCGAGCGAGTACAACTGGCAGAACGTGGCCTGTTGAGGGAGTAAAGCTTGAGCTTGAGCAGGGCTGACTGGCACGTTGGCAAGTTGGCCCCACTGGACTGCATTAGCTAACATCAGGCACGGAAGCTTTTGATCGGCGTCAGGCTGGCCAATTGATTCTGCATTTCCTGAAGCCGTATCTTGTCATTACTGCTGCCGTAATGTGCGGCAAAATCTTTGCGGAAGTTATCCAGCGTGCCGTACATATCCAGCACGGTCGCCAGCACATTCAAGGCATCGACCTGATCCTGATATTTGCCGGTTTTCACGCGATTGGCCGGCCCATAGAACAAAGTGGTAATCCGGTCCATACCGTACATATAACTACCGGTAGCACCCGGCACATACTGCTTGATCATGGCATCCATTGCCACCGTAGCCATACCATTGCTGTCATCGGTGAAGCCATCTTCATCGGTGGTAATAATCAATAAGCCATCATTGGCGTTGGCCCAATCGACAAAGGGCTGGATCACGCTTTTTAACCAGTCATCACAAGCCGATGTCGAACCAGTATGGCGGTTATGCATATTGTTCGGTACTACGATCGACAGCGTAGGCAATTGTTCGAACCCTGCCGGCTTGCCATCTTTGTCGACGCCAAAGCCGGGGTACTGTTTGCCATCCGGGTCGACAGTGGCCTCAGTCGCCAGATTGCTGCTGACCGGCAACAGAAAGCGCTGCAAAGTCGGGGCAATGCTGACATTCAGGTTGGGGAAGTTAATCCAGTTTATACCTGGGTTGTGGCGGCGGGCATAGCCATCGCTAATGCCTGGGGGATTGTAGTCTTTACCATCATAAAATGGGTGAGGCAAGGACTCCGAAAACGTCGCATAACTATAGCCGGCCTGCAGCATGGCGGCACCCAGATTGGGCGTGGTAAAGACCCGTTTGGCACCGTTCAGGTACTGTGTGACCAATTCATTACTCAAACCGATCTCTGTATCGGGGATGGGGGCGGGTAAGGTATTGCCGTACTCATCTGCATAGGCGGTGCCTAAGCGGCCGGAGCCTGACGATAAGAACCAGTCCGGTAAAAAGCCCTGATTGTGTCCGGCAAACTGATAGAAGTAATTAGTCTGGCTGCCACGTGCTGGTAGTGGGTGTAAGAAGGTGGTGGCCGGATCGGCACCAAAAGGCCCGCCATCCGGAATAATCTTATACGGTGTCGACGCGGCATAGGCATTGACCATCAATGCGCTGCGGTTGGCCAAACCCTTGAGGTAAGACATATCGTCACTATTGATTAACTGCTGTAGTGAGGAGTTTTCCAGGATCACCATCACAGTACGGCTAGGTCGCCAATTGTTGCTTGAGGTGCTCTTATCTTGCAGCGGACTAACAGCTCCACTAGAAGCACCGCTATCACCGCAGGCCGTCAGCAAAGTACCACTCATCCCTGCTGCCAAAGACATGGCTAATGTATTTTTGACAAATTGACGGCGGTCGACACCGGATTGCTCTTTATCTGTTTGCGTTTCTTTAATCGTCACGGAATTTACTCACCATAGGAAATAGATGGAATCTAGGCGATTACACCGCATCTTGATGAAAATTTGATGACAAAATGGAGACAAGAGCCGGCTAGCAAAATTGTTAGTAGCGGCGTAACAAGCTAATTGTATCGCCGATGACAGTTAAAGAGTTGATTGTTATGGGGTTAGGGCAGGATGCTGTTGATCTGTTTGCCCAGCTCTTGTTTTAAAGCCTGCTGTTTTTCGGCCTCGGTTTTTTTGCCTTTTACCATGGCGTTGAAGTCCAGCGCGTAGATGGGGGCACTGACCGGGCCGGTAATCTTCAGCGGTATATTGACGCCTTGGAAGCGGCTAAATTGCTTTGGATTGGGTTGAACATCCATGGTGTAGTCTATGATGTTCTGGATTAGATCCAGCTTGCCATTGCCACTGATATTGACGAGCTCTGAAGCTAATTTAAAATTTTGATTTCGGGCAATGCCTTTATTTAGTTGGAAGCTGCCGGACAAAGTGGAGAAGGTGGTTTTTTGATCATTTTGCGCGGTACTGTTCCATTCCTTGATTTCTGCTGGCAGGTTTTTTAAGGCGGAGACCAAGTCTATGCCACTAAGTGCGCCATTATTTAACTCCATCTGCACATTGCCATTAAGGGTGTTGCGTAGTTGTGCAAATGACTTGCCTTGCGCGGTGATATCTACCTTGCCATTACCCTTGCCGTTCACGCGGCTAAAGTTGAACAGGTCAAGTAACAAAGGGCGTATCCGCATGCCTTGTAGCGTTTGTTTGACTTTCAGCTGTGGCTGATTGCGTCGACTCAGGCCGATATCGCCATACAGACGACCTTCATAAATATCTGCCGACATTTCACTCAGCTCAAACTCTCGTGGCGTGATGCGAATATCGCTATTGAGGTTGTTGAGACGAAAGCGGCCAAAAGCCAGTTCATCAATTTTTACTTTGCCACTGAGATCAAATAAGTCGAGCCAGCCAAGTGGAATATCCTCGGTGTTTTGAAAAATGGCCACCGGGGTGCCTGTGCTTTCCGGTAGATAGCGGTTTAAATCTAGTTTGCTCAGGGAGAGGGTGGCTTCGTGACGTGGTTTGATTAGCCCATATTGATTGAGTGTTAGTGTGGCTTCTGAGCCATCCAATTGACCTGCTACTTGTAAGTTGAAGCGCGGCTCTTCCAGATTCCCATTTAGTGAGCCCGACATAGTGGAGACTAAACGTCCACGTGGTAGTAACGGGGTGGTGAGCGTGGAGGTGAGAACCAGTGGTTGCATTTCCAGTTGTTGCATGGCGATCAATGATACCGGTGCATTGAGTTTGACGTTGATTCTTGTATCTTCGGCCTGCCAGTTGAAGTCGCCGTTCAGCTGGTTTGCATATAAACCGGTGTGATCTAATTTTAGATTTTCCAGGGTGGCGTCAAGCTGGTACTGGCTGCGGGCATATTGAACCTTGGCGGTGAGTGTGCCAGTAGGTACGCTCAGTTCTGTTAGGCTGGCATTGATTTGTGGCATGGCCAGACGTAATTCGCTGTTAGGGCGTTCACTGCTGAAGGTGAGTAAAACCTGGTTACCGCTGGCTTGTAATGCTGAAAAATTAAGTTGGTACTGACCGCTAAGCGAGAGCTTGCTTTCTCCCAGCCCATTGACCTGACTAATGGCAACCGCTTCAACTGCTTCCAGTCTAACCTGATCATCTTGAATAGATAAGGGTGTGGTGATCGCTAATCGTACCGGTTGTGCGCCTGAGTCTAATATTGCACCGGCTCGTAGTGAGGCAGAGCTTTGCAGATCGTCTACATCAAGACTGATGCTGGAGAGACGTCGGTCACTATTATTGATTTGATCGGAAAAAGATAAGGCACCATCACGTATTTTCAAGCTATCTAGCTTAATGGTGAAATGGTTCTGCTGCTGTGTCTGGAACAAGTCGGCGATGGAGAGTCGGCCTTCCGTATCGCGCAGGATGCTGGCATTACCGCCATATAGTGCTATCGATTTGACTTCGCGTTTACCAAACAGAAGAGCTAGCCAAGATAGGCGTATTTCCACCTCTTTCACATGGGCGAAGGGGGTGTCCGACTTTGGTTGGGTAATGCTTAGGCGTTCAATATTGATCCCAGGTGATGGGAGCAGCGTTGGCGTGATGCGACCTTCAATCAGCACATTGCGACCTGAACTTTGCAGTGAACGAGAGAGGATGCTACGCACCTGAGTCTCATCAAATTGCCAGTAGACCAGAGCTTGTGTCAGTACCAGTGTGATTAGGGATAAGAGTAGGCTGTAGACAGTAATACGTAACCACAGTCGGCCAGAATTCAGTTTCATTAGCGGATGTTTATTTGGCATGGTTGTGATAGCCACTTCTCGAAAGTAGCGCGAGAGAGTGGAGCGGGTGAAGGGAATCGAACCCTCGTCTTAAGCTTGGGAAGCTTCTGCTCTACCATTGAGCTACACCCGCCTGCCTGAGCTGGAAGCCGCGAATTTAGCCGGTTTTGCTTTGTTTGGCAAGAATACATTACCGGGAGCATCGGTTGTTTTTAGTGCCACTCATCGTACTTACCCAATAATGAGATAGCTTGTTTTTGTTTCAAAATCATCGTATTGCCCGGCCTTTTATGAAAATTTTGTTGCAAAAATATTGTTAATAATACCAAACGAACATTGAGGGCCGTTAACAAAACCTCGAAGAGTTCCTGAGCTGAGGTGCGCCGACGCAGACAGTGCCAGTAGTACGGCAAGGAGGTGCAACGCTGGATCAGGGGGGTTGTTAGCGGCGCTAAGGTAAGGGCATGCTGTCTATCAGGCTGCGGATAGCCAGCTCTAGTTGTTGGCGTTGGTTGCCCTGGCTATTTACCGTGCGCTCCCCCTGCCAGAGTTGCTTGCCATCTTGCTTGTGCGTAATGCTTAGCGATATCGTTTGAATGGTACGTATATCGTAAATGGGGGCATTCCAGCCGATGCCTCCGTTGTCCCAATAGCGGCCTACCCCCACGGACCAGCGCGGCGGTCCTCCCCAGCCTGGAGTGGCAACAAACTGTTGGCCTTGGCCTTGACGGAAGCATAGCCCCCATTGGGCTGGTTCAGTATTGACATTCAGCCCACGTAAAACCAGTCGATTTAATAGCCAGTCACGCATATCTTCGCCGCTGGGGGCAGAGGGCAGGCACTCGATCATCACGCTGTTAGCATTCACAGGGGCGACGTCAACCGCCCAGCTGGACGGAGTAAGCAGGCTAAGTGTCAGTAATAATGGTGGTAGAGATTTCATCATGATTAATCCCAATAAGTGGGCTCAGCATAGATAGAGCGTAAGTAATCAATAAAGTGCCGCACACGGGCAGCTAATAAACGGCGCTGTGTCACAACCGCATAAACGGGGTAGTCGGGCGAGGAGTAGCCATCGAGCACGCTGACTAAGCGACCTTCCGATAAATCATCCCGTACTTCCCACAGCGAACGCCAAGCCAGGCCGAGCCCTTGCAAGGCCCAGTCGTGCAGTACCGCACCATCATTGCATTCCTGTTGGCCGCTGACGCGCAAATTGACCGGCTGACCACGATCCAGAAAGCTCCAGCCACGGCTCTGACTCTCTCCTAAGGATAGGCAGTTATGATGAGCTAAGTCATCCAGGCTATGCGGAATACCATGCTTGCTCAGATAGGCCGGAGCAGCAACCACAACACGGCGGTTTTCTGCCAGCCGCATCGCAACCAGCGAGGAGTCGGCCAAGTCGGAAATGCGAATGGCGCAGTCGATACGCTCGCGTTGCAAGTCTACCAGTCGATCAGAGAGTTCTAGCGTTACCTTCACTTCCGGGTGTTTTTGCTGGAAACCGATAATATGGGGGGCAACATGACGCCTGCCAAAGCCTGCTGGTGCGGAGATACGCAAATGACCACGTGCGCGGCCACTGCCAGAGGCAACAGCCGCTTCGGCATCTCCCAGATCAGTCAGAATGCGCTGGCAATCCTCGAAAAAGGCTAGGCCTTCTTGTGTTAGGCTGATGCTGCGTGTGGTGCGTACTAGGAGTTTTACGCCCAGCCGTTCTTCTAAAGCGTCCAAGCGTCGTCCTATCATTGCCGGTACCACGCCTTCTTGGCGGGCAGCTGCTGAAAGACTGCCTTGGCTGGCGACGGCAACAAAAGTCTGCAATTGTTTTAGGACTGGCATTATGTACATAAAAGTAAAATATGTTGTCGATATTTTACTATTTTTCTTTACCTTTTGTTTGGTTAAACTCAAGACAGCACAACAGCATCCTTGTTTGTCTGAACCAGCGTTTAATCATAACCATCTACAGGAGAAGCACAAAATGTCCACAACACTGCCCACAGGTGTAGAGATTCTTGCCCCGCTTAGCCCCGAGTTTGCCGATATTCTGAGCCATGATGCGCTGGCCTTTGTCGCTAAGCTGCACCGTCAATTTGAGCCTAGACGTCGTCAGTTGCTTGCGACACGGCTAAGCCGCCAGGCGGAGCTGGATGCGGGTAAATTGCCGGACTTCCTGCCAGAAACTGCCGCAATTCGTGCCAAGGATTGGGCAATTGCTCCCTTGCCGCATGATCTATTGGATCGCCGTGTAGAAATTACCGGGCCAGTAGAGCGCAAGATGATGATCAATGCGCTCAATTCCGGCGCCAATAGCTTTATGGCTGATTTTGAGGATTCCAACTGCCCCAGTTGGGAAAATCAGCTAAATGGCCAGATTAATGTCCGCGATGCCTACCGGCGAACAATCTCCTTTAGTAATCCTGACGGCAAGCAATATAAATTGAATGACAATATTGCCACGCTGATTTTACGACCACGCGGTTGGCATTTAATGGAAAAACATCTCAAGGTGGATGGCGAGGTAGTTGCCGGCTCTTTGTTTGATTTCGGTCTGTCCTTTTTCCATAACATCACCTATCTGCGTGAGCATCAGCGAGCTACCTACTATTACCTTCCCAAGCTGGAAAGCCACCTTGAAGCTCGTTTGTGGAATGATGTTTTTGTGTTTGCCCAGAATGAGCTATCTATTCCGCAGGGGACGATCAAGGCAACCGTATTGATCGAAACCATTTTGGCGGCTTTTGAAATGGACGAGATTCTATACGAACTGCGTGAGCATAGTTCTGGTTTAAATGCCGGGCGCTGGGATTATATTTTCAGCTGTATCAAAAAGTTCCGGCAGAACCGGGATTTTTGCCTAGCAGACCGGGTGCAAATCACCATGACCGTGCCGTTTATGCGTGCTTATGCACTGTTATTGCTGAAAACCTGCCACCAGCGTCAGGCACCAGCCATTGGTGGAATGGCTGCACTGATTCCAATCAAGAATGATCCGATAGCCAATGAAAAAGCGCTAGCTGGTGTAAAGGCAGATAAAGATCGTGATGCTACTGATGGTTACGATGGTGGTTGGGTAGCACACCCTGGTCTGGTGCCGATTGCGAGAGAGGCTTTCAGCAAGATCTTAGGTGATGCGCCTAATCAAATAGCCAAGCGCCGCGATGATGTGGCCGTAACGGCTGCTGATCTGCTTAATTTCCAGCCAGAAGCCCCGATTACCGAAGCCGGGCTGGCCATGAATATTAATGTGGGGATTCAGTACCTAGGTGCCTGGATTTCCGGTAATGGTTGCGTGCCGATTCATAATCTGATGGAAGATGCGGCGACTGCGGAGATCTCTCGTTCACAAATCTGGCAGTGGCTGCGCAGCCCTAAAGGCGTGCTCAATGATGGCCGTAAGGTTACTGTGGAATTGTTTCGGCAGTTACAGTCCGCAGAGGTCAACAAGCTCAAGCAGGAATACGGCAGTCGCTGGACACGTCAATATGAAGATGCCGCACGGATGTTTGATTTGTTGACTACCTCTGACGAGTTTGTCGAGTTCCTCACCTTGCCTGGCTATGAATATATCGCCTGATTATTCGGCTGTATAAGCTTGATTAGCTTACTATTTAAACGGCCCTGCACTGGGCCGTTTTTATATTTCATTTGTAAAATATTCACTCACTGATTAGAAAACGATGTCACAGCAGCCAGAACGGCTTAATTTCGCGTAAAATCACGACCAGCATAAAAGTCTGATTACTTAACTTCGTCAGAAAGGAAGCATGATGTTTCGGAATCGTCATCGTTTTATCACGGCTATGGCGGCAGTGCTGCTTTCAGCTGGAGCTTGTGCAGCGGCACCTAAATCGGTTGCCATTATGTCTATTGTTGATCATCCAGCGCTGAATGCTGCTCGCGATGGTGTATTGGATGAGTTGAAAGCTGCCGGTTATACGCAGGATAAGGTCAAGATTGTCTATCAAAGTGCACAGGGGAATACGGCCACGGCCGGGCAGATTGCTCGTAAATTTATTGGTGATCGTCCTGATGTGATTGTGGCGATCGCAACCCCAGCAGCGCAGGCAGTGGCTGCGGCTACTAAAACCATTCCATTGGTGTTTACGACGGTGACTGATCCAGTAGCGGCTAAATTGTTGCCCAGTTGGAAAGCTAGTGGCAGCAATATCACTGGTGTATCAGATAGCTTACCGATCGCTCCGCAAGTGGATTTGATGCTCAAAGTGAAACCGGGAGCTAAGCGGGTGGGCATGGTGTATAGCCCAGGTGAGGTGAATTCTACCGTGGTGGTGAAAGAGCTGAAGGCAGAATTGACCAAACGCGGAATGAGCTTGGTAGAGGTTGCCGCGCCACGTACAGTGGATGTGGCGCCTGCTGCTAAAAGTCTGATCGGTAAGGTTGATGTGATTTATACCAATACCGATAACAATGTGATTTCTACCTACGAGTCTTTGGTAGGGGCGGCGAACCAGGCCAAAATTCCGCTGATTGCTGGTGATAGCAGCGTCGCCAAGCGCGGTGCGAGCGCGGCAATGGGAATGAGTTATTATGATTTGGGCCGCCAAACCGGCAAAATTGTGGTGCGTTTGCTCAAAGGTGAAAAGCCAGGGACGATTGCTCCGCAGGTGGGGGAAAAGACGGTTTTGATCGTTAATCCGGCGGCCGCTCAAAAGCAAGGGGTCACCTTATCACCCGCGTTACTAAAGCAAGCCCAGCAAGTGATTAAGTAATAGCCGGTGGTTATAGTTATACCTGGTCATACCTGTGGGTATGACCAATGTTTTTTATGAGGTTTGCATGTCGTTGATTTCTCTGATGGGTGCGTTGGAAATAGGCCTGATCTTTGCGCTAGTCGCACTGGGTGTGCTCATCTCTTTTCGTTTGCTCAATTTTCCCGATTTAACTGCGGACGGTAGTTTTCCTTTAGGGGGGGCAGTTGCCGCCATCCTGATTGCCTCTGGTTACAATCCCTGGTTGGCCTGCCTTCTGGCAATGATCGCTGGTGCTGGTGCTGGCTGGCTTACTGGCTGGCTGTACGTACGCTTAGGCATCATGCAATTGTTGGCCAGTATTTTGGTCATGATTGCCCTGTACTCAATCAATTTACGCATTATGGGAGCCCCCAATCTGGCCTTGATTGGTCTGCCGAATGTTTTTACTCCTTTTGTCAGCCAGCTACAGGATAACGGCTGGTGGATACAACCGATAGTGTTGGCCTTGATCGTGCTGGCCGTCAAAGTTGGCCTTGATATATTTCTGGCGTCCGAGATGGGCCTGGCGTTGCGGGCGACGGGTGCCAATCCGCGTATGGCAAGAGCGCAGGGTATTGCTACTGGCCGTTTGACCCTGATAGGCATGGCGCTATCCAATGCTTTAATCGCGCTGGCAGGGGCCTTGTATGTACAAACTCAGGGTGGTGCTGATATTTCGATGGGAATCGGTACCATTGTTGCCGGCTTAGCTGCGGTCATTATTGGGGAGACGCTGTTGCCGCCACGCAGCCTGTATTGGATCACGCTGGCAACGGTACTAGGTGCCTTATTGTATCGTCTATTGATTGCTCTGGCTTTGAATGCCGATTTTATCGGTTTGCAGGCGCAGGACTTGAATCTGATTACCGCCTTGCTAGTAACACTGGCATTGGTTTTGCCAAAGATTAAAAACAAAATACAAAGCAAGCAAGGAAACCTGTCATCATGATGCGTGCCGAGCAATTATTCAAAACGTTTAATCCGGGAACGCCGCTGGAGAACCCGGTTTTGCGTGGTTTGTCCCTGAGTATTGAAGCAGGGCAGTTCGTTACCGTTATTGGTAGTAATGGGGCGGGGAAATCTACTTTCCTGAATGCAATTAGTGGTGATATTTCTCCCGACCGTGGTCAATTATTTATTGACGGGCAAGAGGTGACTCGCTTATCTGCTTGGCAGCGTGCCAGCATGGTGGCACGGGTGTTTCAGGACCCGTTAGCAGGCACTTGTGAAGGTTTGAGCATTGAAGAGAATCTGGCACTGGCCTTACAACGTGGCCAGACTCGTGGTTTGAGCCGTGCGGTAAAGGCCGAGTACCGGCAACTGTTTCGTGAGCAATTAGCTACGCTAGAACTTGGGCTGGAAAATCGTTTAGGCGATCGTATGGGCTTGCTCTCTGGTGGGCAACGTCAGGCAGTCAGTTTATTAATGGCTTCATTACAGCCATCACAGTTATTGTTACTGGATGAACATACTGCGGCCCTTGACCCGAAAACAGCTGCCTTTGTATTGGCATTAACTGACCGTATCGTCACTGAAAAGAAGCTTACTGCTCTGATGGTGACCCATTCAATGCGTCAGGCGCTAGATCATGGTGATCGTACCATCATGCTACATCAGGGGCAGGTCGTTCTGGATGTGAGTGGTGAGAGTCGTGCCAAAATGGATGTGGCCGATTTGTTGGCCATGTTTGAGCAGACGCGCGGCGAACAACTCGATGACGATGGCTTATTGTTAAGCTGATAAAACTATCGATGGGTTTTTAATAAGGAGAGCAAGTTATGGTGTTTTCGCGTTGGTTGCCCTTTTATCTAGCCAGCTTGTTGTTGCTGTTTATCAGCTGCGCGCAAGCTAGCGAAACACTGTTGAGTCTTAGCGCTTCGTCGCAACGCGAGGTGAGCAATGATCAGATCAGTGCTACGTTTTACCAACAAGCCAGTCATGCTCAGCCTGCCGTATTGGCTAATCAGTTGAATAGTGCTGCAGCGCAAGGTATGGCCTTGGCCAAACACTATCCGCAGGTGCAATTAAGCAGTGGCAATTACAATACCTGGCCCAATTATGATAAAAACGGCAAAATCCAGGGCTGGCAAGGGCGAGTAGAAATTCAGCTAAAGAGCCGAGACTTTACTCAGGCCGCCGAGTTGATGGCCAAACTGCAACAGTCTATGTTGTTACAAGGTTTGCAGTTTAGTATTTCCGATGCAGCACGGCGGACCGCCGAGAGAGAGATGATTCCGGAAGCGATTGCCAATTTGCAAGCGCAAGCCGAAATTGCTGCCAAGGCTTTGGGTAAGGCCGTCAACCGAGTACGGGAGTTGGAAATAGGTAATACACCACCTTCTTTCCGCCCAATGATGATACAGCGCGCTGCCAAGATGGCAAGTCGTGATGAAGTGCTACCAACTGAGTTTCAAGCAGGAGAATCCCAGCTACAATTACAAATCAGTGGTAAGGTTGAACTCAATTAGTGTTTTCCTTCACCTTACCTTTAGCTCCGTGAAGCCTTACTAGCCAGGTATCTGCCCATACTCAGATACCTTTTAATGACCTTAAGTCAGATACCCTCCAGAAAATGAAACTGATTGCCTCATTGACTAGCCCTTATGCCCGTAAGGTTCGTATTGTACTGGCTGAAAAAAAGATTGATTGCCCGCTGGAAGAAGACATTCCGTGGAATGCTGGCAGCCGTATTAGCCATTACAACCCCCTCGGTAAGGTACCTGTGCTGGTATTGGACGATGGCTCTACACTTTATGATTCCAGAGTGATTGTCGAATATCTGGATAATATTTCCCCAGTGTCGCGCATTCTGCCACAGGATAACCGCCTCTTGATTGCCACTCGACGCTGGGAAGCATTGGCCGATGGTATTCTTGACGCTGCTGTGGCGATTGTGATGGAAAACCGTCGTCCAGCAGACAAGCAAATGCCAGAGAGCATCGCTTGGCAAATGACTAAGATCAGACGTGGTCTGGCTGTCCTATCGAATGATCTGGCTGACAGGCAATGGTGCAATGGCAGCGCTTATAGTCTGGCGGATGTGGCTGTAGGCTGTTGCCTGGCCTATCTTGACTTCCGCTTTGCTGATATTGCCTGGCGGGAAAACCACATCAACTTAGCTAGCCTGCTTGACCGCCTGGCAACCCGGCCATCTTTTGCCGATACCGTACCACCAGCTCAATAAAAAATATAAAGATCAGGTTCAGGTAGCGCCACCTGATCTTTATGCTGCTCCTTTGGGTGCTAGCATGATAATCGCCATCCCACTAAGCGCAACTCCGGCACCGATGATATCCCACAAGCCGGGACGAACCCCCTCTACCTGCTACAGCCATAGTAAAGCTACGGCTACATAGACACCACCATAAGCAGCATAAACTCTACCTGCGGCTGCCGGGTGTAGCGTTAATAGCCAGACAAACAAGGCCAGTGATAAAGCTGCAGGTATCAGCAGCCACCAAGCCCCATTTTGGCGTAGCCATAACCAAGGCAGGTAACAGCCAACGATTTCTGCCAGTGCCGTGATGCCAAACAATAATATTAATTTACCAAAAGCCCACATACTGTCTGTGTACCTCACTGAATAGACGGTCAACGGCTCTGTTGCATAAATCTTAGGTAGGGCGAGCTTCCCCTTTCCCCAAACAGATTTATGCCACAGCCACCGTGCACGGACGGCCCAGCACTTTGATGCCGGTGCTATCGACCAGCAGATGCAGTGCACTTGAACTTTTCTGATAGGGAATTTTGACCTGCAGCGTCTGCTGCCGTCTGGATAACGTGCTGTAGTCGGGAACGCTCCAGTCCAGACCCGCCAGCTTGAGCAGGCTTTGGATGAAACCAATGGTTTGCCGCAAAGGCAGTCCAAATAGGCTCTTGATGGTCAAACAGAACTGAATGGCGGCATCGCTATAGGTCTGCGTCCGTCCGCGCTTGCCCTGTGGAGTCGCCTGCCATGACATGCTCGTGTCCAGTCAGACTGACAGAGAGCCGCGCAGGATCAGGGCTTGGTTGTAGGCGTTCCAGTTGGTCGTTCGGTAGCGTTTTGGGACGGGCTCGGTCATGCCGCTATCTTACCAAGCCGCGGTGCGCCGGATTTGTGCAACAAAGCCCATCGTCGCTGATTTTCACCAAGGGCGTGTGGAGATTGGATGCTGCTGCCGGTGGCGCATGCTGCCGAGCGACTTTCCCAAGTGGCGCACGGTTTACTCCTACTTTGAGAAGTGGAGTGCTCCTGACCAAGACGGTGTAAGCGTATTGGAGCAGGCTTTAAAAAATCAGGTTGGCGTGGCCCGCGCAAAACAGGCGCGCGACGCCTTGACGAGCTTTTTGATCGTTGATGCACAAAGCGTGAAGAACACGGATACGGCAACACACAAGGGCTACGACGCTGGCAAAAAGGTTTCTGGCATCAAGCGTCATATCGCCGTCGATACA
>JACCFC020000037.1 GCA_020830965.2 Neisseriaceae bacterium TC5R-5
ACAATCGCCAGCGGCGCCACTCGCGCCTTGGCAATCTGGCGCCGGCCGTGTTTGCACAAAAATTTAGCAAACAGGCGGTCGGTATTTGAGCAAGGTGTGTCTACGGTTGTCAGGACAGGTCAGGCCGGATTGCTTGGTTTCGGTCTGACTGGCACTTTGTAAAAAAATACCATTTAAAAAAAGGACGATTGTCACGTATATAGCCTTTCTGAATCATGCATTGCCAAGTTCGATCTAGTAACCGTCTATGCGCTGGCATGTTATCTTTCTCTTCTGGACGTTTTTCTTTTTCCAGATTTACAACATCGGGAACAAAACTTCCTGTTTGGTCTCCCCCGCAGGCGATCCAATCATCCAGCCTGCGCTCCTTGCTGATATCCACTTTCGCCCATCTTTCTACCTCTCTCTTAGGATGTCGCAAGGCTTGGTAGGCTTCCTAGTCACAATAGGCCGCAGGGGTTTGTGGGCCACAAATCCGGCCATTGCCGATGGTGCAGGCAGATAGGCCAATCGTGGCCGATAGGATGAGGGCTGTTTTTTTACTGATCATTTCGCGTTCCTTAAAATAATTGCAATCGCGTTCCAAACTTCTGGCGGTAGCAGTTCGGCCATCGCAAATGGGGCAGAAACAACAATGGCACCCCTCGCGCTCCAGCTGTTCTGGAGCGTTTGTAAATATTCTGCTCGGCCTCTGGTGGCATTGCCCTGCTCATCGTATAAACCACTGAGCTTCCCACCAATAAAATCATGGGTACCTGCAAAGGCTTCAATCAATTGATCCTGCCAACTACCTGCTATATAGGGTTCGCCAAATAGCGTCCCTTTGACCCCCTGAATCCCCCCGGTGGCTCCCGCCAGCTTTTTACCTTGTTCTGTTGCCAGAAAATCGTCCAGACTCGTGAAGCCAGTTCTCTTAAGATCGAATTGAACCTGCCCTTGTGGGTTTAATTGTAAATAGGCTTCACCATCTTTTTATCTACCACACAGCGCTCATTATTCTCACCACACAATAAATCCAAATCCCAACGGGTGCCGCCCAGCTTGAAACCATCCCCGCGTATGCCGGTACTGTCAGCAGAAGAATTAGTGTAGCTGGTCTTGCCATCGGTGACCCCGGCAAATTTGCTGGAGTCCTCAATCATTAGTTGTCGCATTTTATCGGCTGCGGCCGAGAGCCCTTCTTTGGTTAGGGCTTCGAGACCAAAGCCGGACACGGCGCCAATCAGGATGTTCATCACCTGCTCTTGTAAACGTAGATCATCTAGTTGCTGCTGGATGGTGGCACGCTCTGTTTCATTGTTTGTCTGTTTTAGCTTTTCTTGTAAATGCGTCCGGCTTTGCTGTACATAGCTGTTGACGACAGTGCTGGCTTCCTGACTAAAAGCCCGGGTGATCTGTACTTGTGCTTCAATTTCCTTTCTGACCTTTTCGGCATCAAATATCGGCTTAATCCCCGTTTCTGCATCGCCAGTCCGTACGTCTTGATTGCCGGCGATGCCGCTGATACCTGATTGAGTAGTGCTGCTGGCGCTGCCGCTGTCGGAGCCTAGGCCAACGCTGGTGCCTTGCGGGGTGTACTGGCCGCTAGGCGAGAGGCCGGTGCCAAGGTTGACGCCGCTGCTGTTGGCTTGGTAGTCGGCGTGGTTTTCCAGGTCTTTGAGGGTGAGCTGGCCGCCGGTGCTGAATTGGTTGTTGCCGTCTTGTACGGCTTTGTCACTGCTGCTGATCACCGCGCCAATCAGGGTGGTGTCGCCTTTGACATTGACGTTGAAGCCACCATCGCCAGCCTTAAGGCCGCTTTGTTCGGTCACGCTTTGGTAGTTGCTGTTGATTTTGCTGTTGCTGGCATTGACGCTGCCGGTGACGGCTGTGCCTAGGCTGAGGCTGCCGCCCAGGTTTTGTTGTTTGCTGTCGTAGTGGTCGCGGTTCTGCAGGCTTTCGATAGTGAGGTTGCCACCAATATGGGCATCGATGGTGTGCCCGTTGACGACAGCCCCTTTGAGCGTGGTGTCGCCACCGCTGATGAGGGTGACTTGTTCGCCGGCAGTGAGGTGGCTATTGCTATAGGTCTGACTGTTGCCATCGCTATGGCCTTGACCTTTGGCGGCGCTGACATTGACGTTGAGACCCCCACTGCTGCTGATGCCCACCCCCAGGCTGCCGCTGCTGGATTGATTGCGGCTGTTCTGCTGGCTGTTGTTTTGGCTGGCGAGCAGTTGTAGTTGGTTTTCGGCTGCCAAGGTAAGGTTTTTGCCAGCATTCAGGTCGCTGCCCTGGATCAGGATATGGCTATTGGCACCGGCACCGCTGGCGATGATGGTGAGGTTACCGGCGGCGTTGACGCTGGAGCCGGCACCGGTCTAGCTGCTTTGTGTGCTGTGACTGCTGCTTTTGCTGGAGCCGACCGAAACGTTGACGCTGACGCCACCGACTTTGTCGAGGGCATTGGCATCGACTTGACCGGTGGCAATCTGGCCGGTCTTGCCATCAGTGGTGGTACTGCCCTGGCCTTGCTGAATGGCCCCCATCGCACTGGCTCCAGCCAAGGCAGCACTCGCCCCTGCCAGTGCCTGCATACGTTTGTCACTGGTATGACGCGAAGCCTTGGCCATTTGGTCTATGGTTTGCAGGCTGCTGATGACCGGGCTGCTGATGGCCACGGTGAGGCCACTTTGCTTCGCCCAGCTGTCGGTTTGCTGTTGTGCGCTTTCGCGCGCTTCGGTGATCGCCACATTCTGTGCGGTAATGGTGACATCCCCTCCGCCGTTGATACCCGCGGCCAGTACGTGGCTGCCGGTCTGGGTGTATTGATTGCCGGCAATGAGGGTGACGTTGCCACTGAGCGCCCCGACGGTGCTGGCGGTGGTACTGACTTCTCGTCCTTGCTGGTCGAGGCCTTGTTGCTGCTTACCGATGGTAAAGCCGAGGCCACCACTGCTCATCAGGCCGAATTTTTTGGTTTCGGTTTAGGTGGCGTGGCGGGTAATAAGGCGATGAAAAAACCTGACATGTAGTAACGCCTTTTTTCTCATAAAATTTATTGCATTATTTAAAAAAATTGTTAAATCCATTTTCTATATAAATATCATTTAAATGACAAATAAATTTATTTTTTAAATTAAATGAAAGGCATTCCCATTCGTATAGTTCGTGTGCCTTTATCAAATTTTCTAGTTTTTCTGTGCCATAAAAATAGATAGTATCCCAAATAATATCTGCATTAGGGGTTTTTTCTGAATTGATTAAGGTTAAATGTTGCCTTATCGATTCTGCGGTGTTTAGTCCGTAATTTTCTTTTTTATTAAGAATATCAATAAGACCACAACTTATATTGGTAAAAATAAAATTAATAACACTCTGTTTCCATATATGAAAGTTGGCACCATATTGACCCCCATAATATTCTGACAAAGAATTATTTGGTGTAAAGTCATCTAAAACGGCATAAATTAATTGGCGTTGGTATTCTATTGCTAATAGTTCATTCATGATTTTTTACTCATTTTGCGGGGAATTTAAATTTTGCTATCTTGCCATTGTTTATAGATTTTATAGCAGCACTATTAATTTCAACTGTTGCTGTTGTTGCTGCTGTTTTTGCTGATGCTTGGCTAGCCGGTCGATAAGTAATAACAGCACCATCTGGCATAACAGCAACCCAACTTCCTTCTCCTGTGATGTTATTGACAATTTTCATAGGCTTTTGACCATTAAATGCGGCTTGTGCAAATTGTTCTGTCGTAGTGCTTGGGTTTGAGCTTGCAGGCATAGGTATTGGTGTACCTAATTCCCCAACTCCTGGAGGCAAGTTACCACTAGGAGTGAGAATGGATGGAGGCACCCCTTTGCTAGTAGTTGTTGGGACTGCTGATATCTCCATAGCTTTTCTCTCAGCAGCAGCCACCGCTAGCCGTTCTTCCTGAGTCAAGGTCGCTGGATTCAGCTTGCCCAATTTGTTGCCACCGATGGAGCCGATGAGCAGCATGCTTAGGTCAGCCGTGTTAACCAGGTTTTTAGCCGCCAGATCACTTAAGCCTAGTTCTTTTAGTTGTTGTATTCGGTAATTTTGCATCAGCACCATACCATCATTAATCTGATCCTGGATGGTGTAGTTAAACAGCTTGTCAATGTAAACGGTTTCTAGAGCTGGATAGCCTGAGGTACCCGTTTTTTGGATGGTGGTACTGTAGTTTTTTAGTGCGTCTTGCTCGCTTTTGTAAAACGCCCCTTCTTTTTCCAGTGCTTGATAGTAGGCAAATTCTGCGCTATCTGGTGGGAATTGTGCTGAGCATTTCATTAAGAACCGCTAACAAAACCTGTCGATAAATCGTAGGCAGATCAAAGAGAAAGCCAGTTTGAGCAAAGCGTAATGCATATCGACTCGTCGCTCAAAACGGATTCTCAGCTTGCCGAAGCCCGCCAGCCAAGAATGGGTACGTTCCACCACCCAACGATGGCGGCCCAGTTTCTCACTGCTTTCCACCCCACGACGAGCAATGCGCACCAAGATGCCTCGTCGTCTCAGGTGTTCACGGCAACGGGGGTAGTCATAACCTTTGTCCGCATGCAGCTTGTAGGGCTTTTGTCTGGGTCGTCCTGGCAAACCAGGTATCGCAGGAATCTCATCAACCAAAGCTTTGAAGACGATCGAGTCGTGTCGGTTGGCACCGGTGATACTCAGCGCTAATGGCACGCCGCGGCAATCTACAATAATGTGCCGTTTGCTACCGCATTTCCCCCGATCAGTCGGGTTGGGGCCGGTTTCTTGGCCCCCCGGGGGCTGGCAACGCTTGCCCCATCAAGGCTAGCCCGACTCTAATCAATTTGATCGTGTTGGCGCAGTTGTGTCAGCAAAGCTAGATGCAGGCGATCCCAAAGACCTAGTGTTTGCCAATCTCGCAGCCTTCGCCAGCAGGTCATCCCACTGCCAAAGCCGAGCTCTTGGGGAAGGTCTTCCCAAGGAATACCCGTGGTGAGGACAAATAAGATGTCGTTGAGGGCGGCAAAATCATCTAACCGCGGCCGTCCACCCTGACGGGGGCGAGATGGCCGAGGGAGTAGCGGTTGCAATGATTTCCAAAGCTTCTGACTGATCACTTTTCGTTTCATCTTGACTAGATAAGGACATACTTACCTGACATCAAGGGGGTTTTGTTAGCGGCTCTTAGTAGGGTGATGACTTAATGCGACAGTGCCGACTTTCCGAATCTAACTCCGATTTGATTGGCGGTGTATTCTCTTCCGTTGCCATATTTGCTTCAACAAGTAACTTGGAAACTTCGGCACCTAACTGTAAATCACTAATAGCGCCGAGATGTTGCATCCTGAGCCTCCCCAGATGATCGATCAAGATGAGTGTCGGCGTACCCTGCATGCCATATTTAGCCATTGTGAGCGGAAGTTTATTATGCCCGCTAGGTGTATCTATACCAACGGGGAAAGGAATACGGTACTCGTGAATAAAGACCTTCAGGGCTTCTTTCGTCATCACATCGTGGTGTTCAAAGACGGTGTGTAATCCGAGTACCACGACACCCGATTGGCCAAACATTTGAAATAGACGCGCTGCCTGTGGTAAAGCATGCGAAACGCAGCCTGGGCACAACATCTGAAATGCTTCCAACACAATGACTTTGCCGCGTAGCGATTGGAGAGAGAAATGGCGATCCGTATTAAGCCATTGTTCCACTTCCCATTCCGGGGCTTGCTGATAAGTACGCTGGTTCATGATCTCTTACACTATAAAAATAATGGGCAATGGTAAGGCCGTCCATATTAGTCATCGGCCGTTTAGACTATCTTTATTTCAGATCGGCAAGATTCGCCCTAAAGTTCAGGCGCAACGGGAAACCATTAATTACCAATGCCAAGACAGTTTTTACACCATTGGCTTCAGCGACGGCAATTTGCTCAGGCTGCTCGCCCAAATGCACTGGGGTATTAGGGGAGCCAGGCTCGCAACAGGCCCGTCAATGGTACGAAAAGGCGCATTAACTAAAGCATGAAGAGGCGGCCTCCTATCTCGGCATGACGCACCACACCTAGTCTATGGTTTTCAGGCTAGGACAGGTCAGTCAACATAGAAGCCGCTAGATAATGCCTTTCATTCATATCTACTCAAAAGCCAACGCCATTTGTGCGGGTATATTTCATTGATTACTTGACGTTACCTGGTAACGTCAATTTCCCTGAAGCAATCTTGAAAACATTCTCAACACAAAGCAAGGGAGCATGAACGGAAGCGTTGACCCGTAAACCCGCCGTCACTCCATCAAATCGGCTAGAGGTGACTGCGCTGATATTGTCGAATGGAACCTTAACTTCGACTGTTTCCCCTGTCAGCGTAGGACTCCAGCCTGGGCTATCCAGAAGCACTGGCAGACCGGGCCAGGTTTTCGGTAATCGGGGGTTTTGTCCTTTAGGAATATCCACTACTGCCAGTGCGCCTGGACCACATAACTCATTGCTCTTCAGCACCACCCAGTGGGTATGCCACAGATCACCATCGTTATTACGATTACTATCGCCATTTTCATCATGCAATGGAGTATCGTCGAAGTCTGGATGAGAAGTCACCGCCAATGCTAGAATACCCGCCTTATGCTCAAACCCAACTTCGTAAGGATCAATGGTTGTAGGCCAAACATAAGAGAAAACCTTGCTCCCTGCTAGCTTTCCAGTAACAGCCGGCTTGCTTTTCCCTGCTTTGCCGGAGACGATCATACTAAAGGTGGCAACGTTCCCTTCAGCGGTGATTTTAGTATGTACTAAATCGAAGTCAGGAAAAATTGCCTGATCGGATTTTGTTGCAATGCCGCCCTGATGAGGTTCATTACCATGTGCACTTGCCGATGTTGCCATTGCCATTGCTAGTTGTTTCATTTTCTTATCCTCAATAAAATTCTATTATTTACAGCGCCACAATTGATATGTAACGTTAACCCACCATCCAACACGAACGAACAAGCTGATTTTGTACTGTCTTTGACAGCTGTATATAGACGCTGATCGCCGTCACTTGGGTGACGAACTCGAACCCAATCTAATTAGCTTGCCAATACCCTGCTGACCGTCTTCCCCGGCAGCATATTAACCAGTTCAGCAGCGGACAACCTGCATGATAAAACGTGACAGAATGGGACATGACATAAAACCTTTGCTATTATTGTTTTGAATCGACACGTTTTTATTCTATCCAAAGAACCCAAGTTCGTCAATGTGGTATTGACTCGAAACTACATTTTCTGCGAGAGCCACTATGCCCCTGTTCGATCTAATTGAGAGACTGGCAAACCTACAATTACGTACTTTGACAGACATTCCAGCATTTAAAAGTTTGCCACAGGTGCAGGTTCGTGCCCTTTACTATCTGTTTCGTTGCAACCACTACTCCAACACGCCAAGCGCTGTAACAGAATATCTGGGATTGACCAAAGGAACCGTGTCGCAGTCTTTGCGTAAACTGGAAGAACAAGGGTTAATTGCCCGGGAAAGCGATATACAGGATAAACGGAAGGTGAAACTGCTGCTTTCGGACTACGCTCGTGGGGCAATTGCGGCAGCATTACGCCAAGAGAGCATCACCCTGGCCCAACAGGCCCTTCCGGATAACCGCTTGGATTTGGAGCAGGGTCTGATTCAGATTCTAAGGATCGTTCAGCAGACTGAGGGCATCCGGTTATTTGGCGTTTGCCAACAGTGTCGTTTCCATCTGCAGCAAAACGGTAGCCCTTATTGTGATTTAACGAAGGAAGTTATCCCTGCCGATAAAACCACGCTTATTTGTCGAGAGTTTGAGATTGACTGCGATAAAGATGATTAATACTGCTAGTACTTTGTAGTACGTTGGCGCCGATTTAAAACTGCGTAGCCGCATCAATTGAAATTTGACCAGACTGTAAGATGTTTAGTCCCGGCATTTGATGGATCGGATCAAGAGTGAATCGTCGAAGGAGTAGGTATAACCTCTTGCTTGACAATCCGGCACCGGCCTTATCTTGGGCCGCTGCCGGTTAATGTACTCTGCTCTGTATGACTTATCGGCCGAAGTCAGACGTCCTTCTCAGTTTCAGTCTCTGCTTGCAGGCACTGCGCAGGGTTAAGCGAATTAAGCGAATTAACCGGATAAAGTAATCAGGCCTTTCTCTGCAAACGCTCCGCATCAACCATCGCCTTCCATTGCTGAACAGATGACCTTGTCTGCATTCTGGTATACCACTCGTGCAACGCAGCGCACTCTGCCGGTACGGGAAGCTGCGCTAATGCGGAAAAGATCATCCCTCCTATTACCGCGATATCTGCCATTGAGAAAGCGTCACCGGCGACATAAGGCTGCGTTTGAAGAACGCGATCAAAATAATACATCCCTCTGACTGCCCTATCGCGCATCCGGTTCCCCCACTCCGGATTCTGGTACAGTTCAACTAGTGGTCCTAGCCCCGGTGTGGCGTGATGGAAATACACGGCTACTGCGTCAAGAAATTCAATTTCAGCACGCTTCGTCATCATATGAATGACGCCTTTCTCTGTTGGAGTTGTGCCGGTAAGCGCACATGACGGGTCCAAAGCATCCAGATACTGCGTGATAGCTGTACACTCGGCGATCAGCGTGCCGTCATCAAGCTCCAAAACAGGTAGCGTGCCTGAATAGTTGATAGCGATAAATTCTGGTTTCTTATGCTCACCCGTCCATAAGTTAATCGGGACAAACTCTGTTTTTGACAGCCATCCTTTTTCTGCAAGCGCAATACGCACACGTGCAGGATACGGGCCTTCATACCAGTCATAGATTTTCATCACACAAACTCCTTGTTTAAATTATTTCGAATCGAAACATATAGAGTTTATTCAAAGAGCCCGTGCTCGTCAATATGGTATTTAATCGAAACTATTTTTCTGAGAACGCCACTATGCCATTGTTCGATCTAATTAAAAGACTGGCAAACCTACAACCACATACTTTGACAGATGCTCCAGCATTAAAAAATTTGCCACAGGGGTAAGTTAGTGCCCTTTTAGATGCTTTAGTCCCTGCTTCGGCGAGTCAGTGGATATTCGGTCACTGTATTGTAGGGAAGACAAGATTGCCCGGCCAATAGAAGACACACGGTAGATGAAGGGTCGCCTTCCTGCGGGGCCAATCGCCACCACACCAGCTAGACCCAAACGTCCATGCCAGCACCAGCAGACTCGCTATGGCTTCAAGATCATGTGCTAGACCCATGCTCATAGATAAGTCATCTCCCTAAATTGACGGCGTCCCTTAGAATAGTGCCCGTGCTGGCCTAGGCATGAAGTCATGGGCTTAGCCGCTCAGTGACAACACCGCTTAACGATGACTTCAAGCGGTGCAGTAAAGCCAACGATCAGGAGGGTAGAGTATGAAACAAGAAGAGGTGATGGACGCGATTAACCGCGTACAATATTTTGAAACCAAAGCAGAGGCAGGGCAGTTTGTGAAAGAGATTGTGCAGGCATTAGGTGCTGAGAATTTTATGTATACCCTGATGCAGCCGCCTGGGGCGCACAAGCCCGATCCCACCTTTTATTTTTTGATTGGCTGTGATGCCGAATTCTGCCGCACTTATCAAAAAAGAAAGTGGTTATCGAATGACCCGTTTCTGAATTACGCTTACAAACACACTCGCCCGAAATTGAATACCATGATCACCAAGTTCACGCCAGGGCAGGTCGAAATGGCCAGGCTGGGGGCGAGATATGGCTTAAGAAGTGGTCTGATTATTCCTACCCATACCGATATGGATGCCAGTCAGTGTACCGGCCTGCTCTATGTCGGCTCTTCGCTGAGGAGATCCATCGGCGAGCCTTTATTGCTGGCGAAACGGGCGCAGTTTGCAGGCTTGGCTCTCGAATTATTATGGTGGTGGGGTGTCAATCAGCGCCGAAAATTTACCACCTGTCAGCGTCCAAAAATGACCAGTTTAAGTCGGGGCCTCCGTGCGTTTTTACGGCGCTTGAATCGAAACGAATCATTGCCGGTTTCTAGGATATCGCAATGATGGGTGATCCGATCCAATAGCGCGGTTGTCATTTTGGCATCACCAAAGACCTGTACCCATTCGCCAAAGGACAAGTTGGTAGTGATGATTAACGAAGTGGTTTCGTACAGTTTACTGATCAGGTGGAACAGTAATGCCCCACCGGATTCAGGAAACGGCAGGTAGCCTAACTCGTCCAGGATAACCGCATCCACCTGGCACAGCCGTCGGGCCAGTGCACCACTCTTGCCTTGTTTCTTCTCCAGCTCTAATTGATTGACCAAATCGACAGCATTGAAGAAACGTACCCGTTTGCCAGCATGAATAGCAGCGACACCCAGTGCGGTGGCTAGATGTGTTTTACCGGTACCCGTCCCACCGACCAGAATCAGATTGTGAGCAAAGTGCATGAATCCAGCTGTAGCCAATTGCTCAATCTGTGCCTGTGGCAGCGGACTTTCGGAGAAGTCAAATCCCAGTAAATCCCGATGCATTGGAAAGCGAGCAACTTGTAGTTGATAGCTTAAAGAACGACGCTGACGCTCAGCCATTTCAGCATCGACCAAGCGTTGCATCCAGCTTTCTGGTCGGCTGGCTTGTTTAGGTTTCTCTGCTTGTAATTCACCCCAGGCCATAGCCATACCATGAAGTTGCAAGGCTTTTAAAGCACTGAGAAGATCAATGGACACGGCAACCTCCAAGTAGATGATCATAGCGAGCACAATCCGCCAAGGGTTCTACTGTTAAAGCAATAGACTCAAGCAGAGGGATGGAGCTAGTGCGTTCCGGTGTGGTGAGGCGACGAAGCTCATTGAGGATCACCGCCGCATTGACTGTGCCGTACTCCAGGGCCAATTCACAGGCGACGGTGAGAGCTTCCAGACTCGTCTCGGAAGCGGCTACCAGTAGTTGTACAAATTGCCGATCTCCTTTTGCCTGCTTCATCAAACGCTGACGTACCTGCTGGATGGCTTCAGGTAATGACCATTGCACAAAAGGCGCTCCATTACGCAAGGCTCCAGGCTTCTTCTCCAGTACCGACAAATAATGCCAAGGATCGCAAATTAATTGATCCCGTTCGAACTGTCTGGGATGGCAAGCAATTATCTGCTCATTGGCCACAATGCCTACTTGGTGCGCAGTCAGACGCACTGAAACAACTTGACCAACAAAATTTGCCGGTACGCTGTATCGATTACGATCTATCCGCACCAAGCAGGTAGAAGAAACTCGAACAAGTTGTTCGACATAGCCATCAAAACGGGCAAGTACGGGTCTTAGCAACGGCCTCTCGTGAGCGAAGCATTCTGCAATAGTCTGAGTGGGCTCAGTGGGATGGTTGCGCTGAGCAAGGTCAAGACAGCGCTGACGGAGCCAGTCATTGAGTGCTTCCAAATTGTCGAAACGGGCCAAGGGGGTAAACAGCCATTCACGGATATTGCCCACCTGATTCTCGACTTGCCCCTTCTCCCAGCCAGACGCGGGAGTACAAGCCACTGGCTCGAATAAGTAATGATTAGCCAGTACCAGAAAGCGACGATTAAACTGTCTCTCTTTGCCGCGATAAAATACGTCAACCACACTCTTCAGATTGTCGTAAATCATTCGGTTTGGCACACCACCAAAGAACTCGAAGGCTTTAGTGTGAGCGTCGAATACCATTTCCTGGGTTTCGCGTGGATAGGCCACGACGAACATTTGCCGACTGTAGCACAGGCGAAAGTGCGCCACCTTAATGTGACGGATGACCCCAGAGAGTTCAACCTGTTCGTGACTCCAGTCGAACTGGCAANACCGCGATAAAGTACGTCAACCACACTCTTCAGATTGTCGTAAATCATTCGGTTTGGCACACTGCCAAAGAACTCGAAGGCTTTAGTGTGAGCGTCGAATACCATTTCTTGGGTTTCGCGTGGATAGGCCACGACGAACATTTGCCGACTGTAGCACAGGCGAAAGTGCGCCACCTTAATGTGACGGATGACCCCAGAGAGTTCAACCTGTTCGTGACTCCAGTCGAACTGGCAAACCTCTGCGGGCAAGAAGGTCATCGGGACGAAAGCTTCCGTCACCTTGGGGCCTTGGTGCAGCTTCTTCCAGCGTTTAATAAAGCGTTGAATGCTGTCATAGGCTCCCTGGTAACCCTGTTCACATAAACATTCGTACATACGTCGGGCTGTACGACGGCGTGAGCGAGGAAGGGTAGCTTCTTCTTGGAGCCATTGTTCCAGTAATGGCCGGCAGGTAGCGAGTTTAGGGGCGGGAGAACGGGGACGTTTGTATTGCGGTTCTTCAACTGTGTTCAGATGCTTTCTGACCGTGGCCCGAGATAGCTTCATGTCACGAGCAATTTCACTGATATTTTGTTTCTGTACGTGATAACGACGTCTTATTTCATAGACCCTATCCATGTAGATCAACTCCGATTCCTTCCCACCCAAAAAAGCAGGAAGTTTAATTACCTGGGGTGGTAAAAATTGGACGCTGTTTCCACCCCAAATCTGGTCATTATTCGACGCTGATTAACATTCCTAGCCATAAACTGCTTACTTCTATCAGAATTTAAGCGTAATTTCTTCACCTAATGCACGCGATACACATGGTGTCATCATCTGTGTCTGCTCCGTTTTTGATAGACAAACATCCTTATGCAATACCTCTCCAGAAATAACTTGCATTCGACACGTGCCGCAGCAACCACTTTCACAGGAACTTAAAAATGAGATGTTATGTTCCCGTAACACATCCAGGATGCTTTTGTCTGCTGGGACATCCCAGACTTCATCCGTCAATGCCCGTCGTAAACGAAAAGGCTTGGACTGCTCACCTGTCGTCTCTACCCCGGTAAAGGTTTCATAATGAATCTGACTACGTGGCCAATGAATTGTTTGCAGATAGATCGCGTCGTTCATGGCACTAGGGGCACAGAAATAAATATGCCTTAAGTCAGGAGTACGAAATACTGGCCAAAAATCATAGCGGTCATCAGAAGAGCCTGAGCTATGGTGGATCTTCACATGCTGCACAAAAGGCTCAGAAGACAAGAGGTCAAGATAAGCCGTCTGCTCACGGCTGCGTGTCAGGTAAATCATCTCTACTTTTGCATTCTGACGAATCAGGCGTCGAAGCATAGACAATATTGGAGTAATGCCAACCCCTCCCGCAATCAGGACATAATGAGGGGCAGGTACTAGGGCAAATGTATTCTGTGGGGCACGGGCGGCGATTGTCATGCCAATATGTAATTGCGTATGCATTGAAAATGAGCCCCCCCGGCCCGCATCCTCACGTTTCACGGCTATTATGTAATGCTCAACATCGTCATTTACTAATGAATAGTTACGCCATTTCCCTGATGGTGTTAGCAAGAGTAGGTTTGCTCCGGCTTTAAAAGTCGGTAGCCTTTTCCCTTGGGCTGAGCTAAAGGTGAATTCGGTTATTTCTGATGTAAGCTCTTGGCGATTGATCAGCTTCAATTCCAGTAAGTCAGACATGATAGGCCCCTTCAAAAGTAATAGAATCTCCGGCGTGAATGACACCACCTTCCAAGACTTCGGCATAGATACCCATGTCAGCATGGCCGTAATTCTGCATAAGTAGCCTTGGGATGGGCAAGTCACGGCGAATACTCTGCAAATTAACCTCTGTTGCCGCACATCTCCCTGTCCGTAGGGTCAATTTAGCTCGAACTCCTCCTATTCGTACCTCGCATCCAGACATGTCCATTTCCGAGAATGGGGGCCATCCGGAGAAGTAAATATTTGCTCGAAAGCGCAGTGGATCCACTGTGGTCCCAATGCGGCGGGAGAGGTCAGTCACACTGTCAAGATTAATCAGTGTTACTGCTTGCATCAGTTCTGCTGAGATAACCGAAGCATCGGTAAATCTGAGAGGTTTTGCATAAGTAAAACGTGGGGCTTGCTCAGGAGGGAGATCAAACATACGCCCAAAGAAACCCTCAGCATTGTGCCTGCCTTGCTCTGTTGATAAATCAGCCTTAAATACATCATTACCCTGTACCCATACCCTGAGTATCCAGCTTGAAGGATCAAAATGAGTTGTCAAACCCGCTAGGCGTTCATCTTTCCTCAGCATAAGGAAATGCTCTTTATCCAGCGCTTGTGGCTTAGCGGGATCAAAACTACTGCCATGAAGAATAAAGCCAAACATCCGGTCTGCCGGAAACCCTGTATTGAGCTCCAGAGAGACATCCTCGAGGCCTTGTGCCGTTAAACCTTTTATTGGATAGGTATATAAACTGTCTATTTCACCCGTCAGTTTCATAATGGTTATATTCCTGTAGATAATACGTTCTGATATGGCATTAAAAATAGCTCTCTTAGTATCCAACTAATTTTTATTCTATCGTCATTTTTTGTGATGGTAGCCATAAAAGAGAGATCATTCCTTCATCTTTATCTCTCTATAAAAAATGAATATTTATTCATTTATCCTACTCGCCAGAAAGTAGTTTTCCGTTTAATAAGATTTCTAATGTCTTGAAAGTGAATATCGCCAACGTAATCGACAGGAAAGTTAGAATAAAATATGACAATAAGATTAAAATGCTATTTTGCTGTGTATAGCCAAATTTCAATGCAGCATTACTCAATGCTGCAATGGGGAAACTGATAGCCCACCAAGCAGGAGAGAAGGGTGCTGGTTTACGGAAAACTTTGAAACTCAGTACCACAAACAAAAACAGCCCTGAATAGAAAAGTAAACTGGCGAAAGAATCAACCTGACCCCAAAAATTGGTGTATGCCATAAAACCCACTTCAAATGGAGCAATAAGAATCATTAGTGAAGGTGTCATACCTTTGGGCATCTGTGCTTGGTGAACCAGTCGTGAAAAAATAAGATTGAAGAATGTCACCGCAGCCATAGTACCTATAGCGATAGCAAATAAATTAAATTGATACGCCCAAGCCATGGGCATATGCGCTCCAGTCACTGTTATATCAAGGCTGGCAACGCCTGGAATAAGCCATACAGGCCCCGCATTTTGTAATGCCTGATCTCCGGATAACAATCGTAAGAGGACAAGAACCGTTAAGATTATCGTAAGCCCACTGCCGATAATCCAAAGAGTCTGACCGAGTAGAGTGCTATAAGGAGCAGCTACAACAGATAGCAACAATATGGCAATAGCTACGGTACCAAAAAAGTTTCCGATCACAGGGTGATTGAACTCTGATTTAACAATGTCGGGATATTTAATCCATTTGGTAAAGTATCCCAGCAACAGCAAGATAAATACCAATCCAGCAACGAGCCCAATAATGTCACTGATAAGGCTGGCGTAAAGCATTTTCTGACTTAACTGATGCCATGCTAGGCTGAGACCAGCCAGCCCCATTACAGAGCCAAAAAGATTAATCGGTAGATTCTTGATTGAAATTGTTTTTTTTGTGTTTGCAAGGACGCTAGTCGCTGGGGTCTTGAACGAACTCATTATAAAACTCATTAACCTAAAGTTGACTGAATAAGATGTTAGCGATATTTTCTGCCAATATCTGCCCAGTTTGAAGTGCTATTCATCGACTTTTTCTGCCATTTACATCATATAGACAGCCAATATGAACATAGTCTTTCTCGCATGCCCCCGCGTACAAATGTTAGATATTATTGGGCCAGCTGATATCTTTGCCGAAGCTGCTCGACAATTGGGCAAGCCACGCTCATATCAAGTCATAGTGCTTGGTACGGAGCATGGGATGATTAAAGGTACAAATGGTTTGCGGCTGGCTTTAGACGGTACTATCAGTACATTCAAGGGGAAGATTGATACATTGCTGATAGCGGGTAGCCCCGCAATCAGTGAGATAGCAAAGGATCAACAATTGCAGGACTGGCTACAGCTTCAGGCTACAAAGGTTCGCCGACTTGGCTCAGTCTGCACTGGAGCCTTCTTACTGGCAGCTGCAGGGTTATTGGATGGGCGACGTGTGACAACGCACTGGAATTCCAGCGTGCTTCTCGCAAAAGACTATCCTGACACTATTGTCGAATCAGATAGCATCTTCATACGCGATGGCAATATTTATACCTCTGCAGGCGTTACTGCAGGTATGGATTTGGCTCTGGCGATGGTTGAGGAAGATCATGGTCGTGATCTGGCTTTATGCATTGCACGAGAAATGGTCATGTACTTCAAACGGTCAGGAGGGCAGTCGCAGTTCAGTGCTCGGCTTGCAGCACAAACGGCAGAGCGTACAGTAATTTGCCAAATCCAGAGTTATATTATGGAGAATTTGAAAGCTGAACTGACCATCCCATTATTGGCAAAACGAGCAGGGATGAGTGAACGCAATTTTGCCAGGGTGTTTAAATCGGAAAGTGGATTGACTCCGGCTGAGTTTGTGGAGTTGACTCGTATTGATGAGGCTAGACGGTTGATTGAGGCAGGGCGCATTTCTCTTAAGAAGCTTGCAAACCAAATTGGATATGCCAATGTTGATGGATTCAGACGTGCATTTGTGCGGCGTCTCGGCCTCAATCCTCGAGAATATCAAAAACGTTTTTATGATTTTTAAGTATTATGTATCGCTTGCTCAGCAAAGATCGATTGAGACATCTTGGAAACCGGCAATGATTCGTTTCGATTCAAGCGCCGTAAAAAACTCACGGAGGCCCCGACTTAAACTGGTCATTTTTGGACGCTGACAGGTGGTAAATTTTCGGCGCTGATTGACACTCATCAAAACGTGCTACCACTCAAAACTGGGCCATCCCACTCTCTTGCCATAGGTAAAGACACTGGCCGGAAATCTCCCGGCTTGGATGGCCTCGGGTGTATCGGGCCCATGCACATATCTAGGGTCGAACGTCTCCATCAAGCCGGGTAAGCGTCTTAAACGTTCGCTAGCGGACAGCCCGATAAAATACCGGCAACGACTGTCAACTACATAGTCAAGGTGCGTATAAGCGGTGCCACCAATGCAGCGTACACAGTGCAGCACCTCATC
>JACCFC020000038.1 GCA_020830965.2 Neisseriaceae bacterium TC5R-5
CCACCAAACTTCTTCGACAGAATCGTCGTAATCGCCGCTGTCAGTGTGGTTTTACCATGGTCAACGTGACCAATGGTGCCGACGTTTACGTGCGGTTTGGTCCGCTCGAACTTTTCTTTTGCCATTTTGCAAAATTCCTTGTAAAGAACAATTAGATTTAGAACTGACCAGCCTTCCACCATAGCAAGCGCCAGCCAGCTTATACAAATTACTTTTTGGCTACCATCACCGCATCTGCAACATGCTTAGGTGCTTCAGAATAGTGCTTAAACTCCATAGAGTAGGTCGCACGACCCTGGGTAGCAGAACGAAGATCCGTAGAATAACCAAACATTTCGGCCAATGGCACCTCTGCCTTGATTTTCTTTCCACCCATACCATCGTCATCCATACCCTGAACAACACCACGACGACGATTCAGGTCACCCATAACATCACCCATATACTCTTCAGGCGTCTCCACCTCCACAGCCATCATAGGCTCCAGAATACATGGACCGGCACGACGCATCGCCTCCTTAAAGGCCATAGAACCAGCCAGCTCAAACGCAATTTGCGACGAGTCAACATCATGGTAAGAACCAAAAGTCAGACGCACCGTAACATCCACCACAGGAAAACCAGCTAAAATCCCGTTGGATAATGTATTTTGAATGCCTTTATCTACCGATGGGATAAACTCACGCGGAATCACACCACCTTTGATCTCATCAATAAACTTGTAACCATTCCCTTCGCCAGAAGGCTCCAGCGAGATAACAACATGGCCATACTGGCCCTTACCACCAGACTGTTTGACATGCTTACCATCAATATCAGTAACGGTCTTAGTGATTGTTTCACGATAAGCAACCTGAGGTGCGCCGACATTCGCTTCCACACCAAATTCACGCCGCATGCGATCCACCAGAATTTCCAGATGCAACTCGCCCATGCCGGAAATAATAGTTTGACCAGACTCCTCATCAGTACGGACGCGAAATGATGGATCCTCTTTGGCCAAACGATTCAATGCAATGCCCATTTTTTCTTGGTCAGCTTTAGTCTTAGGTTCCACTGCCACGTGAATAACTGGCTCAGGAAAATCCATACGCTCCAAGACAATAGAGGCACTTACATCACAAAGCGTTTCACCAGTGGTGACATCCTTTAGACCAATAGCCGCTGCAATATCACCAGCACGAACTTCCTCCAACTCAACACGGTCATTAGCCATCATCTGCACGATACGCCCCATGCGTTCACGCTTACCTTTAATGGAGTTGAGCACAGTGTCGCCGGCTTTCACCACTCCCGAATAAACACGGAAGAAGGTTAACTGCCCAACATATGGGTCGCTCATCAGCTTAAAAGCTAACGCAGAAAATGGTTCGTCATCAGAAGGGTGACGTTCAGCCGCAACACCATCAGTCTCACCAGCGATAGCTGGAATATCGATAGGAGCAGGCAGCAACTCAATAACTGCATCCAACATGCGCTGTACGCCTTTATTTTTAAAGGCAGAACCGCACAAAATCGGTTGAATTTCACAACGCAAAGTACGAGCACGCAAGCCTGCGACGATTTCTTCCTCGGTCAAGGCCTCCCCACCCAAGTACTTATCCATCATCTCTTCACTAGCCTCAGCCGCTGCCTCGACCATTTTTTCACGCCACTCTTCTGCCAAAGCTTGCATCTCTGCAGGAATTTCACCGTATTCAAACTTCATGCCTTGAGAGGCCTCGTCCCAAATAACGGTTTTCATTTTTAGCAGATCAACCACGCCTTCAAACTTATCTTCAGCACCAACCGGTAGCACGATAGGCACCGGGTTACCACGCAAACGCGTTTTGATATGTTCAACAGCACGCAAAAAATTGGCGCCCTGCCTATCCATTTTATTAACGAAAGCAATGCGCGGCACTTTATATTTATTAGCTTGGCGCCAAACAGTTTCTGACTGAGGTTGTACACCACCAACCGCACAGTAAACCATCACGGCACCATCCAGCACACGCATAGAACGCTCCACCTCAATGGTAAAGTCAACGTGCCCAGGGGTATCAATCACATTAAATCGGTGCTCAGGAAACTGCAGAGCCATACCTTTCCAGAAGGTCGTCACAGCAGCAGAGGTGATCGTAATTCCACGCTCTTGCTCCTGCTCCATCCAGTCAGTTGTTGCTGCACCGTCATGCACCTCACCCAACTTGTGATTCACACCCGTGTAAAACAAAATACGCTCAGTAGTAGTAGTTTTACCAGCGTCAATATGAGCAGAAATACCTATATTACGGTAGCGCTCAATGGGAGTTTTCCTTGCCACGATCTACACCTTAGAATTAGTTGAAAGAGCTTAGAAGCGAAAATGCGAGAAAGCCTTGTTAGCTTCTGCCATCCGATGAACTTCATCACGCTTCTTCATCGCGCCACCGCGACCATCTGCCGCGTCAATCAACTCACCCGCCAAACGTAGATCCATAGATTTTTCACCACGCTTACGCGCCGCGTCACGCAACCAGCGCATAGCCAAAGCCATACGACGTGAAGGGCGGACCTCAACAGGAACTTGATAATTAGCACCGCCTACGCGGCGACTTTTCACTTCAACAACAGGCTTAGCATTAGATAACGCAGCATTAAACACCTCTAATGCGCTCTTGCCTGTTTTCTTTTCGATTTGCGCCAAAGCGCCATAAATAATACGCTCAGCAACAGATTTTTTGCCATCCACCATCACGACATTCATGAATTTGGATAAATCTTGGGAACCAAACTTCGGGTCTGGTAAGATTTCGCGCTTGGGAACTTCTCTACGTCTTGGCATGCTTATTCCTTAATTATTCAGTTGAGCTTTTGCTCATGACTACCCATCAAAAGCAGTCACTTACTCGACGATCTTTAACCGCCGCCCGCACACATTCTCATTACTTAGGACGCTTAGCCCCGTACTTCGAGCGAGATTGCTTACGATCTTTTACACCAGCAGTATCGAGAGAACCACGAACAGTGTGATAACGCACACCTGGCAAATCTTTTACACGACCACCACGGATCAACACCACCGAGTGCTCCTGCAAATTATGGCCTTCGCCACCAATATAGGAGATCACCTCAAAGCCGTTAGTCAGACGAACTTTGCAGACTTTACGCAGTGCAGAGTTTGGCTTCTTCGGAGTTGTGGTATAGACACGAGTACAAACCCCCCGCTTCTGCGGACAGGCTTCTAACGCTGGCACTTTGCTGTTCGCCTTAATAGCGAGACGGCCTTTGCGAACGAGTTGGTTAATTGTTGGCATTACTATCCTATTCAGTCCCTAAGTTAAAGCTCTCTTTTATAGCAGCGAAAGCCGCCGCCAACCAGAAAGAACCGCAAATTATATTTTAGTCAACAGCTTACCGTCAATAAAAAGGATGCTGCTCTATTAGTTTAAACACCAATAGAGCAGCACTTTTGACATACATTAGAATGCAAAAGCTTCTTACTGATCACCTACCACTATATCTGCAACCGCATTGTCTAAAAACTGGTGCTCCGCAACATCCAAACCCAATCCTTGACGACGACGTGTACGATGATAAGCCAATCCCGTACCAGCAGGAATTAGACGACCAACAATCACATTTTCTTTCAAGCCTCTCAGGTCGTCTTTCTTGCCCATGATAGCAGCCTCGGTCAACACTCGTGTTGTCTCTTGGAAAGACGCTGCAGAAATAAACGAATCTGTAGACAAAGAAGCTTTAGTAATACCAAGCAACACATTATCGTACTGAGCAGGCTCTTTACCTTCTGCCAGCATTTTGTCGTTCATCTCCAGCACATCGGCTCGCTCAACTTGTTCGCCCTGAATAAATTCAGTGCTGCCACTATCAGCAATAATGACACGACGTAACATCTGACGAATGATAACTTCAATGTGTTTATCGTTAATTTTCACACCCTGCAAACGATAAACCTCTTGCACCTCTTGAACAATATAGCGAGCTAACGCCTCAATACCTTGTAAACGCAAAATATCATGTGGATCCACCGCTCCATCCACAATTAGCTCACCACGATTGACCACCTGACCATCATGCACCAGCACATGCTTGTCTTTTGGAATCAAGTTCTCGTTAGCACTACCATCAAGATCAGTAATAATCAGGCGTTGTTTGCCTTTGGTATCTTTACCAAAAGAAACCGTACCAGTCACCTCGGCAAGCATGCCAGCATCTTTAGGCGAACGCGCCTCAAACAACTCGGCAACACGTGGCAAACCGCCGGTAATATCGCGTGTTTTGGACGATTCTTGTGGAATACGTGCTAACACTTCGCCTTTACCCACCTCTTGACCGTCCCGTACCGTAATAATCGCGCCAACTTGGAAGGTAATCGACACTGAAGCCTCGGAACCCGTTAGCTTCACCTCATTACCAAACTCATCAATCAACTTTACTAAAGGACGCAGCATTTTTGACTGCAGGCCAGCACGACGCTTAGGGTCAATCACCACCAAAGTAGACAAACCTGTTACTTCGTCCGTCTGCTTGGCAACTGTACTACCCTCTTCTACATTTTCAAATTTTACACGACCTGCATATTCAGTAATGATTGGACGAGTATGAGGATCCCAAGTAGCCAACACCGTACCGGCTTTAACCAACAGCCCATCCGTGACCATTAAGGTTGCACCATATGGAACCTTATGACGCTCACGCTCACGGCCCATATCATCATGAATGACCACTTCACCAGAACGAGTAATTACAATTAACTCGCCTTTGGTATTGGCCACATAACGCATTTGGCTGGAGAATCTCACCGTGCCATTAGATTTCCCTTCAACTTGGCTAGCTGCCGCATTTCGCGATGCCGCACCACCAATATGGAAAGTCCGCATGGTTAACTGAGTACCAGGTTCACCAATAGACTGGGCAGCAATCACACCTACTGCCTCACCCGCATTTACTCGTTTACCACGTGCCAAATCACGACCATAACACTTAGCACATAAACCATAGCGAGTAGCACAAGTAATTGCTGTACGCACCTTTACTTCGTCTATGCCAAGACTATCTATAACATCAACCATTTGCTCATCGAGCAAAGAACCAGCCTCAATCACGGTGGCGCCAGTAGATGGATCGACCAAGTCAATTGCAGCAACCCGGCCTAAAATACGATCACGCAATGGCTCTATCACATCACCGCCCTGCAATACTGCCTTCATCGTAAAGCCATTACTCGTACCGCAATCATCTTCGATGACAACTAAATCTTGAGTGACGTCAACTAGACGACGCGTTAGATAACCGGAGTTAGCTGTTTTTAATGCGGTATCAGCCAAACCTTTACGCGCACCATGGGTAGAAATAAAGTACTGCAAAACAGTCAAACCTTCACGGAAATTGGCAGTAATCGGCGTTTCAATAATTGAACCGTCCGGCTTGGCCATCAAACCACGCATCCCTGCCAACTGTTTAATCTGAGCCGCAGAACCACGCGCACCAGAATCAGCCATCATATAGATAGAGTTGAAAGATTCCTGCTCAACTTCCTTACCGTCACGATCCAACACCGTTTGCTTAGAAAGATCATCCATCATCGCCTTGGCGATACGATCTCCGGTACGACCCCAAATATCAACAACTTTGTTATAACGCTCACCCTGAGTCACTAAACCTTGACGATATTGCTCTTCAATTTCCTTCACTTCTTTTTGTGCATCCGCTAACAGTTCAACCTTCTTAGCAGGAACCTGCATATCATCTACACAAATAGAGATACCACCACGTGTCGAATAGGCAAAACCGGTATACATTAGCTGATCAGCAAAAATAACAGTGTCGCGTATACCACAACGCCGGAATGAGACATTAATCAGCTTAGATATCTCTTTTTTCTTCAAAGACTTATTAATATGCTCAAATGGCAAGCCCTTGGGTAGAATTTCCGACAGAATAGCTCGACCGACCGTCGTTTCATAACGCTTGATCACAGGCTGATATTCACCCTGCTCATCTTTTTCCCACTCACGCAATCGTACTGTAATGCGCGTAGCTAACTCAACTTGGCGGGTTTCATACGCACGATGCACTTCCTTGGTATCGGCAAACATCATTCCTTCGCCTTTACCATTCACCTTGTCTCGAGTCATATAATACAAACCCAAAACAATATCCTGCGATGGCACGATAATAGGATCACCGTTAGCAGGCGAAAGCACATTATTAGTGGCCAACATTAAAGTACGCGCTTCCATCTGTGCTTCTAACGAAAGAGGCACATGTACCGCCATTTGGTCACCATCAAAGTCAGCGTTGAAGGCAGCACAAACCAAGGGGTGCAACTGAATAGCTTTACCTTCAATCAAAACTGGCTCAAATGCCTGAATGCCCAAACGATGCAAAGTTGGAGCACGATTCAATAGCACAGGATGCTCGCGAATCACATCCTCAAGAATATCCCAGACTTCTGGCACTTCCTGCTCTACCAGTTTCTTCGCCGCTTTGATGGTAGAGGCTAATCCCATGACTTCTAATTTATGGAAAATAAAAGGCTTAAATAACTCCAATGCCATCTTTTTAGGCAAACCACATTGGTGCAGACGTAGAGTCGGCCCCACAGTGATTACAGAACGGCCAGAATAATCGACACGCTTACCCAGTAGATTCTGACGAAAACGCCCACCTTTACCCTTGATCATGTCAGCCAATGATTTCAATGGGCGCTTATTCGCACCTGTCATCGCCTTACCACGCCGACCATTGTCCAGCAAGGAATCGACAGACTCTTGCAACATGCGCTTCTCATTACGCACGATAATATCTGGCGCGCGCAACTCCAGCAGACGCTTCAACCGATTATTACGGTTAATCACGCGGCGATATAAGTCATTCAGGTCAGACGTAGCAAAACGACCACCATCCAATGGCACCAAAGGACGGAGTTCCGGAGGCAGGACGGGTAGAACCTCTAGAATCATCCATTCAGGCTTCATGCCTGAGCGCTGAAAAGCTTCCAACACTTTCAAACGCTTGGAAATTTTCTTAATCTTGGTATCAGAGCTAGTTGCTTTTAATTCACTGCGCAGAGTCTCGACTTCGCTGTCTAGGTTTAGCTTTTTCAAAAGCTCTCGCACAGCCTCAGCACCCATCATGGCAACAAATTCTTCGCCATACTGATCTTCTTTATCGAGAAAATCCTCTTCTGTTAACAGCTGACGGTACTGCAACGGAGTCATCCCCGGGTCAGTCACTACAAAGGCCTCAAAATATAACACGCGTTCAATATCACGCAACGTCATATCTAGCACCATTCCCAAACGAGATGGCAAACTTTTCAGAAACCAGATATGTGCCGTAGGACTAGCTAGCTCAATATGCCCCATGCGCTCACGACGCACCTTAGACAAGGTAACTTCTACGCCACACTTTTCACAAATCACACCACGGTGTTTTAGTCGCTTATATTTACCACATAAACATTCGTAATCTTTATTCGGCCCAAAGATACGAGCACAGAACAATCCATCACGCTCTGGTTTAAAAGTACGATAGTTGATGGTTTCCGGTTTTTTCACTTCACCATAAGACCAAGAACGAATCTTGTCAGGTGAAGCAATCCCGATTTTAATGGCATCAAACTCTTCTTCTTGTGTTACCTGCTTAAAGAGGTCGAGCAGAGCTTTCATTGCGTCTCCAGTCAGAGGACAGGGGCAGCCATTGTAGCTGCACCCCTATTCACCAATTTCAATAACGTTCTAGATCAATATCTAGGCCGAGCGAACGAATTTCTTTTACCAGCACATTAAAAGATTCCGGCATCCCGGCATCAATCCTATGCTCGCCCTTGACAATATTTTCATAAACCTTGGTACGTCCGGTGACATCATCTGATTTCACAGTCAGCATTTCCTGCAAGGTATAAGCCGCACCATAAGCCTCAAGTGCCCACACTTCCATTTCACCAAACCGCTGACCACCAAACTGTGCTTTACCGCCTAATGGCTGCTGCGTTACCAGTGAATATGGACCAGTTGAACGAGCATGCATTTTGTCATCAACTAAGTGATGTAGCTTCAAATAGTGCATTACCCCTACAGTAACCTTCCGGTCAAATGCCTCTCCTGTACGTCCATCATATAAAGTCATTTGTGTTTTGGACGGATTAAATCCCATTTTCTCAGTTAGTGGGTCATCGTCCGGGTAAGCAAGCTCCAACATCTGCTTGATCTCAACCTCTTTTGCACCATCAAATACCGGCGTAGCGAATGACATTCCTTTACGTAAATTGTCAGCTAAAGACAAGACCTCACTATCACTCAGATCAGCAATAGCTTCGACTTTACCCGTTTCGTTATAAATACGATTAAGATAAGTACGAACATTACCCACTTCACGCTGTTCTTTTAGCATACGGTCGATCTGCTCCCCGATCCCCTTGGCAGCCCAACCTAGATGCACCTCCAAAATCTGCCCAATATTCATACGGGACGGCACACCAAGTGGGTTCAATACAATATCTACCGGGTTACCATCGCCCATATAAGGCATATCTTCAATCGGTAATATGCGTGACACCACACCCTTATTACCATGACGACCAGCCATCTTGTCACCTGCTTGCAAGCGACGCTTCACTGCCAAGTAAACTTTGACCATTTTTTGAACACCGGGAGGAAGTTCATCACCCTGTGTCAGTTTACGTTTTTTATCTTCAAACTTAAGATCAAACTCCTCACGCTTTTGGGCTAGGCTCTCTTTGATCAATTCCAACTGCTTAGCAACATCCTCATCGGTCATGCGAATGTCAAACCAATCATGCTTGGATGGCAACTCAGCAAGATATTGCTGCTCTATCAGAGTGCCTTTTACTAAACGTTTCGGCCCACCATTAACCACTTTGCCAACAATCAAACGCTCAATACGACTGAAAGCATCGTTCTCAAAAATACGCAATTGGTCATTGAGATCCAAACGATAGCGTTTCAGTTCAGAATCAATAATTGACTGTGCACGCTTATCCCTCTCAATACCCTCTCGAGTAAAGACCTGCACATCAATTACTGTACCAATCGTGCCAGTAGGAACACGCAAAGAGGTGTCTTTAACATCTGAAGCTTTTTCCCCAAAAATAGCACGTAATAGCTTTTCTTCTGGCGTCAGTTGAGTCTCACCCTTAGGTGTAACTTTACCAACTAGCACATCGCCCGGAGACACTTCTGCACCTATATAAACAATACCCGCCTCATCCAAGCGACCAGCCATACGCTCTGACAAATTTGGAATATCGCGTGTAATTTCTTCAGGTCCTAATTTTGTATCACGTGCTACTACTGATAATTCTTCGATATGAATTGACGTGTATCGGTCTTCAGCAACTAGCTTCTCAGAAATTAGAATTGAGTCTTCATAGTTATAACCATTCCATGGCATGAAAGCGATAGTCATATTCTGACCTAAAGCCAACTCGCCCAGATCCGTTGATGCTCCGTCAGCAACTACATCACCACGCGCAATTTGATCGCCAACCTTGACAATAGGCCGCTGATTAATATTGGTATTTTGATTAGATCGGGTAAACTTGGTCAGATTATAAATATCAACACCAACCTCGCCTGCCGTTGCTTCTTCATCGTTTACACGTACGACCACACGGCTGGCATCGACATAATCCACCACACCGCCACGTCGGGCAATAACAGTTGTCCCCGAGTCCACCGCTACCGAGCGCTCAATGCCTGTGCCCACAAAAGCTTTTTCTGGACGTAGGCAGGGGACAGCTTGCCGCTGCATGTTTGCACCCATCAATGCTCGGTTGGCATCATCATGTTCCAGAAACGGAATTAACGATGCAGCGACCGACACTACCTGCCCAGTAGCCACGTCCATATACTGCACCCGGTCCGGTGTTGCCAGGATGGTTTCGCCCTTTTCACGGCAGGTAACCAACTCATCAATCAGCAAACCATCTTCACTTAATTCCGCGTTAGCCTGAGCAATGACATAACGCCCTTCTTCAATTGCCGACAAGTAGTCGATTTCATTGGTAACTTTACTATCGGCCACTTTGCGATAGGGGGTTTCCAAAAACCCGAACTCGTTAGTACGAGCAAATACCGACAACGAGTTAATCAGCCCAATATTTGGACCTTCCGGCGTTTCGATAGGACATACCCGGCCATAGTGCGTAGGATGAACATCTCGCACCTCAAAACCGGCACGCTCTCGTGTTAGACCACCAGGGCCAAGCGCCGAAACACGACGTTTATGGGTAATCTCTGACAAGGGATTAGTCTGGTCCATAAACTGCGACAACTGGCTAGAGCCAAAAAACTCTTTAATTGCAGCAGAAACAGGCTTAGCATTGATCAGATCATGTGGCATCAGGTTATCTGACTCTGCTTGATTTAGGCGTTCCTTCACTGCACGCTCAACCCGCACCAAGCCTGCACGGAATTGATTTTCAGCCAACTCACCCACCGAACGAACCCGTCGATTTCCTAAGTGATCAATATCATCTACTTCACCACGTCCATTACGCAGCTCAGTCAGAATAGCAATAACAACAACAATATCTTCTATCGATAATGTCCCATCCATAACATCACGGCGAGCACTAAACTTCTCACCCACCAATGTTTTAAACCACTCGGGGGTTTTATCGTCAGACTTATATTGATAAGTGCGCGAGCTAAACTTCATGCGTCCAACACGCGACAAATCGTACGTGTCTTCACTAAAGAACAATCGCTGAAATAGAGCCTCAACCGCATCTTCGGTAGGAGGCTCCCCTGGACGCATCATTCGATAGATCGCCACACGGGCTTGCAGTTGATCCTGGATATCATCTGAGCGCAAAGTCTGTGCAATATAAGAACCTTGATCTAGATCATTAGTGAATAATACCTCCACCTGACTAATGTCCGCCAAAGCTAGCTTTGCCAACACCTCTTCGCTAATTTCTTCATTAGCCGTCGCAATCACTTCACCGCTGTCAACGTTTATTACATTTTGAGCAAGTATCTTGCCCAATAAAACATCAGCCGGCACTTCAATTCGATCCAGTTCGGCCATCTGAATATCGCGAATATGCTTGACTGTAATTCGCTTGTCTTTAGCTACTATCAGCTTTCCATCCGGAGCAATAACGTCAACTTTTGCAATCTCACCTTTTAGTCGCTCAGGAACGACGTGCATGAAAACGCCATTTTTGGTTAGGTAAAACGTGTCAAAGTTATAAAATTCCGACAATATTTGTTCGTTACCGTAGCCCAATGCCTTCAGCAAAATTGTTACTGGCATTTTACGACGGCGATCTATCCGAAAATACAATAAGTCTTTAGGATCAAACTCAAAATCAAGCCAAGAACCGCGATAAGGGATAATTCGAGCAGAAAAAAGCAATTTACCCGAAGAATGTGTTTTACCTCGATCATGCTCAAAAAACACACCAGGAGAACGGTGCAACTGGGAAACGATGACTCTTTCAGTACCATTAATAATAAAAGAGCCACTTGTCGTCATGAGTGGAATTTCACCCATATAGACTTCATTCTCACGCACTTCTTTAACTACTGGCTTCGATGACTCTTTATCAAAAATTGTCAGTCGAATACGAGCGCGCAAGGGAGCGGCATAGGTAATCCCCCTCAACTGACACTCTTGCATATCGAAGGGCGGCTCACCCAAAATGTAATGAGCAAAATCCAACCGCGCATATCCATTATGACTAATAATAGGAAAAATAGATTTAAACGCAGCCTGAAGGCCCACATCCCTGCGCTGATCAAGCGGCACACCCAACTGAAGAAATTCGGTGTAGGAATCAATTTGGGTCGCCAACAGAAATGGGACATCGAGAACGGTAGTTCGCTTCGCAAAACTTTTACGAATACGCTTCTTCTCAGTAAACGAATAACTCATAGAGTCTCCATCGAGGTGGGGTGGCGCAAGAAATCAAAAGACAACAGTCATCAAAAAATAATTGCTGGCGTTTACGTTCTTTAGCTCATCAACCACAAGCAAAATAAGGCTGGTAGATTTCTCTACCAGCCTCACCTTCTTTTTAAAAGAAGATTATTTAATCTCAGCTTTAGCCCCAGCTTCAATCAATTGCTTCAGAACATCTTCAGCTTCAGCCTTGGCCACAGCTTCCTTAACATTTTTTGGTGCGCCATCTACTAAGTCTTTTGCTTCTTTCAGGCCCAGACCAGTAATAGCACGAACCACTTTAATCACGCCAACTTTGTTATCACCAGCGCCGGTAAGAACAACGTCAAACTCAGTCTGCTCTGCCTCAGCAGCACCACCAGCACCAGCGGGGCCAGCAACAGCAACAGCAGCAGCAGAAACGCCAAACTTCTCTTCGAACGCCTTAACCAAGTCGTTCAATTCCATCACGGTTAAACCAGCAACAGCTTCAAGAATATCTTCTTTAGTAATCGCCATATAAAAATCTCCTGGATTTTATAAAAATCAAATAAATTAAGCGGCTTCGGCCTGCTTCTTATCAGACAACGCAGCCAAGGCACGGGCAAAGCCGGCAACAGGAGCTTGCATAACATAAAGAAGCTTAGACAATAGCTCCTCACGACCCGGTATAGATGCCAACTCAGAAACTTGGGCGGCAGATAAAACATTCCCGTCGTAAGAACCAGCTTTAACGATAATTTTATCGTCAGCCTTAGCAAATTGATGCAGCACTTTGGCAGCAGCAACCGGGTCAACGGAAATTGCATAGACCAAAGGTCCAACCATTTGGTTAGACAGGCCTTCAAATGCAGTACCGGCCACGGCACGACGTACCAACGTGTTTTTCAATACACGCAGATACACCCCACTCTCACGTGCCTGAGCACGGAGCTTGGTCATGCTACTTACCTCAATGCCCCGATACTCTGCGATAACGAGGGTCTGAGCACCTGCCAATTCAGCAGATACCGCAGCAACGACCGCTTTCTTATCTTCGATATTGAGACTCAAGGTCTACCTCCTAAACTGAAATGAAACAGAAGGATTTCTATTTCGCTTTGCAGCGGCGACCTACATCAGGAGACATCATAAAGAACACAACCTGTAACCGATTAACACTAAAGAGTAATCAATCAATTATGCTCTAAATTTTTCAGAAACCTGCTGGGACACCATCTGCGTAGGACGCAACCCACCAAACAGTTAACGTAACGTGGGCTTTTATTAAGCTTTACAGCTCCTACGGTCTTTGACAATCTGGCAACAAACTACCTTATCACCAGCCCAAAGTATGTTACTCAAGGGCAAGACACAACCCTAGAACTGAGTTAACCATTAACTGAGGCAGCATCCACACGAGCACCGACGCCCATAGTACTAGACACTGCAATTCTCTTCACATAAACACCTTTAGCAGCTGCTGGCTTAGCTTTAACCAACGCATCCAGTAAAGCCGCAAAATTCTCACGCAAAGCAGCGGCATCAAAAGAGGCACGACCAATAGTTGCATGGACAATACCAGCCTTATCGGTACGATATTGAACCTGACCCGCCTTAGCGTTCTTCACCGCCTCCGCCACATTGGGAGTAACAGTACCGACCTTGGGGTTTGGCATCAAACCACGCGGACCTAGAATTTGACCTAACTGCCCCACAACGCGCATTGCATCTGGTGAAGCAATTACAATATCAAAATTCAAATTACCGGCCTTAACCTGCTCTGCCAAGTCTTCAAAACCAACAACTTCAGCACCTGCTGCCTTTGCTGCTTCTGCATTAGCACCTTGCGCAAAAACTGCAACACGCACAGCTTTACCAGTACCCTTAGGTAAAACTACCGAACCGCGAACAACCTGATCTGACTTACGTGGATCCACGCCCAGATTAACAGCGACATCAATAGATTCATCAAACTTAGCAGTCGCTGCCGCCTTAACCAGCACGATAGCTTCCTCAATAGGATACAACTTATTACGGTCCACACTAGCTTTTAAAGCTTGTAAACGCTTTGAGATTTTTGCCATTTTACACACCCTCCACTTCAAGACCCATTGAACGAGCTGAGCCTGCGATGGTGCGCACTGCAGCGTCCAGATCAGCAGCAGTCAAATCTGGTTGCTTGGCCTTAGCAATTTCTTCCAACTGTGCACGACTAACCTTACCTACTTTATCCGTATTTGCTCTAGCGGAGCCAGACTTGATACCAGCAGCCTTCTTCAACAGAATGGTTGCCGGTGGTGTCTTCATAATGAAGGTAAACGACTTGTCAGCAAAAGCCGTAATAACAACAGGGATAGGCAGACCAGGCTCAACCCCCTGCGTCGCCGCATTGAATGCTTTACAAAACTCCATAATATTCAAACCGCGCTGACCAAGCGCTGGCCCGATTGGCGGAGAAGGATTAGCTTTGCCCGCAGGCACTTGCAGCTTAATATAGCCAATGATTTTTTTTGCCACAACTAACTCCTAAAGGACGGGTATGACGCGAGACGCAACTCGCTCCCCTGACGAAAGGCAAGGATTATACACACTTTCAAAAACAAGGCCAAGAACAATATTACAGCTTCTCAACTTGGCTAAAATCTAATTCAACCGGGGTGTCCCGCCCAAAAATCTGCACTGAGACCCTTAGCTTGTTACGCTCATAATTCACTTCATCTACAGAGCCATTAAAATCATTAAATGGACCATCTATAACACGAACCCTCTCACCAACCTCGAATAACACCTTAGGCTTAGGCTTCTCTACACCCTCTTGCATCTGCTGCATAATAGCCTCTACTTCTTTTTTAGAAATAGGCGCTGGACGATTCGCTGTACCGCCGACAAAGCCAGTCACTTTAGGCGTACTTTTCACCAAATGCCAACTAGCATCGGCCATTTCCATCTCAACCAACACATAGCCGGGGAAAAACTTGCGCTCAGTAATAGAACGACGACCATTTTTTACATCCACCACCTCTTCGACCGGAACGAGAATTTGACCAAACTGATCTGCAATATCAGAACGATCAATACGCTCACGCAAGGCTTTTTGCACACTTTTCTCAAACCCAGAATAGGCGTGAACAACATACCAGCGCTTTGCCATTTACTTTCCCCGACCGAGAAGAACGTCATAGAACAACCAAGATAGACCAGAATCTACCATCCACATAAATAAAGCCAAAATCAGTACAAACACAAACACTAAACCAGTCATTTGCATGGCCTCCTTACGCGTAGGCCACACCACCTTGCGAGCCTCGAGCACCGAGTCATTGGCATAAGCGACGAAGTGCTTACCAGGCCGAGACATCCAGACTACCGCCACCGCCAGCCCAACACCTAGGACGAAAGCCAGAATACGCAAAACACCTTGCTCAACTGGCAACATATAGAAGCCCACTATCCCAGCCACTACCAATAGACCAGCCAAGGTCAACTTGAATTTATCTTGCATTTCCATAGGGATTTTCTCTCGCACAAATGCGACAAAAGACCAACCGGCACACATGCACCGGCTGGTCTTAATTGGCAGGCCAGGAGGGTCTCGAACCCCCAACCCTCGGTTTTGGAGACCGATACTCTACCAATTGAGCTACTGGCCTTCAAACTTTACTACTAAGCAATGATTTTAGCGACGACACCGGCACCAACAGTACGACCACCTTCACGAATGGCAAAGCGCAAGCCTTCTTCCATCGCAATAGGCGCTATCAACTCTACTGTGATTTCCACATTATCGCC
>JACCFC020000039.1 GCA_020830965.2 Neisseriaceae bacterium TC5R-5
TCCAGCATTTAGGAATCGTGAACAGGCTCTAAGGCTTTGTTGCACAAATCCGGCGCACCGCGGCTTGGTAAGATAGCGGCATGACCAAGCCCGCCCCAAAACGCTACCGAACGACCAACTGGAACACCTACAACCAAGCCCTGATCCTGCGCGGCTCTCTGTCAGTCTGGCTGGACACGAGCATGTCATGGCAGGCAACTCCACAGGGCAAGCGCGGATGGACACAGACCTATAGCGATGCCGCCATTCAGTTCTGTTTGACCATCAAGAGCCTATTTGGACTGCCTTTGCGGCAAACCATTGGTTTCATCCAAAGCCTGCTCAAGCTGGCGGGTCTGGACTGGAGCGTTCCCGACTACAGCACGTTATCCAGACGGCAGCAGACGCTGCAGGTCAAAATTCACTATCAGAAAAGTTCAGGCGCACTGCATCTGCTGGTCGATAGCACCGGCATCAAAATGCGGGGCGAAGGCGAGTGGAAAACCAAGAAGCACGGCGCGGAATATCGCCGGCAATGGCGCAAGGTGCATCTGGGCATTGATGCAGAAGCCCTGCAAATCCGCGCCATCGAGGTGGCAGACAACCGCCAAGGCGATGCGCAAATGCTGCCTTCGCTCTTGGTGCAAATCCCGGTCGATGTGAATCCCCCCGGTTTTATAGGAGACCGATTTGTTTGAGTCAGGCCGCTTTGGCGACTTCCTCAAACTGCCTATAATAGGCCAGTTTGGCTTCTGCAAAAAGCACAAAGGCATGCTTTATTATATATTAACAGCCTATCCAACGCCATGAGCGATATATGAACAATAATGAATAGAGCAACTATCCATACTTAAATAATCTTTTTGGTGGCTATCTAATGCAAGATTTTGAGATATAGGGAAAGTCTATTGAACAAATCGTTGGTTACTACAAAGAAGGAATGTCACAAGAAAAAAGGCAAGCAGCAATTAATGAAATAGTGACATTTATTAGCGACCATTCAAATGACTTAGATAAATATTTTGATGAAATTTATGGTTTTGATTTTAATCCAAAATTATGGGGCTATTCAAATACCGCCGCATTTTTTGACGAATTAAAAACATTGCTCTCAGAGTAGAACTCACAAGGCCAAGGACTAAAAACCTTGGCCTTATTTTATTTACTTCTACCCTATTCTTGGGGGAAGACAAAAGTACTGTAAAAAATTCATTTTGCCAGTATGGGCTTTTTCACAAGCTGCACACCGACCACCATATGCGTATCAGCATTCAGCGAGCACTCAAAAATTACAGTGCGCTCTGCTGCTGTAACAGCAACTGGGCAATTTTGACACAAGGCAAGGCCGCGCCGGTTTTGACATTGTCCGCTGCCAGCCAAAAGCTCAATACCTGCCCCTGCTGACGCAAACGGCTAATCCATACTCCGGCATTACCCGTCGCTTCCATCGGGGTGATATAGCCGCCATGCTGATCCTGATTTAGCACCTGCAAACCGGCTGCCCGTAACTGCTGCTGGATTTGTTCCAGCTCTATGTTATTGCTCAATTGCACACTCACCGACCAGGCATGGCCAAAAAACACCGGCACCCGAACGCAAGTCACTTCCATACTTAAATCAGGCAAACCTAGCAGACGCCGTGTTTCCACCATGACTGAGCGCTCCTCTTCCGACACCCCCTCCTCATCCAGCTCGCCAATCTGCGGCAGCACATTAAAGGCAATACGCTTGGGGTAAACCTTCACTTCAGTGTCACGGTGCGAGAATAAGGCGGTAGTCTGTTCGGCCAACTCCTCCATCGCTGCCTGGCCCGAACCGGATACCGCCTGATAAGTCGTCACTGTTAGTCGTTGCATACCCAGAGCACGCAATGGGGCCAACGCTAGGACAAGCGGTGTCACCGTGCAGTTAGGTACCGCCACCAAGCCGGCCGCATCGGCCAATTGCTCGCTATTGATACCCGGCACAATTAACGGTACCTGCTCATCTAGACGGAAAGCTGAGCTGAAATCTACCACTGCCGCGCCAGCCGCTTGGGCTTGGGGTACGAATTCGCGCGCCAACTCACTACCGGCAGCAAAAATCACGATGCTGACCTGCTCAAAATCAAAGGCTTCCAACGCGTGCATATCCAGTTCCAGATTGCCATAAGCGACGGTTTCACCGGCTTTATCTGCGACATCTACCGCAAACACGCGTGCGAGCGGCAATTTGTGCTCAGCCAACAACTCTAGCACTGCCTGACCTACCAGGCTGCTTGCTCCCACTACCGCCAACTGTGTCTCATTCGACATGAATTATTCCTTTATAAAAACAACAAGGGCACCGTAGTGCCCTTAGGGTATGGACTGGCCAGCGCTTAACGCTCAATCAACAGACGCAGCATGCGGCGCAAGGGTTCGGCAGCACCCCATAATAATTGGTCGCCAACAGTAAAGGCCGACAGATATTCGCCACCCATCGCCAATTTACGTAAACGGCCAACCGGTGTATTCAAGGTTCCGGTTACTGCCGCTGGCGTCAGTTGCTGCATAGACGCCTCGCGGGTATTCGGGATTACTTTAGCCCAAGGATTAGCCGCCGCCAGCAGCGCTTCAACATCGGCCAGCGGTATATCACGCTTCATTTTGATGGTCAGTGCCTGACTATGGCAGCGCATGGCACCGACACGCACACATAAACCATCCACCAGCAAGGGATTCGTCTCACGCCCCAGAATCTTGTTAGTCTCGACTGCCGCTTTCCATTCTTCTTTGGACTGACCATTACCCAAGTCTTTATCGATCCATGGAATCAGGCTGCCTGCCAGTGGCACTCCAAAATTTTGACTAGGAAAGTCATCACTACGCAGAAAGTCAGCCACCTGGCGATCAATCTCCAAAATCGCCGAGGCCGGATCAGCCAATAAGCCAGATACCTGACCATGAATGGCACCCATACCAGACAATAATTCGCGCATATTCTGCGCCCCGGCACCAGATGCCGCCTGATAGGTCATCGCGCTGACCCACTCCACCAAATCGTTCTGGAATAAGCCGCCTAAGGCCATCAACATCAACGAGACGGTACAGTTGCCGCCGATATAATTCTTCACACCGCGCGCCAAGCCCTGCTCAATGACGGTCTTGTTGACCGGATCGAGAATAATAATGGCATCGTCGTCCATGCGTAGCGCTGAGGCAGCATCAACCCAGTAGCCCGCCCAACCCGCTGCACGTAGCTGTGGGTACACTTCATTGGTGTAGTCACCACCCTGACAGGTCACAATCACATCCATCGCCTTCAAGGCCGTAATGTTTTTTGCGTCCTGTAATGCAGCCACCTCACGACCAATTGCCGGAGCCTGACCACCAACATTGGAAGTGGTGAAAAATACCGGCTCATCAATTACTGCAAAATCCTGTTCTTCCCGCATACGCTGCATCAGCACGGAACCCACCATGCCACGCCAGCCGACAAAACCTACTCGCATCCTCGTGCTCCTGATTTACTCAATAATCTATGTAGAGATTGGATTGTGCAGCGCAATAAGCAGCGCTGCAAGCCTTTATCGGTTTAGTCTTATAAAGCAGCCACTACCGCCGCCCCCATTGCCGAGCAACTCACCTTCTGGCAACCCGCTTCATAAATATCGCCAGTACGATAACCTTGCGCCAATACTGTCTTCACCGCCTTCTCCACACGCAGGGCTTCCGCTTCAAGACCAAAGCTGTAACGCAGCATCATCGCCGTCGACAAAATAGTCGCCAGCGGATTAGCCAGGTCTTTACCAGCAATATCTGGAGCCGAACCATGTGAGGGCTCATACAAGCCCTTATTATTCTGATCCAGCGAGGCCGACGGTAACATACCGATAGAGCCAGTCAGCATAGAAGCCTGATCCGACAAAATATCGCCAAAGATATTTCCGGTCACCATCACATCAAACTGCTTGGGGTAACGCACCAACTGCATTGCAGCATTATCGACATACATATGGCTCAATTCGACCTGTAGGTATTCCTTGGCCACATCATTCATGATTTCTTTCCAGAATTCAGTCGTCTCCAACACATTGGCCTTGTCCACCGAACACAGCTTCTTGTTGCGCTTCAGCGCAATGCCGAATGCCACATGCGCAATACGTCGCACCTCACTCTCACTATAACGCATGGTGTTATAGGCTTCGCGCTCGCCCTGCGCATTCACACCCATGCCACGCGGCTGACCAAAATAGATGTCACCGGTCAATTCACGCACGATCATGATATCCAAGCCAGACACCACTTCCGGCTTCAGCGTCGAAGCATTGGCCAGTTCCGGATATAAAATGGCCGGGCGCAAATTGGCAAACAAGTTCAAATCCTTGCGAATCGCCAGCAAACCGCGTTCCGGGCGCAAAGGCCGCTCCAACTGATCATAAGCCGGCCCCCCTACTGCCCCCAGCAAGACTGCATCGGCTTCACGACACAGCTTCTGGGTAAATTCCGGATAGGGCTGGCCAAACGCATCATAAGCCGCACCACCCAATGGCGCCTGCTCGGTTTCAATCGCCAAACCCTCTTGACGCAACACCTCTAATACCTGCTGCGCCTGAGCGATAATTTCTGGGCCGATACCATCACCCGGCAAAATAGCGATTTTCATGTTGTTCCTCTATCTCTGGCAGTTAAAAAAAACAAAACGGGGTATTGTAAACCAAGGCTGCCTTTGTCTGCCTCTGCTGTAATCGTTAACGGCTGTTATTACATCTGGCTAACACCTTGGGTTTTGCGATATTGTGCCTGCTGTTTTCCTATTCAACTCACTCGGAGCAAACATTAATGCAATACCGCAAACTTGGTCATACCGATCTTGAAGTGAGCCTGATAGGCTTGGGGACGATGACATGGGGCGAACAAAACAGCGAAGCCGAAGCGCATCAGCAACTCGATTTTGCACTAGAACAGGGCGTCACCCTAGTCGATACCGCCGAAATGTACCCGGTACCCCCCAAGGCAGAAACCCAGGGGCGCACGGAAAGCTATATCGGCAGTTGGCTGGCCAAAACCAAACGCCGCCACGATATTATTTTAGCCAGCAAAGTCACCGGTCCCAGCGACAAACCGCAACGACCGAAACATATCCGCGATGGTCATACCCGTCTGGATAGAAAAAACCTCACGGCCGCGCTGGAAAGCAGCCTGAAACGCCTACAAACCGATTACCTCGACCTCTATCAGTTGCACTGGCCAGACCGTAATACCAATATCTTTGGCGACATGGTCTACCCTTGGGCAGGAGAGCCCGATACCGTACCGATTGAGGAAACACTGGCGGTGCTGCAAGACTTTATCCGCCAGGGCAAGGTGCGCCACATCGGTGTTTCCAACGAAACGCCCTGGGGCGTAGCGAAATTTCTGCAACACGCCGAAACCAGCCAGCTGCCGCGCATTGCCTGCATTCAGAACGCTTACAATCTGTTGAACCGTCAATATGAAACCGGCCTGTCCGAATTCAGCCACCGTGAGAAAATCGGCCTGCTCGCTTATTCGCCATTAGCCATGGGCATACTTAGTGGCAAATATCTGGCGAGTGCCCGCCCCGAAGGCTCGCGCCTGACGGTATTCGGCCGCTTTACCCGCTACAGCAATCCACAGGTAGACGCCATTGCGGCTGACTATATTGCCCTGGCCCGCGAATATGATATGAAACCCGCACAAATGGCCTTGGCCTGGGTGAATCAGCGCCCGTTTGTGAACAGTAATCTGATCGGTGCCACCAGTCTGGCCCAGCTACAGGAAAACATCGCTAGCGTCCACCTGACGATCAGTCCGGAGCTGGAAGCCGCGATTGACCAGTTACATGCCCGCCAGCCCAACCCGGCACCTTAAGCACCTGTTCTTAACACACCGGGCTGCCGTGTAACACGGCGGCCCAAGTTTTTGCAGGCTCAGACGCGCAGTTGCTGACACGGCCAACCACCCATGCCATCTATAGCAGACAGTACAAGTAGTACGACAAGGAGGCGCAACGCTGGATCAGGGATTTTGTTAGCGACTCTTAAACCCGACGCCGGGTAGGGATACCACTGTTTTATTGGCTGATCAAAGCCAAGGAGATACTTCAACGCAATCTGCCATCCAAAGGCGCCGTGATGACTTGCTCTATCCGGCAAAGATGTGCATCTTGATGCAAAGGATTCAAGAGAAAATTGTAACCATCTACAGCGAGCGCACTAGGGACTTTCAGGATGGCGGAAGAGGCCAAAGACAGCCAACGGTCACCAATATACTGCGTTTCCTCAAGATGGTTCTGCCAACCAGGATTGAGCGCATCAACATCCAACTCCATCACACAGTGGTCCGGAAAACTCACTTTCAGTAAAGGAAAGTTGGCTGGCAATTTGCTTAGCTCGCTGTGTACCAGCATTTCCAGCATGGCACTGGCCGCATGGTCGGCAAGATAGACAATGGGGTGACCGGCGCTATGCCATCGTCCACCTACGATTTGCCCACCCAAGCCCTTCAAATCAGCGTAATGACTGATTCGCCATGCAATCATGCAACATAGCCCTCATCTATCTGAAATAACAAAGCCTCTACTAAGCGTGCACCCTGCTCTGTTTTGGCCGTCTCTAGCGGTGTGGCGCCATCAAAACGCTTCTTTGTCTGCCTTAGCCACTCTGTCGCGAGTTTCTTATCGCCTAATACCTGCTCGGCAAGCAGCAATAGATTGGCCAGACGGATACCGCGCTCAGATTCGTCACGGCTCAGCAGCTCACCTTTCTGGATACGGTGTGTCAGCGTGCGCTCTGGAATCACGAAAGCGAGCTCTTTGCGAGTCAAGCCTTCAGTTGCTAGATTTCCGATGATGTCTGGCGTAATGCCATTGGAAACATAATTGGCAAGCTCAAGCTCAGAATGGAGTGTCTTGCCCACCAGCTTGGAAAGCTCGGCCAGACGCGCGCTACTGCCATAGCGTACTGGGCGCGGCTCATTCGTCTGCAATTTGAAAACCGGTATACCCATCTCATTCACCTCCAGCAATTTGCCAATACATTATCAGCAATTTGCTGAAACAAAGCAAATCGACACCAATCTGCACTCAGCAAGCATTATTCACTCAGCACCCGCTGAAACGATAAAACCATAGCCATATGCAAGCTAGGCTATATAATTGCGGCCATCGCTGCTAGCCATTCCGGACTCTACCCATCACCATGCTTTTCAAGGTCGCCCAAGTTTCACAGCTAGATCAATTTGATGAAATTATTGATGTACGCTCTCCAGCAGAATTTGCCGAAGACCATATCCCAGCGGCGATAAACTGCCCGGTCCTGGACGATGCAGAACGAGTGCGCGTTGGCACTTTATACAAGCAGGTTTCCCCATTTGCCGCGCGCAAAGTCGGTGCAGCTCTGGTTGCCAAAAATATTGCCTATTACTTGGAAACCCGCTTTGCGCAACGGCCTAAATCCTGGAAGCCTTTAATTTATTGCTGGCGCGGGGGGCAGCGCTCTGCTGCGATGGCCACAATATTTGCGCAAATAGGCTGGCACAGCCATCAATTAGCTGGCGGCTACAAAGCCTATCGACGCGAAGTATTACAACAACTGGAGCAATTACCCACCCAGTTGCAGTTTAAAGTGGTTTGCGGCCCAACCGGCTCTGGCAAAAGCCGCCTGCTACAAGCATTGCAACAAGCTGGCCAGCAAGTACTAGATTTGGAACAACTGGCCAGCCACCGCGGCTCGGTACTCGGGCGCTTGCCCGATGCGCCACAACCGCCACAAAAATGGTTCGACAGCCTGTTACTGCAACAGCTAAAACAGTTTGATCCGGCACAGCCGATTTTTATCGAAGCCGAAAGTAAAAAACTAGGCTTTATCAGCCTGCCCGGCGCCCTTTTCCAGCAAATGCATCACAGTCCTTGCCTCATCGTGGAAGTCCCTATTGCGGAACGCATACACTTTTTACTGGAAGATTACGATTTCTATCTGCAAGATCCACAACGGCTGATACAGCAGCTTTCTTTTCTCAAAGCCTTGCACTCCAACGACACCTTAAACCGCTGGAACGCGATGATTCATGCCGGTCATTTCGCAGAACTAGTCGCCGAGTTGTTAACACAGCATTACGACCCGCTGTATTACCGCTCAATGGACAAACATTACCCACTATTAAGCACCGCGCAACGACTAAGCCTACCCAATCTGAACCAAGCAACGCTGGCTGCAGCACTGTCCTCCCTAAGTTAAAGACCACATGCCCCCCTACGCCCCGATACGCTGGCAAAACGGACAGCCATTTTCCACTGAGTTTGACGATGTCTATTTCTCCAGCGATAGCGGCCTGGCCGAAAGTCATTACGTTTTTATTCAGCACAACCAACTTATCGAACGCTTTACTGCGCTCCCCGAGCATGGTCGATTTTGCATTGCAGAAACCGGCTTTGGCAGCGGTTTGAATTTCCTGTGCGCCGCGGCCTGCTTTATCCAATATGCACCGGCCAGTACCCGGCTACACTTTGTCAGCGTGGAAAAACACCCGCTAAGCCCGGCTGATATGCAACAGGCACTAGCCCTCTGGCCCAGCCTGCAAATACTGGCACAAGAACTGATTGCCCAATACCAGCTACTCGCCCCCGGCTGGCAGCGCCTACTCCTGGCAGATGGTCGTATCACACTTACCCTGCTCATTGGTGACGTGTTGGAACGGCTGCCGGAACTGGATGCCCGTGTCGACGCCTGGTTTCTTGATGGCTTTGCCCCGGCCAAAAATCCCGATATGTGGCAACTGCCTTTGTTTCAACAAATGGCGCGCTTATCGGTTCCCGGCGGCACGTTTGCCACTTTCACCAGCGCCGGCACGGTACGACGCGGCTTGGCCGAAGCCGGCTTCCATGTACAAAAAAGCCCCGGTTTTGGTCGCAAGCGCGAAATGAGCCATGGCCATCTGGCCCAGCTCCCTGCCAGCCACTGGCAGCCACCATGGTTTGCCCGCCCGCCAACACACAGCGGCGAGCGCAGCGCGATTGTTATCGGCGCGGGTATTGCTGGTGCCGCCACGGCTTACAGCTTAGCTCGACGCGGTTGGCAGGTAACGGTGCTGGAACGTTTGCCGCAAGCTGCGGCAGCCGCTTCGGGCAATCCGCAAGGTATGCTGTATACCAAGCTATCCGCCCACTTCACCGCCCAAACCCAGTTGATTCTATCCGGCTACGGCTACAGCTTGCGCTTATTGCGACAGTTACTACCGCAAGCAGAAGACAGCTGGCAAGCCTGTGGCGTACTGCAATTGGCGCATCAGCCGGCAGAAGCTCAGAAACAGGCCAAGCTAGCCGCGCTTGGCCTAGCCCATGATCTGATGCGGCCCGTAGATGCCAGCGAGGCCAGCAAGCTGGCCGGTATCGCACTGACACAAGGTGGCCTATTTTTTCCGCAAGGCGGCTGGGTACATCCACCGGCCCTGGTAAACAAACTGCTAGAACACCCCGGTATCCAGCTACAAACCGATTGCACCATCAGCGGATTCCATTACGAGCAGCAGCAACAACTTTGGCAGGTACATGAGCAGGATGGTACAAGCAGACGCGCCGCTGTACTGATACTGACCAATGCCGGCGAAGCCGCCAGCTTCGACGCCACCGGCCATCTACCCTTGCAGATCACCCGTGGCCAAATCACCCTGCTTCGCAGCACTGTGCAGAGTGCCGCGCTACAAACGGTATTGTGCAGCGATGGCTATATCGCACCGGCCCGCCACCAACAACACTGCTTGGGGGCCACCTTTCAAGCCAGCACAGACCTGAGCATACAAGCGGCCGATCACCAGCAAAACCTGCAGATGCTTGCGCAGTTGGCCCCCAGTCTGCACTCGACTCTATCGGCAGAAAATCACGAGCTTACCGGCCGCAGCGCACTACGCTGCAGCAGCCCGGACTACCTGCCGCTGATTGGCCCGCTCACCGCCCCGGCTGATTTTCTGGCTTACTATCAAAGCATGTATCACGGCATTAAACCTGCAGCAAATCGCATTGCCCCTTGGCTTAGCGGCTTATATATCAATACCGCGCACGGCTCACGCGGTTTGATCAGCGCACCGCTCTCCGGTGAGATTCTGGCTGCGCTGCTAGAAAACGAACCGGCACCGCTCAGCCATAGCTTGATGCAGGCCATTCACCCCAATCGTTTTCTGCTGCGCGATCTGGTACACCATCGCTGGGGCACACCCTAGGGGAAAAAACGCATCTGCTGAAAATGCTGCTCAAAGAACTCTACACACACCCGCAGCTTGGCTGAGCTGGACAAGCGCGCCGGGTACACCGCCCAGATATCCGCCTCCTGCCGGTAGTCCGGCAACACTTGTCGCAACTGCCCGCTATGCAGCGCCTGCCCCACATCCCACAAAGAACGCAGCATAATGCCATGCCCGTCCAGCGCCCACTGATGCACGATCTCACCATGATTAGAAGCCAATGAGCCAGTCACTTTTACCGTTTCATCGCCACTGGCACTCGCCAAACGCCACAAGCCAAACGGATGGTCGCGCTCCTTGATCACCAGACAATCATGACCGGCCAAGTCCTCCAGACTATTCGGCACCCCACGCCGCGCCAGATACGCTGGAGAAGCGCACAAAATGCGACGATTAGCCGCCAGCTTGCGCGCCAGCAATTGCGGAGCAATTTCATTACCGATGCGGATATCCAGATCAATGCCTTCTGCGGCCAGATCCACCAGCTTATCGAACACATCAAAACGCACCTCTAATTGTGGATAGTGCACCGCCAGGCGGGAAATAATCGGGGCGACATGATGACGGCCAAAACCGAAACTACTGCTGATACGGATCAGCCCACGCGGTTGCTGACTAATCTCCGACACCTCATCCACCAGATGATCGACATCGGCCAAGATGCGTTGCGCCCAGCGGTAAACACGCTCGCCATCCTCGGTAATAGCCACCCGCCGGGTAGTACGATGCAATAGCTTCACCCCCAGGGTTTGCTCCAGCACACGAATCCGTTTGCTGACATAAGCCGGCGACGCCCCCAACTCCTCCGCCACCATTGCAAAACCGGCACGACGTGCCACCAAACAGAACACACGCAAATCGTCCAATTGTGGATGATGATTGTTCACGATTGATATCTTATGTATGCACGAAAGCAGTAATTATTAGCAGAACGTTTTGCGGCATGCTAGCAAGCATTCAACAAAAAGGAAGCTGTATGGAAACCAGCAGGCGTACCCCCTACCGCATTGCCGCCCTGGCCGGTGATGGTATCGGGAAAGAAGTGATGCCCGAAGGGCTGCGAGTACTACGCACCGCAGCAGAAAAATTTGGCATTACGCTGGAAGTCAGCCACTTTGACTGGCCCAGCTGTGACTACTACCTCAGCCACGGCCAGATGATGCCCGACAACTGGTGTGACACCTTGCGTGATGTTGACGCCATCTATTTCGGTGCAGTAGGTCTGCCAGATAAAGTGCCTGACCATATCTCGCTATGGGGCTCTTTATTACAGTTTCGGCGCACCTTTGATCAATACGTCAATCTGCGTCCAGTACGCTTACTGCCCGGCGTACCTTGTCCACTGGCGGGGCGTCAGGCCGGCGATATCGACTTTTACGTAGTGCGCGAAAATACCGAAGGCGAATACAGCTCGATAGGCGGCAAAATGTTCGCCGACACTGACCGCGAACTGGTACTGCAAGAAGCCGTGTTCACCCGCCATGGCGTGGATCGCATCTTGAAATATGCGTTCGAACTGGCCAATAGCCGTCAGCGCAAAACCCTGACCGCCGCTACCAAATCCAATGGCATCGCGGTGAGCATGCCCTATTGGGATGAACGAGTCGCCGCCATGGCCAGCGCCTACCCAGCAGTACATTGGGACAAACAACATATCGACATCCTGGCTGCTCGTTTTGTACTGCAACCGGATCGCTTTGATGTCGTCGTCGCCTCCAATCTGTTTGGTGACATCCTCTCTGACCTAGGGCCAGCCTGCACCGGCACCATGGGCCTCGCCCCTTCGGCCAACCTCAATCCAGAACGGCGCTTTCCTTCCTTGTTCGAACCGGTGCATGGCTCAGCACCCGATATCTACGGCAAAAATATCGCCAACCCGGTCGCGATGATCTGGTCGGGCGCGATGCTGCTGGACTTCCTCGGCGAACGTGCCGCGCACGATGCCATCGTGCAGGCCATTGAACACGTGCTGCAAACCGGCCCACGCACACCCGATATCGGTGGCTCAGCCAGCACCCAGGAAATGGGGACCGCCATTGCCCACGCCGTGTTAACACTAAACGCTTAAATCAGAAGGCTTGCCGGGCAAACCGTCCGGCATTCACCTTACCAACAGAAAGGCCACATCACGAAGAGCCGCTAACAAAACCTCGAAGAGAGCGCGCCGAAGCAGACAACGGCAAGCAGACGCAACGCTGGATCAGAGAGTTTTATTCGCGGCTCAAAGCCATCACCATTTTTGCCCACATTGCCAACCAAGCGTGACGAGTAAGCCAACACATAACAACACTATAGGGCCTTACTCCACTCGCCAGAGGAGAAACCATGCACCCTACCCATCCAAGCAAGCGCGATACACCGCTCGCGCTAGTCAGCCTGCTCATCATCTTTTTAGCGGTAGCTAGTCTGGCGGCCTTTCCCCAAGCCGCCATCACCGAAGCCGATCAGATACTGTATTGGTGTACGCGCCTTTTTGCGGCCCCGATACTGCTGTTTGCCTTTGCAGCCGTCGTCTTCGTTATCTGGCTCAGCAGCAGCAAATACGGCAAAATTCGCCTAGGCAGCGGCAAGCCGGATTACGCCACCAGCAGCTGGATCTTCATGTTCATCATGTCTGGCCTGGGCTCCTCCACCTTATACTGGGGCTTTCTGGACTGGGCCTACTACTATCAAACCCCTGGCCTGAACCTGGCGCCAGCCTCACAAGCGGCTCTCAAATACAGCGTTGCTTACTCCTTCTTTCATTCCGGCATCAGCGCCTGGGCCATTTACGCGGTGGGCGCGGTGGCAATGTGCTACCACTTTCACGTACGTCGCAACAAAGGCTTAAGCCTGGCCGCGATGATGGAAGCCATTACTGGCGTCAAAGCCAATGGCCCACTAGGGCGCCTGGTCGACCTGTTATTCATGCTCTGCATGTTTGGCGCCCTCACCATCTCGCTGGTACTCACGGCGATCACCTTTGCCAGGCTGCTATCGCTCCTCACCGGTCTGCCCAATAATTTCAGCAGCCAAGTCATCATCATTCTATCGGTGTCGGTACTCTTCACCCTCTCCTCCTATGTCGGCCTGAACAGCGGCATGCAGCGCCTAAGCCGACTAGTATGCTGGGGCGTACTGCTCCTAGCCAGCTATGTCTACCTACTTGGCCCCACCCAGTTCATTACCAGCAATGGCCTGTCCAGCCTAGGACTGATGCTGACCCATTTCATCGATATGAGCCTCTTTACCGACCCCTTGGGCGACGGCAAATTCACCCGGGAATGGACAGTGTTCTATTGGCTATGGTGGATATCTTATGCGCCGGGCGTCGCCTTATTTGTCACCCGCGTCTCACGTGGCCGCACCATCCGTGAAGTGCTGCTGGCCATGGTTATCGGTGGCTGCGTCGGCATCTGGTTTGTGTATGGCGTACTGGAAAGCTACAGCGTACACAGTTTTATCCATGGCTTAGTCGACGTGCCGGGCATCCTGGGCAAACAAGGCGGCGAAGTCGCCATTGCACAACTGCTGGCGCTCCTGCCGGCCGGCCGCTTAGTGATGGCGTTTTTTCTGGCGGTAATGGCCATCTTTCTGGCCGCTCACATGGATGCCGTCGGCTATGCCGTCTCGGCCACCTGTACCCGCAACTTGGCCGAAGGCCAAGACCCGGCACCGCTGGATAGGCTGTTCTGGTGCATCATGCTCACCTTGGTACCGCTGGCGATGATCTTTGCCAAAGTGCCACTCAATACCATGAAAACCGCCGTCATCGTCACCGCCATCCCCTTCGCCCTCATCATCCTCATCCAAGCCTATGGCCTGATGAAATGGCTGCGACAAGACTACGGCCATATTCCCAGCCACCTACTGGACGAACCGCGCAGCCCCGCTTTACTGAAGGAACAGCCAGCGCACTACGCAATGACCCCTTCCACAGGAGAAAACCCATGAGCACCTTATCCCCCAAGCACATCCGCCCACTCAGCCCGGACTTCTGCGCCAACCACGAACACGCCTGGACGCTACCCGCCGAGTACTACACTAGCGAAGCGGTATATCAGCACGAAAAAGAAAAAATCTTCGCCAATAACTGGCTTTGTGTCGCCCATCGCAGCGAGCTGACCAGCGCCAACGACTACATCACCCGCCAGGTGATTGGCGAAAACCTCATTGTCGTGCGCGGCCGCGATGAGGTGCTGCGTGCGTTCTACAATGTCTGCCCGCACCGAGGCCACGAACTACTGCAAGGTAGCGGCAAAGCCAAAAACGTCATCACCTGTCCCTACCATGCCTGGGCGTTCCGCCTCAACGGCGAACTAGCCCATGCCCGTAACTGCGAGCAGGTCGCTCACTTCGACAAAGACAAAGCCAGCCTGGTGCCCTTACTGGTCGAAGAATACGCCGGCTTTATCTTCATCAATATGAACCCGCAAGCCGGCCCGGTCGCCGAACAACTGCCCGGACTCGCCGAAAAACTGCGTGCCGCCTGCCCGGTGGTTGATCAACTCAAACTGGGTGCCCGTTTCAGTACCGAAACCCCGGCCAACTGGAAAACCATCGTCGACAACTATATGGAATGCTATCACTGCGCCAATGCCCATCCCGGTTTTGCCGACTCAGTACAAGTGGAACACTACACCCACACCCTACACGGCAACTGGACGCTGCAATTTGGCCTGGCCAAATCCTCCGAACGCTCATTCAAGCTTGACCCCTCCATCACAAATCCCAGCTTTAGTGGCTTCTGGAGTTGGCCCAGCACCATGTTTAATGTGCCTCCCGGTGCCGACTTCATGACCGTCATCTATGAATTTCCGATCAACGCCGCCACCACCTTGCAGCATTACGATATTTACTTTCTCAACGAGGAACTAACTAGCGAACAACAAGCACTGGTGGACTGGTATCGCGACGTCTTCCGCCCAGAAGACCTGCGACTGGTGGAGAGTGTGCAGCGCGGGCTGAACTCACGCGGCTATCGCGGCCAAGGACGCATCATGGTCGACCCACAACGCAGCGGCGTAAGTGAACACGGCATCGCTCATTTTCATCAATTAATTGCCCAGCAACATGCCAGATAAACCCACTGAAAGCTTTGATAAGCGGTTATTGCTAGTCATTAAGCGCCGCTAACAAAAGCTCGAAGAGCACCTGAGCCAACGCGCGCGCCAACGCAACGCTGGATCAAGGGTTTGTTAGCGGCTCTAAGCTTCTAGCAGGTACAAATCTGCACGAGGAGCGTAAGGCAACTTACGTCCCTACCGCAACCGGATCGTTGGAGCCTTACCAAATAATGGCGTGCTGTTGAGAGGTAAAAAATGCCGTTCACCCTCAGCGGTCAACGGCATTGGTTCGGCTGGCCAGCAGCTTGCTCAGAACACCCAGTTCACCTGCGCGGTCAGCCCATTCTCACGAGCCTTAT
>JACCFC020000004.1 GCA_020830965.2 Neisseriaceae bacterium TC5R-5
CTGGTTACGTGACACGCTCACAAAGCTACCAACTTGGCCAAATAGTCGGATAGACGAATTATTGCCTTTACGGGACGTGACAGCAAAATAGCCTTATCGCCTAGGTGGTACCGTTGAACGCTTACGTTATTATGCGTGCCTGACACGCCCTCCTTGTCAACGTGTTCAGTGCGATCAGTATGAGTGGCCATTCGGCCTACGCACGAAAAGTGGCACTCGCTGTAAAAATATAGAAATACGCATGAGAAACAGCGTGTCTACGGTTGCCAAGACAGGTCACTCAATCCATTTCTTGCCGAAAACAACAGGCTAAAGTTAAATGAATGCAAAACCGATACGGGGCGCGCTATAAAGTGGCGCTCTGTCATCAAGCGTTCATAACACGGAGCTTTTGTATGTCTATTCGTTTATCCAGCGGCACCCACCGCGTCACACTCAACCAACATGCTTACCAGTTGCGACATTGGGGTGACCCTAACGCCCCCTTGCTGCTGATGTTGCATGGCTGGATGGATAGTTCTGCTACTTTTCAGCTGTTGGTGGATGCATTGCCTGAGCAGTGGCATATCGTGGCGCCGGACTGGCGCGGCTTTGGGGATAGTGCCTGGAATCACGGTAATTACTATGCTGCAGATTATCTGGCTGATCTGGATGCCTTATTACAACATTTGTCGCCGCAGCTGCCGGTAAATGTGCTAGGCCATAGCATGGGAGCGATGATTACCGGTATTTATGCCGGGGTGCGTCCGGAGCGGGTGGCCCGGTTGATGCTAGTAGAAGGTTTTGGTTTGCCGGCTACGCCAGCCACAGAGGCACCGGCCCGTTATGCGCGCTGGTTGCGTGAAATGCAGCAGCCGCCTACTTTTGCCCCCCTGCTTGGCCTGCCGGAAGTGGCTAGTAAGCTGATAGAGCGTAGCCCGAATCTGCCGCTATCCGCCGCGCTCTGGCTGGCCGAGCAGCTTACCCATTGTGATGATGCCGGGCAGTTGCGCTATCGCGCCGATCCGCGCCATAAAATGAGCAATCCCATTCTGTACCGCTTGGAGGAAGCCAAAGCCTGCTGGCGGCAGATTACCGCGCCGGTACATTGGGTATTAGGCACCGAGGAGTGGGATCATCCCATCGCCAGCACGGTGTTGAATACCCTGCCGGAACGGCGTGCCTGTTTTAAGCAATTACAGGAAACAGCGATCAGCGGGGCCGGTCATATGGTGCAGTGGGAGCAGCCGCTTAAGCTGGCGGAAGTGGTGAGTCGTTTCTTTGCACTCCGCTGAAGGCGCGGGAATAGCCGAATATTTATTTTACAAATGAAATATTCAGTTATAAAATACAGCCATTATTTCGTTTGACCAGCGTCAATTCCCATCATGAAACCGTTTTTTGTTGTCAGCAGCCTTAGCTTGCTGCTGGCGCTCAGTGCTTGTGCCAATTTCAGTGATATTGCTGCCCCGCAATCCCAACTAGCCGATGTCGAAACCTTGAGCGGTAGTCATGTCTTGCCGCTTGACTGGCCACAAGGTGATTGGTGGCAGCAATGGCACGATCCGCAACTCAATGCCTTGCTCAGCCAGGCGCTGCAGGATAATCCGCAATTGCAAAGTGCTGCCGCACGTTTACGTCAGGCACAGGCACAGGCGGATGTACATGCCGCCGCTCAGGCACCGCAAGTGAGGGCTGACGTTAAGCTGACACGCGAGCGCTATTCGGAAAACGATTTTATTCCGCCACCGGAAGCTGGTAATTTCGCCTGGTATAATGAGGCGGCGCTGAAAGCTAGTTATGATCTGGATTTATGGGGTAAACAAAGCGAGGTGCTGCGTGCGGCGTTGAGTGAGGCGCAAATGGTTGCGGCCGAGCAGCGGCTGGCGACGCTTAATCTGCAAACAGCGATTATTCGCAGCTATATACAGTTAGCGCTGGAATACCGGCAACTGGATCTGGTGACAGAGCAGTTGGCACAACAACAGCAGTTGCTGAAGATCAGCCGACAACGTCAACAAGCCGGACTGGCTGCCGAAGCTGAAGTGGTGCAATGGTTGGGCCGTTTGCCCGCCAGCCACGGACAATTGGAGCAGCATCAAGAACGTATTACGGTATTACGCAATCAATTAGCGGTGCTCAGCGGCCAGCCCCCCCGTGCCGGGCAGGCGTTGCAGCGACCTCAAGTCAAGCTGGATAGCCTACCGGTCAAACCAGCACAGCTGCCGGCGCAGTTGCTTGGTTATCGTCCGGATCTGATTGCGCAGCGCTGGCGGGTGGAAGCGGAAGGGGCAAAAATCAAAGTCGCCAAAGCCGCGTTCTATCCCAATATCAATTTGACGGCTTTTGCCGGTTTTACCTCCATCGGTTTTGCCGATTTTCTTTCCGCTGCGACGGCTACTCGCGGTATCGCTCCGGCCATCAGCCTGCCTGTTTTTGAAGGGGGGCGCTTGCGCAGCCAATTACGGGTGCAAACGGCCAGCTACGACCAGGCGGTAGATAGCTATAACGCTACTTTACTTAAGGCTTTGCGCGATACAGCCGATGCGATTACCCGTCTGCAGTCGGCCAATCAGCAATGTGCTTTTGCCCAGCAGTCGCAGCAGGCGACTCAGCGCGAATTCAGTCTGGCACAACAGGCTTTTCGGGCTGGTTTAAGTGATCAGGGTGCGGTGTTGCAGGCGCGATTATTGCAACTGGGGGCGCAACAGCGGCTGTTACAGAGTTATGGTCAGAATCTAGATAGCTTTGTCAGCCTGATGGCCGAGCTGGGCGGGGGCATACAGGTGCCGGGTGAAGCGCAGCTGAGCGCAGGAGCACAGCCATGAGCCATTTTGCCGAAACCCGCAAACGTTTACAGACGCTGAGCACACGGGTGCCGGATTTTCCCTTGCAATTGGTTACTCTCACGCGGCTGAACTACCATATCCAGAAGCGGATTCAGGATATTTCCAATGCCGTGCTGCGCCAGTACGGCCTGAGCGAAGTCAGCTATATCGTGCTGGCGGTGCTGTATGGCTCGGAACAGGAAAGCCTCAGTCCGGGCCAGCTGACCGAAGCGTGTTCGCAAAAACCGGCCAATATGACCCGCGTGTGCAACGAGCTGGAAAAACAGGGCCTGATCAGCCGCAGCGCGAGTGCCGATGACCGGCGTGCTGTTGTCGTGACCCTCCGCCCGGCTGGGCGGGAGCTGATTAGCCAGGTGATGCCCGCCGTCTGGCATAAGTTGCGCGAGCTGTTGGCGGGCTTTAGTCCCGAAGAGATACGCCAGCAGGAAGATTTCTATCAACGGCAGTTACACAATCTAAACACTCTGGCAGGCGCAGTGAATGATGAACAGCCTGAATAGTCGTACGCTGAAATGGCCGCAGCAAGTCCGCGCAAGCTGGCAGGACTGGCTCAGCACCGAGGGTGAGAATGCCATTTTTGTCATCAAGACTCTGCTGGCTGGCTTTGCCGCGCTGTGGTTGGCGTTTCGTTTTAATCTCGGTTCGCCCAGCACGGCGATGATGACGGTATTTATCGTTAGCTTTCCACGCAGCGGCATGGTGTTGGAGAAAAGCGCCTATCGACTGTTAGGCACGCTGTTGGGCAGTGTGGCGGCACTGGTACTGATTGGCATGATGGCCTCTGAGCCTATTTTGCTTCTGGTCGCCCTATCGTTGTGGGTGGGCTTATGCGCCAGTGGTGCCACGCTATTGCGTAACTCACGCTCTTACGGCTTTGTGCTGGCTGGCTATACCGCTTGTATCATCGCTTTGCCAGCACTTAATCACCCGCTGGCGGTATTTGATATTGCAGTAACCCGTGTAAGTGAAATCTCCTTGGGCCTGCTTTGTTGTGCCATCGTTAATGATGCGCTGTTTCCGCGCCATCAGGGAGACCTGGTGGTAGACAATGTGCGTAGCCGCTATCTGAGCTTTGTCAGCCTGTGTCAGGATGGCCTGCTGCATAAGCTTAATCCGCACCATCTGGAGCATCATCAACTGAAGTTTGCCGCCGATATCGCCGCCCTGGAGGCCGGTCGTGCCACCGCCTTTTTCGAAGCTGGCCATGTGCGCTCCCGCAGCCAGCAACTGCACGCTTTCAATGCCACGTTTATGGCGGCGCTGACCACCTTTCATACCCTGCAACGGCAAGGCAAGCGACTGCGACAGCAGCCGGACTCGCCGTTACCGGCACTATTACAAGCGCTATTCGATAGCATTGCGGCGGCCTTAAGTGATGAACAAGGGCCGGCTCGTACCGCGGCGGCGGCTAAAGGCACGGTACAGCGGCTGGCGCAATTACGTGCTGGCTGGGAACAACAGCTGGCCGTTGTGCAGCAGACCTTGCTGGATACGCCACAAGCGCAGCGCTGGCAGGTGGATTTCGACACTGCTTGTGATCTGCTGACCCGCTTTATCGAAGAAATGCACGCGTTCAGCAGTGTTTACCACGGCTTTGCCACTCAGAATCCACAACAGATTCAAGCACTGGCCAGCTACACTCCCCTCACCCCCGGGCCGATTGTGCTGGCCAGCGGCTTGCGTACCGCACTGAGCCTGTCTACGCTTTCCTTCGCCTGGTACTGGCTGGCCTGGCCCAGCGGGCTGGATGCCGTGCTGATTGCCACCATTTTTTGTGGCTTGGCGGCCTCTGCACCCAAGCCCACGGTGATGGTCAAGCAAATCCTGCAGGGGTTTATTCTGGGTGCGCCGCTGGCGTATATCTGTACCTTCCATGTGCTCAATCAGGGCGATGGCTTTGCCATGCTGGTTCTGGGTATGCTGCCCTTTTTGGCGCTGTCCTGTTATCTGAAATGCTGGCCGCGTTTTGCTGGCATGGGTTCTGGCATGGCGCTGATGGTGGTGCAGGCGGTCAATCCGGAAAACATCATGAACTATGATGTGGTGGCATTTTTGAATGGCAGCATGGCCCGCATTCTTGGCCTGGGCCTGTCGGCACTGTTCTTCATGCTTATTCTGCCCAGTCACACCATGGGCTCGCCACGTCATATCGCCGCCGAACTCTGGCGCGAAGCTCTGCGAGCCTGTCATGCCAAGCTGCCGCATCTGAAACAGCGTTATCAAAACCGTATCCGCGATCTGCTTAACCAGCTCAACAGCAGCAGCGCCGCACAAGCGGCCCAAGTAGAGATCATCGTCGGCCAAGCCGTTACCTTGCTGGAACTAGGCTTATCGGTCATCAATCTGCGCACCCTGCAGACCCAGCCACAACTGGTGGCGTGCAATGCAGGCTTAAGCACTGCATTGCAACAACTGGCGCTGTATTTTCAAAACCCCAGCAGTCGGCAGTTACAGCTCACCATCTACGCGCTGGAACAAACTGGGCCACAATTGCGCCAGGTATTAGCGCAAGCCCAGGCTGAACAGGCGGCACAACTGCGTCAGACGCTGATCGAACTGCACCTGATCTATACCTCGCTGCTGGACATTGCTAATCAGACTGCCGTCGTGACGACCGAAGGAAACCCTCATGCCGCGTGAAATCGCCCTACTTGGCGTGCTAATGCCGTCTTTACTCCCCATCTTTTTGTTCAGCCTGCTGCTGCAAGCGGGTTTGGACTGGTTGCTAGGTCATTTGGGTATCTACCGTCGATTATGGCATCCCGCCCTGTTTCGCCTTAGCCTGTTAGGCTGCATTTTCAGCAGTCTGGCGCTCTACGTTTATCGTTAAATTCTTGCGGAAGTGTGTTATGCGTTTGCAACTGCTGGTTCGTTACCTCATTACCTTATTACTGCTTGCCCTCGCCATCTGGCTGGGAAAAGCGCTCTGGGATCACTATATGTACTCGCCGTGGACGCGTGATGGTCGCGTACGTGCTGATGTGGTCAATATCGCCGCCGATGTCTCCGGCATCGTCACTCAGGTGGCGGTGAAAGATAATCAACTGGTGCGCAAGGGCGACATCCTGTTCGTCATCGACAATAGCCGCTACATTGCCGCACTAGCCCAGGCTAATGCCAATCTGGATAACTACAAGACGGAAAAAAGCCGACGCAGCAGCGAAGCCGCGCGGCGCAATGCGGTAGATAATGCGGTGGTATCGGCAGAGAACCGCGAGACTGCTAGCTTTGCCGCTGCCAGCGCCGGCGCCCAATATCAGGCTGCATTGGCGGCCCGTGATCTGGCGCAGCTTAATCTACAGCGCACGGTGGTTCGTGCTCCGGTAGCGGGTTATGTCAGTAATTTGAATGTGCATATTGGTGATTTCGCCGCTGTTGGTGCCGCGAAGCTGGCGCTGCTCGACAGCCAGTCTTTCTATGTCGAAGGCTATTTTGAAGAAACCAAGCTGCCCTTGCTCCGCGCTGGAGCCAAGGTCGACATCATCCTGTTGAGTGGCAACACCCGTCTACAAGGTCATATCGTCAGCATTGCACGCGGCATCACTAATCGCGATGCCGGTACGGGTCGCGAACTGCTTGCCGATGTTAATCCCACTTTCAACTGGGTGCGCCTGGCCCAACGCATCCCAGTACGCATTGCGCTGGACAAGCTACCGAGTGGGCAAATTCTGGTGGCGGGTACGACTTGTACTGTCAAAGTGCGTTAGGAAAAACCGCGTCCTTTAAGAGCCGCTAACAGACCCCTGATCCAGCGTCGTACCACTGGTACTGTCTGCGTCGGCACGCCTGGGCTCAGGGGCTCTTCATTCCAATTTCAACACAGCTTCTAATCTATGCATTCAAATCAAGCTTAATAGCCTTCTGCCGTCTGCAGTGCCCATAGATGAGCCGCCACCAATGCTCGCCATGGGCTAAACGATAATAGCCATTGTCGCGCTTCTTCCTGAGAAATTTTGTCAGGACGCTGTAATAGACGCTGTAAATTGCGACGCACCGCCACATCGCCATCTAAAGAGCCATCCAGCCAACTATAAGCGCGCAATAGTGCGTAACTCACTGTCCAGGGGCCAATACCACGAAGGCTTAGCAATTGGCTGCTAATCTCAACAACCGGCACTGTCTGCAACCAGCTATCTAGTGGTAGTTGCCCACTGACGACCTGCTCGCTTAGCAACAAAATACTGGCACTTTTAGCACGGGAAAAGCCCGCCTCACCCAAGGTCTGCGGCGGTAAAGCCAGCAGCTGGGCTGCCGTCGGATAGCAATACAAACCACTGGAGTGGCGGCATGCTACCGCCAGAATCATCTTGCGACGTAAAGAGACGGCCGCATGCACACTGATTTGTTGCCCGCTGATTGCCCATACCAGCGCTTCAAATGGGGTAGCGGTCTGGGGGACGCGCAGACCCGGCCGTTGCGCCAATAAGGGCCCCAACAGCGAGTGCTGCTGGTAGCAGCGTGCAAACTCGGCAACTGGCTGAAGCAGGCCTAATAGGCGGATCACCATTTGTTTGAGCGCTATGGCGCTATCTTCGCTAGGCTCACCATCTAAAGCTAACTGCACATGAGCCTGGCCCGGCAGAAAGTGAATGGACAAACAAGCAGGCAAGCCTTGCCAGAGCAATCCTTTGTGTAAAGCCTGCGGCTCTACCCGTTCCGCCAGTTGTTGGGCATCTCGACGGTGAAACACTAAGACGTCGTCTACTCGAAAATCCTCGGGCAGCGTCAGATCAAGCGATAAAGTACAACCTGACATTGCCTAGCCTGCCTTTCGGAAAGTGAGATTAAATCGTTGGCCACCGACTAAGGGATGATTCCCCGCAGACACCGTCGCTACCCCATGGAAACGCAAGCGGGCTGGGCCACCCAAAATCAAAACATCACCATGACTCAAGATAATCTTGCTGACTTTATCTACTCTTTGTTTACCGCCTAATAAAAATACCGCTGCCAAGCCCAATGATAAGGAAACAATAGGCGCGCTAAAGTCCTGCTCGTCTTTATCCTGATGCAGCGACATTTTTGCCCCGGGCGTATAGCAATTAATCAGACAACTATCCGCTACAAAATCGCTAACCCCGGCTTGCTTGGCCGCCTGCTGCGCCAGCTGCACCCAAGCGGAAGGCAGCGCAGGCCAGGACAAGCCGCTTTGTGGATCATGTCGGGTATATCGATAGCCACGACGATCAGACACCCAACCCCAATGACCACAGCTGCTGCTACGTACCGACATCGCCAGCCCACCCGGGGTCACCATCTGCCGTAGTGGCGCCTGTTGCAACACGCTTGGTAATAGTTGCCAGATAGAAGATGCAGCCTCTGCGGCAAAGTGGTGCAGTAATACGCAACCCTCAGCCAAAGGTTCCGACCAGGGAGTATCAGGTTCCAACGCAGCAAATAAATCTTCCGTCATCCTGTCCGCATCCATAAAAAAACGATGTGCAGCCTGGCCACACATCGTCTGTGCTGATAAGAACCGCGGCTCTAAAAGCTCTATATTATTCCTCGCCCGCTACCATCATCGACCCGATTAACAGCGAACCCATCTGTTTGGCTCCGCGCACCAGCACGTCATTACCAACCGCCTCAATCTGCATGAACATCTCTCGCAAATTACCGGCAATAGTGATCTCTTCAACAGGATAAGCAATCACCCCATTCTCGACCCAAAAACCCGCTGCCCCACGTGAATAATCACCCGTTACCATATTCACACCATGCCCCAACAACTCGGTGACCAATAGTCCACTACCCATTTTCGCCAATAATTGCGTAAAGCTTTCACCGGTAGAATGCACCATCAGATTATGCGTACCGCCAGCATTACCAGTAGTTTGCAGCCCCAGCTTACGCGCGGAATAACTTCCCAGCACATAACCCTGTAAGACACCTTTATCTACCAATCTGCGCGCCTGGGTAGCCACCCCCTCGTTATCAAATGGGCTACTGCCTAAACCGCGTAATAAAAACGGGTCTTCATCGATAGAAACCTTGCTGGCCATCACCTGCTGACCAAGCGTATCTAACAAAAATGAAGACTGCCGATACAGGCTGCCACCACTGATGGCCGCGATGAGATGGCCAATTAAGGAAGAAGCAACGGGAGCTTCAAATAAAACCGGATAGTGTCCAGTTTTCAACTGCCGCCCGCCCAGACGACGCACGCTACGTTCACCTGCTATCCGACCAATTGCTTCAACCGCCTCCAAATCTTCATAGTGTCGTGCTGAGGAATACCAGTAGTCGCGCTGCATATCGCCGTTGTGCTCGGCGACGACCGCCGCCGAAATACTGTGGCGGCTACTGGGGAAACCACCAATAAAACCATGGCTATTGGCATAGGCGAAGTGGCTGGCTTGCGAAGAAACCGATGCCCCTTCCGAATTAGTGATGCGTACATCCACTGCCCGCGCGGCACTTTCGCAACGTTCAGCCAGGCTGATGGCCTGCTCCACCGAAACATCCCAGGGGTGGTATAAATCCAGGTCAAGCTGCTGGGTAGCTAATAGACGCGCATCGGCCAAACCGGCACAAGGGTCCTCTGCGGTATAGCGGGCAATATCCAATGCCGCCTGTACCGTATCTGCCAGTGCCTGCTCAGAGAAATCGGAGGTACTGGCATGACCTTTTTTCTGACCTAGGTATACCGTTACCCCGACACCCTTGTCCTGGTTGTATTCAATGGTCTCTACCTCGGCAAGCCGCACCGTCACGGTCTGCCCTAAGCCCTCGGACACTTCTGCCTCGGCCGCACTGGCTCCACGTGCCTTGGCAAGTTCAATGACACGGGAGGCAAGCGACTCCAACGTACTCTGACTAAAACTAAAGGATTTATCCGCCATAAGAACCTATGTTTTTGAAATCAATGACTTAAAATCACGTTTTTCACGCTTTTTTTAAAAATATGTTAAAAACCCAGCTCAAAGATAGGATGGATTTTTCCGGTAAACTGTTTTTTCAGACCAACTAGCATAACCTCAAGCCCTCCCCTTGTCACTTTACTCACAACGGCAGCAAACAACTGAAAAATCACTTTTTCAGCATTCTTTTTGCTGCAATCAGTTTTTACATTTATGTCAATGCCACAAATGGCCACCCACAAGCTAATTGTAGTCATTAACTGATTACAAGGACATGAGCAGAAATCTGCTTTACCCTATGTCAGTCAGCTTATTTTTCCTACAAGGTTGAGTCATCATGAAAGTCGCCTTATTCATTCCCTGTTTTGTCGATACATTTTCCCCAGAAGTCGGGATCGCAACCATCGAACTACTAGAGCGGCTTGGTTGCAGCGTCGACTACCCGCTAGATCAAACCTGCTGCGGCCAGCCCATGGGTAATAGTGGGTGCGAACAGGATGCGGCAGCCACCGAAACCCTCTTTGTCAAAAACTTTACCGGATATGACTATATTGTTTCACCCAGCGGTAGCTGTGTGCATCATGTCAGAACTCATCTGACGGCGATCGAACAGACTCCCGCAGTGACGGCAGTACGTGCGAATACCTATGAACTGGTCGAGTTCATTCACGATATCCTCAAAGTAGGGGCTTTCCCGTGGGCCGAATTTCCACACAAAGTCGGCCTGCACAATAGCTGTGGCACGCTGCGCGGACTGCATACCGCTAAGATGTCCGAAATCAATGAACCATTTTTCTCCAAGCCACTTGCCTTACTCAAAAAGGTGAACGGTATTGAGTTTGTCACACCGGAGCGGCCCGATGAGTGTTGTGGTTTTGGTGGGACCTTCTGCATCAGCGAAGAACCCATCTCGGCGAAAATGGGTATCGACAAGGTACGCGACCATAGTCGTGCGGGAGCCGAATACATTGTTTCGGCAGACCCATCATGCCTTATGCACCAAAAGGGTTGCGCCGAGCGTCTGCAACTGGGCATGAAATTCATCCATATCGCGCAGATTCTTAATGGAGCACGCACATGAAACCTGTTGACCATGTTCGAGCTTCACGTCAATTCATTGCTGATGAAGCGCACGAAGCGTTTCATGATAAAAGATTGTGGGCTTTACGCCAGGCGCGAGATGCCGCCGTAGCGGGCATTCCAGAATGGGAAGAGCTGCGTTCCATCGCCTCTGCCATCAAAGAACATACGCTGACCCATCTGGCTGACTATCTGGAAGAATTCGAAAGTAAAGCGACGCGCAATGGCGTCATTGTGCATTGGGCTGCCGATGCTGCCGAACACAATCATATCGTTCATCAGATCCTCAGTAGCCACAACGCTAAAACGCTGGTCAAAAGCAAATCGATGCTGACCGATGAATGCGAAATGCGGCCCTATCTGGAAGAACGCGGTATCCAGGTAATCGAAACCGATCTGGGCGAACGGATACAGCAACTGGATCACCAACTGCCATCACACATCGTGGTACCAGCCGTGCATAAACTGGCCACTGACGTTGCACAGGTATTTGCCAAAACCATCGGTGGCGACCCGCACGAAACAAATATCCCCAAACTGGCTCAAACCCAGCGCGACAGCACCCGGCCTTACTTCATCAAGGCCGATGCGGGGATGACCGGATGCAACTTTGCTATCGCCGAAACGGGTGGTATTACCGTCTGCACCAACGAAGGCAATGCCGATCTGAGTGCCAATGTGCCACCACTGCACATCGCCTCCATTGGCATTGAAAAGCTGATTCCCAAGCTGGAACATCTGGGCGTCTTCATCCGCATGCTGTCGCGTAGTGCGCTTGGCACACCCATTACCCAATACACCTCACACTTTCGAGCACCACGTCAGGGTGGTGAGATGCACTTTATTCTGGTGGACAACGGGCGCAGTCAGCGACTAGCCATGGATGATTTCTGGTACTCCCTCAAATGTATCCGCTGCGGCGCTTGCATGAATACCTGTCCGGTTTATCGCCGTAGTGGTGGGCTGAGTTATGGTGGTGTGTACTCCGGCCCGATCGGCGCCATCATCAATCCGAGCATGGACCTTAATAAATACAGCACCCTGCCCTTTGCCTCAACGCTGAACGGCAGTTGCACCAATGTTTGCCCGGTACGCATCAATATCCACGAGCAGATTTACCAATGGCGCCAGATTATTGCTGAAAAAAATCAATTACCCTTCATCAAGACAGAGGCGATGAAACTTGCCGGGAAAGTGCTCGCCTCGCCAAGCTTATATCGTGCTGCGGCCAGCGGGGTATCCGGAGCCGTTAATCACCTTCCCCGCGCCATCCTGTATAACCCGTTAAATATCTGGGGTAAGCAGCGCGAGATTCCCGCTGCTCCCAAGCAGAGCTTCCGCGAATGGTATCTGCAGAACAGGACAAAAAATGACGACCAATAACAGCCGAGACGCTATCCTCTCCAAGTTACGCGCAGTCCCCAGACAGCCACGTGATCTGCCCGCTGTGCCGATGTTCGACAGCCACCTACCCCCTGCGCTGGAAACATTCAAAAGCAATTTGACTCTGATGGGCGGCCAATGGTGTGACGCGCCAGCCGATGGCGATCTTGATGCCCTTATTCAGCGTCACTTTCCTGATGCCAAAGTTATCTGCTCTGCCGTGCCGGAAGTGACTGGCACACGCCGCCTTGCCGATGTACGGCAGCCTCAGGAACTGGAAGATGTTGATGTCGGCGTTGTACGACCTGTCTTTGCCGTCGCCGAGACCGGGTCGATCTGGTTAAGCGAAACGCAATATCAGATCAACGCACTGGGCTATCTGCCGCAGCATCTGATTGCCTTGCTCGATCCTGCCGATATTGTCGGCAATCTGCATCACGCTTACCACCGACCAGAATTTTTAAGCGCGCATTACTCGGTATTGATGACCGGCCCATCCGCCACTGCCGATATCGAAGGCGTACTGGTCAGAGGGGCACAGGGGATACGCTCACTGCTGGTAATACCAATCTGTCGAAAATAAATTTGCGTGTTCTGATCACAAACCATTTTCAGTAAAGGCCCTTCCCATGAATACACTGGCGAGTAATGCAGGTAAGGGAACCGGCGCACAAGCGCTGGTTCGCATGCTGGAAGCACATGGCGTGACCCACATATTTGGTGTACCAGGAGCGAAGATCGACAGCGTATTCATCGCCTTACTCAATTCGTCGATTCAACTGATCACCTGCCGTCATGAGCAGAATGCCGCGTTCATGGCTGCCGCGATGGGGCGTATGACTGGACGCATCGGAGTTTGTCTGGCCACCTCCGGGCCGGGTACTACGAATCTGATCACCGGCCTGATCACTGCCACCACAGAGGGTGATCCGGTACTCGCCATCGGTGGCGAGGTTCCGGTCAATGCCCGCCTGAAACGCACCCATCAATCACTTGATGCGGTCACGATGATGCGCCCAGTGACCAAATATGCGCAGGAAGTCATGTCCACCGACCAGCTAGCCGAGGTGCTAGGCAACGCCATTCGGGCAGCCGAAAGCGGCCGCCCGGGTGCAGCCTTCATCGGCTTGCCACAAGACATCGGCTTGGCGCAAAGCTGCGTAGATATCTCCAGACAGTTTGGACGGCGACTCCGCTATGGCTGTGCGGATGAAATGGAAATAGCACTGGCCGCCAGCACGCTGAATGCCAGTAATAAGCCCATTCTGCTGCTCGGGGAGCAGACCTCGCGCCCAGAACATGCGGCTGCGCTCAAAGCATTTATCCAAAGTAGCGGTATTCCTTATGTCGCCACTTTTCAGGGCGCAGGCCAGTGGGCGCAAGCACCCCACTTGCACCGCTACGGCGGACGAATCGGTTTGTTTCGTAATCAGCCAGGTGATCGCCTGCTAGATGAGGCCGACTGTGTGGTCACCATCGGATTTGATCCAGTCGAATATGATCCCGCTATCTGGAATACTCAACGAACCCGTCCGGTGATTGCTATCGATCAGATCGCGATGGATCAGGACAGGGCCTTGACGCCCGTAGCCGAACTGATTGGTGACCTGAGTGCTACGCTAACACGGCTGGGGCAGCAGATCTCCATGCAAATTGATGCGGCATTTATCGATAGCGTGCGCACCGAAGCGGCTGAAATTGCCACCATCCGTGCCCAAGGTGCGCAACTGGGCGGCATTCCGGTGCATCCCTTGCGGGTGATTCATGAAATCACGCAGGTCATGACCGCAGAGACCACCGTAGCACTGGATGTGGGTTCACATTACATCTGGATGAACCGCTACCTGAACACAGAGTTTGCACGACAAGTATTAGTCAGCAATGGTCAGCAGACGCTAGGCGTGGCTTTACCATGGGCGATTGCCGCCAATCTGGCACGCCCGGGGACACCAGTCATTTCGGTATCGGGAGATGGTGGTTTTCTGTTCAGCGCGATGGAGCTGGAAACCGCCAAGCGCATAGGTGCACGCTTTGTACATTTAGTCTGGGACAGTCAGTCTTACGATATGGTGTCGTTTCAGGAGGCCGCCCGCTACGATGGCAAAACAGCAGGGGTGAAACTGGGCTATTACGATATCAAAACCTATGCCGAAGCATTTGGCTGCAAAGGCATCAAGATTGCTGATGCAGAGGAGCTCGGCCCGGCACTACGTGAGGCCCTGCAAGCCGACGTGCCGGTACTGATTCATATCCCTATCGACTACTCGGACAATCTGCAACTGATGCAATATGTGCAACAGAACCTTATTCACTGAGCACACGGGATCAATACTGATGACACCCTCGCTGGCAAGTAATCACGATATCAATATCCAACTATCCGACTCAGTGTGGACAGCGTTGCAACAATATTGCGCGCACACAGGGGGTAATCTGAATCATACGATTGAAACCCTGCTCGCCCGTTCGCTCGAACTTGAACAGCACACCATTTTTCAAGTCTCCACTGCCGGCGCCTTGGTAGAGGGCGTTTTTCAGGGTTGCGTTAAGGTCGCTGACATCAAACGGCATGGAGATTTCGGCTTAGGTACCTTCGATGGACTCGATGGCGAAGGGGTCTTGCTCAATGGCGAGCTGTGGCAGGTCGCCAGTGATGGCCAGGTGAACAAAGTAGCAGATGACACCCTTTCGCCATTCTGGGTATCCACCTTTTTCTGCGCGGATGCACAGCACACACTGACCGAAGCACTGAATATGGCAACGCTCGCCAAGCGGCTTGATGCCTGGCGTTCATCGGCCAATCTTTTCGTCGCGCTACGAATCAGTGGCCAGTTTGACTGGATCAAAACCCGGGCAGCATGCAAAGCCCAGCCCGGGGAAGGCTTGTTGGCAGCGACCAGTCATCAGGCAGAATTTGAATTCACGGCGCTACGCGGAACCCTGGTCGGCTTCTGGACACCTGATTTTGCCCGTACCATCAATGTACCAGGCTATCATCTACACTTTCTAAGCGATGATCGGCAACACGGTGGGCATCTGCTTGAATTTAGCGCAACACAGCTAGCGGTAGAACTACACACCGAATCGAACCTCTATCTGACACTGCCTGAAACAGCCGCCTTTATGCTAGCCGACCTCAGTCATGACCCTAGTGCTGATCTGAGTCAAGCAGAGAAAAACCACTCATAGCAAGAAGCATTGCCAAGTGCAGCCATCGCGTCTTCTGCAATGGCCAAAACGGCCAACGGCCTTTTCCGGTATCATGCTAGCCTTAAAAATCGTTTGAGACTGCAAGATGAGCGCCTACCAGAACAACAACCCGGATGACAGCCTAGTCAGCAAATCGCAACGTAAGCGCGATATGGACGCCTTACAAGACTTGGGCCGCGAATTAGTGGACCTATCTAAAGAGACGCTGAAAAAAATGCAGCTCTCTGAAGATCTGCTCACCGCCATCCTCGACTACAAGCGCTTTACCGCCCACGGTGCTTTACGACGCCAGCTGCAATACATTGGCAAACTGATGCGCGATGTCGACCCGGAACCCATTCAACAGTATCTGCAAGTGCTCAAGGGTGAATCGGCTGAACACACGGCCTGGCAACACCTGCTGGAGCGCTGGCGCGAACGCCTGCTCGACGACGACCAAATGCTGGCCCGCTTCGTTACAGATTTCCCCGATGCCGACCCGCAAATGCTGCGTACCCTTATCCGTAATGCACGCAAAGAAAAACTGGACAACAAGCCCCCTAAATCTTTCCGTTTACTGTATCAGGCTATCAAAGACCTGATTCCCGAACCCGGTAAACCCACCGCTCCCCACCAAGCTAGTGCTGAGGACGAATAAGCCATGTTAAAAATTGGTTTAGTTTCTATTTCTGATCGCGCCAGCAGCGGCGTTTACCAAGACCGGGGCCTGCCAGCACTGCAAGACTGGCTGGCCAGTGCCATCGCCAGCCCCTACCAGTTGGAAACCCGCCTGATACCAGACGAACAGGCACAGATAGAAGCTACCCTCATCTCCTTGGTAGACGAAATGGCTTGCCAACTGGTACTCACCACCGGCGGTACCGGCCCGGCAGCGCGTGACGTCACTCCGGATGCCACGCTAGCTGTGGCAGACCGGGAAATGCCTGGTTTTGGCGAACAAATGCGCCAAATCAGCCTGCAATTCGTCCCCACGGCGATCCTATCGCGACAGGTAGGCGTGATTCGCAAGCAATCACTCATCCTCAACCTGCCCGGCCAGCCCAAGGCGATCAAGGAAACGCTGGAAGGCTTACGCGATGCACAAGGCAATAGCAAAGTGCCTGGTATTTTTGCGGCTATACCTTATTGTCTTGACTTGCTTGGTGGCCCCTTTGTGGAAACCCATCCCGCAGTCGTTAAGGCGTTTCGTCCTAAAACTGCACAACAATCCTCCTCATCGACAGACTAAAGTTGATCACTTATCGGCCAGATCCACTCGGCATCAGAATGCAAATCAGCAAATGAGCACACGATATTCGCGCGTTCGGCCAATGCAATAATAAATTGGCATAAAGCAGGGTCGATATTGCGGCCTTTTATCCACATGCTGATACGTTGCTGGCTGATAATGCCGTTAACGCCAGACTCTCGCAGCAACGCTGTCATCGCACGGGCAAACGCCACCTGACCACCATAAGCAGCCACTACCTGCTTTAGAATGATTCGGCTAGACGTATTCATGTCATAAGATTACAACTTAAGTTATCGATTAACAACCATAATTGATTGATTTCGTACAACTAACGTTGTATTTTTTCGTCATGAACAAGTTCCTACAAATGACTGAGCCTGCCAGTCGCGTGCAATATGCCAGGTCTCTTAGCAATATGAGTCAAAATGCCTTTGCTAATGAGTGCGGGATTACCCAACAAGCGCTGAGCAAGATCGAACTCGGCAAAACCACTCTGCCCGCCGGCGGTACCCTCAAGAAAATTGCGGCCTACACCGGTCTGAGCTTTGCCTGGTTACTAGAGGGTGGCCCCGATCCTTTCAACGGCAGTCTACAGACTGCTGCCCGTGAACCCGCCGCGGTCTATGAGTTAAATAAAGAGATTCCCGAACTCGAGACGCTAATTAGCGAATTACGCCTAGCGACGCATAGTGGGGCTTTGCCAGTCGAAGCGTTAACCAACTTTCATGATCTGCTCATGATGATGGTCACGCAGAAGAAAACACCGTAAAGCCGTTTACTGGGGTGAAAGCTCTTAAAAGTGCCCACACCCCGTTTTCAAGCAAAAGCCCGTGTAAAACCATTTGTTTACACCAGGCTAAGCAATTCTCATCACTTAACCCGATTGATACGCCATGCCCCATCTAACTTTGGAATACAGCAATAATCTGTCTGATTTTTCTCCTCAGCCTGTACTGGAGGCGCTCAACCAGGCGCTGCTGCTCAGCGGTGAGTTTGCGGAGATAGATATCAAGAGCCGTGCCATTGCTTTTGAGCATTTCCAGATCGGCACAGAAAAACAGAGGCGTGGTTTTATTCATGTCACACTAGCTATCTTCAGTGGCCGCTCCACCAAGAAAAAACAATCTATTTCCCAAAAGTTGCTACACGCCTTGCAACAGGCAGCCAAGCTTCCTGCTGACATCGAAGTGCAGCTATGCGCCGAAATTATCGAAATTGATCGAGCGGCCTACAGCAAGACAAGTTCTGCAACAAAAGATTAAAGCATTATTGCCAGAACCAAAAATTAGTGACTATGCATACTCAAGCATAAGCTATGACTGGGGCCATAGTGCCAAGCGGGTCTTGGCATAACCCCAAGTCCTCACTCTTGTTTCCCCCAACTATCCTTCTCAACTCATCCCCTCATTTTCGTCCCTCGGGTTTTTGCTTACCCGTATGATGACCTCTCCCAAATGACCGTTGACTTAATCCGGCTAAAACTCGCATTACCGATAAGGAAACCTCATTCACCACAAATTATGCTATACAATTAGCTGGCTCACAGCCAGACCACATCTGAAATCCATCAAAAACAAGAGAGCTGATATGTCTAAAAACACCTCACGACGCACCTTTCTCGGCCAAACGGCTAATCTGGGCTTTGCCCTAGCTGTGCAGCCAATCAGTGCAACAACCATATTGACCGAGCGGAATAGTCTGCAGGATGGCAATATCAAAATTGATATTGCCGGAGAAGCTTTACCTGCTTACTTTGTCCAACCGATCGGCAATCATGCAGCCTTACCCATCGTCCTAGTAATACAAGAGATTTTTGGGGTACACGAACATATCCGTGATATTTGTCGACGCCTAGCTCAAGAAGGGTATCTGGCGGTCGCTCCCGAGCTCTATTTCCGCCAAGGTGATCCCAGCAAAGTGGCCAATATCGACGAATTGGTGAGCGGTATCGTCAGCCAAGTAGCAGACAGCCAGGTAAAAACAGATTTAGATGCCACCCTGAACTGGGCCGCACAGCATGCTGGCGATATCAAGCGAGCTGCTATTACTGGATTCTGCTGGGGAGGCCGTCAAGTATGGTTATATGCAGCACATAACCCTGCGCTAAAAGCTGGGGTTGCTTGGTATGGCAAACTCGAAGGGAAAGCTAGCCCCCAGACCCCCTACTACCCAATAGAATTAGCAAGCGAGTTGCAGGCTCCAGTACTCGGCCTGTACGGTGGGCAAGATAAAGGAATTTCCCTAGAGTCAGTGGATCGCATGAAAGCGGCGTTGCAGGCAACGAATAAACCATCAGAAATCATCGTCTATCCAAATGCAGGCCATGGCTTCAATGCAGACTATCGCCCCAGCTACGATGCCACAGCAGCACAAGATGGCTGGCAGCGCATGTTAGCCTGGTTTAAGGCTAACGGTGTCTGAATAGAGAGGCGAAGCCATCAGCAAGCCCTACGATACATCGCTGCGAGCCTCAAGACGCGAACGGATTACTTTATTAAATGGTTCCAACCAGTAAGTATCAAACTGCTGCTCAGAAGCATTCACTTCAGCTACCGCACGCAACATAGAGCGACGTAGTCCCTGATCGACGTGTTTGAGCATGACCGCCTCAAAAGCATCCATCAAAGCCAGAATGCGAGCGCCATGGCAAATTTGATCTATCGTCAAGCCCGCCGGATAACCTTTTCCATTAGGGGCTTCATGATGTTGCAGCACCATTTGTGCCGCGTCTTTCCAGCCAGGCATGCGCTCTAATAAACCTGCCGCCCAAGCAGGGTGTACCGCCATCATGCTGCGCTCGTCATCGCTCATACGTCCTACTTTAAGCCAGAGCGCTTCAGGCAACAGCAGCATACCAATATCATGCATATAAACAGCAACTTCCAGTTGCTCAACATCTACCAGACTAGCCATTTGCTGGTTGATCTGTAAGGCCAGAGCAAGGTTGCGTTCAGTACGACCATAAAATAGCGCCAGACGCTGCTCAAACTGTAGGGCCAGGGAACGGAAAAACAAAATATCCGCATAACGAGCACTGCGCTTACTACCCGACTCACTTTGCTGCTTAGCGGCCGGCGGTAATGCGATACCAGTCATATGAGTGACCAAAGCCTGACACTGCTCTAACAATAGTGCAGGCGTCTGTTGCTCTATTTCCTGCAAGGCCTGTAATAAAAAAGGCAGCTGCATATCTTGCACCTGCCCTTTATCAGCCAATGTATCCAGCACCAGAATCAGCCTGTCCAGCACCAGTAAAATAATGTCACCAACAATATCCTGATACTCAAACTCTCGCTGCCGCAAGCGGGCCAGGATACCTTCCAGACTATGAACAAAAGGGCCGACAAACAATACCTGGCACATGCTGGCATCGCCCTTAATACTGTGCAACACCCGGAATAACTCGGCGATATGCTCACTTTGTTGCTCTGTGTGCCCTAATTGGCATATAAGGTTTTCTACTTTAGGAGCATGGTCTGACATGACATCCCGAAAGTCTTGAAAAGCATCCATATCGGCAATGCCGAATGATAGATTCTCGATATCCATACCTGCTCCGCCAATCAAAGCTCACGCAGTAATCAGTATATGAAACATTTAGTTCAAATACAGATTATTGTCATCGCTCGCATTGTGACTTGACAGCAAACATCTAGCGCAGGCTCAAGAAAAACTAGCTCAGGGTCGGGTAACACCAGTATGCAACAACTGAACCAGCAAAGCCCCTAAACCATCCCACATAATTTGTACCCCTAAGCACAGCAGGATAAAAGCAGACAAGCGTAAAAACACGACCGAACCTGTTGTGCCCAAATAGCGCAGTAATTTATCAGCATGTAAATAACATAGATACACCAGAAAACTACAGCTTAGCACCGCAGCCATCCCTGCCATTGGCGACACTGCATACTTCACCACTCCACGACCAGTATCAGTCAATGAGGCACCCATGGTAATCGCCACAGATATTGAGCCAGGTCCTACCGTCAACGGAAACGTCAACGGATAAAAAGCACGCTGCTTTAGGACATCTCTATTTTCAACTGGCACCGGTTCAGCAGAGGCCTGTGACTGTTCGGCTGGAGTGTCATTCAACATTCTCCAAGCAGAAAAGGTGATCAGTAAACCACCCGATACTTGAACAACTTGCAGCGATACGCCAAAAAACGACAGCACATAACCACCAACAAACATGCTGCCCAGCAGGAGCAAAGCGCAGTACATGGTCACGCGCCAAGTAAGATAGCGACGTTGCTGCTGGTTATTGCGTGCCGTCATCGAAATAAAAATAGGCACGATCCCAGGTGGATTCATAATTGGCAGCAAAGCAGCCATCACAAACAGATACTTGGTGAGAAAAATTGTTAACAACTGCATAGACCTTAAGCTCCCCAAAGCGGGCAAGTAAAACCCGTGAAATGGACACGGGCCTCAAGAAAAATTGCAAATAGAAGTTTAAGGAAACATGCTAGAACTTAGCCCTTAAGCTCCTTGGCTTTTTGGTAATACTCCGCCAAATCCACTTCTTGTAATGGCACCATTTTGGTCCGATGCTTAAATTTATAGCCTATATACAACAGTAGAAATAGCGGAATGCCAATATAGGTAGCGACAACCCCCTGCCACTCCACCTTCCCTCCCAGAAAAGCAGAATAATTTTGTCCCAACATAATCAGCAAGCAGAGCGCAAAAGCAAATAAAGGCCCTAATGGGAACCACTTGGCACGATAAGGTAAATCATTGAGGTCGTAACCTTGCTGTACATATGCGCGACGAAAGCGGTAGTGAGTGATCGCCACGCCTAACCAAGCAATAAATCCAGTCATGCCAGAAGAATTGAGCAACCATAAATAAACCGCATTGCTTTCAAAAAATGAAGTCAGAAAGCACAACGCGGCAATCACCGTTGTGGCATACAAAGCATTACGTGGTACGCCATTATTAGACAAACGAGCAAACAGCTCGGGCGCCATTTTGCTGCGCGCCATGGTGTAAAGCATGCGGGTGGAAGCATACATGCCGGAATTACCCGCTGATAAGATAGCCGATAGAATCACGGCATTCATCAGACTGGCAGACATGGCCAAACCGGCGCGATTAAAGACCAGTGTAAAAGGACTAGCCGCCACATCCTGCATTTCATTCTTTAATAACAGCGGGTCGTTATAAGGCAGGATCAAACCGATAATCAGGATAGACAGCATATAGAACATCAAAATGCGCCAAAAAATCTGACGTACCGCACGTGGAATGGTTCGTCCTGGATTAGCCGATTCACCTGCCGCCACCCCAATCAGCTCTGTTCCCTGAAACGAAAATCCCACCACCATCGCCACACCAATAAAAGCGGTCATACCCCCAACAAATGGCCCATCACCCTGCATCATCACATTAAAACCAGGCGTTATCTGATGTGCTTGCGGATTGGTCATGATGCCAAATATCATCAAAAAACCAAGGACAATAAAAATGACAATAGTAAAAACTTTTAGCATTGAGCACCAAAATTCGGCTTCACCAAAACCTTTTACTGAAAAATAATTAAGTCCGAAAATAATCAAAAGAAACGCCGCACTCCACACGACACCCGGCACCGCCGGAAGCCAGTACTGCATGATGATAGCCGCAGCCGCTAGTTCCACCGCAATCGTGATAGCCCAGTTGTACCAATAGTTCCAGCCTTGGGCAAAACCAAATGCCGGATCAACAAAGCGCGAACCATACACTTGAAATGTGCCGGATACCGGCATAAAAGCCGCCATTTCCCCCAGGCTAGTCATCAGAAAATACACCATCAGCCCCACCAAGCCATAAGCCAGCAGGGCACCGCCAGCACCTGCCGAAGCAATGGTAGCGCCGGAAGCTAAAAACAAACCGGTGCCGATTGAGCCACCAATAGCAATCATTGATAGGTGGCGAGTTTGCAAGGCGCGTCGTAATTCCTGAGGTGCTTGCTTTGTTTCCATACTATGTTTCTCTAAAAAATGAATGAGGGTTGCTAACTGCCAACCCTCATTTTGTTAAGGTGTTACTGCACTTAATGCCAATATTGCAAAGGTGGCCAACCAGTGTTCGCCGCTATAGTGACCACTGGCGACATGTGGCAGACTCGCAGCCAAATGTGTATCAGCAGCGATGCTTAATAAACGCTGTAGCTCCACATCACTATCCAGCCGCACCGCCAATTGCCTATAACACCAGGCTCTACTCAAATTGAGCCCATCAAGATGGCAAATCTTGGGGTCGCCACGATCACTGACTTGTGCTGCTTGCAATAGATTTGTCAGATTGGCCAGTTGTGGCAAGAAAGCCGCAAACCACTTAGCAAAAACCGGAGCCGCCAACACCTTGCTCATCAGCAGTGCTTCGCATAAAGCGCCCGAGAGGAAATCATCGCCATTAGGTTCAATCTGTGCCGGGTAATTAGCATCGCTCAAATAATAACGCTCGGCAGCTTGCACAATTGAGGTCAATAGCTCTTCATCCTGAGCGTGGCGAGCATAATCTAAGCTCAGAGTCAGCGCAAATGCTGTATTAAAATGGGTACCAACACGAATCGGATAAGTTTGCAGCGGCAGAAACGCCAACCAACGCTCACGTATAGCGCTGACCAAGGGCTGCATAGCAGCACGCCACTGTCGGGCCTGTGCTAGTGGTGAAAGCTCTAGTTCATATGCCAAAGCCAGCAACCAGGCCCAACCATACGGTCGCTCAAAACTATTACGGCCGGCAACCGCAAAATAAGCGGCCTCCTGCTCAAAAGCCTCTGTTTGGAAATGGCTGGCAAACAACGCTTCTATCTGTGGCCGCGTGGCCAAATCAGGATATAAACGCGCACAGCGCGCCAACAACCAAAATCCATGTACAGCAGAGTGCCAGTCATAACAGCCATAAAATACCGGATGCAAACAACGCGGCGAAGCAATGTCGGCAGGGCCATTCAAGACATGCATGATGTGATTAGGATACTCACGCGTTAACCCGGTCAAGGGTAAAGCAGTCAAGGCTGCTGCCTGTTGCAGAGTTAAAACCATCACAGCTCCTTTTCTTAGCGGAACACAATGAAATACATCAAAAAGACATTCACAAGCAGCAATACTAAAGCGGTAGGAGCTTGTACCTTAATCACCTGATAACGATCTTTCAGCTCAAGCAAGGCGGCGGGGACAATATTGAAATTGGCTGCCATCGGTGTCATCAGCGTACCGCAATATCCTGAATACATGCCTATTGCCACCAGTGGTGCAGCATCGGCATGATGCCCAGTAATTAAAAAAGGCAAGGCAATGCCTGCCGTCATCACCGGAAATGCAGCAAAGGCATTGCCCATCACCATGGTGAACAGTGCCATACCCACGCAATACATGACCACTAATAAAAAACGGCTGTCAGGATTAACAAATAGACTCACAAGCTCTTGTACCGACTGACCCGTTTTAGCAACCACAAAAACGCCACCCAACATAGCCAACATCTGCGGCAGAATGGCTGCCCAGCCGATAGAGTCAATTAAACGTCTCGATTCGCGCACCGCCTGTAATGGCGTACCGCCGGTCAAGCGCCAGCTAAGCAGCAAAGCAGAAATACAGGCCAAGGCCAGTGCAGCCAAGGTGAGGTGTTTCTGATCCAGTACGTAACGCCCACCTAGCTCGACGCCTTTAAAAGCCAGCGTACAAATCACCGTCACCAGCGGGATCAGCACAGCTGGAAGAAAGACTTTATTACCCAGTTTAGTTGCTGCAGCCTGGCGCTCCTCGTCACTGCTCTGTCGATAACGGCCCACGGCCAGTTGGCCGGTGCCTGCCAGCAGGGCAATCACGATGACAATGCCGCCTACTACCTGATAAGCCAGCGTTTTACCCAAGTAAGCCACTAACAAATCACCAAACAAAAAAGTGACACCAAACAGAAACCAGAATAAAGCGGTGGTGTAACGCTTGGGGTTAGCGCGGTCACGCAAGGTCATCCCCACCAGCAGCATCACAATGATGCCTATCAGATAAAAAATCTCATTAATATTCAACCAGCTAGTCATGACTGCTGCTCCTGATTACGCTGCCAGGCAGCCACATCACGCTGGATACTGGCATCCAGCCAGGACAAGCGAACGAGATGAATAATCAGTGCGCTGATGGCCGTGGGAATCGCCCACAAACCAATGTGCAAAGGCTCAATGCCGTGAATGCCATTTTCTTGTAAAAAAGCGCTCATCAACAAAACGGCACCAAAGGCGATAAAGATATCTTCGCCAAAAAATACAGCGATATTGTCACAAGCAGCAGCATGCGCCCGGATACGATCACGAATGGATGGTGGCAGCGGGCCGTATTGATTGCTTGCAGCGCCCTCGGCCATTGGCGCCAACAAGGGGCGCACTGTCTGTGCGTGTCCACCAAGATAAATCAGCCCCAGTGCCGCAGTGGCCTCACGTACCACAAAATACAACATCAGAATACGCGCAGTAGTCGCGCTTCTGATCCCCGCAATCCAAGCCTGGGCACGCTCTTTCAAGCCATAGCGCTCCAATAAACCAATCACGGGCAAAATCAGTATGAAAGTCGCTAGTTGGCGACTATTCAAGAACTTTTCTCCAAACGTTTCCAGCAAAGCAGGAATGTCCATTCCGACCGCCAAACCGGTCGCTAAGCCAGCCACCGTGACCACAATCAGAGGATTAAACTTGAAAGCAAATCCCAGTACCACGACAGGGATGCCAAGCAATGGCAACCATGAAGCCATCTCCATGCGATTACTCCTTGAAAAATAAAAATGGGTAACAGACCAAATAAGAACCGCGAACAAAACCCCTGACCCAGCGTTGCGCCTCCTTGCCATACTACTTGTACCGTCTGCGTCGGGGCGCCTTGGTTCAGAGACTCTTCGGGGATTTGTCAGCGGCTGTAAGAATAGGCAGTTGGCATCAAAGCCCAACATCACCAGCAATTAGACAACAGCGCGGATACTGACACCCTGCGCCAATAAGCTTTGCTTCAGTGCCCGCGCAAAATCCAAGGCATGTACCCCATCACCATGCAAACACACGCTCTGGGCATGGATAGCCAGCATGGTGCCATCCTGTGCCTGTACCGTTGCGGTACTGAGCATTTGCCAGGTCTGGGCCAGACATTGTTCTCTATCCTCTATCACTGCCCCGGCCTGGCCGCGTGGCACCAAACTACCATCGGCCTGATAAGCGCGATCAGCAAATACCTCGGCGATGGGCGTTAAGCCGTGCTCCTTGGCCGCACGGATCAACTCACTACCCGCCAGCCCCATCAGCTTAAGGTGCGGATCAAACGCCGCCACCGCCGCGGCAATAGCCGCTGCCAGCACTGGCTCACACGCAGCCTGATTATATAAAGCGCCATGCGGCTTAACATGACTTAACTGACCACCGGCAGCACGCACAATGGCAGCCAGAGCGCCTACCTGATATAACACATCGCTATAAACTAGACGGGGGTCACGTTGCATGGGACTACGCCCAAAGTTCTCACGGTCAGGAAAACTAGGATGTGCCCCTATCGCTACGCCTCGCTGTAAAGCTGCAGACACCGCCTGCTGCATAACAGCAGCTTCTCCGGCATGCCAGCCACAAGCGATATTGGCAGAGCTCACACAATCGAGAATGGCTATATCATCACCACAACCTTCCCCGAGGTCAGCATTCAAATCAATTTGCATAGAAAGTCCAATCTAATTGCTGCAATAAGCGCTGCTGCTGTAAACGTGCTTGCTTGGCTTCAGCTGGTTTTACCGCAAGAAACCGCAACTTGGTACCTGGACGTGCCTGCGCCAACTTCCACAAATCCGCTTCAATCACACAGGCAATACGCGGATAGCCACCGGTAGTTTGAGCATCTGCCAATAGCACGATGGGCTGACCGGCTGGTGGTACCTGTACCACACCGGGCAACACCCCATGGGACAATAGATCTTCACTTTGTTCACGCTCAAGCATCGCCCCCGTCAGACGATAACCCATACGATTACTTTGTGTCGAAACCGTCCATTCTCCTGCCCAGAATGCCGCATGGGCTGCAGCTGAGAACTGCTCATACTCGGGGCCAGGCAAGGCGCGTAACTGTGGAGACCAGAGTAGTGAGCGCCAGCCCAAACGACCAGATAGCGCCTTCCCCTCACCAATGGGCAAACGATCACCAATCTGTAAAGCGCGCCCCTGCCAACCACCAAATCCCCCCTTCAAATCGGTGGCCCTTGCCCCCAGCGTCAATGGTACGGCGATACCACCCGCTACCGCCAGATACACCCGCATGCCATGACGACAGCCATTCAACAACAACTCCTGACCTGCCCGCACCGGGTAACGCCAGCCACTCCATACCGCCTCGCCATCTAATGTAGCCGCGAAATCCGCTCCCATCAGCGCAAACCAGGTATCACATAAAAACCGTACCTTGAATGGCCCTAATGCCACCTCAATCGCAGCAGCATCCACCGCATTACCCAATAGCTTGTTGGCCATCAATAAGGCAGGAGTATCCAGGGCGCCAGCCTGGGCGACACCAAGATGACGCCAACCCTGACGACCTAAATCCTGTATTGTGCTTTGTATTCCGGCCTGCAAAATCTCAAGCATTCCCCTCTCCTAACGCAACAAACCGCACTCGATCACCGGGTAATAATAAAGATGGCTGTGGTTTTTCTGGATCAAATAGTTGGATATCGGTACGGCCAATAATCTGCCACCCACCCGGCGATACGGCAGGATAAATACCCGTCTGACTGCCTCCTATCCCAACCGAGCCAGCTGGCACAGCTAATCTAGGCTCAGAGCGACGGGGAGTAAACAACGGCTCCGGCAAGCCACCCAAGTAAGCAAAGCCTGGTTGAAATCCGAGGAAAAACACAATGTACTCGGCCTGGACATGCAGCTCTGTGACCTGCGAGGGAGTCAAGCCTGCATGTTTAGCAACATCCTGTAGGTCAGGCCCGCCTTCACCGCCATAACGCACCGGAATTTCCACCTCTCTTTGCACCAAGGCTATTTCTGCCGAATGCTGCCAATCACGCCTTAATTTAGCTAACCAATGCTTCCCATCACTCAGCAGTGGATCAAAAATCAAGGTCAGGTTGTTCATCCCCGGTACCACATCCAAAAGGGTAGCTTTGCTACGTAACTCTTCGGCCAAATACCAGATTCGTCGCTGACAAGCCAAATTTGCCGGGCCAGGTATTGTCAATACGGCTGCCCGTTCACCTAATAAATAAAACTCTGCTTTTACCTGTGGCACACCTATCCCCATGAGAATTCCGTAGTACCGCATTGAAAGAAGTTTCAATAAACGAATTTATTACGGCAAGGACGATCAAAAAATAAAAACCATCTAAAACGTAAAAATATATTTCAGGCATTTAAAGACTATCAATTTATCTGTTACTTTCTTATCAGCAACCCTACTTCATGCCCTACCTTAACTCAGTCAGAACTGTACCTTTTATCAGTTTCGATTTAATTGCGTCCAAAAAGCCGTAAACTCTACGGCAGATGGATACTGAGCAGCTTTCAAAAAAACATGATAAGGTTATTTTCATATTTAATTTCCATCAATATTCATGCAAATTTCATATGTTTATTTTTAATTGAAAAGCTTATAAAATCAGTCTTTATCAAAAACACTTAAGCCAAGAAAACGTTAACTTAATTTTCGGGAAACAACATTCAGCATGAGGTCTCAAACCAATAACCGGCAACTTATACTCACCATTATTCCTTTCCTCATTATTGTTCTTGTGCAAGTCAGCTTGAGTACATTTAGCCTGTATACAGTTTCTACTGCACGAACCTATATTACAGGGGAAAGCTCATGGTCAAAATCTCAAAAAGACGCTATTTACTATCTGTCAAATTATGCACAGACCCAATCATTAGAGGCTTACAAAAATTATCAGGCCGCCCTGGCCATTCAGGACGGTGATCGTCGAGCGCGTCTGGCACTGCAACAAGAACCTCCTGATATCAATGCTGCCCGCAATGGTTTGCTTCAAGGCGGCAACCATCCTGACGACATAGAAAATACCATACGAGGCTTTTTATGGTTTCACCATATTAGTTCAGTAGAAGAAACAATAAACTTATGGGGAATTGGTGATGACTACATGCAGCAATTGCAGAACATTGGCAAGCAACTACATCAAGGTATCAGCAATAACAGCATTACTGCTGATGAAATTGCTGCCCTTTCACTGGAAATTAACCATATTAACGAACGCATTCGCCCGGCAGCACAAGGATTCTCTGATGCTCTGAATAGTTTTTCTCGTAAAATCAGTACCATTGCTTGGATAACCAATCTTGTCGTCGCCTCTTTGCTCTTGCTACTTACCGTACGACAAATCCGTAAATTGATACAAGTATCCAGTGATTACAAGGCTGCACTGTATGCAGAAAAAGAACGAGTGGAAACCACTTTAAAATCCATAGGTGAAGCTGTCATCACCTTCAATATGGAAGGTTTACTACTCTATATGAACCCTAATGCAGAGCTACTACTCAGCCACCAAAAATGGGATGGTCAGACGCAATCCTTTGATCAGCTGTTTCAACTGATCAATACCAATAAAGCAGGCAATGATCGCATCATCACCTTTCAAGAATTAGTTCAACAAAAAGATGGTCGCTCGACTTATCCCAGTTTACAAATGATGCGCCCCGACAAACCTCCTTTATCACTTACCCTGGTGGCGGCTCCCGTACGCAATAGCCAAGGGGAACAATATGGCATGGTACTGATACTTCACGATAACACCATAGAGCAACAATACATTAACGATCTGTCCTGGCAGGCCAGCCATGATGCGCTAACTGGCCTAGTGAATCGCCGGGAGTTTGAAACCCGTGCGGTTAAACTGCTCAACCAATTGGGTGATGATGAATCATCAGTCACCCTAATGTTCATTGATTTGGATCAGTTCAAACTGATTAATGATACCCACGGCCATGCGGCCGGCGATGAGTTGCTATGTCAGATTAGCCGTACCGTACGTAGTCGTTTACGCCCCAGTGATACATTAGCTCGACTTGGTGGCGACGAATTTGGCGTACTGCTAGTCAACAGTACCATAGAGGGATCGGTCAGCAAGGCAAACAATCTACGCCAAGCTATCATTGATAATCGCTTTGAATGGGAGGGCGAGTCTTTCTCAATCAGCGCCAGCATCGGCCTGACTCGTATCACTGACCCCAATATCCCGCTGGCAGAAGTTATGCGCTCTGCTGATATCGCTTGCTATATGGCAAAGGAAAAAGGACGTAACCGCATACAGTTACACATGGCCCAGGATTCTGAAATCTCTGCTCGCTTTCATGAAATGGACTGGGTGCAACGCTTACGTCGTGCGATACAAGAAGGCGAGTTTCGCCTGTTCGCACAAGAAATTGTTCCACTCAATGAGAACCATGAAGGTGGCCGCTACGTTGAAATATTGCTACGCCTGCAGACGGAAAATAGCAACTTGGTTCTGCCAAGCGACTTTATCCCAGCCGCAGAACGTTACGGCCTGATGCAGGAAATCGATCGTTTTGTTGTTTCCAAAACCTTTACTGAACTCACACTCATGCGCGAGCAGGGCGACAACAGCATTACACATTGTGCGATTAATCTTTCCGGTAGCACCCTAAACGATGATGGTTTTCTGGAGTTTATCCATGAGCAATTCAGTCGGACAAAAATTCCTGCTGAAACCATCTGCTTTGAAATCACAGAAACCAATGCCATTGCTAATTTAGAAGCAGCACAACATCTGATTAAAGCATTACGCCAACTAGGCTGTCGGTTCTCGCTAGATGACTTTGGCGCCGGCATGTCGTCTTTTGCTTACCTCAAGCACCTACCCGTCGACTACTTAAAAATAGATGGCAGTTTTGTCAGGAATATGGAGCATGACTCCATCGACTACGCGATGGTAGAAATGATTCATCAGATTGGCCATCTAACCGGTAAACGCACGATCGCCGAATTTGTGAGCAGCGCAAATACAGTTAAGGAATTACAAGAAATTGGAGTGGACTACGCTCAAGGTTTTTACTTGGCGCAACCTGCTCCTTTTAATAGCCAATTGAAGACAAAGCAGGATGCTCAAGCATCTTCGCAGAAACTGATTGGCTATTGATAACGATGCAACAAACTCAGACATCAATCCAAAGATATAACAAACAGATGATGAAGATTTTGTCAGTGTCGGCAATGCCAAAATATTAATTTCAGTAAAATAAGGAGATGAACCATGAACAAAGAAAATACTTTCGTCAGGTCCGGCCCATTAATGGACATCAGCAGCTATCCAAAATGGACGCAGGAAGTTGTAGAACATTGCAATGAGTACAAACGCCAAGTAGTGGAACACAAGTTATTTGCACAAATGCGTGATGGTACCTTGCACAGAGACATTCACAAGGCGTTTCTGATTGGTGGCTGGCCAGTGATAGAGCAGTTCCCTCAATATATGGCCCGCAATCTGCTAAAAGTTCGCTACGGCGAAAACCGTGGTCATGATATGGCCAGACGCTACCTGATTCGGAATATTCGAGTAGAGCAAAATCACGCCGACCACTGGGTCAATTGGTCGCTTGCCTCCGATATCAACCTAAATGAATTGCTCAATAACCACTCCGCACTGGAAACGCTTAATCTCAGCCATTGGTGCGGCCAGGTCTGCGAGAAAAACTCCCTAGAGGTGGCTATGGCAGCCACTAACTACGCCATTGAAGGTGCTACTGGGGAGTGGTGTGCGCTAGTTTGCTCACGAGATATTTACGAACAACAGTTTCCCAAGGAAAAACGTGCTAAAGCGATGAAGTGGCTGGCCCTGCATGCTCACTACGACGATGAGCACCCATGGGAAGCTCTCGATATTATTGTCACTCTAGTTGGCACCAACCCATCCAATAAGCAAACAGCGGAACTCAGTCATGCTATCTGCCAAAGTCACCGCTATATGAAATTATTGCTTGATCATTATATGAGCCGGGGCCCTCAGGCGACAGGGCAATCCACGCGCAGTACCGAGTCGGCACTGGCCTAAGCGATAGACTCTGGACCCACTTCCTGTGGGTCTTTTATCTGACACACCGACTATTGCAATGGCATTGTTGCTGCCAAACAGGTAATGTCTAATCTCCTAGTAAAATTAGACAAAACAACGATGCCCGCGTAGTCTCCGGCCTCACCGCAGACAACAGGCTGCCATGACAAGCTCTCATCATGCCAATACCAGACGACACACTCCCCAATACCCCAGTAGCTGCGGTGAATGTACCCAGCACCCGCCAACTTTTTTTCGGTTTCCTCCATCTTGGCATGACGGCCTTCGGTGGCGCTTTGCCATTAGCGCACCGGATGATAGTAGAACGCCAACGTTGGCTAAACGAAACTCAATTTGTCGAATTGTTGGGCTTATGTCAGTTCCTGCCAGGCGGCAATGTGATTAATTTAGCGGTAGCGCTGGGAATGCGCTTCCGTGGTGTAGCTGGCGCACTGGCGGCACTCCTAGGCTTGATTGCCGTACCCTCTGTAGTGGTCATATTGTTGGGCACCTTGTATCAGCACTATCAAGCAGATCCACACATCAAGCATTTGTTTGCCGGACTTGCAGCGGCAGCCGCCGGTTTGTTAATCCAAATGGCTATAAAAATTGTGCTGCCCTTACGCAAACATCTGGTACTGGCTGGATTGGCTGGCCTTTGCTTTATCGCCATTGCTTGGTTACGCCTCCCACTGCTGTGGACCATGCTGGTGCTGACACCAATTAGCATACTGATCACAGCAAAACTGCCTATCACTCGTCCCGGGAATAAACCATGATCCAGACCCTGCTTGCCCTGGCCTTGATTTTTTCTGAGCTCTCTCTCTTGGCCTTCGGTGGCGGCAATACCATTTTGCCGGAGATGCAGCGCCAGGTAGTGGAAGTACATCGCTGGATGAGTGCGGAAGACTTCAACGCACTGTTCGCGCTGGGGCAGGCGGCCCCCGGCCCTAATCTGATGATCGTCACACTCGTTGGCTGGCATGTAGCGGGCTTCTACGGCATGGTGGTTACCACACTCGCCAAGTTCGGCCCCTCTTCCTTGCTAACCATCGCCATGCTACACGTGTGGGAACGCTTCAAGGACAAACCCTGGCGACGACATGTACAGGCCGGTTTGCTACCGATCACAGCCGGGCTGGTAGCGGCCAGCGCCGCACTGATTGCACAGGCATCAATCAGCAATGGTGTGCTGGCTATCATTACCGCGCTCACCGTTGCGCTCTCACTGAAGACCAAACTGCATCCTTTGTACTTACTAGCTGGCGGCGCACTAGCAGGCTTGCTGCTGTTGAGCTAATACCCCTATTTCGTCATTCATCACTGACTCACTAACCATGACCTCTCATACTTTTTTCTGGCACGATTACGAAACCTTTGGCGTCCAACCACGCCAAGACCGCCCTTCGCAGTTTGCGGGGATCCGTACCGATAGTGAATTGCAGGAAATAGGCGAGCCCATCATGCTGTACTGCCGCCCCGCCCCAGATTATCTACCTTCGCCAGCGGCCTGCCTGCTAACAGGCATTACCCCACAGTTGTGCCAGCAGCAAGGCGTAGCTGAACACGAATTTGCCCGCATTATCGAAGCCGAACTTGCACAAAGTGCCACCATAGGCGTGGGCTATAACTCGATACGATTTGATGATGAAGTTACACGCTTTTTATTCTGGCGTAATCTCATCGACCCCTATGCCCGCGAATGGCAACATCAATGCGGACGCTGGGATTTGCTAGACTTGGTACGTGCGACTTATGCGCTACGCCCAAGCGGCATTAATTGGCCACAACATGAAGACGGCAGCGTCAGCTTCAAACTGGAACACCTTTCTACAGCCAATGGGCTTAGTCACGAACAGGCTCACGATGCTTTATCCGATGTACGAGCCACCATTGCACTAGCACGCCTGATTAAACAACAACACCCACGCCTATTTAACTTCTATCTATCGTTGCGCAAAAAAGAGGCGGTCAAAGAGCAACTCGCCTTACACCGTCCGTCCCCACTACTACATATCTCCGGTATGTATGGCGTAGAACGCGGCAATATGGCCATCGTCTGGCCCTTGGCTGCGCATCCCTCTAACAGTAATGAAGTGATTGTCTGGGACTTGGCTCATGACCCACGTCAACTGGCAGAACTGCAAGCAGACACCATACGCGAGCGCTTATTCAGTCGCAGCGAACAACTGCCCGAAGGCGTCACACGTCTACCACTCAAAACCATTCATATCAACAAATCCCCCTTTGTCGTCGCCAATTTGAAAGTTTTGAGCGAAGAGCGCGCCGCGCACTGGCAGCTCGACTTAGCAAAAATCGACCGCCATGCCCGCTATGCACAAGCCTTACCCGATATGAAAGCTACTTGGCGTCAGGTATACCAGCGCGACAATCTGCTGATACCCGATGTAGATGAAAACCTATATGGCGGCTTTGTTTCCAATCACGACCGCCGACTCTTGAACGACTTACGCCAAATGTCGGCAGCACAACTCGGTCAGAGCGCACCGCTATTTGAAGATAAGCAGCTCAAGGAATTACTGTTCCGCTACCGTGCCCGCAACTTTGCAGACTCATTAACACCAGCAGAACAACAACGCTGGCAACAGCACTGCCAAGCCAAATTAACAGACGAGACAAGCAACACTCGCCATTATGGGCAATTTCAGCAAGAACTAGTCGAACTCAATAACCATCCGCTGGATGCAACAGGCAAAGCTGTTCTATCCGAACTGAGCACTTATGCGCAGTTCATTATTTCTTTATGCGGCCTGCCGTACAGAACGCCTCATGACTTTTGATTATTGTCAGCTTTCCACTCATTGATATGGGAAGTACATCATGAATACAGATGCTGAATTACAACGCGATGTGATAGCAGAGTTAAATTGGAGTCCTTCTATTAATGCGACTCATATTGGCGTTGAAGTTGATGAGGGCGTCGTCACATTATCCGGGCATGTTGCCAGTTACGTGGAAAAATGGAATGCAGAGCGGGCGGCACTACGGGTGAGAAACGTGAAAGCCTTAGCGGTGAATATCGAAGTTAAACTTCCCAGCCTCAGCCAACGCGATGATACCGACATTTCCAAATCTATCTCCAGCGTTCTGCAACACATGACGCAACTGCATGATAGCCACATCAAGATCATCGTAGAGAAAGGTTGGGTCACACTCACAGGTGAAGTTGAGTGGGACTATCAAAGACAAGCAGCTACCCGCATGGTTCGTCACATGATGGGCGTCACCGGAGCCAGCAACAATATTGCCATCAAACCTAAAGTGTCGATGAGCACCGTCAAGGAGAGTATTGATACCGCCATTAAACGCCGTGCTCTCAACGATATGCACAGCATCTCCGTAGCCGTGCTTGGAGCAGATGTCACACTTAGCGGAAAAGTACACAGCTGGTCAGAACGGGAATTAGCCCGTCACGCCGCCTGGTGCATACCAGGTGTTCATCAGGTTATTGATAAAATTACGGTGATTTAGTCAGCCTGGTTTTATCAGTCCGCTCCCTGTCCAGCAAGGAGCGGACTTAAAGCCGCTAACAAAACCCCCGACCCAGCATTGCGCCTCTTTGCCGTACTACTGGCACTGTCTGTGTCGACGCGCCCTGACTCAGGGGCTCTTCGAGGTTTTGTTAGCGGCTTTAAACGGCTAAGGCATTCGGTAACAAGCGTTCATATTCCCTTTTAACCACGGCATAACATTCACAAGTACGTAGCTCAAGTCCGGCACGATCCAGCACCGTTATTTTACCCCGAGCATATTGAATCAGCCCTTCACGTTGTAACTTCAACGCTGCCTCAGTCACGCCCTCGCGACGTACGCCCAGCATATTGGCGATCAGCTCCTGCGTCATCACTAGGTCATTACCAGACAAGCGATCCAGGCTTAGCAATAGCCAGCGACATAACTGCTGATCCAAGGTGTGATGGCGGTTACAGGCCGCAGTTTGTGCCATCTGCGCAATCAAGGCCTGAATATAGCGCAGCATTAAATGAAGTACCGGGCCCAGTTGATTAAACTCTTTTTTCATACTGGCTGCCTTCAAACGAAAGCCATAACCCGCACTCTGCACGACCGCACGACTAGGAGTAGACTCCCCCCCCATAAACAGAGAAACACCTACAACTCCATCATTGCCGATAACCGCAATTTCTGTAGAGGCACCATTCTCCATCACATACAACAAAGAAACGATGGCCGTGGTGGGAAAATAAACATGGCTGAGCATACAACCAGACTCGCAAAGCACCTGCCCCAAGGGCATCTCGACAAACTCCAACTGTGGCAACCAGCGCAGCCATATCTCTTCTGGCAATGCCGCCAACAAATGATTCTGTTTCGGATCTGCTGACTTGACCATGACCGCCTTGCGTAAGGATTAAATTTTGGCACTCAGTATAAGCAACTTATCCATTGTTGTTATGTTCGCCATCGCACATACTTGCCGATATCGCTCGCAAGGCTAAAGCCACTTCCACTTATCCCCTAAGCAATGACACTGCAAGTACAACTAAGAGCTGCTAACAAACCCGCTGATCCAGCGTTGCGCCTCGGCTCAGGGACTCTTCGAGGTTTTGTCAGCGGCTCTAAGTCGATTGCCATTATCCTCAGGCTTTACGCGCTAGCAAATAGGCTGTAAAGCCAATCACCCCAGCAAAAAATACCGCCGTCCAAAATGGCATGGCCATGCCGAGAAAAGTCCAATCCACATTGGCACATTCACCGCTGCCTTTTAACACCTTGGAAAAAACATCCCATAATGGCGATGTTTCCATTAAAAAATCTAAGCCTGGGCCACAAGCAGGCACTTGTTCAGCAGGTAAACTCTGCAACCATAACTGGCGCAACGATACGGCCCCCCCCGCCATAGCAGCTAAAATAAGCAAGCCACCCCACAGACGATAGCCGGTACCGCCTGGATTATGTATCAAGGCCAGCAAAGCCAAGACACCCGCCGCGATGACAGCAACACGCTGAAAAATACATAAGGGGCAGGGTTCCAGATACAACTGGTACTGTGCATACAAAGCAAAGGCCATCGCCCCGATACAAGCCAGCACAATCAGCAAGTATCCTTGTCTATTGCTTATCGCCATATTTTTCTTAGTTCCTTATCTTTAGAGACGCTAAATGATTTTGTCTGCGGCATTTTGCCACAAGCAAGGTCACTAAGAACTAAGTCTGCACTCTAAAGTTCCAGAAACTGCTTGATCTGATCTTTTTGACGCATGGCATCATGATAGCCCAGCGCCATCAACTCTCTGGTATAGCCAGGCTCAAACAATAGATAAGTAGCTAAAGCTGTACCACGATGTCGGGTAGCGCCAGTGCCTTGCATGAGGAAACGTAGCAATGGGGGGAATAAATGAGTATGTTTGTAGGCAATCCCTTCGAGCGATTGACTAGGGTTGAGGATAAAGGTTTCTACCTTGCGCAACTGGGTTTTGCCGGCCAGTTCAGCATGCGTTTGCAACAAAGAAACTGTGTGATTAATACGGGTAAGCCGCTCCATATCCATAGACATACTGTCGATAAACACGCTATTAAGCAGGTGGCCAAAAATCTGCGCTGGCGATGGATAAGGCCCGGATTGACGACGCTCGATGGTATCTGGCCGCTGACTGGCCAAACCCACAATAAATAATTTCTCTGCACCTAAATGCAGGGCTGAAGATAAGGGCGAAAGCTGCCTTACCGCACCATCGCAATAGAATTTATCGCCGATTTTAACCGAAGGGAAAATCAGCGGAATGGCAGAGGTGGCCATCATATGATCCAGGCCAATAGGCTCGCGCAAACCAACTCTTTTATAGCGATCCCACTCTTCCACCCCCTCCTCCCCCTGAAAAAAGGTGACTGACATCCCAGTGGTGTAACAGGAAGCCGTCAGCGCCAGTGCCTCCAGCGAACCTTGCTTAATCGCATGATCTACACCTTCAAACACCATGGTTCTTGCTAATAATTCGCGTAGCGGCGCATTGTTCAGGAAGCTTTGCGGATTACGCCACAGACGCCCCCCGCTGACGATGGACAAACCAAAATGCAAGAAGGTCTTGAGGAAATACCAGGAACTGGCATCGTACACATTATTGATATGCAGTTGTTTCCACACCTGTGCCAGGTTGGTAATAGCATATTGAAAATTGCCGGCACCGGAAGCTAGCGCCACGGCATTAATCGCCCCAGCAGAGGTGCCGCAGATAATGGGAAAAGGATTGAGCTTAGGGTCGGGCAGAATACGTGCTATCCCCATCAATACCCCTACCTGATAAGCTGCCCGCGCCCCGCCTCCCGACAGCACCAGCCCGATATGAGCTTGCCTGGCCATAGAACACCTTTATTTTGGTAAATGGCGTGATTCTATTTAGGCATAGTCAAGCAACGACCTGACAGGCAAGAAAGAGATATTAAATTAGCACTTAATGTAAGTTGAATCGCTAATTGCAGGCCAACTCTATAAAGTTGGCCTTTGGTTTCACTTCAGGATCAGCCGCCGGTTCCACCCACCGTCAAGCCACCATCAATACGCAAAGTTGGCTGCCCTACTCCAACAGGTACACTTTGCCCCTCCTTGCCACAGACACCGACGCCCTGATCCAGTTGTAAGTCGTTGCCTATCATCGACACATAATTGAGCACATCCGGCCCATTACCTATCAAGGTGGCGCCTTTGACCGGATAAGTCAGTTTACCATTCTCGATACGCCAGGCTTCAGAGGCGGAAAATACGAACTTACCGCTGGTAATATCCACTTGGCCACCACCGAAATTCACCGCATACAGCCCATCTTGTACCGAGGCAATGATGGCTTGCGGGTCGTGATCACCAGCCAGCATATAAGTATTGGTCATGCGTGGCATCGGAATATGGGCATAGGATTCACGACGACCATTACCAGTAGGTGCCACCTGCATCAACCGGGCATTCATCGCATCCTGCATATAGCCCTTGAGAATGCCGTTCTCAATCAACACTGTACGCTGGGTAGGATTGCCCTCATCATCTATCGCCAATGAGCCCCGCCGCTGTTCGATAATGCCGTCATCCACCACAGTGACACCGGCAGCAGCGACGCGCTGTCCGATTTTGCCGGAAAACGCCGAAGTGCCTTTGCGATTAAAATCACCTTCTAAACCATGACCAATCGCTTCATGCAGCAGCACTCCCGGCCAACCAGGGCCAAGTACCACGGTCATTTGTCCAGCCGGAGCCGGGCGGGCCTCCAGATTGGTCAGCGCCTGAGCAACCGCTTGGCGCGCATAGTTTTCTATGATTTGCTCGTCGAAATAATGCAGGTCGAAGCGGCCACCACCACCACTGGAACCTTGTTCACGCCGTCCCTGCTGTTCGGCGATCACCGTCACTGAGAGACGCACTAGCGGACGCACATCTGCTGCCCGCACGCCGTCATGGCGCGCGATATAAACTACATCGTACTCACAGGACATTCCTGCCATCACTTGAATCACACGCGGGTCTAACGCCCGTGCCATTTTTTCCACCTTTTCCAGCAAAGCCACTTTGGCCGCCGCATCCAGACTATGCGAAGGATCAAGTACCGGATAGAGCAGCTTGGCTCCTACCCGCTGTGACTTGCCGGCAACACCGCTACCACCACTTTGTCCGATGGCGCGCACGGCATCGGCAGAACGTTGCAAAGCCTCTAGGCTGATATCGTCAGAATACGCGAAGGCCGTTTTATCGCCGGCCACTGCACGCACACCCACTCCCTGATCAATATTGAAGCTACCTGACTTTACAATCCCCTCTTCCAGGCTCCACGCCTCACTACGCGTGTATTGAAAGTAAAGATCGGCATAGTCAATAGCATGGTGATGCATACGCGCCAGCGTGCTTTCCAGTGCAGCTTCATCCAGACCATAAGGGGTTAATAATTGTTGCTGGGCAATGATGAGGGTATCTTGCATATCGGTCTCTTTCAGCCAAGAACACGGTGCGCCAACGCTGGTAAGCGATTGCGTACCGACTGGGTCAATATCGGGTCAATTTCGGCGAGGATAACACCTTCGCCCTGGTCTAGCTCAGCAACGATGCGTCCCCAAGGGTCAATAATCATTGAATGACCATGAGTCTTGCGACCATTCTGATGGGTACCGCCTTGTGCCGAAGCCAGTACATAGCTCTGGTTTTCAATTGCTCGAGCACGCAATAGCGGCTCCCAGTGCGCCTGTCCGGTCGTCGCGGTAAAAGCAGCAGGTAAAATCATCAGGTCAAACGGTGCCAATTGACGAAACAACTCAGGAAAACGTAAGTCATAACAAATACCAAATGCGACTTCGACAAAATCCAGATCCACTTTGACGGGCTCATGACCGGCCTGGATGGTATCGGATTCACAATAACTCTCCCCCAGGCCAGAAAAACCGAATAGATGTATTTTGTCATAACGCGCGGCGACCTCGCCCTGCGGGCTGTACAGCAAAGTGGCATTTAGTACTTTAGCCGGATCGGCACAGCTCAACGGCACCGTACCGGCTACCAGCCAAAGCCCAGCATCGCGGGCCATCTGAGCTAGTGCTTGCTGTATCGGGCCCTGTCCGTAGGCTTCGCATTTGCCCACTTTATCGCTGTCTTTCTCACCCATCAGACAAAAATATTCTGGCAGAACTGCCAGGCGAGCACCTTTGGCAGCCGCTTCCGCCACTAAATCAGCAGCCCGCGCCAGGTTATCCGCCACCTGGCTACCAGACACCATCTGAATAGCAGCAGCACAGAATTTCTCTTTCATTTTCTCCTCCTTAGTACCGGGTAGCAGCATTAGGTAAATTTGTCACATCCGGCTCAAGCAAAGGCCCTTTGATACGGTAGTTAAAGCTTAAGGCTCTGCCTATCGGATTTTTCAATACACGTTGTACGATAAATGTAGCCAGTCCCGCCAATGGATTGAGTAAAGCAGCACCGGTGAGTACCGTCACGCTATCTGTCATATATGGCACGATTTGCACCTGTAAATCCTGCTGTTCACGCCTTAAATCAACTTGCCCAGCAATCTGTATATCCGCCACCGGGCTGCGGATTTGCAGCTTATCGGTAGAGAACACGCCCTGCTTCAGCATCGCCTCACCACGAAACGTGTCGAAAGCAAAACCAGGTGTGAAGATATCACTAAAATCGAGACGAAGCCGCCGGGGAATCGCTCGCAGACTAAGTACACTCAACAGCCTGGCGGCAGAAGAGTCCACCTGAGTGAAACGACCATTTTTGAAATCCAGACTAACTTGACCGGACAGCCTTGCCAAATCAAAGTCAGCCAAACCACCAGGCCAACCCAAGTTGCCGCTCAACACGCCTTGCCCATCACGAAACACCTCTTTTTCGCCCAGACGGGCCAGTAGTTTTCCTGCATTGCTGGTATGCAGTTCAAACTGGCCCTCTACCGCAGTTTTGCCTTGCAAGCTGAGCTTGAGAGAGCTATTAAGTGTTGCTTCCGGCACCGTCACACGTAGCGGATCAACGCGCCAGAACGGGCCATCCTGGCGTGCGGCCATCTCGACATGCCCCAGTGACCTGCCTTGCAATAAGAAGTCATCGATTTCCACTTTCAACGCTGGCAGCGTCTCAATGGGCAATGAAGCCGTAGATGCGGCTTGATCGGAGCTCCCGGACTTGACTAAAGGCAGTGGCAGATCAACACGTTGAAAATGAGCTTGTAGCAGACCTTTATCTCCCGCCAGATAAGACAATTGTCCCTGCACCTCATCCGACATCAGCTTGGCCTGCCAGGGAGCATTAATGGTGGTCTTATCTAAGGTTGCGAAGAACTGATGTAACGATAAACCGGGTAAAACCAGCTTAGGTGTTTGCAACTCAAGCTGAAACGGCAACCAGTTCGCCGTCTTATTTTCAGTCATAGGCTGCGCGCTTTGCTGTTCCAATAAATGCTGCCACTCACTCCATACCAAGCTGGGCAGCTTGAGCTTAAGGCGCAAACCACTCTTAGGCAAAGGTGCTGGTTCAGCCTGCACACTAAGCGTCCCCGCTAGCATTTCACCCTGCTCTGACAGACTAAATTTACCAGCCAACAGCGATCCAGCCTTGAATTCAAGCAATTCTGGTGTCCCCTCCCGGCTATTAAATTCCCGTAAATGCAGCTCCAATGGCAGGCTGGCCACAGCAGGTTTATTGAGCGGCAAGGGCAAGCCCAAACTCATGCCTTGTAGATCCGAGTTAAGTTGCAGACTTTGCAGCCCATCCTGTAAGACAAACTGTAGTCGATAGCCAAAGCGCCCATCCACATGGGGCGCCAATCTTGGCAGATACTGCTGGAACACCTGACGGGCATTCGCATCGGCGACGATATTGAAATGCATGCGCTTATCCACGGCGGTACTGGCCTTCATAACACCAGCGCCACCCAGCGCCTGCAAACGCAAACCAGGGATGTTCACCCCATGCTCAGTAAACGTGATGGAGCCTTGCAACTGATTCAAACTGGGAATAGTCGGATAAGAAGCAAAGCGTAGCTGGTTATTATTCAGTTGCAGATCGCCACGCACACTAGCCGGCTTAGGCCCGTCCAATGGAATATTCAAATGCAAATCCAGAACCGCCTTGCCACTAGCCCGCAAACGACCGGTAAAACCATTCAACCAGCCATCCACCGGGCTCTGTGTAGTAAATGCCAATAAACGGCTCAATTGGTCGCTCGCCCTACCATCAATAGTCAGCAACGGCTCATCGGCTCCCAAATGATCGATAATGGCAGTCACCTTAGTCAGCGGTGTCCCTAAGGTGCTCGCACTACGCGCCTTCACCTCCATCCGCTCATTATGAAACAGCAACTGCGCTTCAATATCATCCAGTTTTGGCCATTCCGAGTCATAACGTAAAACGGCCTTGCTTAGCTGCGCCTCAACCCGAAACTCACCACCTTTGCCTCCCACAAACGGAAATTGCATAGGATCGCCGCTTAAATGCATAGTGACTTGCTTTGCCTCCCCACCCAGCAAGGCTTTGCGTAACCAGGACAAGGTTTCTTTCCCCACCTGATAGGGCAAATAGTCCGGCACCTTTACCGCCTTGATCTCATCAATGCCGGCAGTGAAATCCATTTTGCTACTGCCTTGCCGAGCATAATCGTAACGGCCTTGCAGCCAACCATTCAGATCAGCATTGGCAAATTTAAGCGTTGTAAAGTCGAGTACCAGCCGACCAGCCTGCTGTTGCCACGATACATCTGCCTGTAAGCGATCAAAGCTCAATGGCTGGGCAAAAATCTCGGGATAACTCACTTGTGAGACACCATTATTCAATTGCAGCCGCCCACTTTGCTCATCAAAGCTGATGGTGCCAGACACGCCAGCTACCCCCGGTAACTCTCCCACCGCCTGCCAGGCTAATTGCCGGAAACGGGTCGTCACTTTAAAACTCTTTGGTGCCGCCACCGGCCCCTGCCAGCTCACACTCAGCCCATCTAGACTTCCACTGGGCGCAAACTTGGCGAACAAAGGATTGCGGTCCACCCCTAAGGCACGAATAAAAGGAACAAGGTGATTCAGATTGACTTTGTCTAATAGCAGCTTGCCACCACCTTGCGCCCCCGACGTCCACTCCCCACTAATGGCAGAATTATCAAAAGCCAAACCCGTCACGCTAGCTAGCCTTAATTTACTGGCTTTGATCTGATAATGACCGGCTCCCTGTCGCTCAAGCTGCACTCTCCCTTCAAACTGCGGCAACACCAGTTCACGGGCATCCGGTGGGGTATAAGCAGCATCACGCACACTCACATCCACCAGCAGGCTCTCAATCGCGCCATCGGCAAAACTCAACTCCATCGTCCCGCTGCCTTCGCCGCGATGTAACACCCCCAATTGCTGTAAATAAGCAGACAAACGCCCCATTCTGGCCCCGTTCAAAGCCACTCGTAATGAGCCCGTCCACTGTTGCCACTGATTAACATCATTGCCCCGCCAACTCGCCAGCAATTCGATTTTGTTACCCAGACTGGCCGCGGGCTTGCCGGAAACAGCCAAGGTATGCTTAAACCAGCCATCGGTCAGTAATAACTGCCCACGCTGCACATCCAAGCGTGGCAAGCCAAGCAATTGATCCTGCCAACTAAGACTGGCATCACGAACTTCCAGACGGGACTGTTGTAATAACCAGTTTCCCAAATGGTTATCGCTAGCCCCGCCACTATTCAGCGGCAGCCCGTTCAGGTAGATGATATTTTTATCGCTACGTATCAGCTCTATCGCTGGCCCCTGAATCAACAAGCTGGCCAGTCGTGGCTGCCATACCAGCAGCGATGTCCAAGAAGGCACAATGGAAAGCGATTGCAAAGTCAGCGGCTGACCATTCTGAGAATTGGCAATGAACACACCAGACAAATCAAACTGCGGAGCCAACTGCGCCCAATGCCCGGATAAAGCCCGTATTTGCACCGGGCGGCCCACACTTTCACTCAGATAACGCTCAAGAGCGGGACGGTATTGGTCAAGATTCGGCAGGACATAAAAAGTGAACCCCAAAAAAACCAAGGTCAACATCAGTCCGCAAATGACAACAAGAGAAGCAATGATTACCAGTAAACGCTTGACAGCATGCAGCACGCGTATACCGGATAAGTAGGAGAAAAGTATTTTCAAATGCGGCAAACCATTACAATGTGGCGATCAAGAATTGATATGCCGTATGGAGTCATTATATGTCAGCCAGCACAGACACTACCATTAGCAAAAGCAGCGAGTTCTCACATTATCTCTCTCGGCTGCTCCAAGCTAAGCCAGCACAACGTCAAATACTGGACGAGCAACTAGAACAAGCCTTCAGCCTTGACGAAATGGTCGCCTATGCCGAGTGGGCCAATTTAAGCACCCCGCAACAACTGGCTCCTGTCTTACGCCAACTACGGCAAGCCGTGATGGCGCGTTTGATTTGCCGCGACCTCAGCGCGAGAGCCGACCTAGACGAAGTGGTCAGCACTATTAGCCAGTTCGCCGAATTTGTCATCAAGCAAGCACTGACTTGCGCAACTCTGGCACTGCAACATTACGGCGAACCAATAGGGGAAGACAGCACGGAAGTACAGCAACTGATCGTGGTTGGCATGGGTAAGCTGGGTGGGGGGGAACTGAATGTCAGTTCGGACATTGACCTGATTTTTATTTACCCGGAAGACGGTTACACCAACGGCCAGCGTAAGACTAGCAACCATGAATACTTCACCCAATTAGGCAAAAAAATTATTGCTTTGATTGATGACATCACTGCCGATGGTCAAGTCTTCCGCGTTGATATGCGCTTGCGCCCCTATGGTGACTCCGGGCCCCTAGCCATGAGCTTTGCCGCATTGGAAAACTACCTACTGACACAAGGCCGCGAATGGGAACGCTATGCCTGGATCAAAGCCAAGGCCTTGAGCGGTGACAGCCACGACCTCACTGAACTGGTAAGGCCGTTTATCTATCGCAAATACTTGGATTACGGCGCCTACGGCGCCATGCGCGAACTGCATAGTCAAATCCGACGCGAGGTGGCACGGCGCGATATGGCAGAAAATATCAAGCTCGGCCCCGGCGGCATTCGCGAAATCGAATTCATCGCCCAGGTATTTCAATTGATTCGCGGCGGGCGCGATAGCAGCCTACAGCAACGCTCTACCCGCAGCACGCTGCAACGCCTGGCAGAACTTGGCCTGCTGGAAAGCTCAGCAGTAACTGAATTACTCGACGCTTACACCTTCTTGCGGCAGTTAGAGCATCGCCTGCAATACCTGGATGACCAACAAACACAAACGCTGCCCAGTAACGAAGAAACCCGTCAGAAAATTGCCAGCAGTATGGGTTGTGCCGACTGGGAAAGCTTCAGCAATCAACTCAATCACGAACGCCGCAAAGTCACCCGTCACTTTGAACAAGTCTTCATTCTGCCAACCGAAAGCGCACCGGATCACCCGTTAACCGAACTTTGGCTAGACATAGCGGCAGCACAAGCAGAAACCAATCAGCAGTTACATGACCTAGGCTTTCACGATGCCGCGCAGGTTACTCACCAGCTACAAGGCTTGGCGAGTAGCCAGCGCTATCAACAAATGCCGCAGGCCAGCCGTAAAAAATTTGACCAGCTCATGCCGGCCCTGATCGAAGTCGCGGCACAATTCAGTAATCCCGACACCACCTTGGCGCGCATTATTCATTTAATGGAAACGATCAGCCGCCGCTCCTCCTACCTCTCCTTGCTAAGTGAATACCCACAAACGCTGCAGCGGCTCGCCTCACTCTACTCCTCCAGTGCCTGGGCCTCTGTCTACCTAACCCGTCATCCCATCCTGCTGGACGAACTGCTGGATGCGCGCGTGCTCTATGCCACGCCAGACTGGTCGCAACTCAGCACTCAACTGGAGCAACGCCTACAGCAGGCAGCAGGGGATGTGGAAGCGAAAATGGACGTACTGAGGCATTTTCAGCACGCGCAATCTTTCCGTCTACTGGCACAAGATCTGGCCGGTATGTGGACGGTAGAAGCACTGTCTGATCAACTCTCCTTACTTGCCGACACCGTACTGGCCGCCACCCTTCAACACGCCTGGCAGGACATCCCGACCCGGCATTGCCCACACCCCCGCTTCGCCATCATTGGCTACGGCAAACTCGGCGGCAAAGAACTGGGCTACGCCTCCGATCTCGACATCATTTTTCTTTATGACGACGAACACCCGGACGCCCCCGAGCTCTACTCGCGGTTGGCCCGCAAAATGTCCACCTGGCTTACCAGTGCTACCACTGCTGGCACGCTCTACGATATTGATCTGCGGCTACGCCCTAATGGCAGCAGCGGTTTGCTGGTCAGCTCGATCACCGCTTTCTGCCAATACCAGCAAAGCGAAGCCTGGATATGGGAACACCAGGCGCTCACCCGCGCCCGCTATGTTGCTGGCGATGCGGAAATCGGCCAACAGTTTGAACAGCAACGTCACCATATTCTGACCCAGGTGCGTGAATCGAGCACACTACGCCAGGAAGTGCTGGCCATGCGGCAACGCATGCTGGATAGTCACCCCGCTCACGACAAGGACGTCAAAAATGCACGTGGCGGCATTATCGACATTGAGTTCATCGTGCAATACCTGATTCTGGCCCATGCACACCAACTCCCGGCGCTCACCGGCAATTACGGCAATATCGCCCTACTGGCACAAGCCGCCGAAGCCGGCCTGATCGACCCACAACTGGCCGAGCATGCGCGTGGAGCCTATCGGCGCTATCGGCGCCTGCAACACGCCGCCCGCCTCAATGACAAGCAAGGCATAGAAGTGGACGCCCAGCTACAGGACGACTACCGGCAAAGCCGCCAATTATGGCAACAAGTCTTTGCAGAAAGCAGCTGACTTTAACGGCCAGCAGTTCCCAAGCAAGGGCGCTCCGATATAAACTGCCGACTGAAAAACACAACCTTGGAGAATTCTTGATGTCGATGGCTGATCGTGATGGTTATATTTGGTATGACGGTAAGCTGGTGGACTGGCGTGATGCCACCACACATGTACTCACCCATACCCTGCACTATGGCATGGGCGTTTTTGAAGGCGTCCGTGCTTATGAAACGGCCAAAGGCCCTGCTATCTTCCGCTTGCAAGACCACACCGAACGACTCTTTCGTTCCGCCAAAATTCTCGGTATTGCACTACCCTTCACCCCAGAGCAAATCAACCAAGCTCATCTGGACGTGATCAAAGCGAATAAATTGCAATCCTGCTACTTCCGCCCAATGGCCTTCTATGGTTCCGGTAAATTAGGGGTTGCGCCACTAAAAGACGATGTCAACGTGATCGTTGCCGCCTGGCCATGGGGAGCCTACCTCGGCAGCGATGGCCTGGAAAAAGGTATTCGCGTTAAAACCTCTTCATTTTCCCGCCATCATGTCAACATCACCATGTGCAAAGCCAAGGCCAATGGCAACTACATGAACTCCATCCTGGCCAATAATGAAGCAACAGCCGATGGTTACGATGAAGCATTACTACTGGATGTCGATGGCTTCGTCGCCGAAGGCTCCGGTGAAAATATCTTCATCATCCGCAAAGGCAAACTCTACACCCCCGATCTGACCAGCGCGCTGGAAGGCATTACTCGCGACACCGTGGTACATATCTCCAAAGAAATGGGGCTGGAACTGATCGAAAAACGTATCACCCGTGATGAAGTCTATAGCGCCGACGAAGCCTTCTTCACCGGCACCGCCGCCGAGATTACGCCAATTCGTGAGCTGGATCGCCGCGACATTGGTAACGGCACGCGTGGCCCGATCACTACCGAGATTCAAAAACGTTATTTTGATATCGTCAAAGGCGTAGATAGCAAGTATGAGCACTGGCTAAGCTACGTTAAATAAAGTAGCAGGCTTATAGACTTTCCGCTGGCGTAGATCGTAACTACGCCATGCGTAGAGTCTCTGGCAACGTTCGCAAATTTCCGAACTATCATGCTCTAGCATGAGCAATCACTTATATAAGCAAGCAGTCTCATCACACTTAGTTGGAGTGTTTTTTACTTAAAATATTGATTTATTGAAAAAAAAAGCACAATCACTCCAATTTAGTTTATTTTACTCACTCAGGAGGAAACATGGCATTCGATGAGGAAACATGGCATTCGATATAGCTTACTTAGTTGATGTAACAACAGCTTTAGGGCGAGGTGTTTATTCTGTTGGTGAAGACTTAGTCTATGGAATTCAACGAACTGGGCAAGGGCTATACTTAAGTGGCCCTAATCGGGTTTCTGAAATAGATTATGAAAATAAAGCAATCCTTCTTTGAATTAACACAAAAAGCATTTGGAAGCAACATTACCAACTCAAGCCATCCGCTGAACAAAGAAATAACTATTATATTAAAAAAACTACTATAATAATTTCCCTGAAAAAGCAATTGATTATTTAGCACAACAAGCAGGATTAGTTGCAGCAAAACAAGCGGGGCGCTCACTAGTTGGCACTGCATTATTGAAACAAGTAGTTAATAAAGTAGTTAATAAAATTGCTATTACCATTGCAGGAACTGCTGCTTTTAAACAACTAGCAACGAAACTTGGTGTTTCTGTAGGAACAAGCGCCACAGGAGTAGGCATTCCAATTGCATTAGTATTAATTCAGGGAACTTTGCAACGCTCATCTTTAGCTGCACAACGGCTAAAGCGTAAAAACGCTACTCTTTACAGTTTTCTGCAACAAGAAAATTTACAATATCTATATTTTCTGTTAGAAAAACCAATGGAGAAATATATTGACGCAGCAAATTTAGCAGAACAAAACCTTCCATTATTTCAACAAAGCATTCTAAATCTCTATAAGTTAAATTAAAAGAATGCTTTATGACTTAGGAGGTGCTACATGTTAAAGTTTATTTTCATTCTTAGAAAATTTTTATTTCTTGATGAAATATTAACATTTGCTTATTGCTCTTTGGCAATATGGGGTATTTGGATAATATTTGACACTATTACTAACAGATTAATTTTAATTATCACCATTGTTTTATACGTGGTTTTTTTTATTTTCTTCGGTTTTTTTGCCAGCAAAAAACTGGCAGAGTACTTTAATCACAAAAAATAATAAATCCAAGGATCATGTTATGTCCGAATTAAAAGAAAATACCCAACGCTCTATTGATGTAACCCAACATGACCTACCCTTACACTGCCCGATGTCGGACATGGTCTCTTGGAACTCACACCCGCGTGTTTTTCTGCCAATACAAAAAACCGGCACCGCCCTCTGCCCATACTGTGGCACCCACTACCAACTGACCGGCCCAGTCAGCAACCACCACTAAGAACAGCTAAGCAAAAGCCCTGCAAGGTGCGGCACTGCCCGCGCCTGTACCATGCAATTGCTCACTGAAATACGGTAATGAAGAAAAAAATCCTAGTCATTGGCCCATCCTGGGTAGGCGACAGCATCATGGCGCAACCTTTGTACCGCCGCCTGCACCAACGACATACAGAGCTCGAACTGCACGTTTTTTCACCGCAATGGACGCTGCCTTTGCTCGCACGGATGCCGGAAGTGGCGCAAACGCATCTGAACCCATTCGGACATGGTGCTTTACGTCTGCTTGAACGCTGGAAAGTGGCACGACAATTACGCCAGCAAGGCTTTGACCAAGCAATTGTATTGCCCAACTCACTTAAATCAGCCCTGATTCCCTTTATGGCCGGCATCCCTGTCCGTACCGGCTTCGTTGGCGAGTCCCGCTACGGGCTTCTCAACGATGCCCGTCAACTGGATGAACTAGCACTGCCACTGATGGTAGAACGTTTTTCTGCTCTGGCTGAAGATAAAAACAAGACACCGACTTCCGCAACAGAATACCCACAACTCAGCATCAATCGCCGCAGCCAGCTAGAGACAATGGCACGCTTACAACTCAAAATTGATCAACCGGTTATCGCTTTTTGCCCCGGTGCAGAATATGGCCCGGCCAAGCGCTGGCCAGCCAGACACTTTGCGCAACTGGCCCAACGCTTTGCCCAGGCCGGCTACGCCATATGGATATTTGGTTCGGAGAAAGACCAGGAAATCGGTAAACAGATTCAGCAACTTGCTCATGGCGTCTGCCATAATCTATGTGGCGCAACCGGCCTAGCCGAAGCCATAGACCTATTAGCCCTGACACAACTGGTCATCTGTAACGACTCAGGTCTCATGCACGTCGCGGCAGCCCTGAACAAACCACTGCTGGCTCTTTACGGCTCCTCCAGCCCGGACTTTACCCCGCCACTTTCAGATACTGCCACCATCGTGTCGCTGAATTTGGACTGTAGTCCTTGCTTCGAGCGCGTTTGCCCTTACCAGCACACCCACTGTCTGGAGAACATGCAGCCAGATAGCGTCTGGCAAGCTGCACAAGATTTTTTAACACCACTCACAACGTGAAAAATAAGGCAGACAGATGCTGAAAACTATTCTAGAATCAGCGATATAGGATGATTCTACTCAAGCAAGCCTTTTAGGAGCAAACCATGGCAAGCACGAACAATATCGGCAGCCTCAATGCACTCTCCCCTTTGCCGCCACTACAGGCAAGCAGACAGCAGAATGCAGCACCGAATGAGCAAGCAGCTGCGCCTGCGGCAGAGTCAGCACCAAATGTCAGTCAGGCGGCGGTGCGCCAGAATCCGGACACCGCCAGAGTGGAACAGCAACTGCGCCAACAACTTAGTGCCACTCAGGCACAAGCCTTGCAGCAAAATCAAGCGGCCACAGGCAATGTCAGCGCATCACAGAGCAATCAAAACACTGGCAATACCACGAGCGCAAATACTGCCAATAACAATCAGCAGCAATCAACAGACAATACAACGGCAACAAACAGCACGACCGTCAACAATAACGAACTAACCAATAGACAGGCAACTGCGGCACTAACCCGAACACAGCAGCAAAACGATAGTGGGCAATTGGCGGTAACGCAATATCAAACCAATCAGTCACTGCTGCAACCGAGTACATCGCGTCCAAGAATTGCCGAAGTAGCCTAATAAATAGCGAGTCAACAACTAATAAGCCGGGATTCAACCCGGCTTACGTTTTGGGCGCCACATCACATCTGTCACACCCAATTGCTGATTAAAATAACGCGCCAATACAAAAAGCAGGTCTGAGAGTCTATTCAGATAACAGCCGCTCATCGTAGTCACAGCCCCCTCCTTTGCCAATGCCACGACCGCTCGCTCAGCACGGCGACACACTGCTCGCGTCTGGTGTGCCAATGCAGCTACTCGCGAGCCACCCGGCAAAATAAACTCCTTCAGCGGCGACAAACCGTCATTGATAAACACAACCAGCGCATCCAGGCCCTGCACATGCTCTGCCGTGAGCGCACAATAACCAGGTACGGCTAACTCCGAACCCAGATCAAATAAGTCATGCTGCACGTCCTGTAACCAGGGAATCACCTCCTCTGGTAAGGCTTCGGTTAACAACACCCCCAATACCGAATTAAGCTCATCCACTTCGCCCAGCGCAATGATACGCAAGCTGTCTTTGCTGACTCTGCTGCCATCACCCAAACCAGTGCTACCATCATCACCAGTACGCGTCACGATACAAGACAAACGATCAGTCACGCGGCGTATCCTCGCGTTCGGCTTTACCCAAAGACTGTAAGGTCTGACGCAGACTTTCTTTTAAAGCTTCTCCAAACAACATTTCGTAATCTTCCTTAATCTGATCCATCACGCCGGTAAGCATCTGCTTGGTCTGCAAGTTCAGAGCATCCTGCAACCACAGCATCAACTCTTCTTTCATCTGCGGTAAAACTTTTTCATACAGCGAGTCCAATAAAGCCTGCTCATCCAGTACGGTAACAGCACCCTGCCTGCCTGCCATGCTTGATACCATCATCGCGGCAGAGGCCGCCGTAGCTACGGCGGCAATATTGATCACTTCAACCGTTTTAGCCGGCGATGTCTGAGCAGAAGCATTGTCTGCTGACTCCCGCGTTGGTGGCACCGCCACCACACTGTTTGTTACAAGCTCATCTTGCGCAAACACTTCCGCGCTATCAGCTAAGTGCTCACTTAGTACCTGCTCGTCAACGACTTCAATCAAGGACGGTTCCAGTTGCTGAGGGGAAAGTGTCGATAAACTGTCGGCTACTATCTCATCAGACAAGTGCACAGAGTCTAAATCTGCAGCACCAGCAGCTTCGACCATCACGTTACTCTGCACCAAGCCCACTTGTGGATTGACTTGAGGTGCTTCACCTGGAACTTGCTCAGCTAGTCCCGACACAGATGACGCCAAGAACTCTGTGGCTAAATCCGCTTCCGCTTGCCCGGCCAAACCAAGCCCACCACCCAATACACCGGTCGGCAGGCTGTCCAGTGGAATGGAAGTAAAAGATGGCGCGGAAGCAGCAGAGCTTGGTTCCGGCACAGCCATTTCAGCAAAAGCAGCGGTGTCAGGTATCGTCTCTAGTGGTTCACTGGCAGGCAAAGCTTCAAATTCCTTCAACTGAGCAACTTCTCCCGCCTCCCCCACTGGTATATCAGCCAAAATCTTAGGCTCTTCCACCAAGTCAGCAACAGAAGGTTCCGATTCCGCAGACTCGGTAGCTGGCTCTGCTGGCTCTAAAGAAAAATCAAACGCCTGCTCCGACTCATCGGCCTCGGTTACCGCTTCCGGCAACAACTGTGCCAAAGACAGATCAGGCACGACTTGTTCATTAAGGTCTAAGGAAGGTAAAGACTGTAAATCCAACAACTCCGCCTGCTGCAAGTCATCTGGCAGGATTTCTTCACCCTCTTCTAGCAATAAATCAGGAATCTCCAAGGCTGTCGACCCCGAGTTGGGGTCAAGCACTGCCAACTCAGTTTCAATGGCATTCAGCTCACTGGAAAAATCAAAATAGGGAACATCCACCACCTCATCAGCCAAGGTAGGGACAGGTGACACATCCACCACCTCAGTCAATACCGGCAGATTCAGGGTATCCCAAACGGGATCATGGAGTTTGGCCGACTCAGTCATTATTACTTATTGCTCATATCATGATGTTCAATTGCATAACCACGTAAGCGATAAACTTTAAAACGCTCACGAGCCGTATCTAAAGAAACTTCGTCACGTCCAACAATTTCCAGAATTCGATCAAACCTCTCCAGTGAAGCAGGCAGTTCCCGAGCCAGATTCAACATTACCGGGTGATGCTGCAAACTATCAGGCAAATCATGCGTCAACCAGATCGGCGTATCGTATTGTTCTGGCGCCCCTAAACGACAATGCGGAACAAAACGGGTATCACCAAAACTCCATAAACGGTTGCTGAAAACCTCTAATTCGCGTTCGTTGTCTAAACAGATCAGCAAACGTTCTTTCTTCTGCAGTACCTTCACAGCCAACAGACAGGCAAATGCCTGTGGGTCAGCCACCTTGGTATAAAAATCAATCCTGCTCATCATCTACCGCTTCTGAAAGCTCACGCCGTGGACGCCCACGCCGCACAACATTGCCCATGGCAATATCAGCCCTATCTTGCAGGAACTGCACCAACAAAGGCACCGGCCGCGCGGTAGCACCTTTATCCTTACCACCCTTCCAAGCAGTACCGGCAATATCCAGATGAGCCCAATCATAAGCCTTAGCAAAGCGCGACAAGAAACAAGCTGCCGTGATGCTGCCACCCGGACGCCCACCAATATTCGCCATATCGGCAAAGGGGCTCTTTAACTGCTCCTGATAATCGTCCCATAAAGGCATGTGCCAGGCACGATCGGCCACCTCATCACCAGCAGCAAGCAACTCACGTGCCAAGTGCTCCTGATTGCTGTACAGAGCGGTAGCAATATGCCCCAGTGCGATGATACACGCACCGGTTAAGGTGGCAACATCAATCACAGTCGCCGGATTGAAGCGCTCGGCATAGGTGAGGGCATCACATAAAATCAAACGACCTTCTGCATCGGTATTCAGAACTTCTATAGTCTGACCCGACATCGATGTAACAATATCGCCAGGCTTGAGTGCATTACCGTTGGGCATATTCTCACAAGTAGGCACCACTACCACTAGATTAATGGGCAGTTTCATCTCCAGCACTGCGCGAAAGGTTCCTAGCACCGTAGCCGCACCGCACATGTCGTACTTCATTTCATCCATAGCCTCGCCAGGCTTTAATGAAATACCACCAGAATCAAAGGTAATTCCCTTGCCAACCAGCACAATCGGTCTGTCCTGTGCGTCTTTGGCTCCATGATAATGCAGCACCAGTAAACGCGGCTCTTCCACACTCCCCTTGGCCACCGCTAAAAATGATTGCATACCGAGGGTCACAATTTCTTCAGGCCCGAAGATTTCCGCCTTGGCACCAAAATGAGCAGCTAAGTCGGCAGCCTGCTGACCCAGGTAGCTGGGAGTACAGACATTACCTGGCAGATTGCCCAGGTCTTTAGCCAACTTCATCCCATTACCAATCGCCAAGCCGCGAGATAAGCCCTTTTCCCCCTCCACCAGCTGATTGCGCCGTGGCACCGCCAGCGTCAGTTTACGCGGTTCGCGTGTGGCTTCATCCTTCTTGCTCTTGAACATATCGAAACGGTAAAACACATCCATAGTGACAACCACGGCCTGCTCTACCATCCACTCAACGTCATGTTTTTTGACCAGCACTTCGGACAAATAACTCACTGCTTCCAGCGCGGAAGTCGATGCCAAGGCCTTGCTGGAGGCACGTATCACCTCACGATACTCTTTGGCCCTGAAATCGCGCTCTTTGCCCAAGCCCACCAGCATCACCCGCTGGCACACCGTATGAGGTACCGAGTGCAAGACCAATGTACTACCGAGCTTGCCCTCCATATCACCATGGCGCATCACCTCACTGATGAAGCCATTGGAGATGCGATCCAATAGATCCGCTGCCAAAGTCAGCTTGCGAGACTCGTAGACACCCACAATTACGCACTCAACGCGCTGCTTTTCCGGGCTGCCACTTTTTATGTTAAATTCCATACCTGCTGTACTCCTGCGCAAAGCGAATAACTCGTGACCTCGTACCTTAAGCAAGCCTCTCTGGCACGGACAAAACAGACAGTTTGCTCTTCAGGTTTAGGCACAAAACAATGAATTGGCCCAGAAATAAAAAACTTTAGCATTTCAGGGTGATTACCTAATTATCACAATGCTTTTCGCAAAAAGTCAAAAAGGCTCTAAAACAAATGGTTTTCCAAAAAAGCCTAACCCGTGAATTTACCTTCACTGCCCTAGGTGTCTTTACCATCCTACTAGCCGTCATCGCCTCCACCCAAGCAATCAATATGCTGGGACGTGCCAGCGAAGGACTGATTGCCAATGAGGCCATCTCCGCGCTAATTGGTTTCTGGACCTTGGGCTTTTTCCCGCTGCTCATGATTCTGACGGTCTTTGTCAGCATTTTGGTGGTCTTGACCCGCCTATGGCGCGAGTACGAAATGGTGGTCTGGCTAAGTTCAGGCCTCTCGCTCAACAGTTGGGTGTGGCCTATTCTGCGTTTTACCATCCCACTCGCGCTGCTCATTGCCGGCGTGACGCTCTTTGTTGGGCCTTGGGCTGATCAGCGTAGTAAAGACTATGCCGAAATCATCAAACGCCGCGAAGAGATTTCCGCCATTGCCCCCGGCGTGTTCAAGGAGTCAGCCTCCTCCAGCAAAGTGTATTTCATTGAGGGCTATTCTGGTCAAAATAGCGCCGCCAATAATATTTTTATGCAGGAAGTCAGTGACGGTAAAGTCGCCACCATCTTTGCCAAAAACGGCTATATCAGCACACGTCAAAATGGCGAACGCATGGTTGTTCTGGAAAACGGTGCCCGCTACATTGGCACGCCAGGCAACGCAGATTATGAAATAGCCGAATTCAAACGCTATACAGTCAGCATAGGTGAAAGCCAGATTCACACCGAGCAATCAAGTGCCCGCCAATCTATCCCTTCGGCACAATTGCTCGGCAGTCATGAACCAGAATATCGCGCAGAGCTGATGTGGCGCTTATCAATGCCGCTTAGCTGCATCATCCTGGCACTACTGGCACTGCCTTTATCCTATGTCAATCCACGCAGCGGCCAAAACTATAATCTGCTGCTGGCCTTATTGGTTTTCTTTGTTTACCAGAATGGCTTAACCATTACCCGTAACTGGGTGGCACAAGGTAAAACCGGTATCTGGGCGATGCTTTTAGTGCATCTTTTGATGCTGGGCTTTGCCTTCTTGCTGCTGAAGTATCGCAACCGGCCGGCTACCCCGTTTAGTCAGTTCCTGACCCAGCTGTTTCGGAAATCCTGATTGTCATGAAACTTATTTATCGCTACCTCATCTCGACCCTGAGTCTGGCTACCCTATTCTCACTGCTATCCTTGCTGGGGCTTTATGCTTTTTTTGATCTGCTAAGCGAAGTACCCAATATTGGCAAAGGGTATTACAACTTCAGAATCGCCTTGGGCTATGTTGCGCTGCTGACACCCGGCCATGCCTATGAGTTAATGCCCTTAGCCGTATTGATTGGCGGCATGGTGGCCATGACTCAGTTAGCCAGCTCCAGCGAATACACCATTATTCGTACCTCAGGCATTTCGCTGGCACAAATTGCCAGCACCCTGTTCAAGTTCGGCTTGATATTTGCTGTACTGACCGTCGTGCTGGGTGAGCTCCTTGCCCCCTATACCGATCAGCAGGCACAAAGAATGAAACTTTCCGCCACGCATTCGATGGTGGCACAAGAGTTCCGTTCCGGCATCTGGATTAAAGACAATCAAAACTTTATCAATGTGCATGAAATGCTGCCGGATACCACCCTGCTCGGCATCCGCATCTACACTTACGACCAGAACTTTCGTTTAACGCAAACCCGCTTGGCCGAACGCGCGACTTTCTCGAAAAAAAACAAGGCCTGGTTATTGCAGAATGTGCAGGAAACCACGCTGGCAGCCGACCACACCTCCGTGCGCAGTATGGCTGAGCTCCCCTGGAAATCCATCATTGAGCCGGGCATTCTATCCGTCCTGCTAGTCGTACCGGAACAAATGTCCGCACTGAATCTGCTGACCTATATCGAACACCTCCGAAAGAATAAACAACAGACACAGCGCTATGAAATTGCACTGTGGAGCAAGCTGTTCTATCCACTGGCCTGTATCTCGATGGCCCTGGTCGCTCTGGCCTTCACACCACAGCAACGTCGTCATGGCCAGCTCGGTATCAGGCTATTTGCCGGCATCTTCCTGGGGGTGGGCTTTCACTTCACCAACCGTTTGTTTGCCTACCTAGGGCTATTGCATGAATGGAACCCGGTCTTGTCGGCCACCGTCCCCACTGTGCTGTTTTTATTGATTGGGGTAAGCATCATCCTCAGACAGGAAAGGCGTTAGCATGACACTGCCCGATGTTGACTCCATAAATCAATGGCGCCAGCAGCTAGCGGCGAAGCGTCAACAACTGGCAGAAAGCTATCTGCGGGAACCCCACCCGCAGCACTATCTCAAACAACACAGCAAGCTGATAGACACAATCTTGGGCAGCTTGTGGCAACACTTTGCTCTGACAGAACAAGCCAGCCTGATCGCGGTTGGCGGCTATGGCCGGGCACAACTCTTCCCCCATTCCGATATAGACCTACTCATTTTGCTACCGGCTAGCCCAAACACCGATCTGGCAGAACAAATCAGCCGCTTTGTCGGCCTGTTATGGGATATCGGCCTGGAAATCGGTCATAGCGTACGCACGCTACCGGAATGCCTCAGCGCTGCCCGCAGCGATATCACCATCACCACCACCTTACTGGAAAATCGCTTCATCAGCGGTGATGCGGCACACTGGCAGCAACTCAATATTCTGCTAGAGCAACAACTAGAACCGCTCTCCTTCTACGAAGCCAAAATTCAAGAACAACAACAGCGCCACAACCGTTATTTTGGTGTCAGCAATAATCTAGAACCCAATCTCAAAGAAAGCCCGGGAGGTCTGCGCGACCTACACACCATACTCTGGGTCAGCAAAGCGATCGGGCTGGGCCAGCAATGGGATGCCTTGGCACAGCGCCACATCCTCACTCGCTCAGAAGCACGCCTGATCAAACACAGCGAACAACAACTGCAACGATTACGCATCAATTTGCATCTACTGGCTAGGCGTCACGAAGACCGGCTGATTTTCGATCTGCAACAGCAAATCGCCCTAGCCTGGGGGCTGGCAGACAGCCCAGCCAAACGTGCCAGCGAACAAGTGATGCAGATCTACTACCGTGCGGCCAAAACCATTAACCAGCTCAACGGCATTCTGCTACCAAACCTGCTCGCCCGCCTCTACTCGCAAATACCGCGCTGTACTGAAAACATCAACCAACACTTTTATGCGGTCAATGGCATGCTGGGTATTTATCAGGCCGATGTTTTCGACAAACACCCGGCAGCCATTCTGGAAGCATTTTTAATGCTGCAACGCCAGCCACAACTGAGCGGCTTTGCCCCACGCATGCTGCGCGCGCTCTGGCATGCACGTCGCCATATCAATGAGCGTTTCCGCCAAAATCCACAGCACCGGGCCCTGTTTCTGCAAATATTCCGCGAACCGCATGGCCTGACTCGCAGCCTGCGACGCATGAATCTTTACGGTGTGCTCGGCAAATATCTACCCAGTTTCGGCCAGATTGTCGGACAAATGCAGCATGATCTGTTCCACGTCTATACCGTCGACGAACACATCCTGATGGTAGTGCGCAATCTGCGTCGCTTTGCCAACAACATCTTCAGTCATGAATACCCATTCATGTCCCACCTGATGAGCGATTTTGAACGCCCGGAAGTACTCTACCTGGCCGGTTTGTTTCACGACATCGCCAAAGGACGCGGTGGCGATCACTCCAGCCTGGGCCAACTGGACGCTATCGACTTTTGCCAGCAACACGCGCTCTCGACCGAAGACAGCGAACTGATTGGCTGGCTGGTAGCCGAACACCTGACCATGTCTAATACCGCCCAGAAAAAAGATATTTATGATCCAAGCGTGATACAACGCTTTGCTGAGCAAGTCATCACCCCCAGACGACTCACCGCCCTCTATCTGCTTACCGTTGCCGACATTCGCGGTACCAGCCCGAAAGTCTGGAACAGCTGGAAAGCCAAATTACTGGAAGAGCTCTATCACGCCACCCTGCGCCTGCTCAAACGCGGTGGACAAGTAGATGTCGCCTCTGAACTGGAAGAACGCAAACAGCAAGCACAAGCGCTGCTACGGCTGCACACCTTGGCTGAAGGTGCAGAAAAGGAACTATGGGCACAACTGGATAGCCTGTACTTTGTGCGCCATGATGCCAAGGAAATCGCCTGGCATGCCACACACTTATACCAGCGGGTCAATAACAGCCAAGCCACCGTCAAAGCCAGGCTGGCCGACGACCGTGTCGGTATTCAAGTCCTAGTCTATACCCGTGATCAATTAGAACTGTTCACCCGCATCTGTGCCTTTTTCGGGCGCACTAACTACAGCATCGCCGATGCCAAGGTCTACACCACCCGTCATGGCTACGCGCTGGATACCTTCCATATATTTATCCCAGAGCACCACCAAGGCGACTATCGGGACATGATCAACTTCATCGAATTTGAACTGGCCGCCAGCCTGCAAGCACAACAGACCATTCAGCTCCCCAAGGCCGGACGCATCAGCCGTCACCTCAAGCACTTCCCTATCACCCCGCAAGTGCTGATACGACCCGATGATAAAGATCACTTCTTCGTTCTCTCCATCGTCGCAGGCGATCGCACCGGCTTACTGGCCCACATCGCCAAAGTGCTGTCCGACTTCAGACTCAATGTACAATCCGCCAAAATCATGACACTAGGCAGCCGCGCCGAAGACTTTTTCCTGATCAGCGGGCCAGCACTGGAAGACAACAAAACCGTGCTAGCGCTGGAAAGCGCACTGATGAACACGCTACGCCTGTAACAACGAGCACAAACGCTGCGCTAGCTAAGGCCAACTCTCCTGCCGCCTAATCACCGGCACAACTTTCCACGCCATTGCCATCAGGCAGGCAATAAAAAATGCCGCTCACTCCGAAGAGTGAGCGGCATTCGCTTGAGCGTAATCAGCCTGATTTAAGCGCTGATCAAACCAAGATCAGAACAACCAGTTAACATGAGCAGTAAAGCCATTCTCACGTGAACGGCCACTGTATAGACCATAGTAGGAGAAGCTGAACGTGGTCTGACGGCTGAGCTTGACTTCCGCGCCCAGTTCCAGGATGCCACTATCTTTGGCAATCGGCGTCCCCTCAGTGGTAAAGCTACTACCCCCAGCCAAACGCTGCGTGGATTCCGGCGTGGTATCACCAAACGCATGGCGCCAGCCCAACTGCCCTTTCAGACTGATGGGTGTACTGGTTTCCAGTGCTTGGCTTAAACGTAGACCCAGCGTGCTGAAGCTGACATTGGTAGTTTGCGAATCGGCCTGCAATGCAGCTTCCTGGCCAATCTCACCAAAGCCCTTGGTACGCAGATTGATATGCGTCACATTAACAAATGGTTCTGCTGCTACCTTGCCCCACTGCTGTGGCAAGCCCAGTTCACCAAATACTTGCAAGCTATTGGCTTTGTAAGAGCTACTGACCGACTCACTGTAATTGGGGAAGAGCACACTGCGATTAACGCTCAGATCATGCCAGTTGTAGATGATGCCGGAACGGAACAAGACTTTCTCCAACTGCGTACCGGCATAAAAACCGAGATGGTAATTATCACTATCTGCCTTAGCGTTACGTGCATCCACTTCCATATTGGACTTACTGTAACCACCGAGCAGGCCTAAACGCCAGTTGGCAACTGGCAAGTCGCTACCGAATACCACCCCACCCAGGTCACGCGTCATCTTGGCGCTATTGTCATTACCATCCAAGCTACCCCAGGCACCAAAGCCACGCAGCCAGAACACCTGATCCGGGCTGTTCACCGCCACTTGCTGACCCTGTGCATTGTAAGCCTTATCGCCTGGCGCACCGCTAAAGCCAGAACGCAAACGATCATTCGCTGCATCACGGATAAAGTGGTTGTCTTCGATCAGTGCTGATTTGAGCGAGGCGTAGATCTCACCGGAAACCTGGTCGAGGGCAAATTGATAAGCCGCTTCATCTAACTGAACAAGCATTGCCTTACTTAGGCGGTTATTTACCGACAAGCTATCCACGGAATCGCCTGCTGCACGCTGATTAGGTGTTTTTCCAAAGTTGCGGATTGGGGGAGCATCTTTGTTCGCTGACAGCGTCAAATATACATTGTTAGCATCGTATACAAGCCCTAGCGTCAACAGAGGATAGATATTTGGCAGCAAACTTAAGCCTGCTTGTGTCACGCCTTGATCCGCACTGATGATTTTGTACGTATAGTCACGTGTTGAATAATCGCCAGGAACAACTACAGGAGAAACCGTACTGTTAGCGAAGGCAGCCTTACCAGCACTTTGCCATAAATCAGATGCCTCACTATTATTCACCTGCACCTTATACATAGCATTGTTCAGCGTTATATCACCTGCCACCGTCAGTGTATTGATCTGACCACCAGCACTGCTCCTACCCCCACGCTGTGCAATCACCGGGCGAACAATCTCCAGCGTGGCACCATTACTCACTTCCAGCGCACCACCCAGGCTGCCACCGGCCTTAAACTCCCCGCCGTTCACTGTCAGCTTGCCGCTCAAACCACTGGCACCGTTCACCAGATCCAGATTACCCATGCCATTTTTGGTGAGGTTACCACTGCCACTCAACACGCCATTGATCGCAAAAGTACCACCATCCACCTGCAAGGTACCGCCACCATCGGCCACGTTAATGGCACGACTGCTGGCAAACCCTGTTGTTGCCTGCAAAGTACCCCCATTGAAGTTCAGCGCGCCGGCGACATCGCCCAGATTCTCATCCCTGAACGCTTGCAGCGTACCGCCGTTAATCGTGGTACCACCGGTGTAGGTGTTGATAGCCGATAACACTAGCAAACCGTCACCGTTCTTGATCAGATTACCTCCAGCGCTACTCGCGATCACACCGCTAAAAGTGGTATCAATGCTGTTATTCGCTGTCAGGCTGTTGCTACCCAGTAATACGCTACCGGCACCAGACAGATTATTCGCCGTTTGGTCGAAACCACCCAAGTTGAGGGTAGCGTTCTGGCTGACCGTCACATTGGCACTCTTGGCAAAAGCATCCTTCACACCACCTTGCAATGTACCTGTGTTGATCAGGGTATCGCCGCTATAGGTATTCGCCGCATTAGCCAGAATCAATGTACCGCTGCCAGCCTTGCTAAGATTGCCGGTACCGCTAAGCACACCTGTCACATTCAAATCGCCGGTCACATCAAATGTGCCGCCGTTTGTCCCCAGCGTTACCGCACGTGCCGTGCCAAAACTGCTAGTCGTCTGCAGGGTACCGCCATCAAAGCTTAGCGCGCCTGCGGCATCGCCCAGATTGTTATTGGCCGCTACTTGCAGAATCCCGCCATTAAGCTTGGTACCGCCGGTATAGGTATTGACTGCTGATAACACCAGCGTACCCGCACCATTCTTGGTCAGGGTCTTGCCATCCCAACCCGTAGCGGTAAAAGGCCCGGTTTGATCGGCCAGCGCCACATCCACATTAAACGCCGTACCTTCTGCCAGCGTAAAGCTACCAGTAGCCTTATCAAGTGAGCTTTGGTTCCAGGCCAGCTTGAAGCCAACGCTGTAGTTCTGACGATCACGATCAACCGAGCCTTCGGTGATCAGATAATCGAGGCCGGAATTCCCTAGCGTTGGGTTTGCCGTCACAAAATCACCACTAATACCATCTGCTGCTGCAGTATGAATCACCACATAATTCTGGCCTTCAATATCCGTGGCTTTTCGAATCGAAGCATTATCAAAGGTCTTAGCAAAACCAAGCAGATTCAGTGTACCGTTCAGACTGGCGGTATTCGCTACGACCGCAGGCGCACTACCCAGTGCCACATTCAGCACAGAGTTTGCTTCCTGAGTAAACACACCGCCGACATTCAGCGAACCGGTATCCGTACTAATTGTGGTGCTAGCCCCATCCTTCGTGGTGTAGTTACCTAATGTGGTCAACGCCCCACTCTGATTCAGGCTTAAAGTACCCCCACTCACCGTAACCGAACCCAAAGAGTTGCTATTACTGGTCAGGTTGAAAGTGCCAGTGCCGGTTTTGTTCAGCGAGCTGCTGCCGGTGCCGGTAAGCTTGCCAGCAAATGCGGTGTCGGCAACAATCTGTGCGGTTAAAGCCCCACTAGTACCCAAGGTGATAGTACTGTCTGCGGTACCGGAGAGCTGCTTTGCTGTTTGGCTAGTATTATTCAGGTTTAAGGTCGCATCACCGGCAACGGTGACTGCTGCGCTCTGAGCAAAGACGCTATTCGCACCAGCTTGCAGCGTGCCAGCATTGATATTGGTGTTGCCGGTATAGGTATTGGTGCCGGTCAGAATCAGCGTACCCGTGCCCGCCTGCGTCAAACTGCCAGCTCCACTAACAACGCCATCATAAGTCAGCGCATTGCTACGCTTAAACAGTAAAGAGGCCTTCTCGGCAATACTGATATCGCCTGCTACTGAACCGACCGTACCACCATTACCAATCTGTAGAGTGCCTGCACTCACAGTAGTTGTACCGGTGTAGCTATTGTCGGCAGACAGAATCAAGGTGCCCGCGCCCAATTTAGTCAGGCTATTACCGTCCCAAGCTGTGCCGGAAACATCTGTTCGACGAGCCAGTGCAACATCCACCTCAAAGCTATCAGTTGGTGCCGTTAGCGTGAAATTGCCGGTGCTAGCGCCGGTGCTAGCCTCGGTATTGGCATTGCCATTGGTCCACGCCAAGAAGAAGCCCAAGTTGTAGCTCTTCTTATCCGTTGAGATCACGCCATTGCCAAGCAAATAGTCTGGCAAACTCGAAGGATCGGTCGGTGCGTCAAATGCGCCGGTGATATCTGCGACACTCTGAATCAAAGTATATGTGCGGGCTGCTGCCTCACTAGCCTTGGTGGGTGTAGCCCCACTATTAAAGCCAGTAACATTCAGTTTCCCTGCCAGCACAGCACTAGCAGCGGTAATCGTCGGGCCGACACTGTCGCCGTCCAACGTTACATTCAGTGTGGAACCTGCCACCTGTGTGAAGGCTCCGCCAATAATGATTTTGCCGCCAGTGGAGTTGATATTGGTGGTAGCACCATTTTGTGTGGTGTAGCTACCCAAAGTGTTCAACGTGCCGGTTTGATCCAGGCTTAAGGTACCGGCGCTGACACTGATGGAACCGACGGAGTTGCTATTGCCGGTCAGGCTGAAAGTGCCGGTGCCGGTTTTATTGAGTGAGCTGGTACCCGTACCAGTAAGCGTGCCAGCAAATGTGGTGTCGGCAACAATCTGCGCGGTTAAAGCCCCACTAGTACCTAAGGTGATAGTACTGTCTGCGGTACCGGAGAGCTGCTTTGCCAGTTGGCTGGTATTGTTCAGGTCTAAGGTGGCATCGTCGGCAACGGTGACTGCTGCGCTTTGTGCAAAGACACTACCCGCACCAGCTTGCAACGTACCAACATTGATATTGGTATCGCCGGTATAAGTATTGACCCCGCCAAGGGTCAACGTACCGGTTCCAGTTTTGATCAAGCTACCACTACCGCTAATAACACCGCTAAAGTTGCTGGTACTGCTCCCATTATTATTGGCCGTCAGCGCTGCACTGCCTAACAAAACTGAACCGGCACCAGACAAACTACTGATGTTTTGCGCAAGGTTATTCAAATCTAAAATAGCATCAGTAGCGACACTCACTGCGGCACTTTGCGCTAGCGCATTGACAACCCCAGCCTGCAAGGTACCGACGTTAACGCTAGTATTGCCTGTGTAAGTATTGACTCCACCAAGGGTCAACGTACCGGTTCCAGTTTTGATCAAGCTACCACTGCCGCTAATAACACCGCTAAAGTTGCTGGTACTGCTCCCATTATTATTGGCCGTCAGCGCTGCACTGCCTAACAAAACTGAACCAGCACCAGACAGATTATTAGCTGTTTGCGCAAAATCGTTTAAATTCAGTACAGCGTCAGTAGCTACATTTACTGCTGCGCTTTGAGCAAAGACGTTGGCTGCTCCAGCCAACAGAGTACCGGCAGCCACCGTGGTGCTACCAGTATAGTTATTGGGGGTGGTGGTAGAAGCATTGCTAAAAGTAAGCGTACCTGTGCCAGTCTTGGTGAAGTTGCCGCTACCTATAATTCGTCCACTCAGTGTGAGGTTAGTATTATTGTTGGCAGTTAAAGTGGCCAGCGCGGTGGTACCAAGGTTTATCGTACCAGTACCAGAAAGCTCCTTAACACTCTGGTTAAAGGTGCCGATATTGAAGATAGTCGTAGCGCCGTTGACAGTAACGGCGGAACTGGTGGCGAAGATATCATTAGTCCCAGCCAGTAAGGTACCTTGAGTGATATTAGTAGCACCTTGGTATAAATTACTAGCGCTCAGAGTCAGAGTGCCCAGTCCTGTTTTCGTTAAGCTACCATTACCAGTAATTTGACTAGAAATAGTCATATTTCTGGCAGAAGTTAAGCCTGTTTGGATGGTTCCATCACCCTCTAAAATTATTCCTCCTGTGTAGTTAGTAATATTTGCACTGTTGGCTAAGGTACCACCATTAAACGTAAAGACCCCCCCATTCAATACATTTGCATTAGCAATGCTTAGTGTCCCTTCTTTCAGGCTCCAATTGGTTGACACTCCAAGCACAGGATCGCCCTCCAAAGCCCAAGAACCGCTACCCGATTTTTCATATCCGCTAAAACCTAGATAAACAGCACCTATCTCCGATATATCAAACGCACCATTTGTAGCACTTCCGCCTAACACTAAAATATTACTAGTTCCACTTGTAGCATTCACAAAACCAGTATCAAAATTATAACCATCATTCAGCACGAAACGGTTGTTACTCCCGCTAATGATAACGGCATCGGCACTCCCCGCCCCACCGTAAATCCCCCCGGCATTGGTATAGGTATTATTACTCCCCGAAATCACCAAACCAGCGGCACCATTATCTCCAGTTAGGGTGTCACCAGCAGCGGTTGAAGCAGTACCGTCATTTGTCGATATTGTCACCGTACCGACAACATCAGCCGCCATCGCCATCAGCGGATTAGCCCCCAACAAAAACCCACTCAACACCAGCGGCCACACCGGTTTGCAGAAAGCGCCATTTAGCCCTTGTGCCAGTCGTGACGGCGTAAAAGGAGGGGCGTGCTGCGTCTTTTGAAGGACATCTTTCATATATCTACCCATAAATGATCATAGTCTGAAAAAATTCAATCTATGTGAATATTCACATAGGTTTTTGCAATTCTATACACTATGAAGACAGGAAGCAAACTCCCGTTTAGCGTACTGAAATTTGACATAAGCCAATACGCACGCAAAAAAGCCCCACAACTGTGCGTTTAATGCACGGCCATGGAGCATTTGAAGATGCTGTCAAGTAGTTTAGCGCGTGGCTCAGCAGCGCAACTTAGCGCTCTAGGGCAGCAGTTTTGCAGCTAGGTTTGGTGGGTGGCTTTATGTGACTACCAACAGCCGGTTGTCGTGACAGCGCTACCGCTGCTGGTGATGTTGCTGCGATTGCCATAGCTGTCCAACTGATAAATTGCACAGCTATCGGTCGCTTGCGCACTACCGCTTACCGGGGTGGCTTGCAGGGTGTAGGAGGGAGTAGTACCGGTGGTCACTGCCGAAACCGCCAGTGTGTAGTAGTTTTGGCTGGTGCTGGGAATGGCTACGGTGTTGCTGACGATATTGCTATAGCTCAGATTGCTGAGCTGGTTGGTGTAGGCATTATTCAGCGCATAGTAACTTTCCTGGCGTGCAGCCAGGTCGAGCAAGGCCGTTTTAGCGGCAGCGCGGTTGGATTTTTGCGTGCTTCGCAGATAGCTGGGCACCGCGATGGCAACGATGATGCCGACAATGGCCATCACAATCAGTAGTTCAATCAGGCTAAAGCCGCCGGCAGTGGTTTTATTGTTCATTTTGCGTGTGCTCTCTTAGCGCAGTTCTACCCAGGTCAATCGGTAAGCTTGGTTGGCGGCATAGGGGTTCACTTGCAGCACATTGCCCGTAACCTGCCCCAAGGAGGTTTGGTACACCAGATAGCTGGCACCGTTGTAAGTCACCGGCTGGAAGGAACCGACCGCGCTGCCTTGCACCGCATTGATGGTATAGCCGGATACCCCGGTAAAACCGCTTTGATCATTGGTGAAAAACGATTTGCTGAAATTACCGCCGGTGGCCGGATTAAGTGCGTAGCTCCAGCCTGTGTCGGTGCCGGTGCTGCATAGCAGCGGGCTGTTATTGGCCGGAATGGTGGTGTTGAACAGGATGGCACCCAGATAGTTTTGTGGGTTGTATAACAGTTGTTCGGTGGAGTTGGGGAAGGTAAACGTCCAGCCGTATTGTGTATTGCCTGCAGAGCAGGCGGTACTACCCGCCCAGCACACTGGGTTGCTGCTAAGGCTGGCATAGTTTTGTACAGTGGTGCTGGATGAGGCAATGGTGGTTTGCCGGGTTTGTGCCACCAGATTGCTCGCCGCAAGCGGCACCGTGGGGGTGCCACTGACTGGGGTGGCATATTGCGTAGTGGACAGGCTGTTCCAGCCCGACATATTCCAGTCCCACACGCCATAGAAGGCCTGGCTGCCGGAGGCATAAATGGAAGACGAGGTGGTGGTAAAAGGGATTTTCTGGCCGGTGCCAAAGTAGAGCATCACGCGTGGGTTAGTAGCGGAGGCAGTAATAGAGCCGACATTAATCTTGGTGGTAATGGGCCGCAAAATGGCCGAGGCCGATGAGGTGGCGGCACTGGCCGGGGTAGCAAAGACCGGCTTGGCGCTGCCACCATAGCTGGAGACGCCCCATTGAGTGGGGTTGCTATTGGTCACGTCAAAGCGCCAGACGTTGCCGAACAAATCACCCGCGTAGATGTAGTCGGTAATGCTATCGCCATCCAGGTCGACAGCAGTCGTCTGATAAATGCCATTAGGCGTACTGGCTGCACTCGGGTCCTGGCTGGCGCCATAGCCGGTGGAGTATTCGTAAAAGGTAATCGCACCGCTAGTAGGATTAACCATCATGATAAAAATGGCACCAACACCACTATTGCTTTTGTAGCCATTGCCGAAGATTGCCCCCCAACTGCCATTGTGAAAACGGGTAATCACCGGGGTACCAAATAGATAGCCCAAGTCATTGCCACAATTGGTTTTGTTGACACAGCTGATTGAGGAAGGTGTCCATTCTCCCAACAAGATGGAACTGGCTCTGGATTCGCTGAAGGTGCTGGGGGTGGTGACATCCAGCGCATAGAGTGCCTGGCCGCCAGCTCCTAGGCCACCTACCAGCCAAGTGCGCCAGCTATTGTTGTAAAACAGGTCGCCACTACCGGGGGTAGCATCAACGAAGTACTGATGGCCATAGCCATTGCTACTGTATTCGTCGGTATTACTAAGCACGGCATTGGGCACATAACCTAGTACTTCCTGACCATCGTTGGGTGTGGTGCTGGTGGAATAAGTGCCTGAGCTGGTGTAGGCACCGCTGCGAAAGCCATGCAGCATGCCATCATTAGCACCGACATAAACAATATTGGCCCGTGTAGCATTACTGCTAATAAAGCTAGCATAGCTGCTGGCACCGGTTGCATTTTCCGGCAGGCTGGCACTGCTATTGATATTGTCTTTCCAGGTGGAGTTATAGCTTTGCGCTGGGGCACCTACCCACACCGGGCTGGCATTGATGATGTCGCCCAGCACGCCATCCCGTGTGCGAAACAGGCCACTGCCGCTGGAGGTGATTTCATTACTGCGATCGCCACGCAGATAGGCCAGCCGGTTACTGCCCTGATTATCGGTAGAGTTGAGCGCAGACTGTTGCGCTGAGCTGAGGTTGCTCCATTGAAACGGTACGCCGCTGGCACTGCTGCTATTCCAGGTAATCAGCTTTCTGGCAGACGAACTTTGTGCGCTGCCACTGCTTGCACCGGTGGCACTACAGGCACCACCAGTCAATACGCAGGAGGCATCCCAGGTAGCGGTGGTGGATAAGGAGACAGCGTTGGTACTGCTGTTAACAACCAGCGGATAGGAGGCAATCTGCCCCCACCAGTTATCAGAGTGGTAATAGGCGAGATAAGCCTGAGAACCGGTTTGGATTTGTGCCGATTGTTGGGTATTGACGCCAGCGGAGCTGCCGGAGGTGGTTTGCGGCGCTGCCTGGAAGCAGGTGATTTCGTGCACATTGCGGCTACCACCCGTCGAGCCAGCAAAACCGAAAGTCACATATTCGGGCAGGGCGCCACTCACGGCCGGGTTGCTGATATCGTAGCTATTAATCACATTACGGTAAGCACCGCCATTGTAGCTGTACCAGAAACTGAGCAGATTTTCTGGGGTAATCTGTAAGCGGTAGCTGATGGGTATGGCCTTGGGCCGGGTGGTATTGGATGGCTGAATTGCCATCGGCCCTTCACTCACTTTCCAGATACCGTTTTGCGAGCTGGGCAGGCCACTGATGGGAATAAAAGCATAATTAGGGACAGCGGTGGTGGCCCCCTTTGAGCTGCTTTTCACGGTTCCTGACTTACAAATGCTCTGAATAGTGCCGTAGTCACGAGTGGAATAGTACTGGGCATATGAGGAGCTGTTCAGCCAGCTCAGGTTGACATTACCTGCACCACGCATCGCAATGGCTAAGGGGCTATAAGCGGGGCCGGTGGAGGTGTTATCACTTTTATTGGTGAAGTTACCATATTCATCCATGCCCACCCCTAGGTAACCGTTGGGCATGCCATCCGAAGCGGTATTGCCATTGGAGCAGGAATAACCTAGTGAACCACCGGTAGCTCCGATATTGGTCGGTACCGCGGCCGAAGTTGAACCACTGGGATTGGAAATAAGAAAGAAGCTCATGCCATCGGCGCCATTGCCCGCCGAACCGCCCGAGTCACCATTATAAGTATACGAAGTCCAGGTAACGCTAATACCGGAGTCGGTAGGAAACCAACTGTTATAGATAATGGCACCACGCTGGTAGTTTGCACTATTTGTCAGCCGTAAAGCGCCATTGCCTGAGGGGTCGGGAAAGGTACCGTTATAGCCGCCCACCTGTCCGCTGGGGCAGCCGGGTATTTGCCCGCTTCCCGGGCTGCTATTGCTGCTCGCCGTTAAACAGGCATTGCCTATAACATTCCAGTTTTGCTGATTATTTATACCGGTAAAATTATCGGTCACTATCAGGGCATGAGCTGGCCAAGCAAATAGGCAGGCGGTCGCCATTACACTAAGGCGCAGCAAAGTCTTTGGTTTAGCTCGGGTCATCTCGCCTCCTTATGCTCATTTACCCAGATTATTAAAGGTAGACGAGACAATAAACGTGCTTTGCAATACGACCACAGCGGCCTGGTTGCCACCATAACCTACGGCATTGATCTGATAGACCAGGCCGGAGTTAATCGCATTGACGCCTAAATATTGAATGTAAAACATGGGGTTACGGGTATAGGTATTGATACCGCTACTCGCTATAGTCATGCCGCTAGGGGTGTAGTTGACACCCACAGTCCAAGGCAGTGTTGTTGGGCTGCTATGGGCGTTGCTGCATACCACCGGTGTGGAAACAATGCTGCTACAGTTCACCGCTGTGGTCACATTACCCTGCGACAACCACCATTCGGCGTAGCGCAACGCTGCCTGTGCCGATTCAAAAGCCCGGCTTTTTTCACGAAAATTACCCGACATGCGCCCTTGCAGACCATAGCTGCGGAACATGGAGATGCCAATAATGGTAATCAGCACCAAAAATAGCAGGCTGGCCACTAGGGCAAACCCACGTGCCAAGGCAGAGGGCTTGTGCGAATAGGCATCAGGAGTGAGCGGCGTCATTGCTGATTCGGCAAGAAAATAATGCGGGAAAAAGGTATCTGCTGCGGTACGCTACCCAGTTGCGCGCAATACAGCATGGTAATGGTCGCTTGTATCGATAGCACCGACAGCCAGTTAGTGACGGCGGAAGCCACGCTGTATTGTGTAACCGAGCCATTACCGGTAGTACCCACCCCATACAGAAACTTGATATTGCTGATTCCCTGATAACCGAGTGCATTACAGGCAGTGGCAGTGGAACCAGAGGTATTGACGCCCCCTACCAGGGCTTGGGCGGTGCCGCCATTCAACGCGCACGTGAGCTGCAGGGTAGCCGTGTTGACAGTAAAGGCATTGATGTAATTGACAGGTGTACTTGAGGAGCTATTGGTTCCACCCAGGCAATTGACCACACTATCGTTTTGCGCACTCTGGAATTGCACATAAAGAGTATCCGGCGTACTAGCATTGGCACCACTGATGCCGTAGACAAACTGGCCACTGCTGGTAAACGGCGAGGTGGCAGGGAAAGCCTGCTGCGCCAGCTGAGATTGCACATTGCCAAAATAACCAGCGGTTTCGGTGATCTGCGTCAGCATAGTCATCGACATGCGTTGATCATCCTGCAATTGAGTCAGCCCCGACTGTGATTGGAAGGTAGTACGCATCGAAATAAAAATAGACAATAGGCCCGCCAGTAAAAACAAGCTGATCGTGATCGCAATCAGCAGTTCCAGCAGAGTCATACCGCGCTGCTTGGTTTTCATGGCAGTACCACCAGTTGATAACTAATGGTAGAAAAAGCAGCGGTATTGCTGGTGTTGTTTACCCCGATAACCTTCTCCCGCCAACTCACCGTAATGAGACAAGCAACTGGGCCACTGGCCCCAGGCGCACAAGAGAAAGTGCCGCTACCACCGGTCAGGACAGTTTGTAAGGCACTATTCCAGTTTTGTACATCGTAACCGGCCATTTGCGCGGCGGTGCAGACACTGCTGGAGCAACTACCCGCGGTGGGAGCCGTCGTAGTAGTACTGGTAAGATTTTGCCAGTAAGCCGGATTGGCATGCATGGCGGCGGCCAGGCTATTGGCCTGAATCGCTGCCAGGCCGCGTAAACGTGACTGATTGGTGCCATTGATCGCCATCGCCTGCAAACCGGCAATGCCGAGCAACCCAACCGCAATCACCAGCAGGGCGACCAGCACCTCCAATAAGGTGAAGCCTGCCGAGTTTGCCGTCCTAGTCATCATCAACATGTCCCAACGGCATCGGTTTTACCATACGCAATAATATGTGGCAGCCCCACTGCAGCCACAAACAAGCACTGCTTGTTATATTGTGTAGGCGAGCTGACCGCACTGCTGGTCATCAAAGTAAATTTACCGGTGCTGGAGGTGCCCAGCCGAGAAAAGCAGACACCCTGGCTGGTATTGCTACCCGTGGGGCTAAAGCTGATGGTATTACTACTCGTCAATGCCGCTTGTACTCGCAAAGGCTGGGCATTTTGGGCAGTTTGTCCGGCAGTGACGGTGCAACTGCCATTCGTGGGCACCATCACCACCCAACCATTACCCCAACTGCTGGCGGCACTACAGGTACGACCATCACTGGAGCTGCATACCAGTACGTTTAAGCCCTGCCGTATCGCTTCACTGCGCGCATAGCTGACATCTCCCATCAAGCCATTGATTTCCGAAGAAATCTGATAGCTTTCGGTGACGGTGCGATAAGACGGCACAGCAATCATCAGCACAATGACAGCTACCGCCATCGTGACGATTAATTCAACTAAGGTAAAGCCAGCAGAGGTTTTCATACTCTACAGTGTAGAAAATCTGCGGCGATTGGCTAAGCAGCAACGACTAATGGTCAACTTTGGGTGTCAAGCGGCAAAAGCCGTATTATTAGCCACTGTGTGCTCGTACCATCTTTAGAAAGCGTAACCATGTTGACCTCCACTCACCCACCACAGCGCTGGGATATTTTTTGCCGCGTCATTGATAATTTTGGCGATATCGGTGTGGCCTGGCGCCTAGCCCGTCGCCTGGCTCACGATTTCGGGCTTACAGTACATTTATGGGTGGATGATTTAGTCAGCTTTGCTCGCATTGCGCCAACGCTCGATCCGGCACTGCAACAACAATGGTTGAGCGGTATCAGCATTCAACATTGGCCTGACAGCAATTTCCCCGTTGATGTTCAACCAGCTGAGGTGGTGATTGAAGCGTTTGGCTGCCGTCTGCCGTCAAGCTTTGAACAGGCGATGGCAGCACAGACTAAAGCGCCGGTATGGATCAATCTGGAATATTTATCTGCCGAAACCTGGATCGAAGATTGTCACGGCCTCCCCTCCCCGCACCCACGACTAGCCTTAAACAAATATTTTTTCTTCCCTGGTTTCACACCACAAAGCGGCGGGCTGCTTTGTGAAAGCTATTTGCTGGAGCAACGTCAGCAGTGGCAGCAGGACAGCGCAGCCCAGGCAGCCTTCTGGCAACGTTATGCGCTGCCTGCACGGCAAAGCAATGAACTACGCATCAGTTTGTTTGCTTATGAGAATCAGGCGGTAAGCAGCCTACTGTCATCCTGGGCTGGCAGTAAACGCCCTATTAGCTGCCTGCTACCCATGGGTAAAGTCGTGGCCGATGTCGAGGCAGTCTTGGGGCAAACCCTAGTAGTGGGTGAGCCCCAGCAATTAGGCCAATTGCGCATACACCTGCTTCCCATGGTCGATCAGGATAGTTATGACCGTCTGTTATGGTCTTGTGATCTCAATTTTGTCCGTGGTGAAGATAGCCTGGTACGTGCCCAATGGGCTGCTCGCCCATTGATCTGGCAGATTTATCCTCAAGATGAGGGTACCCACCTGATCAAACTGCAAGCTTTTTTGGCTCGCTACTGCGCCAATCTATCCCCCGCCACGCACGTAGCGATTCAGCAGGCGACCTTACATTGGAATCAGGGAACAGACATGGGTGAGATATGGCCGGCACTGGAAAACCATTTAGCCAGCTGGCAGCTACACAGCCAGCAATGGCCACAACAATTACTGCAATCTGGTGATCTGGCCAACAGGTTATTATGCTTTGTTGATAAAATCCGCCAGTAATGTTGAGGACGCAATGAGCAGCCGAAGTACAGTACCGGGAGAAGTGCAACTCAGCGCTTGGCAACCGAAAGATAGCTAGATTTATCTGTGGCTGGGACAAAGCCAGTAACACCAGATAGAATGTGGGGTAGCCTCTCCGGCTAAGGTTGGGACGACCTCACCATATCTAGATACCGCTCAGGACGACCTGGCTTTCTTTGAAGGAATTTTCCTGATGGCTTGGATACTTTTGACACTCGCGGGCCTGCTCGAAGTCGTGTGGGCTTTTGCCATGAAGCAATCGCAGGGCTTTACTCAACCACTAGCTTCAATCATTACTATTTCAACGATGATCGCTAGTGTCATTCTGCTTTCCATATCCATGAAAACCCTACCTTTGGGGACGGCTTACACAATCTGGACTGGCATAGGAGCAATAGGTGCCTTCCTAGTTGGCCTCCTCGTCTTGGGAGAACCTGCCAGCCCCACACGCATTCTTGCCGCAGTTTTAATCGTCAGTGGCTTAGTGCTGATGAAACTCTCCTCATAACAACGTCAACACTGATGCCTTCCCCGGTCTATTAAAGATTAAGTGTCAATGTGCCCATCTCAATCGAAATGATACATCCAACAATATGAAGCCATACGTTTCAAACAATCGATTCATGCAGTATCATCAGCCCCTGACCACCGTCAGGGTTTTATTGGCTGTCCTTTAGTATCCATTAATACTACTTAGCTTTTCGGTACCGGATAAAAACCATTTGAGGGCAGCCACTACAACCTGCTATATGACCACTAACCACCTGCAGGTAGTTTCCTTTTTACGCCAAGCGTTCGACAACGAAGGTCGATGCCTTCATGAGCGAGGTCAAGGCCACCTGAACAAAGGCAGTGTGTTTGATTCCGCCGCCAGTAAGGAGTTCCTGGCCGAAGGTATCCACAAAAGCCAGCTCAAAACTCCTAAGAAGTTGCAGCTAGTGCTGAAGGAAGCACGACGCCATCAGATTGTGCGGGGGCTATTTGATAGTTCGGCACAGTATGGACAGGATCACGGTAGCGAAAACCCTGCTGACTTAGTGGAGCAGCTATTCACCTAGCCTATAGCGAAACCGATTACGCCCGACACAGCGCGCATCTGGATTCGGCCAGCACTGACCATCATGACCCGCTGTCTTTACAACCAGATTGTGCGGTCGTCGCCATTCTGGCCCCGATGAATGAAGCCTGCCCGTGCGCGCATTATCTGCCAGCGGATATTCAATCCAATAATGCTGCGGATGCGCTTGATGAAAGTACGACGAAAATCCGGTTTCGCTTTTTGTTAAGACCGAATGGAGCAAGCCGTTCCCTGTATGGTTTTCAGGCCGCATCAGGCCAGTGAACCTCACCCTTGCCATCCAGCCATATGCGGTAGCCTCCGCTTAGATTTCACGTTACTCTTACCCGCTCTGTCCACCTCAGCGCTCTCCTTCCATGAAGCTACGCCAACTTGCTGCACTGTTGCAACTCTCCCCCGCCACGGTAAGTCGTGCGCTGAATGGTTTTGCCGAAGTGAATGCCCAAACTCGTGCGCGGGTACTTGCGGCAGCGAAACTGCATGGTTATCACGCCAATACGATTGCCCGCAAGCTGGCGACTGGCCGTACCGACAGTATTGGATTGATTTATCCATTTAAACCGAGCGATTTGGGGGATCCAGTTTTTCTGGAGGTGATTGCTGGCCTCACCGAGAGCCTGAATGAGCAGCATATGGATTTAGTCATTATTTCAGCGGCCAAAGCCAATGAGCTGGCGACTTATCAGCGCGTGATGTCCGGTCGTCGTGTTGATGGCCTGGTGGTTGCCCGTACCTTAGTCAGTGACCCTAGGCTGGACTTGTTGCAAGAAAAAAACTTTCCTTTTGTCGCTTATGGTCGCTCACAACAGCAATCGCTACCCTATGCTTGGTTCGATTACGATAATGTTAGCGGTATGCAGCTGGCCGTCGCGCGATTAGCGGCACTGGGGCACCGTAAAATCGCGCTGATCAGTGCTTCTTTGACGATGAACTTCGCCAACCAGCGTCACCAGGGTTTTATTGATGGCTTGGCTAGTGCAGGTTTGAGCCCTGACCCTCAACACATGCTCAACGGTGGACTCAGCCCCTTAGAAGGCAAGCAAGCGATGATTCAGTTGCTCAATGCAGTGGATCAGCCCAGTGCGGTTATCGTCGATAACAATATTGCGGCCATCGGCGTTGTCCAGGCGCTGCAACAACTCGGTAAACAAGCCGGACGAGATATTGCGTTGATCGTCTTTGGCGGTCTGCCCTCACTGTATGGCGAAAGCGCTGCCATTAGCGCTATTATGCAACCCAAGCCACGGCAGGCGGGACATGTTATTGCCAAGCTGATGCTGGCACGGCTCAACGGTGAGGATGTGGCGGGATTAAATCAGTTATGGCAGCCGGAGCTTATTGCGGCGGCGTCGGATGCTGTGCCGGGTTCGCTACATGGTTAGCAAACGGCGCAGCAATAGAGGCTGCATATCGCGCCTTTCGTCGGCAATCAGATAAACCACCACTTTGCTGCTCATTGCGCGATAAATAATGCGATAAGGCTTGTGTAGCAATTGCCGGTACTCACGTATTCCCAGCGCCGCCAGTTCCTTAGGGTGGCTGCCCCGCTCTGGTAGCTTAGCCAGACTTTCTATCAGTTCCAGCAAAGAGTCCGCATAAATCGACCCAACCGTCTCTGCAAGATAGTCGTGAATGGACTCAAGATCTCGCTCCGCTCCATTGGTGAGAAAAACCTCATACTCATCGGCTAGCGGGGACATCAGCCAACCTTTTTACGCGTTCGCAGCCTAGCAGCAACCTCGGCCACCGAGCTGACTTGATTAGCGGCAATCTCTTGATTACCCAATGCCAGAATCTTCAGCAAAGCAAGCGTCTGCTGAGTTTCTTCAAACGAGGCCACGTCTTGCAATACTGCCTTTGCTTCGCCGTTTTGCGTGATCAATAACGGTTCGCGCTGCTCGGTAAGCTGCACTAATACTTCAGCAGCATTCGCTTTGAGGTAGCTGATCGGTCTAACTTGAGTGGAATAGCGCATGATGGGTGTCCGTAAGAAGCAATCTGGACCTAATATAGTCTTTTTATGGTTCTCAAACAAGTCAAATTCAATTCAAGAGGTACGCGACTCCCGCTAATCTGTCCGCCAGGCCGGAATAACGCTGTGGCGCAGTCTGTATCGCCTGCAACCATACTTCTGACGAACCAAACACACTAAATTGTTCGCGAGCACGGGTGATGGCCGTATAGATTAATGATCGGTGTAGATTGGCCCCGGCCTGAACCGGCAATAGCAAACCAACTTCGGTAAACTCCGACCCCTGGCTTTTATGCACCGTCATGGCGTACACCGTGTCATGGGCGGGCAAGCGACCGGGAGCAAACTCACGCCAACCACCGTCCTCGCCCGGAAAAGCCACACGTAAGCCATCAGCGCGCTGCACAGTGAAACCAATATCGCCATTAAACAGACCCAGTCCATAATCATTTTCGCTAATCATGACTGGGCGCCCGGCATACCAGTCTCGCGCGCTGGACTTTAAGCCCAGCCGTTCCAGCTTGCGTTCTATCTGCTGATTGTGTGCCGTCACCTGCTGCCGTTCTGCTACCAGCAACATAAAATCACTAAAAGCTTGCTGAATATCGCTCAGTTCACCATCTTGCTCAATAAGCTGCCAATAAGCCTGACGCCGCTGCCAGTCAGCCTCTTCATCCATTTGCGCTAACAGACAAACATCATGCCACGCAGGGTCCTGCAATAGTTTCAGGGCGGCTACCGCCTCACCGGCATTCACCCGCCGTGCCAGTTCGCCGATGCCAGAATCGGCCCCAAAACGATGACTATGCGTCAGCCATACCACACAATCGCTTAAACACGTTTCACTCCCTCCTTCCGGCGGTAAATCTATATCCACCACTTGCTGTAACCAGTTCAGGGTCTCACGACGGTAATGCCGCTGGCGGGACAAATCGCCCAATACCGCGCCGGCCTCCACAGAGGATAATTGATCCCTATCTCCGAGCAGAATCAGCCTGGCCTGGCTTGGCAAAGCAGCCACCGTCTGCGCCATTAAAGACAGATCAATCATGGATGCCTCATCCAGCACCAGCACATCCAGGGCGAGCGGATTAGCCGCATGATGTCGCGGCATGGTCATTCCTGGTCGCAAGCCCAGTAAACGATGCAAAGTCTGTGCCTGTTGCGGTAATTGCTGCTGCACGCTGTCATTTAAAACTAACTGCGTGCGCGCCTGACGTACTGACTCTGCCAAACGCGCGGCAGCCTTGCCAGTCGGGGCCGCCATACTCATCACCAATGGGCGGGGTGACAAACTGGCTAGTAAAGCCAGCAGCTTCATCACGGTGGTGGTCTTGCCTGTCCCCGGGCCGCCAGAAATCACCAGTAAATGCTGGCGAGTGGCCAGCGCTGCAGCCAACTTCTGCTGATCGGGCTGCTGTGTTGGCGATGCAGGAAACCACTGCGCCAGACATTGCCGCAAACGTACCGGGTCCGGCGCACTACTTTGCGCTGCCAGTTGCGCCAGACGTTTAGCCAAATTCTGCTCATCAAACCAATGCCGTGCAAAATACAGACGGGCCGCTTCATCCAGGATCAGCGGTGCATAGTCGCCAGGTCGGCCCACCAGCTTACAAGCCAACATGGCCTGTCGTTCCGGCCGCAGAGCCAGGGGTAGACAGACATGACCGACCTGATTGGCCTGCACCAGTTCAGTTACCAGCAGCAGCAGGGTTTCAGGTACCGTTGGGTCAAGCCGACGAAACAAATGAATCAGCTCAGAGGCCAACAAGGAAGGCAAAACATGAGTGCTGGACAATAGATGCTTTCATGAAAACGCAACAGGGAATAAACGGCAAAATTATACCAAAGGCAAAGCTCAGTATAAGTTCTGTCTTCGCTGGCAAAGCGCAACTGTTATAATCCTCGCTTAAATTGCAACAGCCCTGGCCAGTTCAAATGAATGTTTTTTACGAAGAAAGCGGTAGCTTCAAGGTAGGCAGCATTGTGTCACGTAACGACAACAGCCTGCAGGTCGATACCCAATATGGCAAACGCGCCAAGATCAAATCCAGTAATGTTTTTCTGGAATTCAATTCCGCTCTGGTCGATTTTTTACCCGCCGCCGAGCTGCTCGCCACCGAAATAGACTTGGATTTTCTATGGGAATGCAGCCCGGACGAGGAATTTGCCTACCCTAGCCTGGCCGAGGACTACTGGGGCCATACGCCCAGCGCACAAGAAGCTGCAGCCATCATCCTGCGCCTGTTTGGTGCGCCGATGTACTTTTATAAAAAGGGCAAAGGAAACTATAAAAAGGCCCCGCCCGAAGCCCTACAAGCGGCATTAGCCGGCATAGAACGCAAAAAACGAGAGCAAGAACAAATAGAGCATTGGGTAAAGGAACTCAAAGCCGGCCAATTACCTGCCGCCATTCAGCAGCAATTAATGACTCTGCTATGGAAGCCTGACAAAAATACCCTGGAATTTAAAGCTTTCGAGCAAGCTGCTCGTGAACTGAACCTAGCGCCATTACGCTTGGCCAACCAGCTTGGTGGTATTAGCTCTATCCCCGTTTACCTGATGGCTGGTTTTATGTTGGAGTTTTTCCCCAAGGGCATCGGCTTTGGTAAGTATGCTTCCCCTGAACTCCCCATTGATCTGCCGCTGGCGCCAGTAAAAGCATTTTCTATCGATGATGCCAACACCACTGAGATTGATGATGCCCTATCCGTTGTTGACTTAGCGAATGGCAATAAACGGGTAGGCATCCATATCGCCGCCCCCACTCTGGGCATCGCCGTTGACTCCGATCTGGAAAAGCTGATTTTTCAACGCCTCTCTACGGTTTATTTCCCCGGTGACAAAATCACCATGCTGCCGGACGAACTGGTCAATCAATTCACTTTGCAGGAAGGTATCGATTGCCCTGCCCTCAGCCTGTATGTGGAAGTGACACCAGACTTTGTACCCATCAGCTACGAAAACCGGATAGAAAAAGTCCCTATTGCGGCCAATTTACGTCATGCCCAGCTAGAAACCCTATTTAACGCGGATACGCTGATCAACGACCCGGGTATCGACTACCCATTCAAACAAGAGCTGATCTGGTTCTGGCACTTTGCCAATGCCCTGGAAAAACGCCGTGGCAAGTACGACCCCAGCCGTGGCCCGCAAGTCGACTACAACTTTGATGTGATCGATGACAAAATCCTGATCAGCCAGCGTCAGCGCGGTGCCCCCATGGACAAGTTGGTGTCCGAGCTGATGATTCTAGCCAATAGTGAATGGGGGCGCATGCTCGCAGAGGCTGATATTCCGGGCATGTATCGCGCACAAAGCATGGGCAAAGTACGCATGACCACCCGTCCCGAGCCGCATAGTGGCTTGGGGGTGGCTCAATATGCCTGGGCTACCTCGCCACTGCGCCGCGCTACCGACTTTGTCAACCAACGCCAGCTATGCGCGATGATACGCGGTGAAGACCCACAGTTTGAACAAGGCAGTACTAAGCTGTTTGCGCTACTGCGGGATTTTGACACCACCTACTCCGCCTACTTGGCTTTTCAGGACAAGCTAGAATACTTCTGGTGCCTACGCTGGTTCACACAAGAAGGGATAAGCGAACCCACGGCTACGCATATCAAGGAAGATCTGGTACGTATTGACGGTCTACCCATGCGGGTGCGTATTCCTGGCCTGCCCGAAATGGCGCGGGGTACTCGCATTCAGCTGTCAATTATTCGGATTGATGAACTAATGCAGGAAATTGAACTACGCTTCATCGGCGTCCTGTCTGAGCCTGCCGCTGCACCCGCAGAGCAAAGCAGTTGAATAAAAAAGAACGGTCTGGCCTTGTGCCTCGTGGCCCGATCGTTCTTTTTCAATCAGCACGTTGCTGCATCGATAATTCGTCGAACACAAAAAATACCGAAAAGTACTTGACGCCTACACGAACTCACTTTTATAATTCGCCCCACTTCGAGATACAGCAAGCATTGAGAAGCACGGCGAATTAGCTCAGTTGGTTAGAGCGACGGAATCATAATCCGCAGGTCCGGGGTTCGAGTCCCTGATTCGCCACCAGATTAAAACAAAGGCTTAGATGCAAATCTAAGCCTTTGTGTTTTTCTAACTGCGACAAATTTTGTCATCGTGCAGTATCTTTTTTTGTCTTCCGAAATTCTCTAGCAAGCGTCAAAAATTTCAGTTTTATTCGCACCCAAAGCTGTACGCGCAATGCAAGCAAACACACCAAACAAATTATCTTCTAGTCGTAAGCGAGTCGGCAGACGTATCCGCCCTGGCACATAAGCGATACACATAGGGATAATGTTATGATTAAGCACTTTTCCCCTGGTTAATGCCACATGCTCAATCGCCGCCCCCGCCGTCAGATCAATCAGATGAACGTCGTACCTTATATTGATGTGATGCTGGTACTGCTGGTTATTTTCATGGTTACTGCCCCGATGTTCACCCCGGGAGCCATTGACGTACCCAGCGTTTCGCAGGCGGCTAGCCTAGACACCCGCCCGCTGGAGGTCACTGTCGATGCGGATGGCAAACTGCAGCTAATCGATGATCAGCAAACCCTGGATATGCCCTCACTGGATACGCTAAGCATTCAGATCAAGCAGCGGCTTGCGAACACGCCAGAACGGCCGGTAGCGATTTCTGCCGACGCCAGTCTCAAGTACGCTCAGGTAATCCAGATTGCAGACCAGTTGCATCAGGCTGGCATTAAGCGCGTAGCTTTAACGGTTAAACAACAAACACGGAAATGAATAAAACTGCGTCACCGTCCAAGCCATTATTAGGCTCTATTACGCTACACCTGCTCATTCTGGGCTTGCTGCTCTGGGGTGGTTGGCAATCCACCATCAAGCCAGCACCACCCCCGCTGGCACTGGAGCTCTGGAGTAGCCCCCCGGCATCTAAGCCCAGTCAGCCGGCCCCTTCCGCTAAAGTTCAGCAAACCATAAGCGCACCACCAGCGCCCGCTGCTGATATTCAATTAGGGCCGAAAACACCCCCGAAACCCAAGCCACCACCCACACAAGCAACCACCCCAACCCACCCGCAGGCTGCGCCTCATGCAGTGATCAAGCCTAAGCCGCTGGAAAAAGCAGATAAACAAGCAAGGGAAGTTGCACCCAAAAAAATAGCCACCCAAGCCCCCAAGACGGCTAAAACGTACCAACCCAATACCGATGACTTATTGGCGGGCCTGGATAGCACCAGTAGCAAACAAGAGAGCAATGCCCGTCATCATCAGGCAGGTAGCAAACAAGGCATTGCCGGTGGTGCCATTGATGGTTCGTCAGTGAGCAGCAGTTGGATCAACCAAGTCAAAGCTAAGGTTACCCCGCTGGTAGATATCCCCCCCAGCGTCAAAGGCAACCCTAGTGTGCTGGTACGCGTTACCCTCTTACCGACACTGGAGGTCAAAGCGGTGGAATTACTGCAAAGCAGCGGCAATACCGCCTACGATGACGCGGTACAACGGGCGATCTGGGAAACCAAACGTATGCCTAGCTTGCCCAATGGTGTCAGCTTTAATAATCAGTACCGGGTCTTCAACTTGGCGTTTCGACCACGCTAAGCCGTTTAAAGGAAAACCATGCCGAGCTTACCCAAGCTGTTTAAGCAGCTAGCCATATTCAGTTTTTGCCTAGTCACCAGTGCCCACGCAGCGTTGACCATCGACATTATCGGTGGCGGTGCCAATCGCCACGCTATAGCCATCCCACCATTCGGCAACGAAAACCAGTTACCGGAAAGTTTAAGCAATATCATCCAGAATAATCTGGTTTTCTCCGGTGCCTTTCGCCTGACTGACAGTAGCAGCGCACAATCGATTACCAGCGGCCAGCTTGCCAATAGTGGTGGCGGCAAGGTGCATATCGACTTTCAACTGACAGATAAATTACTGCATAAGCAGCTTAGCACTGCGGAATTCACCGTCTTACCCGCACAAACACGCTCGGTAGCACACACCATTGCCGACCTGATTTACCAAGCAATTACCGGGCAACAAGGTATCTTCAGCACCCGCATTGCCTACGTTTTGCAATCTGCTGGTCATTACCAGTTGCAGATTGCCGACGTCGATGGTGGTCGGGTACAGACCATTCTGCGCTCAAACGAACCGATACTCTCACCCAGTTGGAGCCCAGACGGGGGGAGTTTGGCTTATGTGTCGTTTGAAAGCCAAAAACCGGTGGTATGGATTCAAAACCTTGGCACAGGCAAGCGTTTTGCAGTGGCTAACTTCAAAGGCAGTAACTCTGCGCCCGCCTGGAGCCCGGACAGCAGCCAGCTAGCAGTCGTACTCACCACCAGTGGTAACTCACAAATCTATTTGATCAGCGCCAGCGGCGGCCGTCCAAGACGATTGATCAGCAGCAGCGGTATTGATACCGAACCCAGCTGGAGCCCGGATGGTAACAGCCTGTACTTTGTCTCCGACCGGGCCGGTAGCCCGCAAATCTATCGGGTAGCCACTAGTGGTGGCGCAGTACAACGCATCAGTTGGGACGGAAACTATAATGTCTCGCCCAAAGTCTCACCTGATGGCAAGACGCTAAGCTTCATTCGCCGCGAAAACGGCAACTTCCGTGTCATGCTGCAAGACCTCGATAATGGCGACAGCCGGGTACTGGTCGACAGCGGCAATAACGAACGCCCCAGCTTTGCACCCAATGGCCGCCTGCTACTGTATGCCAACAACGGTGCGCTGTACGCGGCCAGTCTGGATGGTAGTCATAAAGTAAAACTCGCCGTCACCAACGGTAATGTGCAAGACCCCACTTGGGGCCCATTCAAGCAGCCTTAATCAGGAGTTTAGTGATGAACTGGAAACCACTTATTGTTAGCATGGCCACAGCCACCCTTTTGGCCGCCTGCGCCAGCACGCCGTCCACGCCAACGGGAACCACCAGCGCCCCCTCGTCTGACAATACACCATCCACGCAAACCGATAGCACCAAGGATGGTAACACTGGGATCAATAGCACTGATCGACTTGGCAGCAACCCGCTGAACGACCCGAACAGCCCACTGGCCAAACGCAGCGTCTATTTTGCCTTCGACTCCACCAATATCGGCCCGGGCAGCAAACCGGTAATCGATACTCACGCCACCTTTCTCAAACAAAACTCAGGCCAGCAGGTAGTCATTCAGGGCAATACCGATATACGCGGTAGCCGTGAATACAATCTGGCACTGGGCCAGCGTCGTGCCGAAAGTGTCAAACAGGCCATGCGCTTGCTGGGTGTGCCAGAAAATCAGTTAGAGGCAGTAAGCTTTGGCAAGGAAAAGCCACGCGCTACCGGCAACAGTGAAGCCGACCATGCTGAAAACCGTCGCGCTGACATTGTTTATCAAAATCAATAACCGAATACATAGGCTATCTTTCGCGTATTCACTCACTATATGTGTGCCGCCCACGCAGCATAAGCGCCAGGGTGGCACATAGATCAGGAAAGCTATGAAACCGCTGATTCTCTCTAGCACGCTCATTTTGATGCTGACTGCCTGTGCCACTTCCAGCGACCTGGAAGAAACCCGCAGAAAGCTTGATCAGGTTAACCAACAGGCCTCCAACCGTCTGAGCGAAGTAGAAAATAAGCTTGCTAATGACAAGCTTTTGGAAATGATCAGCCAGGTAGAAAGCTTGAAAGCAGAAGTCGCCAAGCTGCGCGGCGAAACTGAGGTGCTGAGCTATAATCTGCAAACCACTCAAAAACGGCAGAATGATTTGTTCAACGATCTGGACAGTCGTTTAAGTACACTGGAAAAAACCCAGAAACCGGAACCAGCAGCCAGCGCTCCCAGCAGTGATAGCACTGCCAGCAACAGCCGTGCTGAATATGATCAGGCACTTGATCTGCTACGCGCCCGTGAGTTCCCCCAGGCAGCTAACGCCTTTCGCAACTTTATTCAGCAAAACCCGCAAGCAGCACAGATTCCCGATGCCAACTACTGGCTGGGCGTCGCACATACGGCACTGAAACAGTACGATGCTGCCATCGATATTCATCGGCGCTTCGTCAAGCAATACCCTAATCACCCACTAGCACCAGAAGCGCTTCGCAATATCGGCAACAGTCAGCAAGCCCTTGATCAGCTAGACCAGGCCCGCGCCACCTACAAGCGCTTAATCAAACTCTACCCCAAGTCTGAGTCAGCCAAAAAAGCCAAGCTACAACTAGAAAAACTGTAAGCTCAGATTGGCGAAGTGAGTGGGAGTCAACTAAACCCTATCAACCATCAGTGCCAACACGTCTTCCACGCGTCCGTGAAGGCATTTCTTGGCTATCTGGTTTCTGGTGGAGTGCGGCGGCCTGTCATCTGGCCAGATATTGTTGCTAGCAGATCGACAAACTGACGCGATTATTATGCAAACGGCAGGTAGGGGCCATGCTTTGTTGCCCCCACCCACATGCTATTGAGCCTGACTTGGCCCACGTAGCGACACGATTTAATTCGCCTCAGTCACCATGCCGGAATGACGCAATAAGGCATCGATCTGCGGGTCGCGGCCACGAAAGGCGCGGAAGGAAGTCAGTGCCGAACGACTACCACCCACGGCCAGCACTTCGCTCCAGAAGCGTTGTCCCATCTGCGCATTGGCTCCGCCCACTTCTTCAAATGCAGCATAGGCATCGGCCGATAAAACTTCTGCCCATTTATAGCTGTAATAACCGGCCGCATAGCCTCCGGCAAAAATATGACTAAAGCTGTTCGGAAAGCGGTTATAGGATGGCGGGAAGTTGACCGCTACCTCGCTGCGCACTTCGTTCAATAGCGCCAGCCAATCGCCCTGCTTGGCATCAAAGTCGCTGTAGAGCAGCAGGTCAAACAAGGCGAACTCCAATTGGCGCACCGTGGCCATACCACTTTGGAAGTTTTTGGCGGCCAGCATTTTATCAAACAGTTCGCGCGGTAAGGTTTCACCGGTTTCGACATGTGCGGTCAAACCCTGCACGACTTGCCATTCCCAAGCGAAGTTCTCTAAAAACTGGCTGGGTAGTTCCACCGCATCCCATTCCACACCATTAATACCGGATACCGCCAGTTCGTCTACCTGGGTCAGCATGTGGTGCAGGCCATGACCAAACTCATGGAACAAGGTAATCACTTCATCATGGGTAAACAGTGCCGGTTTATTACCCAGCGGACGGGTAAAGTTGCAGGTGAGATAGGCAACCGGTGTTTGTACGCCACGAGCGGTGCGGCGACGGCCACGAGCGTCGTCCATCCAGGCACCGGAGCGCTTGCCATCACGGGCATACAGGTCAAAGTAGAAGCTACCGACCAATTTGCCATCTTTGAGAATATCGAAGAAGCGTACGTCTTCATGCCATACCGGCGCCTTACTTGCTTGCACTTCTATACCGAACAGGGTGCTGACCACATCAAACAGCCCAGGCAGCACTTTGTTTTCCGGAAAGTACTGTTTTACTTCCTGTTCGGAAAACGCATAACGCGCCACGCGCAGTTTTTCTGCGGCATAGGCCAGGTCCCAAGCTTGCAGCTCTGGTAAATTTAATTCCTGACGCGCAAAAGCCTCCAGCTCGCGACGATCTTGCAAAGCAAAAGGCTTAGCACGGCTGGCAAGGTCACGCAGGAAGCTGATGACCTGTGCCGGGCTTTCGGCCATTTTGGTAAAGAGTGAGAGTTCGGCAAAATTGGCAAAGCCGAGTAACTGCGCTTCTTCTTGCACCAGTTGCAGTTTTTCGCGAATCACTGGGCTGTTATCGCGTTCGGTCGGGCCAAATTCGGAGGCACGCTGCACATAAGCCAGATACAACTGTTCACGCAGCGGGCGATGGTGGGCGTACTGCATCACCGGGAAGTAGAACGGGAACTGCAAAGTGATTTTGTAGCCAGTTTTGCCATCAGCCTGTGCCGCGCTGGCAAACAGTTCCAAGGCATCATCAGGTACGCCGTCCAACTGCGCCTTGTCGTCGAGATACAGACTGAAAGCATCGGTGGCGTCCAGTACATTTTGTTCAAATTTGGCCGAGAGTTCGGCCAGTCTTGACTGTATTGCTGCAAAGCGCTCTTTATCTGCCGGGGCCAGTTCGGCTCCCGATAGGCGAAAATCGCGCAAATCGTTGCTGATAACCTGCTTGCGCGCCATGCTGTAGTCAGCGTATTCGGAGCTATCGGCCAAGGCTTTAAAACGGGCAAACAAGGCCAGATTCTGCCCCATTTCAGTCCAGAACTCGGAAATACGCGGAATATTGCGGTTGTAGGCATCGCGCAACTCAGGCGTATTCACCACCGCATTTAAATGGGTTACCACTCCCCAGGCGCGGCTCAGTTGTTCGGTGGCATCGGTTAAGGGATCAACAAAATTTTCCCAGTCCACTGCTTCGGCGGCGGTAAGCCTGGTCACCGTCTCACGCGCGGCCGCTAATAAGCTATCAATAGCAGGGTCAATATCTTCGGTTTTGATGTCGACAAAGCGGGGCAAGGCGGAGAAATCCAGCAAGGGATTGTGTAGGCTCATGATCTGGAGGTCCTGTAAAGAGTATGATGACGACTTCAACCACTGACAAAATGAGGACAGAGCGATGAAAAGCAATATCCGCCCCTACGATGGCCATCAACCCAGCATCCACGCTAGTTGCTATATTGACCCCATGGCGGTGGTCATCGGTGAGGCCACTCTGGCAGCGGGTGTTTCGGTTTGGCCTTGTGCCGTGATTAGGGCTGATGTTAACGCCATTCATATTGGCGAAAACAGCAATATTCAGGATTTTGCCATGTTACACGTCAGTCATAAAAGTGCTGCCGACCCGCAAGGCGCCCCGCTGCATATCGGCAACCATGTCACCATCGGCCATCATGCAACACTACATGGCTGCACGATTGGTGATCAGGTGCTGGTAGGCATAGGCAGCATTATTCTGGATAGGGCCATTATTGAGCCACGTGTTTTGATTGGCGCAGGTAGTCTGGTACCCCCTGGCAAAAATTTAAAATCGGGCTATCTTTATTTGGGCAACCCGGTTAAACAGGTGCGGCCGCTCACTGCAGATGAATTAGCCTATTTCGAATACTCGGCACAGCACTATCTGCGTGTCGCTTCCAAACATCAAGCCAATCTGAAAAAATAAAAATCCAAGCAAACTAGCTATATTTTGACAACATCATTCTGTCAAAAACTTATGCAAAAATATCCAGATGACGACCAAGTGTTTTGTTGTTTAAAATTATGCTTACGCTGATGCGTTGTGTGATTAAGCCAGCACAGTATCTACTCATAAGGACATGACGATGTATCAATCTGACTTCACCCAGTTCATGAATAAGTTTCTGGAAAAAAATCCAACGGTGGACCAGCAGCGCCGTGAGCTGCGACTAACCTTGTGGGAGCGCTCTCTTAATCTGGATGAAGAGCGCCGCTGGCAAGAATCTGAAGTGCCGCAGAAACCTTATGTCTACCAGCCCGACTAAAAGTTTTTGCCCGCGAAGCGGGCATTTTGTTATTTACCTTGAAATGAGCTCATGACCAGCCGCACCCTCGCCCTTGATAATGCATTGCATCGCTACCTATTAGATATTTGCCTCAACGAACATCCGCTATTACAAGAACTGCGCGAATTCACCAGTCGCCATCGCATGGCCAAAATGCAGATCGCTCCCGAGCAAGGTCAGTTTATGGCGTGGCTAGCCCATTTGATCGGTGCCCGACGTTATCTGGAAATAGGCGTTTTTACCGGCTACAGTACCTTGGCGGTTGCTTTGGCCATGCCGGAAGATAGCGAGATTCTAGCCTGTGACCTGAGCGAGGAATTCACCGAGATCGCCCGCCGCTACTGGCAAAAAGCAGGCGTTGATGAGCGCATCAGACTGGTACTGCAACCAGCGCGCACTACTTTGCGGCAGGAGATTTTGTCGGAACGCTGCAATTATTATGATCTCGCCTTTATTGATGCTGACAAATCTTCTTATCACGACTATTTTGAGGCTTGCCTGCAACTGGTGCGTCCTGGTGGGGTGATTGTCATCGATAATATCTTTTTGTCTGGCCGTACCGCTGAGCCCCACCCGGAAGATCCACCCGGTGTCCATCGCTTGCATGAGTTCAATGCTCGTCTCAAACACGATAAACGTATCCGCCTTTCTATTTTACCCTTGGGTGATGGTGTTGCACTGTGTACACGTGTGCAGTAACACAGCAGCGTGGCTGACAAGTGCACGGGAATCGGCTAGCATGCGGTTCCCGCATTTTTATGATGGATAAGCTGTGCAAGCTGGTTTTTCATTTTTTTCCACTCGGCGTTTCTTTCCGCTCTTCAGCACACAGTTTTTAGGAGCTTTTAACGATAACCTGCTGAAAACGGCTATTGTGGTGCTGATCAGTTTCCACGGCTTAAGCCTGGCGGGCTTACCTGCCGAGCAACTGGTCAATATGGCAGCCGGTGTATTCATTTTGCCGTTTTTTCTGTTTTCCGCTACGGCTGGCAAATTATCAGAGCGCTACGATAAAGCGCAATTAGCGCGAGTGATCAAACTGGTCGAAATAGCCATCATGCTGCTGGCGGCAGCCGGCTTTTATTGGAAGTCGGCGGGCCTGTTGATGGCCGGTTTGTTTTTGATGGGCACACACTCTGCCTTTTTCGGGCCGCTCAAGTATTCGGTACTACCACAGTACCTCGGGGATAAAGAGCTGATAGGTGGTAATGGATTAATCGAAATGGGTACTTTCCTGGCCATACTGCTGGGACAGATCGGCGGTAGCCTGCTGATGCAGCAAAGCTCTTTACTCATTATCGGCCTGTTATTGCTGACTGCGCTGCTCGGCTATGCCAGCAGTCGCGCGATGCCCGCCGCCCCAGCTAGTAGCCCAACACTGTCTCTGTCCTTTAATATCTTTCGCGATTCACTGGAACTGGTCAGGGCGGCCTGGCGCATCCACAATGTGCGTTGCGCGATATTGGGCATTTCCTGGTTCTGGTTGATGGGAGCCGTCTATACCACGCAATTGCCAACCTTTACCCGACTGCACCTCGGAGGGAACGCTCAGGTTTATACCCTGATGCTGGCCTTGTTTTCGATTGGCATCGGCGTGGGCTCGGTGGTTTGTGCCAAATTGTCGCGCGGTCAGTTACAACTCGGCATGGTGTTATTAGGCAGCCTGGGCATGACGCTGTTCGGCGGGGATCTGGCTTGGTCGGCGCTAACACACTACCAGGGTGCGCTGGTCGGGCTGAGTGAGTTTCTGGCCCGTGCAAGTAGCTGGCGCGCCTTGCTGGACATCACGCTGTTGGGGTTTTTTGGTGGTTTTTTCACCGTACCCCTCTATACTTGGCTACAAATCAGTAGCCCGGATAATTTTCGCTCACAAGCCATTGCCGCTAATAACATCATCAATGGCTTCTATATGGTGGCCGCCGCCATCGGTAGCGCGCTGGTATTGCAACTGTTCAACAATATCGCCATTCTGTTCCTCGCTACTGCAGTACTGAATATTGCTGCCAGCGCACATTTACTCTACCGCGCCCCGCTGATCTGGCAACAAAGGTTAAGCTGGTTACGTGTGTTGCGAAATTAAAACCACATAAAAAGTGGCCTGCTATTAAGAGCTGCTAACAAGACCTCGAAGAGTAGCTGAGCCGAGGCGCACCGACGCAGACAGTACCAGTAGTACGGCAAGGAGGTGCAACGCTGGATCAGGGGTTTTGTTAGCGGCTCTAAGTTAGCAGGCCAATCAAGCCTTACTCAGCTGATTAACAACAGCTAATCTGCACTTACCACTGCATCTCACCTTTATTAACCTTGGCACCGATTTCCAGACTCATCATACCGTCAAGATTAGGGAAAGCCTGTTTCATGCCTGCGATCAATTCAGCACTATTCTGACTAGCTGCCAACTGCTTTTCAAAGGCCTGTAAATAATCACGAGTAAACAACACCGTGCTAATATCCATCTTACTACCCGCTTGCATGTGCCCAGGCACAACGACTTGTGGCTTGAGTGCAATGATTTCGTTCAGTTGAGTTATCCAGGCTGCGCGCTCTTTGGCTGTTTGGGTGTCGGCCGTCCAGACGTGCATATCACCAACTACCCCCACATTCCCAACCACCGCTCGCAGCGACGGAATCCAAGCATAAGGACGATGTGCCAATATGCCTTCGGCACCACGAATCTCGATAGACTCGCCATCAAGTTTCAAAACATTACCCTCAAGGGCACGCGGTACGATTGACTGCTGCGGTGCATTCATTCCCATCTTCGGGCCCCAATAAGCCAGCTTGCCCTCTTTCTTGGCAACGATTTTTTTGAGTACTGCCGGGGTGGTGACAACATCGGCATTAGGGAAGATTTTCTTCAGTTGCTCTACCCCAAAATAATAATCAGGATCGGCCTGACTGACATAAATCGTCCGCAGGGTTCTGCCGCTATCAAGCACATTGGCGGCAATACGTAAAGCGTCGGCCCGCGTAAAACCCGCATCAATCACCATGGCTTCTTTTTCTCCATACACCAAGGTGGAATTAACGTTAAAACTATTGCCATCGGCATGATATACCTTCATTTGCAGCCCTGATGCAGCCTGTACACCGGAACAAATAATGGCAAAGAAAACCGTCATTAAAATAAAACGAATCATTATTAAACTCTTTCTAGTCATTTTTAATTACCTTGAATCCCCGTTTGGCCGCCTTTGATTACTATAAGAGCTGCTAACAAAATCCCTGATCCAACGCTGCACCTCCTTGCTGTACTACTGGTACTGTCTGCGTCGGTGCACCTTGGCTCACATCGGCCAGCATGCCACCCAAATCTTGGTGTGCAGAAGCGGTGTAATGATCAGCAATAATGCTCAAATTACTACGCACCGGACGTTGATCTGTTTGAGCCGGCATTCTATTTGCCGAGCTATTCAGTGACTCATCAAGTTGGGCTGCATTAATCTGAATACTCGCCAGCATGACCGCCAAAGAAGTGCTCATAGCTGTGGAGTTCATCCCGGTATATTCCTGTGTGGAGAATTGATCGCAGTATAGTTTTGGCCTATATGCGAAATAAAGCCCGAACAATGCAATTAACTATTGCAGAAAGTGATTAAATAGCCTGAAGGGAACAACAGCAAAATTGCACTCATCATCAATCCAAGTAGTACCAGCGGCAGTCTCATCACTAAGAGCCACTAACAAAACCTCGAAGAGGTTCTGAACCGAGGCGCGCCGACGCAGACAGGACAAGTCGTACGGCAAGGAGGTGCAACGCTGGATCGGGGTTTTGTTAGCGACTCTAAAAATGTTCGTATCTGTAACGGAAAGATAAATGGATAGATTAACGGCGATGCGGGTATTCATCGAAGTGAGCGACCGCGGCAGCCTCACCCAGGCAGCAGAGGAACTGGATATGTCACTGGCCACGGTCAGCCGCTATTTGGCCAGTCTGGAAAACTGGCTGGGAGCAAGGCTTTTGCACCGTACCACCCGGCGTATCAGTCTGAGCGATGCAGGCCAGGAGGCATTGCCATTTTGTCGTCAGTTGCTGGAGCTTGCCCAAGAAATCGAAGTGGTTACCGGCAATCGGCGTCATGCCCCTAGCGGTAAACTACGCATCACCACCAGTCTGTCTTTTGCCCAGGCACAATTGACGGGCGCCATCGTGGAATTTCAAAAAAGCTACCCCGGCATAGAAGTAGAGCTGTTGGTGGCGGATCGCACTATCGATCTGGTGGCAGAGCGCATCGACCTGGCTATTCGCATCACCAATGTGCTGGATGAACAACTGCTGGCGCGCCGGCTGACCACCTGCCGTTCTGTGCTCTGTGCCGCGCCCGACTACCTGCAAAGACATGGCTACCCGGCCACGCCGCAAGAGTTGAGTCAGCACAGCTGTATTACGCATGCTTTTGGCTCTGGTACTGAATACCACTTACAGCAACAGCAGCAAAACCTGCGAATCAGCGTCAGCGGCCAGGTATTCAGCAATGAGACCGCCATCCTGCGTCAGGCAGCACTGGCCGGGGGAGGCATTGCTCTGTTGCCCACCTATTATGTTGTCGATGATATTTGCAGCGGTGCACTCATTCCGCTGCTAAGCGACTGTAAACCGGAAACAATGGACATTCATGCTGTGTATTTATCCCGCCAGCACCAGCCACAAGCCTTGCGCTTACTGATTGAATTTCTGGCACAACGCTTTGGCGGCGAACTGCCGCCTTGGGATAAACAATGGATGCCACCAGCAAGCAAGGTATAGCGCATGGTGGGACAGATATTGAAGGCTGATATTACAACGGCCTGTAAGACTTCACAGACCGCCACAAATTATCAGGCCAAATTAACCGGGATCTTGCCGATTTTAACCCGCCACTCCGCCGGACCGGTGATGTGAACGCTGCTACCAGCAGCATCAACGGCCACGGTTACCGGCATATCTTGCACTTCAAACTCATAGATAGCCTCCATGCCCAGATCGGCAAAGGCCACGACTTTGGCCGCTTTAATCGCTTTGGACACCAAATAGGCGGCACCACCTACTGCCATCAGGTAGACCGCTTTATTCTGTTTAATGGCCTCAATGCCGGTCGGGCCACGTTCGGCCTTGCCTATCATGCCAAGCAGACCGGTGCTTTGCAGTAACTGAGCGGTGAATTTATCCATACGGGTAGCCGTAGTTGGGCCGGCCGGGCCGACGATTTCGTCACGTACCGGGTCGACGGGGCCAACGTAGTAGATAAAGCGCCCACGCAAGTCGACTGGCAGGCTTTGCCCCTGATTAAGCATGTCTATCATGCGTTTGTGCGCGGCATCGCGGCCAGTAAACAATTTGCCGTTGAGCAGTAATACTTCGCCTGGCTGCCAGCTTTGCACATCAGCCGGGGTTAGTGTGTCCAGATTAACGCGCTTGCCTTTACTGGTATCGTACGGAATGTCCGGCCAGTCCTCCAGCTTGGGCGCTTGCAACTGTGCTGGGCCGCTGCCATCCAGATGGAAATGAATATGACGTGTCGCCGCACAGTTGGGAATCAATGCCACCGGTAAACTGGCCGCATGGGTGGGGTAGTCAAGAATTTTGACATCCAGTACTGTGGTAAGGCCACCTAGGCCCTGCGCGCCAATCCCCAAAGCATTAACCTTTTCAAACAGTTCCAGTCGCAACTGCTCAACACGGCTAAGTTCTGCCCCGCTGTCCGCTTTGATTTTCAATTCATGGATATCAACATGCTGCATCAGACTTTCTTTGGCCAACAGCATGGCTTTTTCCGGGGTGCCTCCAATACCGATACCGAGTATACCCGGCGGACACCAGCCCGCGCCCATGGTTGGCAGGGTTTTCAATACCCAATCAACGATGGAGTCGGAAGGATTAAGCATGGCCAGTTTGGATTTGTTTTCCGAGCCACCGCCTTTGGCCGCACAGGTCACTTCTATGCCATCGCCGGCCACAATGTCGATATGCACCACCGCCGGAGTATTGTCCTTGCTATTCTGGCGCTTGCCCGCCGGGTCAAGCAATACCGAGGCCCGCAGCTTGTTGTCCGGGTTGAGATAGGCGCGGCGCACCCCCTCATTCACCATCTCATGCAGCGATAGCTGGCTGTCCCATTGCACTTGCATGCCGACTTTGAGAAAAACCACAGCAATCCCGGTATCCTGGCAGATAGGACGGTGGCCTTCGGCACACATGCGGCTATTGATGAGGATTTGCGCCATCGCGTCTTTGGCTGCAGGGCTGGCTTCATGCAGATACGCCTGATAAAGCGCATCGATATAATCTTTAGGATGGTAGTAACTGATGAACTGAAAAGCATCGGCAATGCTTTGCACAAAGTCTTCTTGTTTGATGATAGCCATCTTGCTTGCTCCAGCGTGGGGATGAAGTGCTCATTTTACTCCATCTAAGAGCCGCCTTAGTGCGGCAACAAATCCATATACATCCAGCTCCCCCCTACCGTGCCAATCGGATGCGGCTTAAAACCGAGCACATGACGGTGACTGAGCGTATTACTAAAGCGAGTCACACCGTAGATATAAGGCTGGTAGGCACTGACCAGACGGTTCATTTGATCGAATAGTTGTTGCCGCTCGGGGCCATTGGCCAATATTTGCGAGGCCTCATACGCACGGTCAAACGCGGGCAGGCTGAAAAAGGCCAAATTACCCTGGCCGATTTGGCCAGACCACAGCCCGGAAACAAAATCATCACCATCCGGAGTGCTGGCAGAACCACCCAGACTCCACATCTGCAGTTTGCCAGCATAGGCTGCTTTCAGGTTTTCGTTCCATTTAGCGGTGGCAAAGCGCACTTTGATTTTCAGGCGATCAAACACGTTTTGCCAAATCTGATTGAATTGCGTATCTGTTGCACTCCCCTGCGTGGCTTGCGTAATGAGCAGCGGCTGACCATTGGGCTGCCGGCGATAGCCATCACTGCCGATTTTAAAACCCGCCTTATCCAGCAAAGCATTAGCTAATGCTGGGTCATACTGGGGAGCACCCTGCCATTGTGGGTTATTACCAAACATGCCCAATGGCACCAGATTTTCTAAGGCAATAGCCTGATTACCATACAACAGCTTGATCACTTCCTGTTTGGGATAGGCCAGCGCAATCGCACGCCGTAGTGCAATCTTGTCTTTGCTATAGCCACCCACAACCGGGTCGCGCATATTAAAAAAGGTGTAGGTCACATCCATATTCAGATGACGGTGCAGACGAATACCGCGCTCAGCCAGCACCGGGTTGAGCGTGGCTTGGTAAGGATTCCCTGGCTGAATGGTAATGGCGCCAGACAAGGCCGATTTAGGAATGCCGCTATAATCCAGCTGCTTGTTCAGAAACGACAGCCAGCGCGGCTGATCTTCCTCAATAATGCGAATTTCAACACGGCCGATATTGGGTAGCACTTTACCTTTTAACTGCTTAAGCAGTTCCTGATCGGCAGGTGCAAGCGGCTCACTCGCAGCAAAAACCACTTTACGAAAACCAGGATTTGCTTCCAGCACAATTTTGCTACCCGGTTTCCACTCTTTCAGCAGAAATGGGCCGGAGCCTACCGGATGCGCATTGGTATTGCTCTGGTAAGCCTCAATCACCTCACGCGCTACCGCACCCGAATTCTTGGCCGCCAGCGTATACAGCATATTGAAATTGGTTTTTTTCAGGCGTAACTGCAAGGTATAGCGATCCAATACCTTGATGCCGGCAATCGGTGCATCGTAATCAAAGCGACCACCACGCTTACGCGCCTGAATACCCGCTTCGGCCAGGCCAAGAATGAAATCGGTAAAGTTATTCGCGGTGGGAGAGCGAACTTCGGGATCAGCAAAACGCTTGATACTGTAGGCATAATCAGTCGCGGTTAATTCACGGCGCTGACCTTTAAATACCGGATCATCGCTGAAATAAAGACCGGGTCGAATCCTGAAGGTAAACACCTTGCCATCTGCTGACACTTGCGGCATCTCTCGAATGGTATTGGGTACCAGCTTTAGCGGCCTGGCCAGATAATCGTAGCTGAGCAAGCTATCAAAAATATTATCAATCACCGCTAGGGAATAAACATCGCTCATTTTGGCCGGATCAAAACCAGTTTCCGGTGCAGCAAATGCCACACGTAGCGTTTTATTCATATCAGCGGCATAGGCTGCCGACAAACTCAGCTTACATAGCAAAAGAAACCAAACCGATTGCCAGCATTTCATCACGTCATTCCTTCTGGGTTTATTGACCATAGCATGCACTGACAGTCACCCCCTTAGCAATGCTTCCCTTTAATTAAGAACCGCTCACAAAACCTTGAAGAGTCCCTAGGCCAAGGTGCGCCGACGCAGACAGTACCGGCAGTAAGGCAAGGAGGCGCAACGCTGGATCAGGGGGTTTGTCAGCTTGCATGCACAAGCTATCTGGATAACACTAAGCTCTTTTTTGAGCAGGGAAACCACCATGCGGCGAGCAGACAGATTGATGCAGATTTTATTGCTGATGCGCGGTCGACGTCGCACGACTGCACGTCAGTTGGCCGAATGGCTGGAGGTCTCTTTACGCACGGTTTACCGCGATATGGCCGACCTCATGCAAAGCGGCACGCCCATCAATGGGGAGGCGGGTGAAGGATATTGGCTGGAGGCAGGGTTTAATCCGCCAGCCGCTTCTTTTTCTAGCCGGGAACTGGCTGCACTGGAGGTCGGTGCGCGAATGCTGACCGCCTGGGCCGATCACGATACCGCGCAAGCGGCACAATCAGCCCTAGCACGTATTCACGCGGTACTGGGTTCTACCGAGCTGCCGTTGGAACCGCTGTATGCGCCACCGAGCGCCTATTATCCGCGCGATCGCTTAACACCATTACGCGATGCCATTTTGCAACGGCAAGCTTTAACGGTGCAGTATCAGGATGCACAGGCACAAAGCAGCGAGCGCATTCTATGCCCAGTGGCCCTGTTTTTTTGGGGGGATCGCTGGGTGCTGGCCGCTTGGTGCGCCTTACGTGCTGCTTATCGCAGTTTTCGTGTCGACAGACTGCAAAGCTGGCAACCCTGTGAGCAAAATTATCCCGAGGATATCAGTCTGGATGCCTATGTACGCCAACACGATTGCAGCCAGCACGTAGCCAACTGGTTACAGCAAAATAATCGGCGGGCTTGGCATGCCGAATCGTGAATGCCTCACTCACCCCTCCTAAAGCTTGCCATAGCCAACGCAGCCATCTCCTTCTTACAGATTTAGCGCCGCGAACAAATCCACTGATCCAAGGTTGCACCGCGTGAGCGTAGAGACCATGCGGTGTCTTGTTGCCCACTCTATATTCAGAGTTTTTGTTTTCGGTAGTAAAGCATTGATGTTTATTCACTAATTTTTTAAAAAATTTGCATGGGATATAAAAATACCTATAATGCGAGGCGTTACATTAGATTTTTGACATAAAAATTAATAAATCATTATTCCTTATGGAAGTTAATTGTTCGGTATTGCTGAGCATGAAATGTGCGATATGTAACTTTATTATTCATGACATAGAGGAACTAGAGAGATGAAACACCAGCTGTATAAATTGTGCTGTGCGGCCGCTATTGCGGCTCTGGGCACTGGAGTCAGTCACGCCGCCGTTGATTTACCAGCACTGAATATCGACAAAAGCCAAACCACCGTCTCCGGGCTGTCCTCTGGTGGCTTTATGGCAGTACAACTGCATGTAGCTTACTCGGCCACCTTCAAAAAAGGGGCCGGAATTGTCGCTGGCGGACCATTCTACTGCGCGGAAGGTTCGGTGATGAATGCAACCGGCCGGTGTATGGCCAGCCCTGCTGGTATCAGCACCAGCACTCTGGTGAACACCACCAATAGCTGGGCCAGTCAAGGTTTAATCGATCCAGTGGCCAATTTGCAGGAATCCAGGGTCTATCTGTTTTCTGGCACCTTGGACAGTACCGTCAAGCAGGGAGTCATGAATGCCTTGCAGACTTACTATCAGAGCTTTGTGCCTGCAGCCAACACCATTTACAAGAACAATATCGCCGCCGAACACGCGATGATTACCGACGACTTTGGCAGTAGTTGCGCGACCAATGGCACCCCTTATATCAATAATTGTAATGTTGATCTGGCTGGTAATATTCTTACCCATCTATACGGCACGCTGAACGCACGCAACACCGCGGCCTTAGCAGAAGCCAATTTTGTCGAGTTCAACCAGAACAAATTCATCACCAATCATGGCATGGCCACCACCGGCTGGGCTTATATTCCGCAAGCGTGTAAAGCGGGCAGCAGTTGTCGTTTGCATGTGGTGATGCACGGTTGTAAGCAGAATATCAATGATATCCAGCAGCGTTATGTACGTAACACCGGTTACAACCGCTGGGCAGATAGCAATAATATCGTCGTGCTCTATCCGCAAACCAGCACCTTGGCGACCAATAGTTGTTGGGACTGGTGGGGCTATGACAGCGCTAATTATGCGAAGAAATCCGGCCCGCAAATGGCTGCGATCAAGGCAATGGTAGATCAGTTGTCTTCCGGTAGTAGCGGCGGTGGCAGTACCCCTCCCCCCGCGAATACCCTGCCCGCCCCCAGCAATGTCAGCACCACCAATGCCAGCGATAGCAGCATGACGATCAACTGGAGCGCCGTCAGCAGTGCCAGCGGCTATAACGTTTATCGCAATGGTAACAAGGCTAATGCAGCAGCGCTGAGCAACACCAATTTCACCGATACAGCCCTGTCACCGGCGACGCAATACAGCTGGAGCGTGCGCGCCATCGACAGCACCGGCAATGAAGGGGCAGCTTCGGCTGCGGTCAGTGCCAGCACAACCGGTGCCGCAGTTAGCTGCGTAACAGCAACAAATTATGCGCACACCACTGCTGGCCGGGCATCCCAAACTGCCGGGACCACCTATGCCAACGGTTCCAATCAGAATATGGGTTTGTGGAATACTTTTGTAACTACCACGCTGAAGATGACCGGGCCTAATTACTATGTGATTGGCACGTGTCCGTAAACTGACTACTGCCCTGGGTCTGAACAAGCTTAGCGCTCAGCGCGCCTCGCAGCGGAGGCTGCGCTGAGTTTGTTAGCGACTCTTTTCATCCGGCTTAAAATGCAAAGCGACCGAGTTAATGCAGTAACGCTCGCCAGTCGGCTCTGGCCCATCCGGGAACACATGACCCAGGTGCGCATCACAGTGAGAGCAGCGTACTTCAATACGCTGCATACCGTGGCTATGATCATGCAGGCGCTTGATCCGTGCTTCGGCCGCTTCCGCCCAGAAACTGGGCCAGCCACAATGGGCATCAAATTTATTATTCGCATGAAACAATAGCGTGTCACAGCACAGACAATGATAGTTACCCGCTTCTTCGCGCCGATAATGCTCACCACTAAAGGGAGCTTCGGTGCCTCCCTGACGAGTAACACGGTACTGTTCCGGGCTAAGTTGTTGCTGCCATTCTTGTTCACTTTTATGTAGGGTCATGCTTATTTTCCTCAGTGAGTCTACAGGATGCCAACGCCAGAAATTTCGCGCGCCAGGTCGGCTGCATAGTTGTCGGTCATGCCGCCAACAAAGTCCAGCACTTTCATATAGGCCGCATACAAGCTATCGTCCTCCGAGTATTCCTCAAGCAGGCCGATAGCCAGTTGTTGGCGTGGCTTCAGGCTTTCTTTGCCACCGACAACAGCAGCATGTACTGCTGGCACCAACGCATCCAGCAGCACAGCAATGCAGGGATAAGCAGCCAGTTCGGTCACTAGCTTGGTGCGATGGCGATAAACACGGGTGCTGGCCAGATCCTTCGCTGCCAGCAGCGCATCGTGCACATTGCTATCACATAGATTGATCAAGTCTTTGGCTGGAAGCTGGCCGGCTAATAAGGCCTGCTGATATTGCATGAATTTTCCCGCGACTTCATTAACACAGTCGCCAATGGCCTTACCACGCAGAGCGGCACATTGCTGCTTAACGTTTTGCACATTACCGAGAGGCTTATCTTTAGCAAAGCAGGCTAAAGGTTTACTGAATTCTGCAAAGTCAAGAATACCGATTTCCACCGCGTCTTCCAGATCAAGAATGGCGTAACAGATATCATCGGCAGCCTCCATTAAATAGGAGAGTGGATGGCGACTCCATTCATTCTGACCGCGCGATAACAGACCCAACTCGTCAGCAATGCACTGAAAATATGCTAGTTCGGTGCGATAAATATTAAATTTACCGAGCTGCTGTGCGGTAATAGCGCTGGATGTCCACGGATATTTAATCAATGTTCCCAGTGCCGCTGCGGTAAGGCGCATGCCACCGGCACCACCATACATTTCCAGTGAAGTCAGCATACGCAAGCTATGTGCATTACCCTCATAGGTTTGCACATCACAAGTCTGTTCTGGTGTAAGCCCTTGCAGCCAATGGCGATGACGTTCGTCGCGAAACCAATCACGCAATGCATCTTCACCAGTATGACCAAATGGCGGATTACCGATGTCATGCGCTAGGCATGCCACTTGTACCACGGTACCAATATCGTGGGCCGTATAGCCCGCAGGGAGTTGCCCTCCCTGTTGCAGTTTCAGGCCAACACGGTTGCCCAGGCTACGGCCAACGCTGGCGACTTCCACACTGTGCGTGAGTCGATTATGCGTATGGTCGTTTCTGGCCAGCGGGTGTACCTGGGTTTTGCGCCCGAGCCGACGAAAGGCGCTGGAGAACACGATGCGATCATGATCAATGTGAAAATCAGTACGCAAGCCCTGACTGCCCTCTTCTGTGGCCGGGGTACGGGTTTCGCTGATGATGTCTTGGTTAATTTTAAAGCGACAGGTGGAGAGCAAAGCTTCCCAATTCATAGCTGCGGAGGTGGTCATGAGGAGGCGCGCGGTGGCGAGAATGACGGAAGTCTTGATGATAGGGGGTCAAGGATAAAAACAAAAGAGCCAGCATAACGCTGGCTCACTATAGACGGTCAAGCTTAACAAGAGTTTGTCATTACCCTTTGACGCCTAAAAATAGGCTTATTTACCACCCACATTACGACCGACCACCCCGCCAATTACAGCGCCACCCAAGATAGCACCGGTATCACCACGAGAGACCGCTGAACCAACAATAGCACCACCAGCTGCGCCCACGGCAGTATTCCTGTCTCGCTCAGACATCGTCGCACAACCAGATAAGGTGGCGATACCAAGCAATGTTACCGTTAGTGTTGTCACTAGTTTGCTACGCATTTTCTATCTCCCGAGAAGAACCAAAAGGTGCTTTTACTATAGGATAAATACCATTTTTTGTATGACTTTGCGCACAATAAGCATCAGTGCTACCGCTTTACCTCTATTTGATCAGGATGCAAAAAGCAACTGTGGATGTGGTCGCTGACGACGCCGGTGGCTTGCAGGTACGCATACACCACGGTACTGCCAACAAAATTCATACCCGCCCGTTTCAGCTCTCGGCTGATGTGGTCAGACAACGGGGTAGATGCCGGGCAGTCACTATGCTGCGCCCAGCGACTAATAATGGGCTTTCCTTCCACCTGTGCCCACAGCCAGCTGGCAAAGCTGCCGTATTGTTGCTGCATCTGCAGAAAAACCTTGGCATTGCGAATGGCGCTCTGGATTTTCAGGCGGTTGCGCACAATGGCCGGATTTTGTAGTAAACGCTCGACATCGTCCTGCCCCATAGCCGCCACCTTGATCGGATCAAAATGATGAAAGGCCTCACGATAGCCTGCGCGTTTACGCAATATCGTGATCCAGGAAAGTCCGGCTTGCGCCCCTTCCAAAATCAACATTTCAAATAATTTGCAATCATCATGTTCCGGTCGGCCCCACTCCTGATCATGGTAGGCAATATAGACTGGATCATCACCGCACCAGGCACAACGCTGCATCTTTAATTAACTCCGGTTATGTAGTAGCAGATCGCTTTGCAGGCCAAGCTTTTGTAAGCCAGTACGATTATGCAGATTAATTACGAATGGATTGTGAATATTGGCCTTCAGTTTACCTAGCGCCGGATGGCTATGCTCCTCCTGGTTGGTGAGAATCACCAGGATAAGTGCTTCTTTTTGACTGCTTAGTCCAAGTTGAGCTACTTCGGCGTCGTTCAACTCGATTTCATAGTTGATGCCCAGCGTTTCCGGAATGGTGATACTGAAGATCACACCGGGATCATCCAGGGATTGCATCCAGAAAACATGCGGTTCCGCATGGGTGGCATTGTGAAACAGTTTGAAGGTGGTGCAGTGCTCCAACGCCGGAATGCCTGCAGGAAAAGTAATGATGGTACTTTGGTCAATTTCTACTTGGCCGAGCTGTTTGGAAGTGAACTGCATCGCAGACTCCTATTTTCGCAAGTTCAAATGCCCCATGCGCTGAGCTTGGGGCGCTGATATTAGCTGAAGGATAGTGGTTTTTGCGGCTCTTCGCTGTCCATGCTGTGTGGGGGGCCGACGAGTAGCGGATCTGCCTGGCGAGCAACGCGCAAGTCTTTGTCGGGATAATTCAAGCTGGCGAGAAAATGACGGATACAGTTCAAGCGCGCGCGCTTTTTATCATCAGACTTGACGACTACCCAAGGTGCATCGCCAGTATGGGTGTGGAAGAACATCGCTTCTTTAGCCGTAGTGTAATCATCCCATTTATCTAGCGATTGGATATCGATGGGAGACAGTTTCCAGTGTTTCAACGGATCATCACGACGGGAAATAAAGCGACGCAACTGCTCTTCGCGGCTCACCGAGAACCAAAACTTGAACAGATGAATACCACTATTGACCAGCATGCGTTCCAGTTGAGGGGTCTGGCGCATGAACTCTAGATATTCATGCGGATGACAGAAACCCATTACCCGCTCTACGCCAGCACGGTTATACCAAGAACGGTCAAAAAAGACGATTTCACCAGCAGTTGGCAGGTGTTGTATATAACGTTGAAAATACCATTGCCCACGCTCGCGATCTGAAGGCTTCTCCAGCGCAACAACGCGCGCACCACGCGGGTTGAGGTGCTCCATATAACGTTTGATCGTCCCACCCTTGCCAGCGGCATCGCGCCCTTCAAACAGAATAACGAGCTTCTGTCCGGTTTCTTTCACCCAGTTTTGTACTTTGAGTAATTCTGTCTGTAAGGCTTCTTTTTGTTTCTCGTATTCAACACGACCTAAACGGGTACGGTAGGGATAACTGGCCGGCAATTCGGCGCTACTGCTGTCTTCAGAGCTACCATGCGGCGCACTGGCCACTTGCAGAGCCATGGGCTGCTGGCTAATCGACTCAATCGCCTTAACCGACTCCTTACGTACACGCACCATATTCTTGCGACGATGCGAAGTAGGAGAGCTAGCTACCGGCTCTGAGGAAGACATCGGCTCTATCGTTTGCTCTGTAACGGGGGAATCAATGGGAGGTGTCAGAGTTTTATCTTGAGTCATGCGAATCTCTTAGCATAGGGAATGCCTGAATGCTAACGCTATTGACATTCCTCTGTCGAGATTGAGCAGCATAAACCTTGATCTAATACCAGTCTTTATGATGATGCAAACACAACAGAGCAGGCGCAGACACAACCTGCTCTGTTATTTGCAGCTTACTTGGCCGTAGTTGATTGCGGCTGTAATGCATGCTCGGGAAAGTTTTGTGTCTGATGTCGGGCCCAGAAGTAATACAGAATACCCGGGGCAATCACCCCAACCAACCAAGAAATATCTACGCCCCCCAAACTCGCTACCAGTGGTCCTTGGTAAAAACTACTGTCAATAAAAGGCAGCTGTACCAGTAAACCGAAGAAATACGTGGAAATCCCTACTTTATTCCAGCGCCCATAGCGGCCATCTGGATCATTCAAAGCCGGGATGTCATAGCGTTCTTTAGTAATCCAGTAATAGTCCACCAGATTGATTGCACTCCATGGCGTAAAGAAGGTGAGCAGGAAGAGCAAGAAAGATTTAAAACTAGCCAGAAAGGATTGCTGGGCGAGTAAAGCCACCGAGGTGGAAATACTGACAATAACCAGTACAAAAATCAGACGTTGGAGTTGGCCTATTTTTAGATTGCGTTTAAAGCCATTCAGAATAGTGGCGAAGCACATGAAACTGCCATAAGTATTGAGAGTCGAAACCATGATTTTGCCAAAGGCAATGCTGAAAAACAGCAGGCTAGCGATAATGCCACCGCCACCTAGGCTAACAATATAAGACACTTCGCTACCGATAAACTCCTTGCCTGCAAGCGCAGCAGCAAATACCCCCAGCGTCATCGCCACTTGCGAGCCGACTACCGAGCCAGCACCGACACAGAAGAAGGTTTTAACCGGGGAAGTATCACTGGGTAGATAGCGTGAGTAGTCAGCCACATAAGGGCCATAGGCAATTTGCCAGGAAGCCGACAATGACACAGCGAGCAGAAACTTATCTAAGGCAAAATGGCGGTTATTGAGCAGCAGGCTGACATCATGCATTGACAATAAACGGAAGAACAAATAGGCAAAAGCAATGATGCCCAGTACGCTGGCAACCCGTCCCAAACTGTGGATCAGATGATAGCCACAAACAGTGGCAAACAGAATACTGATGGCAAACAGAAGAATTCCGCTGGTATCGCTAACATGCACCAGTTGAGCAATAGCTTGTCCGGCCAGAATGGTACCACTGGCAGTAAAGCCGATATACAAGATACAGACCAGCACCAGTGGCAGCATCGCACCCAGCACGCCAAACTGTACACGGCTGGAAATCATTTGGGGCAAGCCCAGTTGCGGTCCTTGCGCACCATGCAGCGCCATCACGGCACCACCCATTAATTGACCAATCAGCAAGCCAATCAATGACCAGAACACATCACCACCTGCCACTACAGCGACCGCGCCGGTAATGATGGCAGTGATTTGTAAATTGGCCCCTAACCATAGAGTCAGCTGGCTGGATGGTTTACCATGACGCTCATTCTCTGGTATGTAGTCGATAGAACGTGTTTCGATTAGCGGTTTGCTTGAAGAAGTGCTCATATAGGGTTCTCCTCTACTTGTTGTCCGGCGACCTTAAAGATCGCTACGCATTTTTTAAAACCGATCACCTTAGCCGGCGACTTATCACTTAAAGTCAACATAGTTACCCATGTATCGCATGCAACTTGATCACAAAAACGCTCAATTTATTGTTATTAAATGATATTTTTCAACGGACTCCTGCTTGGCCTGTCTGGTCAATTGGCAACGTTATCTGTATATACATATAACGTCAACTGCTTAATTAAAGTTGTCAAGCAATGCCAATTTAATGAATGACTACTAAGTGCCCTTATCAGGCCTCTGCTGAACTAATACACTCGGATACCAGTTTTTGTGAACAATCCGCATTCGGGTACACTTAGCACTCAATCGACCCTGCCGGGCTTTGCTGGCTGCCACTATCACGCACCTATGCCTGTTTTGGGTATCGGATAAAATTCGGGAATACAGCCAGGAAAGCGAGAAATAAACATTTTACTCATTACACAATATCAGAACGATGATCACGCTTAGCTACTTAACAGGCTATCCCCAACACCTACTAGAACGCATCCATGCACTAGTGGCGCAAAATCAGCTCGGCACCTGGTTGGAACAACAATACCCAGATGCTCATAATGTCCAAACGGATAAGGCGTTGTACCAGTATGTGGCCGAACTAAAACAACGCTATCTGAGAAATACACCCGTAATAGCCAGAGTGCAATTTGACAATCAACAGCACCCTATGAAAGGCACACTGGGCACCAATACTTTCATCGCACGTGTGCAGGGAAGCAAACTCAAAAGTAAAAACGAAATCCGTATCGCCTCGTTGTTCCGTGATGCGCCGGAAGCATTTCTACGGATGATCGTAATACACGAGCTTTCACACTTAAAAGAAAAGGACCATAACAAAGCCTTCTATCAGTTGTGCTGCCATATGGAGCCGAACTACCATCAATTGGAATTTGGTATGCGTGTTTGGTTAAGCTGGCGTGAGTACAACAATAAGCTATCCTCAATGCCGAAGTGACAAAAGATGATAGGTATAAGCCAGCGACCCGAAGCCGCACTCATACGATTGTCCCCTACTTTTTTGATTCGCTGATTAAACATGTAGTTGATCATCCAGCCAAACTTAGAGCCGCTAACAAAACCCCTGATCCAGCGTTGCGCCTCCTTGTCGTATCACAGCTACTGCGCCTTAGCTCAGGGGTTCTTCGAGCTCTTGTGAGCGGCTCTTAGCCTGATGGCAGCATGACTAAACCGTGATAAAAAACCATCTTGCGAGTGGCGTTTTGCCAAAAGAAAATCAACATTGGCATGGAGCAAACACTTGTTCATGGCTAGCGTTGGTGAGTGTCTCGCCATATCAAAGAAAGAAAATATTTCATGCCTACCAATCCTGATGTCAGCAACGCTGCTGGCCACACTCTGCGTCGCGTTCTGTCCCTACCGGCTCTCGTTCTGTTTGGGTTGGTGTATATGGTACCGTTAACCGTGTTTACCACTTATGGCGTGGTGACACAGATTAGTGGCGGCAGAACCGCTCTAGCCTATGCTGCCACGCTGCTGGCCATGCTGTTTACCGCACTATCGTATGGAGCGATGGTCAAGAAATACCCTAGCACGGGCTCGGCTTACGCTTATGCCAGCAAGAGCTTTGGCAGAACGCCAGGCTTTTTGGCTGGCTGGTCTTTGCTGCTGGACTATTTGTTTTTACCGATGATCAATTATTTAGTGATTGGTATTTACCTGCATCAGAGCATGCCGCAGATTCCAGTCTGGGTATTTATAGTCGCAGCGATCAGCTTAGTAACTGTGCTAAATATTATCGGTATCCAGTCAGTATCGCGCTTTGGCAATCTCCTGGTGGTGGCACAGATAGTGTTTATCCTGGTTTTTATTGCCCTTGCCTGGCACACCTTACAGAAGCAGCCTTTACTGAATCTGGCCACGCCGTTCTTAGGTGATAACAGCGCACCAGGCTGGTCGCCACTACTGGCTGGTGCCGCCATTTTATGCCTGTCTTTTCTTGGCTTTGATGCCGTATCTACGATGGCAGAGGAAGCCCGTAGGCCGGAGCGCGATATTCCGCTGGCCGTGATATTTACCACCATCAGCGCCGGTGTTCTGTTTATCTTATTGGCAACTGTCAGCCAGCTGATATTACCAGGCAGCCATTTTCAGCAGGTTGATACCGCAGCCAATGAAATCATGCAGGCCTTGGCTGGCAAGATGCTGGTCGCATTTTTTACCGCTACCTATGTTGCCGGTGCCTGTGGTTCGGCACTTGCTTCACAAGCGTCCGTCTCACGAATACTGTATTGCATGGGACGAGATGGTGTCTTACCCCGGTCGCTGTTCGGGCGCTTGTCCGGTCGTTTTCAGACACCAGTTTGTGCGATTGTCCTGGTATCAGCGGTATCACTGCTAGCACTGGTGATTAGCCTAGAAACGCTGGCCTCACTCATCAGCTTTGGAGCGCTGGTAGCCTTCTCAACGGTGAATCTGGCGGTGATCAAAAGCTATCTGCTGGATGGTGGCAGACATTCGCTTGGCGCTTACCTACGTTATGGGCTGTTGCCACTGATTGGTTTTACGCTGATTGCCTGGCTATGGACCAGCTTGTCCACCCTAACATTGCAAATAGGCATGGGCTGGCTGCTGCTGGGGAGCACTTATTACCTGTTTTTCCTCAGGCGCAAGCAGCTCAACCCACAACAGGCCTTCAACTGATGCCTACTCCCAAGCTGTTCGTACCAGCCCTAGGAGCGCACCACCAATCTCAGAACAAGAATTTCCACCGATACTCCGACCACTGCAACCAAAGCCGCCCCGGAATTCAGCCCAAACAGGCTGAATTCCGGGGCGGCAGCCACTTGCCTCTAGAGGCTATGCCTTACTATCGCCAGCGAGCCTCTCAATAGCCTGCACCGGGCCAGAAACAATCAGCAAATCATCAGGCAAAACAACAGTAGTGGATTTGGCATGCTCAAAACCCTCGTTCAAGTGCTTGACCGCCACCACCGTTACCCCAAATTTCTCACGCAGATCAGACTCAGCCAACGAACAGTTAATCATCTGTCCAGGAACATGAATTTCGGCAACAGCAAAGCCACCATCAAACTCAATAAAATCCATCATTGTTCCGGTAATCAGATGAGCTACTCGCTCCCCCATTTCCACCTCCGGATACACCACATGATGAGCACCAATACGCTGAGCGATATGACCATGCTCCGTCGTCATGGCCTTTACCCAAATATCCTTCACACCGAGCTCGGTCAAGGCCACAATCGTCATCAAGCTGGCGGCTAAATCCGAACCCATGCTGACGATGGCATGCGTAAAATCGGCCACGCCCAGTTGCTTCATCACATTCACATTACTTGCATCTGCCTGCACCGCATGGGTCAGCGTCTCTGCCCAAAGCTGTACCGGTTCAACAGCCTTATCTACTCCCATTACTTCGTGTCCCAAACGCATAAGAGACTGTGAAACAGAGCTACCAAAACGTCCTAATCCAATTACAACCACACTGCCAGTTTTGGCAGAGGACCGCTTATCTTTAAATAATTTATCCAACAATGGGATGCTCCTCTGGGTATCGGTAAGGCATGTTTCGTTCGACTAATATCAGTGATACGGCAAGCGTAATAGTCCCGATACGTCCTACATACATTAATAGCGCCAGCATAAGCTGGCCGGAAGGAGGAAGGTCGGCGGTAATGCCTGTAGACAAGCCAACCGTACCAAACGCGGATATCACTTCGAAAATGACTTTATCCGTTGGAAAATCGCTCACCCGCAGCAGCACCAAGGTGGCAATAGTCACCAGACTGCTACCAAGCAGCAGTACCGTAATAGCCTGGCGTTGTACCGATGAGCTGATACGACGCCCAAACGCTTCGCTATCACCGCGCCCACGAATTTCGGCTAGCACCAGTAAAACCAGGATGGCAACAGTACCCACCTTGACCCCCCCAGCCGTGCCCGCACTACCACCGCCGATAAACATCAGCAAATAATGCACCCCCCAGCTCTCATGGGTCATGGCAGCGATATCAATAGAGTTAAACCCTGCTGTCCGCGCCGATACCGAGGCAAAAGCTGCAGAAAGCAATTTGTGCCACAAGGGCATATCACCTAGTGTCTTGGGGTTTGACCACTCGGCCAATAAGATGGCAACAAAACCGACTACTAGGAGTATCGCCGTCCCCCAAAGAGTCAACTTAGTATGCAGAGACCAATGTCGGGGATCGAAAAATTTATTACGTAAATTATGCAAAACAGGAAAGCCAATACCTCCTACAATAATTCCCAGCATCACCGGCAACAAAATAAGTGCATCGGAGGAGTAACTCATTAAACTGTCGGAATAAATAGAGAAACCAGCATTATTGAAAGCTGAGATTGCATGAAACAATCCACTCCAAATGGCTTCATGCCACGGGTGGTCATAAGTGAAATGGAACCTGAGTGTAAGCAATAATGCGATTAATAACTCCGATGCGCCGGTCACCACAAATACCAGCTTGGCAACACTGGACACTTCCCCCAAGCCGATAAAACCAGACACTCGCGTTTCAACCTGAGTAATTAGCTTGGTCTGAAGCCGTAATGAGCGATTGACCATCAAACCAAGTAGCGTTGCAGTGGTCATCATGCCAAAGCCACCAATTTGGAACAAAAGCATGATGATGGTTTGGCCAAATGTAGACCAGTAGCTGCCGGTATCAACCACCACCAGGCCAGTGACACACACCGCCGAGACGGCGGTAAAAAAAGCCGTCAACCATGGCACCACCTGCCCGCTAGCATGAGCGATGGGAAGCATCAACAGCAGTGTGCCGAGCATGATCACGGAGAGAAAACTGAGGGCAACGATCCGGGTAGGATGCAATAAAGTTTTCATATGCACACGTTATAGACAAATACATGAAGGGAAGTTAACTTAAAACCCATCAATTATAACGCGGAAAGTTTTTTTGATATTTTACTTTCGGACTTAACTTTTAAATTATAATTTTTTAAATCTTCAAAAAACTTACCCATTAACCCATTACCCTCTATTTCAAAATAATTAATTAAATCTGAATGTTTATACGTCATTATGGTAAAAATACTTTCTTCAGTACCCATATAACCTTCCTGCAATGTGGATAACAACAACCCATAATAAATTGAGTTCATATTTGAAATAGATTCTTTTGGTCCACCAAAAAAACCCGCTCTTGCAACTTTGTTGACTTTATCACCAGCAATTGAATTTAATTTATTGTACTCAAATCCGTGTATTTCTGTACTCGCTTTATATGGAAAACAAACAAAAGAAAATTTTGAAATATATTTTTCTAAATTATTTAAGACTTTGTCGTGAGTAAAATATCTGGAGTGTATGGTATTTGTTAATCCCGCATCAATCCAAAACATATATTTTGAATCAAATCTATCTATGATTTTGGCGTCGTGTAATAAAAACATTTTAGACATAACCAATGGGTTATACATTTCAAGTTTTGCCTGAGTTGAATCTGTCAACCAATCCACCTGATTATACCAACTCGGATTATTTCTAATATCTTGAATTAAATGATAATAATCATTAAGTCTAAACCAATCCAATGACCTTAAAATAAATTGAGTATTTTCAGAAACTCTATATTCTTTAACAAAAGAACGAAGTTCTTCGTCTCCAAATATTATCATATTCTCATCAACTTTCAAAAGTTGTTTGAATTTATCCAAATATTGTTCAAATGAACGACTCCAACCTTCAGTCAGATTACCTCTACCCAAATCCCATAAACCTGTTACTAATGTTATTTTGCTCATAAATTTCATTTAATTCTTCTAAAATTTTATAAAAATTTTTTTATTGCTAACATACTCCTGCATATTTTCTATATCAGGATATTTTTTCATTTTCATGTCACTAAACATCAAATTTAAACATGTTAAACAATTCTTCATGACCCCTAAAAATTAAAGTCATTATATCTTCTTCGTGATAAACTTTACTCTCTTCGAGATTCACCTCATAACCGCACTCTTAAATAACTCAACAACCATATTCCATAGCTGTTTTTTCACAAAATAATGTATTAACAACATAGCAATTTCTATTATAATTAAAAAATATTTATTATTTTTTGGCGATTATTGAAAATTTATCTTCGGTTTTTTGTATCAGATTTTTTAAAAAATTTTTATTAAATAAAAAACAGAGAAACCAGCATTATTATTGAAAGCTGAGATTGCATGAAACAATCCACTCCAAATGGCTTCATGCCACGGGTGGTCATAAGTGAAATGGAACCTGAGTGTAAGCAATAATGCGATTAATAACTCCGATGCGCCGGTCACCACAAATACCAGCTTGGCAACACTGGACACTTCCCCCAAGCCGATAAAACCAGACACTCGCGTTTCAACTTGAGTAATTAGCTTGGTCTGAAGCCGTAATGAGCGATTGACCATCAAACCAAGTAGCGTTGCGGTGGTCATCATGCCAAAGCCACCAATTTGGAACAAAAGCATGATGATGGTTTGGCCAAATGTAGACCAGTAGCTGCCGGTATCAACCACCACCAGGCCAGTGACACACACCGCCGAGACGGCGGTAAAAAAAGCCGTCAACCATGGCACCACCTGCCCGCTAGCATGAGCGATGGGAAGCATCAACAGCAGTGTGCCGAGCATGATCACGGAGAGAAAACTGAGGGCAACGATCCGGGTAGGATGCAATAAAGTTTTCATATGCACACGTTATAGACAAATACATGAAGGGAAGTTAACTTAAAACCCATCAATTATAACGCGGAAAGTTCTTTACCAACTATAGCGACTGTCATGGTGCTTTTTACAGCCTGCTCTGCCGCACGCATCACCTATTGCAGCAAGGCTTGCAAAATGTGCTGCGCTAAGCTGACAAAAGGCAAGCTAGCCGGTCACGACGCCGAGGCAATTCTATGGCGATGTCCAATACACAGCGGCCGTGCTCCAACAAAATTACCCGATCAGCCAACCCGGAAAAAGCAGCAAAGGAGCAACTATGGCAATAAATACGGTATGTGTTTAAACCGACTTGGCATGGTACCTCCGTTTATGAGGCAAGAGCCAGAGCGACCGGGTTGTGCTGATGTGCCACCAGTTCGCCATGTGCCCCGGTTCCCTGTTGTTGCCGCCCAGGCAAATGCGGGAAGAGCAGCTCGGCAACACGATAAGCCTCGTCTAGGTGCGGATAGCCGGAGAAGACGAAAGTCTCAACCCCCAAAGCCGCATACTCCTGCATACGCTGCGCCACCGTCGGACCATCGCCCACCAAGGCGGTACCGGCACCACCACGCGCCAAGCCAACCCCGGCCCATAAATTGGGGGCAATTTCCAGCTGGTCACGGCGGCCACCATGCAGTGCAGCCATCCGACGCTGCCCTTCCGAATCGGTCGCTGCCAGCGTTTTCTGCGCACGGGCAATCGTTGCCTCATCCAGACGGCTAATCAGCCGCTCGGCTTCTGCCCAAGCCTCCTCATTGGTTTCACGCACAATCACATGCAGACGAATACCAAAGCGCACACTGCGACCATATTGCGCAGCTTTGCTGCGAACATCGTCAATTTTGCGTGCAACATCTTCCAATGGCTCGCCCCAGCTCAGATAAACATCGACATGCTCTGCCGCCAGCTCATGCGCCGCTGGTGAAGAGCCGCCAAAATATAAAGGCGGGTAAGTGTGGCTGGTGGTCGGGAAAAACTGCTGCGCGCCCTGCACCTTGATGTATTTGCCATCCAGATCAATCTTCTCGCCAGCCAGTACCCCCTTCCACACCTGTAAAAACTCGGCCGCGGCTTCGTAGCGCTCATCATGAGCCAGCCAGCAACCGTCGGCCTGTAAATCCGCCGGATCACCGCCAGCGACCACATTCACCAGCAAACGACCGCCAGAATGGCGATCAAAACTGGCTGCCATCCGGGCGGCGACGGTGGGCGACATGATGCCAGGGCGCACCGCCACCAGAAACTTCAAGCGTTTGGTCAATGGAATCAGGCTGGAAGCGGTTACCCAGGGGTCTTCGCAAGAGCGGCCAGTCGGAATCAGTGCACCATCAAAACCTAGGCTATCAGCCGCGCGTGCTATCTGCGCCAGATAATCATGATCAACCACGCGGGCGGAATCACTACTGCCTAGATAACGTCCATCACCATGTGTGGGGAAAAACCAGAAAAGCTGCATATCATTTACTCCTGAGTACACTGAAAAGAGAGAGGAAGCGATCAGACATCAATGGAAGCGGTGGTGGCGGGACAAAACGTTTAATTTCACGGCCAGCCAGCAGTTGTTGGCTAAAATCCGCAGCTGCCTCGTGTAAACGCTTGCGCAAACCTCCTTCTAACTGGATAGGGCCATCCTGTACCCGGCTAACCTGACTATCCACCGCAAACACGCCTTGATGGATAACGCTGGCTTTTAAAGCCGTCAGCACCGGCTTCAAGGCGTAATCCAGCGCCAATAAATGGCTGAGCGAACCACCGCTCACCAGCGGCAATACCGGCTTGCCCTCCAAGCCACCAGCCGGGATTAAATCCAGCAGCACCTTGAGTGCGCCGGCATAGGCCGCCTTGTAGACCGGCGTGACTATCATGATGCCGCTGGCCTGCTGCACTTGCTGCAGAAAAGCCTTCACTGTCGGTGCGCTGAAGTCACCATACAACAAAGCCTGAGGTGGAAAGTCATAGACCGATACCTTGCTGGTCTCGATATGATTTTGCTCCAACAAAGTCGCCACATAATCGGCCAATTGCGTGGTACGAGAGTGACGACTGGGGCTGCCGCAAATCGCTAATATTTTCATGATCGCACAATGATATTTGGGTGAAGTTGCAACTGTAGCAGCGGCCAACAGGCGACCAAAGCAAGAAAATCTGCATAGCTTTGCAGGAAAATAGCGAATAAAAAGCCGCAGCCATTTATCGAATAAGTAAGGAAGCAATCATTCTTTTCGAACCGGCAAAAATGAAAATACCATGCGCTTCTTTGTCAGAACAAAGCCGCCATGAACTTTCAGCAACTGCGCATCGTCAGAGAAACCGTCCGCCAGAATTTTAATCTGACCGCCGTAGCTCAGGTTCTGTTTACCTCCGCCTCCGGCGTCAGCAAACATATCAAGGATCTGGAAAATGAACTGGGGGTGGAGCTGTTTATCCGTAAAGGCAAGCGCCTGCTGGCATTAAGTGAACCGGGCAAGGAGCTGCTTGGCATGGTGGAACGGGTATTGCTGGACACCAGTAATATCAAGCGGCTGGCAGAGCAATACAGCCAGCGCGATGAAGGCCAGCTCAGCATCGCCACCACCCATACTCAAGCACGTTATGCACTGCCACCCGTCATTAGCCGCTTCAAACAGGCCTTCCCCAAGGTACAGCTGGTGCTACACCAGGCCAGCCCGCAAGAACTGGTACGTCTGCTGCTCAATGGCGACGCCGATATCGGTATCGCGACCGAAGCGGTAGCGGCAGTGGACGAGTTAGTCTCCTTCCCCTATTACCACTGGCACCACAGCGTGATTGCCCCTGTCGATCACCCCTTACACCAGCAGACCTTGAGCTTGCAGACACTCGCCAACTATCCGCTGATCACCTACCACCAAGGCTTTACCGGGCGCTCCGAAATCGACCAGGCCTTCAACGCAGCCGGGCTGAACGTCGATATCGTCATGTCAGCCCTGGACGCTGATGTGATCAAAACCTATGTGGCGCTTGGTATGGGCGTCGGCATCATCGCCGCCATGGCCATGGAAAACCACCACGACACCCAAGTACAAGCCATCAAGGCCCCACCGCTGTTTGCACAGCAAACCGCTCGTATCGCCATTCATCGCGGCCATTATCTGCGTGGTTTTGCCTATCACTTCATTCAACTGTGTGCAGCGGATTTAAGCGAAGACATCATCCGGCAACAACTACACCCGACAGAGCTGATTTGATGTCGTATTAGAGCCGTCAGGGTCAACAACTACCGCCTCCATCAGCCATGCCCATGACAAAGCGGCAATAAAATTTTCATGCCATACAATTGACAAAATCATTGCCTATGCGCAATGATTCCTCCGGCATGATTCATAAAAGAAAATCAGTTTTATATATGAAACAAAAAGGAGAAATAATGCCAGACAACTGGATCACCATCTGTGCTGTATCAGATATCAACGCCGACTTTCCCTACGCCAGCAAAATAGCGGGACAAGACATCGGCATCTACCAATTAGGTGACGAATACCACGCACTGGAAGACATCTGCCCCCATGCCTACGCGCTGCTCAGCCAAGGCTTTGTTGAAGATGGCAAAGTGGAATGCCCATTGCACGAAGCAGTCTTCGATATTCGTACCGGTGCCTGCCTGCGCGAACCAGGCGGACGCGATATCAAGAAATTTCCACTACGCGTCGTCGATCAACACATTCAAGTACAGCTCAGCCTGGTCAGCGAGGAAGCCTAAACATGCCAGCCACTCACGATTTCAATCCGCACCTGAATGCTAAACAGCAACGTAATCTGAGCCAAGAAGGCGGCCAGGGCGCCATTCACCAGCCGGGTCAATACCAGAATCTGATCTGGCAAACACGCCCACATGCTCCCGACGCATTTACGCTCAACCTGATCGCTCAGCTAGAAACCATCTTCGACAACGGCGAGCAGGAATTACCTCAAATCGTGGCGCAACTGAATCAGCAGCGCAGTTTTAGACGCGATGGTCAAGTCTGGACCGAAGCAAGCTTCAGCAGCTTTCTGGCCGAACAAGGTTATTGAGAACAAGAGGAGTCAACACTATGAGCCAAACAAGCGCAGCAAACGTACAAGACTATCTCGATCAAGGCATACGTGCTTGCTGGTATCCGGTACTCGCCAGTTGGGAAGTCGCGCAACAGCCGGTCGGCATCACTAGACTGGAACAACAAATTGTTCTATGGCGTGACCAGCAAGGCCAGGTACACGCACTAGAAGACCGCTGCCCACATCGCGGAGCGCGGCTATCCATGGGCTGGAATCTGGGCGATCGTGTTGCCTGCTGGTATCACGGCGTGGAAGTCAACGCGACAGGCGTGGTCACCGACGTACCGGCGATAGACAACTGCCCACTACTCGGCCAGAAATGCCTGCAAAGCTACCCGGTGCAGGAAAAATTCGGTGCCATCTTCCTTTATTTTGGCGTGACCGCCACTGAAGAACCCGCCCCGCTCTCCTTCCCACCCGAACTTAGCGATGAAGCCAGCTATAGCCAGTTTCTGTGTACCGCCAGTTGGCACTGCAACTACCAATATGCGCTGGAAAACGTGATGGACCCGATGCACGGCAGCTATCTGCATGCCTCCTCACACTCCATGGCCGAAGGCGACCGCAAGGCACAAATGAGCCTGCAAGCCACTGAAACCGGCTTTATTTTCAAAAAAAATGAGCAATCCGGCGTCAATTTTGATTGGGTAGAACTCGGCGTCAGCGGCTGCTACTGGATGCGTCTATCCATACCCTATCGCCAACGTTTTGGCCCCGGTGGCCATTTCTGGATTGTCGGCATGGTGGTTCCGGAAGATCGCGACAACTGCCGGGTATTTTTCTGGCGCATCCGCAAAGTACAGGGTTGGCAACGCGATTTATGGCGCTTCATGTACCGCAACCGGCTGGAAGCGCTGCACTGGGATGTGCTGGAACAAGACCGCGTGCTGCTGGAAAACATGAGCCCCAACGCCCGCGACAAGGAATACCTGTACCAGCATGATGTTGGCCTCTCCCACCTGCGCCGCCTGCTGCAAAAACAGGCCAAACAGCATCTGGCCAAACTGGCTGCCCAGCAAGAACAACAGGCGCAACCAGCATGAACGGCCTACTGACAGGACACCGCATCGTGATTACCGGCGCTGCCCGTGGCCTTGGCCGCAGCTTTGCCACGGCAGTCGCCAAAGCCGGAGCTAGCGTGGTGTTATGCGATATCCGGGCAGCCGAGCTGGAAGACACCACCGCTACGCTGCAACAGGCTGGTTTTAGCGTAGAAGCACAACTGCTGGATCTGGCCGAACCAGCCTCCATCAGGGCAGCCTTTCAAGCGATTGCTGCTGGAGGTGGCGTCGATGGTTTGATCAATAACGCCGCGCTGGCTACTGGCGTCGGCGGCAAAGACCTGATGGAGCACGATATCGAACTTTGGGATCGTGTAATGACAGTCAATGTCCGTGGCAGTTGGCTGGTTAGCCAGGCGGCGGTGCCGCTACTCGCCCAGGCAGCCCACGGCAAGATTGTGAACATCGTGTCCGATACCGCCTTATGGGGCGCACCGCGTCTGCTGGCCTATGTCGCCAGCAAGGGCGCGCTAATAGCGATGACCCGCTCCATGGCACGCGAACTGGGGCCGCAAGGAATTTGCGTCAACAGCATCGCCCCGGGTTTAACCCGTGTCGAAGCCACCGAATACGTACCCGAACAACGCCATCGTCTGTATGAGGATGGCCGTGCCCTCTCCCGCGCGCAATACCCGGAAGATATCGATGGCACCGCCATTTATTTACTCTCGCCGCTCGCCAACTTTGTCAGCGGACAGATGATCCCAGTAAATGGTGGATTTGTATTTAATTAAAAATGGAGAACAAATTAACTGCTTATTTGAACTTACTTTTTATAGAGCTGCTCCATAAAAACTCATTTCCTATCGATGATTATTAAAAGAAAACAAAATGAATGATGAACAACAAAAATATCTCACCCCAGGCTTGGCTCGCGGTCTGGAATTATTATTAAAGTTCAGCCAGCAGCGTCGTGAAATGAGTTTTAGTGAATTACATGCTTTAGTCGATATGCCCAAAGCCAGTGCCTACCGCGCAGTGCAAACACTCGAGGCCATGGGTTTTTTGCAGCGAGATGTGCGGAGCAATACTTTTTCACTGGGTATGCAGGTATTAAGGCTGGGCTTTGAATATATTGCCTCGCTGGATGTGGTACAGCTAGGGCAACCAATTATTGAAGCCTTACGTGATCAAAGTTCCTATAGCAGCCATTTGGCCATACGCGATGGTCGAGAAGTGGTGTATATCGCCCGGGTGAGTGCCGCTAAATCGCTGATTAATCAGGTGAGCATTGGTAGCCGCCTGCCGGTGCACTGTACCTCGTTAGGGCGCATGTTATTGACCGACCTGTCACGTGCAGAATTTGAACAACTTTATCCCAGTACCACCTTGCCAGTCGATGAAATCTATACCACATCAACGGATAGAGAAACACTATGGCAATTAGTGCAGCAGGACAAAGCCCAGGGTTATGTTGTTGGCGAGTCTTTTTATCGACCCGGTATTTCCTCGATTGTTTATCCGGTATTTAACCGCAGCCAGCAAGTAGAAGCTGTTGTCAGCATTATGATACCCAGTAAAAACATCCCGCTCATGCAGCAAAAAAAACTGTGTGATTATGTGGCCACAGCAGCAAATAAAATATCGGGGTTATTAGGAGCCACAATAAGACCATCTCCCATAAATTGTTTTAGCAACTAATAAAAATAGGCAAACAATTAAAAATTAATTTCGTGGCTAAAAAGCTTTCACACACCACGATGATGAGTACAAAGGAGAAATAAGCATGACTATCAGCGGTATCGAACGACTCGAATTCGGTGTAACAGACCCGGCATTATGCAGCCAGTTTCTGCGTGACTTTGGTTTAACGGAAAGCATCCCATCGCAGCTGTTTACCACACAAAGCGGAGCGCAACTAAGTGTGCATGATATTGCTAGCCCTCACCTGCCCCCCGCTTTTGAAAAAGGTTCCACGCTACGGCGGATGAGTTGGGCAGTGGCGGATGCCACAGCACTGGAGTCACTGGCCAAGCAATTGCAGGATTATCCGGGTACTAGCTGGCAGGGAAGCGAGCTGCAATGCATCGACCCTAATGGCCTGACCCTGCGCTTTGTCCTCAGCAAGCAGCACGAGGTCAGCACCAACACTCCAGCACTCAATCAATGGGGCGATATTCGCCGTATTGACCAGCCCAGCCCAGTATATGAGCAGGCCAGCCCGATCAATATCGGCCACGTGGTGTTTTTTGTCGACGATCTGGCCGCAATGGAAAAGTTTTATTGCGAACAACTAGGCTTTCATGTGTCCGACCGCTATCGCAACCGTGCGGTGTTTTTACGCAGCCGACAACGCGGCCAACATCATGACCTGTTTTTACTGCATAGACCGGAACATGCGCGTGGGCTGAATCATGTGGCTTTCAATGTACGCGATATTCACGAAGTCATCGGCGGAGGTATTGCAATGAACCGCCGCGAGTGGAGCACCTTTATCGGCCCGGGTCGCCACCCGATTTCCTCGGCGTATTTCTGGTATGTCCACAGCCCGCTTGGCGGCGCGTTCGAGTACTACACCAATGATGATTATCTGACCGAACAATGGCAGCCACGTACGCTGGATTACTCATTGGCGGCCTTCACCGAATGGGGAATAGCAGGAGGGATTGATTACCAAACCCGTCGCCAGCGGCAACAGGAGCAGCCATGAGCGCCAACGAACGCAACGATGTTGGTATCGTCATCGTCGGAGGGGGTCAAGCCGCCGGCTGGGCAGCAAAAACACTGCGCGATCAAGGCTATGCTGGCCGTCTTAGCATCGTCAGCGATGAACCCTACGACTTTTACGAGCGCCCGCCCTTATCCAAAGACGTACTGCTGAGTGACAGTCACTCACCACCATTTTGCGCACTGTTTCCCGAGAGCACCGTACAAGCTTTACAACTGTGCTGGTACCGCCCACAACGCGCGGTACAGCTGGATATCAACACCCAGCAAATCCTGCTGGATAGCGGTGAATGGCTGCCCTTCACCCAGTTACTATTAGCTACCGGCGCACGTCCGCACTGGCCCGACCCCAGCTGGCAACAGCATCCGCAAGTGCTATCGCTGCGTAGCTGGGAGGATGCACAGCGTCTGCGCCAGCAACTCAAACGATGCCGCTCGCTGGCCTTGCTGGGCGGTGGTTGGATAGGTCTGGAAATAGCAGCCGCTGCGCGTCAACTAGGGCTTAGCGTCAGCCTGTTTGAACGCGCCGAACGGCTATGCTCGCGCAGTGCCGCCGTGGAAGTCAGCCAGTACCTGGCACGCTTGCAGCAACAGCATGGCGTCACCTTGCATACCGGCTGCCAGACATTACGGCTGGACCTGAGCCAGGCACAACCGCGAATACGTACTCCGCAAACCGAAACAGAAGCCTTTGACCTGCTGCTTGTGGGCACCGGCGTGGAGCTCAATCTGGAACTGGCCAGACAAGCCGGCTTGGCGATACGCCAAGGTGTGGTGGTGGATGGTCAGGGGCGCAGCAGCCACCCCGCTGTCTTTGCCGCTGGTGATATTGCCGAACATCCACAATTGGGTGTGTGCTTACAGTCCTGGGCCTATGCCCAGAATCAGGCGATCACTACCGCCCGGGCGATGCTGGATGCACAGGCCAGCCCGTACGACGAGCCCGCCTGGCTGTGGTCAGATCAATACGACGTCAATATTCAACTACTGGGCTTACCCGCGCCGGATCTGCAATGTGTCCAGCGCCATAGCATCGACTCTTCTCTGTTTTTCTATCTGAATGAACAGCAGCAGCTGGTGCATATGGTGGCCTGCAATGACGGTCGGGCAATCAAGCTGGGCAAACGCTGGCTGCAAAGTGGTCGGGTACTGGATGCGGCCCAACTAAGCGACCCAGACTGTGTGCTGATGTCTTTGCGCTGAAGCTCACCAAATCTTGTTTGGCCACGAAGACCATCAAAAAACACGACAAAGCGCGATGCCTGCTAGCAAAAGCCTTCATTGTTCGTGTTCTTTCATGGCTAAAAATACACAGGAGATGATTAATGTCCGAACCGAATGCCGCGCTGACCCTGCCTGCTAACGCAGCCATCAGTCCAGAACAAAGCCAGGCAGTCACGCTTAACTGGTCGATTCCACTGGCGCTGTTCGCCTGCGTGCTACTGGCCTTTTTCGACAAGGTCAGCATTGCCGCCCTCTTCCCCGATCCGGGCTTTCAGCAAGCGATGGGCATAGGCTTTGACCCGGTAGCACTGGGACTGCTGATGACCGCTTTCCTGCTGTCTTATGGTGCCTCTTCCATTCTACTCAGCGCCTGCGGTGATCTGTTCAGCCCAACCCGCATTCTCAGTTGCATGATGCTGAGTTGGGGGGGGCTGATGCTGCTGATGGGTCTGAGCAATAGTTACCGCAGCATGTTGCTGTTACGCATTTTGCTTGGTATTGCCGAAGGCCCGCTGTTTGCCCTCGCCTATAGCATAGTTCGGCGCAGCTTCCCCTTGCAGTTACAAGCGCGCGCCACCGTATTATGGTTATTAGGCACGCCCATTGGTGCCGCTATCGGTATTCCGCTGACCTTGTTCATGCTGCATCAATTCGGTTGGCGCAGCACCTTCTTCCTGATGGCAGGTTTGACCGTCCCGGTACTGTTACTGGCGCTATACGGGCTGCGTCATGTGCGCTTTATCCCCCAACACACAGACAAGCGTTCAGCACCGGCCTGGGCCGAGCGCAAACAAGCCTGGGGGCAATTATTCCGCAGCCCCGCCTTCTGGCTAACCTGCACCTTCAATATCGCCTTTCTCACCTATCTATGGGGCTTGAACAGCTGGCTGCCCAGCTATCTGATTAAGGGCAAAGGTATCGATCTGAACCACGCCGGTTATCTGAGTTCGCTACCGTTTATTGCCATGTTGATCGGCGAGGTATTGGGCGCCTGGCTATCTGACCGTTTCGACCGCCGGGCACTGGCCTGTCTGATCTCGCTACTGGGTGCCAGTGGTGGCCTGGTACTAGTGCTGCTGGCACATGATGTCACGCTGGTGATGGGGGCGATGATTATCAGCACGTTTATGTGGGGCCTAGGAGCGGCCAATATTTTTGCTCTGCTAGCCAAGGCCACGGCCAGCGGGGTGAGCGCCATGGCCGGCGGTATTTTCAATGGCCTGGGCAACTTTGCCAGTGCGTTTTCACCCATGTTGATGGGCTTATTGATTGCATTTTCACAACATCTGGATAGCGGGCTATGGTTTTTAGTGGTGGTGGCCGTGCTGGGTAGCTTGGCGTTATTGCCCCTGGTACGGCGTTTGTAAGTATTTTTCATGACGAAAAACACTAGAGATATGACCTGGCACAGTCTGGCGTTTTTTGTACCCTGTCGTGATGGCAAAGTGTTAAAAAAGCAAATTTTTTCTGATATTTCTAGGAGAAACCAATGGAACAAGTCCTCCATAAAACCAGCAGCAGCTCTAACTCACATGAGATTAAGCCGCTATCACTGGCAGAACGGGTAGAAGCCCGTATCGCCCGCTTCAAAGGCCGTACTTACGATTGGAACGCACTCAAGTTCCAAGCGGATTTCGACCCCAAATACCGCCGTGCGCAAATGCGCTATATCGGCACCGGTGCAACCGGTGTGGCTAGCGATGTCAACACGATTCCAGCTGGCGGTTTTACCTTCTCCACCATGGTGCTGCCAGCCAAATGTGAAGGCCCGCTGCATGTGCATGATGATGTCGAAGAAGTCTTTTTCATGCTCAAAGGCAATATCACCTTGTTTATTCAGGATGGTGATGAGTATTACGAAACTGCCTTGCAGGAGCGCGACCTGATCTCCGTCCCTCCTGGCATTTATCGCGGCCTGTTTAATCACGGTGAAGAAGAAGCGCTGATGTGTGTCATGCTCGGCACCCCCCAACCCATGATCCCCACCTATCCACCAGATCACCCGCTAGCCAGCATAAAGCGAAATTAACATGCTCATCTCACCGCAAACCGTGGGCAACATCCGTTGGCTCAACGCGGGCTCGGGCGCGCAGCCGCTAGTGCTGCTGCATGGTATTAGCTCCCGCGCGCAATCCTGGCAGCAACAGTTTAGCGATGAGCGTCTGTTAGCGCGCTATCAATTACTAGCCTGGGATACCCCCGGCTATGGCGAGAGTAACGCGCTACCGCTTCTTGAACCGCTGGCCAGCGATTACGCCAATGCCCTGGCCTATAGTCTGGCGCAATGGTCGTTTGCGCAGCCGCCGATACTGCTTGGCCATTCACTAGGCGCGATGGTGGCAGCGGCCTATGCCGCACGTTATCCGCAGCGTATTGCTGGCCTGATCCTGGTCAGCCCGGCACAGGGTTATGCGCATGAATCTGCGGCACAACAGCAGCAGCGTTTTGCACAGCGCTGCGAGTGGACACAGCAAATCAACGGTGCGGACGCCTATGCGGCCCAGCGCGCAGTGGCGCTGCTGCGCCCGAACGCCTCAGTTGAGGAAGTCGAACAAGTCGCCAACAGCATGCGAGCACTGCACTGCGACGGTTACCGGGCTGCTGCCTGGATGCTGACGCATGACAGCATTCATCGCTATTTGCCGGATTACCTTGGTCAAACGATGGTGTGGTGCGGTGAACAGGACACGATTACCCCACCGACCGCAGCAGAAGAACTGGCCGCGCATTATGGCTGGCCATTCCGTTTGATCACCGACGCCGGCCATGCTTGTTATCTCGATGCTCCGGACGAATTTGCGGCGTATTGCTTGCAGGGGCTTTAGTTATGGGGACTTTATCCGCCATACAAATCACAAAATATAAAAACCAGGACTGACAACTGGCTCGGTAATTCAACAAACCGTTCACAAAGGAGAAATACCCTATGCACAGCCAACTCAGCCAGCGCATCGCCGTCGTGACTGGCGGTTCCTCCGGCATTGGTCTGGCCACCGTGCGCCTGCTATTAGCTGAAGGGGCAAAGGTCGCTTTCTGCGGACGTGATCACGATCGCTTAGCCACAGCGGAACAACAGCTAAAACAAGCATTTCCACAAGCAGACTTATTAGCCCTGTCATGTGATGTACTCAATGAAGAACAGGTGCACCACTTTGCCCAGCAAGTACAGCAGCACTTCGGCGGCGTGGATGTACTGATCAATAATGCTGGACAGGGCTTTGTGGCACATTTTGACGACACCCCCAGCGAGCGCTGGTTGCTGGAAGCACAGCTTAAGCTGTTTGGCGTCATCTATCCGGTACAGGCGTTTATGTCGGCACTGCAAGCCTCGGACATTGCCTCCATCACCTGCGTCAATTCGCTGCTGGCGCTGCAACCCGAGCCACATATGATCGCCACCTCAGCCGCCCGCGCCGCCTTGCTGAATATGACGCTGACGCTGGCGCATGAGTTGGCGCCGAAAAACATCCGCGTTAACTCCATCCTGCTGGGCATGGTGGACTCCGGTCAATGGCGGCGACGCTATGCCGAACGCAGTGACCCACAGCAAAGCTGGGCAAGCTGGAGCAGCGAACTGGCACAACGGCGCGGCATCCCCTTGGGCAGGCTAGGCCAGCCAGAAGAAGCCGCACAAGCCTTACTGTTTCTGGCCTCTCCGCTGGCAGCCTTCACCACCGGTGCCGCGCTGGATGTCTCTGGTGGTTATAACCGCCATCTATAGGAGGCTTATCATGCAAAAAATCATGCTGATCGGCTATGGCGCTATGGCCCAGGCGGTGATTCAGCACCTGCCAGCCAAGCGGCTGGGCTGGATTGTGGCTCGCCCTCATCACCATGCGGCCATCCAACAGCGCTTTGGCGGTCAGGTCGCCGCGCTGACCCATCCGCTAGCCTGCGACGGCCACCCGGCACTGGTGGTGGAATGCGCCAGTCAGCAGGCCATCGCCGATTTCGCTACCGAGATACTGACGCAAGGCTGGTCACTGGCTTTGATATCGGTGGGTGCACTGGCCAACGCTGCGTTACAACAAAAACTGCAACAAGCCACCCGCCAGCCCGGACAGTTGCAATTGCTGGCCGGAGCCGTCGCCGGCCTGGAGGCTCTGCGGGCAGCACGCCACGGTGGTCTGGAGCAAGTCAGCTATCAGGCCAGCAAGCCACCGGCGGCCTGGCGCGGCAGCCTCGCCGAACAATGGCTGCCACTGGATCAACTCAGCTGTGCGCAGACTTTTTTTGAAGGCAGCGCCCGCGAGGCCGCGCAGCGCTTTCCGGCCAATGCCAATGTTGCGGCAAGCATCGCGCTGGCCGGGCTCGGCCTTGATCGCACCCGTGTCAGCCTGCAAGCCGACCCCGGCTTACAGCGCAATCGCCACACCATCCATGCCCACGGCCAGTTTGGCGATTTCACTATCCAACTAAATGGCAACCCGCTGCCGGGTAACCCGAAAACCTCACTGCTAGCCGCCCTCAGCGTGGTAGAAGCCTGCCGCCAATTGTGGCTGGATGAGTCGCAAGATATTGCCAAGGAGAGCTGAATTGTCCGAATTAAACATTTTTGTCGCCGGTGAATGGCGTGTCGGTGGGGGCGAAGAAATGCTATCCACCTTCCCCGCCGATGGCAGTATCAATGCGCGCTTACATGCTGCCAGCCTGGACGATGTCGAGCAAGCCATCAGCGCCGCAGATCAGGCCTGGCGCGCTGCTAGCTGGCGTGGGCTGCTACCGCATCAGCGAGCCCTGATCCTGGCACGCGCCGCTGACTTGATCAGCCAGCAGCAAGAGGAACTGGCGCAATTACAAACGCAGGACAACGGTAAACCCCTAGCCGAAACACGCGGCCTAGTCGCCAGTGCGGCCGCTACTGCCCGCTACTTTGCCGCTGCCTGTGAAGTGCTGGAAGGAGAATGGCCAAGCAATCGTCAGCCAGCGTTACTAACCCTTAGTCAGTACCAGCCTTTAGGCGTGGTAGCGGCCATTACCCCCTGGAACTCTCCGATTGCCAGCGAGATGCAGAAAATCGCCCCGGCACTGGCCGCTGGCAATGCCGTGATTGTGAAGCCAGCTGAAGCAACACCCCTGCTAGCTTTGCGCCTCGCACAGATTTTTGAGCAGGCCGGCCTGCCACGCGGCTTACTCAGTGTTCTGCCTGGGCGCGGTTCGGTGATTGGCGAGGCGATTGCCCGCCATCCACTGGTACGTAAACTCTCCTTCACCGGCAGCACCAACACAGGCCGTCGTCTAGCCCATATTGCTGCCGATAAGCTGATCCCCACTTCGCTGGAACTGGGTGGTAAATCAGCCAGTATTGTGTTGGCCGATGCTGATCTGGAACTGGCCGCACGCGGCATTGTATACGGCATTTTCAGTTCGGCTGGACAGGCTTGTATTGCCGGCTCACGCCTGTTTGTTCATCGCTCGCTCTACCAGCCGCTACGCCAGCGCATCAGCGAACTCAGTCGACAACTCCGCCTGGGCGATCCACGCCAGCCGGGCATACACATCGGCCCGCTGATCAACCATGCACACCGCGAGCGCGTACAAAGCTATGTCCAACTAGCGCTGGCAGAAGGTGGCCACCTGCTGTTTGGCGGTGAGCCACCGGCTGCACCGGCCCTCAGTCAAGGCAGTTACTTCCAGCCCACCTTGCTGGAAGGCTTGAGTAATCAAGCACGCGTCTGTCAGGAGGAAATCTTCGGCCCGGTACTGGTGATGCTGCCATTTGACGATGAAGCCGAGCTGCTGACGCAGGTGAATGACTCCCTTTATGGCTTGGCCGCCGGCATCTGGAGCCAGAACCTGGGCCACGCCATGCAATTGGCCGAGCAACTCGACGTCGGTACCGTGTGGATCAACACCTACAAAGTTTTCTCCATCGCCACGCCGTTCGGTGGCTTTAAACAAAGTGGCCTAGGTCGGGAAAAAGGCCGAGACAGCATCAAAGCCTATATGCAGCAAAAAAGCCTCTACCTGGCCCTAAACCCTCACCCTAACCTCTGGAGCGATTAAAGCATGAGCGATCTTTTGATCACCGTTGGCGAAGCCATCGCCCGCACGCTGGAGCAGTATCAGGTCAGCGCGATCTATGGCGTGATTTCAATACACAATCTGCCCATCGCCGACGCAATTGGTCAGCGTGAACAGATTCGTTTTGTACCGGCCCGTGGCGAAGCCGGTGCCGCAAGCATGGCCGATGCACACAGCCGTTTTCATCGCTTAGGCGTCGTCCTGACCAGCACCGGTGCCGGTGCCGGCAATGCCGCTGGCGCACTGATGGAGGCCTATAATGCCGGCTCCCCGCTGCTCCACCTTACTGGTCAGGTAGAAAGCGCCTATCTGGAAGCAGAAAACGGTTTTATTCATGAAACCAAAGATCAACTGGCCCTGTTACAAGCCTGCGGCAAAGCCGCCCTGCGGGTGCGCAAGCCAGAACAGGCAGTGGCCATGCTGCATCACGCCATTCAACTGGCGCAAACCGCCCCTTATGGGCCGGTATCGCTGGAGATACCGATAGACATCCAAACTGCCAAAGTACCGCTCAGTGTATTAAGCCCAGTGGTAAACAGCCGCCGCGTCTGTGAACTGCCCAATGCCACGATAGAGGCACTGGCGACGCGCATCGCCCAGGCACGTAAACCCATACTCTGGCTGGGTGGCGGTGCGCTAGGCTGCCAGCAGGCAGCTACGCAACTGGCCGACCTCGGCCTGGCGGTAATCTCCAGCACCCATGGACGAGGCATTGTTGCCGATAGCCACCCGCGCAGTCTGCGCGCCTTTCATAACTCCCCAGCAGTAGAAACGCTGCTGGCCGAAAGCGATTTACTGCTGATCGCCGGTTCCCGCTTACGCAGCAATGAGACGCGCAGTTGGTCACTCCCCTTGCCACAGCAAAGAATTCAAATCGATATCGATGCCACGGCGGCCAACCGTAACTACCCGGTGCAGCAGTTTATTCAGGGTGATTGCCAACAGGTACTGACCGCGCTGGCCAGTCGTCTGGCTCCACAGATCAACCCCGATTGGGACAAAGCACTAGCCCAAGCGGTACACGATGCCGATAGCCAACTGCGTAAACAAAGCGGCATCTATGCCCAATTAAGCGATGCGCTGGGACAAGCACTACCAGCCGATGGCATTCTGGTACGCGATGTCACGGTCTCCGCCAGCGTGTGGGGCAGCCGTTTGTTCCGCGCGCCGCAGCCACTATGCAATATCCATTCCTTGGCCGGCGCTATCGGCATGGGTCTGCCCATGGCTATCGGCAGCGCGATTGCCAACCCGCAACGCAAAGTAGTGGCCCTAGTAGGCGATGGCGGCCTGGCACTAGGCCTGGGTGAATTGGCCACCCTGGCGCAGGAACAGTTAAACCTGACACTACTGGTGATGAATGATGGTGGCTATGGTGTGATGCGTGGCATTCAGGACAAATACTTTGCCGGTCGGCAATATTTTAACCAACTGCACACCCCGGACTTCTGTCTGCTGGCCAAGGCACTGGGGCTGCCAGCCATCCGTATTCAGCAAAGCGGGCAATTTAACGGCGCCATGCAAGAGGCCATCAGCCATCAGGGGCCGCTACTGGTGGAAGTCGATATGCAACAACTGGGCAGCATTCACTTTGCTGGGCCACCGCAAAAAAGTCTGTATTGATAATGTAATCAACTCGGCAAGCGCCTGACACAAGGCGCGCCTAACAAAAAACGCAATACCGTCTACTTTGGAGAGATCTCATGAAACAAGCCGCCCTATCCGGCCTGGGGGCTAGGCTGCTGTTAGCCTGCTGCCCGCTTATCCTCTTGCCCGTCCCTGCCCAGGCCATCGAATGGATGGACAATGCTGTGTACTACCGCTATGGCGCCCGCTTTACCGAACCGGGTAATCCTAAACGCATCGCCAAAAACATCGTCGGCTTCACCCATCTGAGCGGCTATCAATACGGCAGCCATTTTTTCAATCTGGAAGCGCTGTATTCTAATGCCGCCGACCCGGCTTATCAGTCCAGCGCTGGCGCCCGCGAAATCTACGCGGTCTATCGCCATCAACTCCCCTGGGGCAAGCTCAGCGGCCAGCCCATCAGCAACAGTTGGCTGCGTGATCTGGCCCTCACTTTTGGCGTGGATGCCAATACCAAAAACAGCCGCGTCAAACCACAGAAACGTCTAGTGGTAATCGGCCCCACCCTCAAGCTGGACGTACCTGGCGTGTGGGACATCAGCCTGTTTTACTACCGCGAATCCAACCACAATGCACTGCCAGGCACACAGCAAGCACACGTCAATTTCGATCCTAGCTGGCAATTGGCCAGCAACTGGAGCGTTCCGTTCACCTTGGGCAATATACCGGTCAAATACAGTGGTATTGCCAGCTATACCGCCGCTAAAGGTAAAAACTACTTTGCCAAGGACACCGCTGGCGAAACAGTCTTTCGCAGCGCACTGCTGATAGATGTTGGGGCAATGGCGGGATGGTCAAAACAGGTTTTCTATGCCGGAATCGGCTACGAATACTGGCGCAACAAATTTGGTAATCAACCGGCGCTAGGCACGCAGACTTCGACCAGCAGCATCAATATGGAATGGCATTTCTGACACCCACTTTCGTGAGCATCTTTTTTTAAAACATCCATCGGTTCCCTAGCGTACGGAAGGATTGCTTTAATAAAGCGATAGTGCTCGTATGCTGTATGCAACTTCATGGTTAGAAGTAGCGTCCAGTATGACTTCTCTCTCACGATAAAGGAATGATGATGTCACTTGATAATACCAACCCTAGCGTCGCACATAAGGCCGCAGCAACCGAACATAAAGCTTGCGCCGATCTTCACACAAAGGCTGCCGATAATCATGACAGCAAGAAAGCTAATGAAGCAAAGGCTGCTTCTACTAGTGCTTTGCAAAGCAGCGAATCAGCACATAAGCAGTCTAAAGTAGCCAGTGATTGTTCTGCCAAATAATACTAGGCTGTAATGGTATGTTTTGAGACTGAACAAGGCTCTGGAAAGCCCGTCATGAATCATGGCGGGCTTTCTTACATCCCAATTTATCCAGAGCAGAACTTTGACTCTGACTTTATTGCGAGGCGCTAAGCAAACCTAAAATAGCGCGCCGACGCAGACAGTACCAGTGTACGGCAAGGAGGCGCAACGCTGGATCAGGGGTATGTTCACAGCTCTAAGCAAAAACCCCGCCGAAGCAGGGTTCATCGATACCTTTGTTCAATACCAGCCAATCAGCGATGGCCAGAGCGAGAAGCTTAGTACCACCAACGGTAAAACTCCCTAGCGGGGCATAATCTTCAGGTTGTTATGAACCGCTTTGACTGATTCAACCTGCGTCACTAGTTTTGTGGCACGCTCAAATTCGTCCTTGCTATTAACGGTACCGGTAAGATGAACGGTACCACGCTCAGTACGGACACTGATCTCGCGCCCCTTAACCCACTCATCTTTGGCGAATACTGTCTTCACCTTAGCAGTGATGGCAGTATCGTCCAGATACTGCCCGGCGGTATCAGTCGATTTCTCTTCGGCGTAAGTAATCACGGGGCTAAGCAACGCTCCCAGCAAAAGCAAGGTTCCAGCAAATTTCATTTTCATAACTCCTCCATTGGGTTCGTTTCAGCCAAAGCAGTGACGGACAAATCCATACACCAGTTCTGCGCTTCATCGTTAAGGCGTTTTTACCTTCTTCGCACTATGCTCTTTAGCATCGCCCACCGAGGCTTGAACTGCGCCATCGTGTTTCTGGATGTTACCTTCGGCTTCAAGGTCCTTATTACCCACGACCTTGCCGACGATCTCCTTCAGCCTACCCTTAGCTTCTTCGACTCGTCCTTTGACTTGATCTTTATTGATGCTCATGATCTGCTCCTGAGAAAATTAGCCGACCCAATGTCGACATGCGGCAACTGCCACGCACTCATATCGTAGTTCTTTGTCTATCTCAGGTCTGTTCGCCGGCACACACTGGCCACGCTTGCCTTGGCAATAGCATAATCATGCCATTAACCGCTAAGATAGGGCTCTACCCTGCTATTACCCTATGCACTCATAAAGAAGCTTACTGAATGTTAAGAGAGACTTTGATTGCCATGCGCGATTTACCGCGCTTAAAAGAAATTAGCGGTATTCTGATTCACTATGGTTTAGGTGAGTTCATTCAACGTTTGAAGCTGCCATCTGCTTTGGAGAAAGCGGGTCGTTGGCTACATTTGGACACGCAACATGCCTCAGCAGCGCTGCCTACCCCAGTACGGATTCGCCTAGCTTTTGAGGAGCTGGGACCAACATTCATCAAGTTAGGGCAAATTCTCTCGACGCGGGTAGATATCTTCGCCCCAGACTGGGTTGCCGAGTTTGAAAAGCTGCAAAATAAAGTACCCGCCGTACCACCTGACGCAGTACGGCAACTCGTCATTGATACACTAGGGCAGCCACCAGAAGCGCTGTTTGCCTATTTTGATATGCAACCGCTGGGCTGCGCCTCCATCGCCCAGGTACACCGCGCCACCTTACACAGCGGGGAGCAGGTAGTTGTCAAACTACGTCGACCGGGGATTGTGGAAAAAATCAATGCTGATCTGCGTATTCTGGCGCACATAGCTATTTTGCTGGAAAAGGAATTTCCCGACCTGCGTCGTTTTCAACCTAGCGAAACCGCTAGTCAGTTTGCACGCTCTTTGCGGCGTGAGTTGGATTTGGCGGTGGAGGCTCGTCATTCGGAGCGGGTAAGCAAAGACTTTGCTGATGAGCCCAATGTGCTGATTCCTAAAATCTACTGGGAATACACCAATACCGCAGTCAATGTTCAGGACTATGTTGACGGACTGCCAGCCACTCAATTAAGTCAGGCCACGGCTCATGGGCTAGATCCGGTCTTGTTGGCTAAACGTGGCGCTGATGCGCTGCTAAAAATGATTCTAGTGCATGGTTTTTTTCATGCCGATCCCCATCCTGGCAATGTGTTTTTTTTGCGCGGGCAAAGAATTGCCTTTGTTGACTTTGGCATGATGGGGCGTATCAGCCATGCACGCCGCGATCAGATCGTCGATTTACTGGCCGCAGTGGCGGATCGCAATGAACATGCCATTATCGATGTACTAAGTGAGTGGACTGGCAGCACCGTAGTGAATGAAATACAGTTTGCTGATGATGTTAGCGAATTTATGTTTCATTACGAACACGTACCACTAAAACGCATCAATATTAGTGAGTTGATCACCGACATCATGGCCCTTATCCGTAATCATTCAATATTATTGCCGCCGGATATGGCCATGCTGTTTAAAGCCCTGTTAACGCTGGAAGGGCTGGCACGTCAGCTTGATCCGAATTTTCAGCTGATAGAACACATTACGCCGTTCATTCGTCAATTGATAAAAGCTCGTTATCATCCGAGCACTCTGCTCAAGCGTGGTCGACATTCGCTCTCTGAAGCCTTCGCACTATTAGGGGAGTTACCACACGATATCATTCGATTGGGTAAAGATATTCGTCACGGCAGGTTCAAAGTCAACCTGGATTTGAAGCGACTAGATCATTTTGGCCACCAACTAGATCGCAGTACCAACCGCCTAACCATGGGGATTGTTACTGGCTGTCTGATTATCGGTTCTTCCATCGTGATGACGGTCAATGCCGGGCCAAAATTGTTCGGTTTGCCGCTATTCGGTTTTATCGGCTTCATGCTGGCTATGTTCAACAGTGTCTGGCTGGTATGGGCAATCTGGCGATCAGGAAAGGAACTTTAACAACGGCTTGCTACTCGCGCCCGATAAGGATTTGGCAGGCTCGCCGTTAACATTGAGTCGCTAATGTTAACGGCCACCGGGATGACAGGGTATTAACAGAATGCTTTAGCGATTCAGTCGTCGCCTTCTGCTTCAGCCCAACTAGGTAAGCGCTTATTCAGGAAAGCAGAGACACCCTCCTTCTGTTCCTCACCACCTATTAATTGACGTACCGCCTCACGTTCTGCGCTTAAGTGCTGTGCCAGCGTGCGATTGGGGCTCTCCTCAATCAGCTTACGTGCTGCCGCCACAGCAGAAGGTGCTTGCATCGCTACTTTATTGGCCAAACTTAATGCCACAATCTTGGCAAAGCCTTGGTCCACAAGTTCCTCAATCAAACCAATATCAAATGCTTTTTGCGCACTCAACACCTCACCACCCAAAATGATGCGCTTAGCCCAGGCTACCCCTACTTTGTCTGCCAAGGTCTTGGTACCACCTGCGGCCGGGATAATCCCCACTTTGGCTTCCGGCAACCCCAGCTTGGCGCCACGCTCTGCCACCATGTAATCACAGGCTAACGCACACTCCAGACCACCACCCATGGCATACCCATTAATAGCCGCCACCGTGACGCCACGATATTGCCGGATCGACTGTAGGGCGTTGGTAAAAGCATCCAATACCTTGTCAGCAGCCGTACCATCGTTACTGGCAAACTGTTTCAGGTCCGCCCCGGCCGAGAAAAACGTTTCGCCATTACCGGTAATCACTACCGCCCGGATATTTGGATCGCTATCCAATGTCTGAACCGTTGCCGCCAGTTCATTAAGACTATCTGTCGTCAGCAGATTTGCTGGTGGGTTGTTTAAGGTAATGATTGCAGACTGTCCCAATCGCTCAAGTGTCAGGTACCTGACCATAGTATTCCTCACTTTATTACAGATATCACTTCCAGGTTTTTCATTAAATAAACTGCCCAATATCAAAAACCTGGTTCTATACACCGACAATCAGACCAAAGCACGGTGACGACAGTTTCCAAGAGGAAGCTCATGTCGCTCGGTGTGTGCTCAATTAAAGTGCTGCATTCTCAAACCAAATTGCACTTTTAGCCAGTATCTAAATCATATTGATGCTTATTTTTTATAGAACTTTTCTGATTAATGCCAAATAAAATTTTTTTTCAGCATAAAAATCATTGTCGGTTTTAAAATTTAGGCTAATGGCCTCTGTTACCATACGCATTTTTCCCTGACAGACCGCAATATGCTCGATACTAATCTGTGGGCCCTGTTTCTGGCCGGGCTGCTGGGTGGCGGGCACTGTATAGGTATGTGTGGCGGCATCGTCACAGCCCTTACTCTGCACCTCCCTGCTAACCAGTCGCGTTGGTTGACTCTACTCGCTTACAATCTGGGGCGCATTACCAGTTATACGCTAGTTGGTATGCTGCTGGGCGGCTTGGCCAGCAGCCTGATACTGCTCCAGATTCGTGGTTTTCAATTGGGACTACAAATACTGGCTAATGGCATGCTAATAGCAATGGGCTTATATCTGGCCGGATTGGCCGGGATCATTAGCCGGCTGGAAAAGCTAGGAGCACCAGTCTGGCGTTATTTGCAACCACTGGTACGCCGACTATTGCCGATACGCAGCCTACCCGGTGCGGTACTAGCCGGCCTAGTCTGGGGTTGGTTGCCATGTGGGCTGGTGTACAGTGCCTCCCTCTCGGCACTCGCCAGCGCCAGTGTCGGACAGGGGGCATTGACCATGCTGGTATTTGGGTTGGGCACCCTGCCCAACTTGCTGCTGATGGGCGTATTTGCCGATAGCTTGCGTCGATGGCTACATAAACGACCGGTCCGTTTACTGGCCGGCTTGCTGGTCGTTCTAATTGGAGCATTGGGATTGTTTGCTGTGTTTAATGAAATGACTTAAGAATGGTCTGCACATTGTAGCGGAACATATCCAGATAGTTATTGGCTGGCCCAGTTGCACCAGATAAGGCGTCGGCATAGAGCTTGCCGCCGACAGTCACTTTGGATTCTTTCGCTAGTTGCTCCAGTAAGCGCTTATCGCTCATATTCTCTATAAACAGCGCCCCTATTTTTTCCTGACGTACCTGCCGCATCAACTGCGCCACACCTTTAGCTGAGGCTTCGGCATCGGTACTCACTCCTTGAATGGAGAGAATTTTAAGCTGGTAACGATCTCCGAGGTAAGCAAAAGCATCATGTGAAGTCAGTAGCTTGCGCTTGGCAAGCGGAATCGCTGCAAATGCTTTTTTTGCCCACGCATCCAGCGCTTGTACTTTTTTACTGTACTCTGCTGCACGCTGAGCATACTCCTGTTTGCCAGCTGGGTCGGCCTTGATCAATCCTGCAGCAATATTACGGATATAAGTTTGTACCCGCGTTGGATCATGCCAGGCGTGTGGATCAAGATGACCATGATGATGATCATCGCCATGATCGTCATCTGCGGCTATACGGGCCTGAATGCCCTGAGTGGCAACAACTTTCACACCTTTAAAATTGGCTGCCTTACTCAGACGCTCCATCCAGCCTTCCAGCCCCAAACCGTTCATAACCAACACCTTGGCAGCCGCTACTTTTTTAACATCAGCCGGGGAAGGCTGAAACACATGGGTGTCTTGATCCGGCCCCACCAGAGAAACCACCTCAACACGATCTCCTCCAATCACACGCGTCATGTCCGCGAGAATGCTGAAACTCGCCACTACCGGCAATTTGGCCCAGGCAAACATTGGTATAGTCAGCCACAATAACGCACACAAAAATCTTTGCATCCAACCAGTCTCCTGTTATGACTCTAAATGACGAGCGCGTACATAACGCGGTAAAGCCCCACCCAGCGGAGCGAATAATAAAGAGAAGAGGTACAGCAGGCCCGCCAGTAAGATAATGGCTGGGCCAGAAGGCAACTCGAAGTGATAAGACAGAATCAACCCACCACAACCACAGCCAAGCGCTATTGCAATCGACAAAACCAGCATGGTTTCCATACGTTCAGCCCATAAACGAGCGCTGATAGCAGGTAGCATCATCAAGCCCACGGCCATCAGCGTTCCCATTGTCTGAAAACCAGCCACCAGATTAAGAACGACCAACATCAGAAACAATAGATGCCATAGCCCGCCACGGCCATCAACCGCTCGTAGATAGATGGGATCAAGACTTTCGAGTACTAAAGGACGGTAAATCAGCGCTAGGGTAAATAAGGTTAAGGAAGCGACAGTGCTGACCAGATAGAGGGCGGCATTATCTACCGCCAACACCGAGCCAAACAAAATATGCATCAAGTCGATATTATTGCCACTGCGTGATACCAGTAACACACCAATGGCCAGTGATAATAGATAAAAAGCCGCAAAGCTGGCATCCTCCCTGACACTAGTAAAACGCGTAGCCAGCCCAGCTAGTAGCGCTACCAGCACCCCAGCCACAAAACCACCTGCGCTCATCGCAGGCAGACTGAGGCCAGCCAGCATGAATCCTATTGCCGCACCCGGCAATACCGCGTGACTCATCGCATCACCCATCAGGCTCATGCGGCGCATCACCAGAAATAGGCCAATAGGACCACTCCCCAGAGCCAAAGCCAGACAAGCCGCCAAGGCGCGCCGCATGAAAGCAAACTCGACAAAAGGACTAATCAAAACATCGTAAGCCAAAGACCACATTAACCATGCCCCTCATCTACAGCACAAATCTCTGCTTGTGCATGCCAGTGTGCAGCAATCTCCACAGCTTTTTTCAGGTTCGCTGCCGATAGCACCTCACTAGTTTGTCCCCAGCTCACTACTTCTCTTGCCAGCAACATGGTCTGCGGAAAATAAGCACGCACCTGCTCCTCATCGTGCAGAACAGCAATAACCGTACGTCCTTCACTACGCCAACGGTTAACCAGCATCAATAAGTCACCGGTAGTTTTCGCATCCATCGCGGTAAAAGGCTCGTCAAGTAAAATCAGTTGCGCATCCTGCAAGAGAATTCTTGCAAACAACACACGTTGAAATTGTCCGCTGGACAAAGCGGCAATCGGCCGCAGCGCAAAATCAGCCAATCCTACCTGCTCAAGTGCCAGAACCGCCTGGTCGCGCCCGTGGCGACTAAGGCGGCCAAACGGCCCAGTAGCATGCCATAAGCCCGTACTGACCAACTCCAAGACACTTACCGGCACGCTACGATCTATCTCCGACTGCTGCGGTAGGTAAGCCATATCACAGCGTCTGAAGGCACCAAGACGAACGGTTCCCGCATCGGGCTTAAGCGCCCCTACCAAGGCTTTTAGCAAAGTACTTTTACCGGCGCCATTCGGCCCAAAAATGGCTGTCGCTTCGCCAATAACAAACTGGCCGCTAATATGATGTACTGCTGGACGGCGCTGATACGACACCGTCAGATTATCCAGGAGAATACTCATCACCCTTCCCCCAGAGCCCAAACGACTAATGCCCATAACAGCAATAGCAAAATGCTAACAACAGCCAGTCGCTGCCAGGCGGACAAGGTCAATAAGCTGAATGGCGCACGCAGATTAGCCGGGGTTAAATGCTGATGCTCATGTTTATGTTGATGTTTAAAATCATTCATTCGAAACACGCTTTGAGACTTGCCTCAATTTTTGCGATATCAAACTCTGTACTAGCGATCAGTTCAAAACGACTATCCCGCCGCCAAGAAACTTGCGTTGCCCCCCACTGCCCCTCAGCCCAGTTCAACCACACCCAACTATCCAACACATTGAATACTCCCTTGGCGCGTAATAGTCCCGGGACTAGCTTGGGTAAGTGATCGAACCAGTGTGTGAGGCGCTCTCCGTCAAAGGCCTGCTCCGGCGGAAAAGTCCAGCCCATACTGGCCCACTGTAGCGTCGCCTCTGCCGATATCGCTGGGCGATAACGCGGCTTCGAGATGAGCGCCGCATTAAGCCAATCGACTTCTAATTCCCCATTGCGCACTTCTGCTATCAGGGATTTGGGTGGGAACATGGCCGCCGCCTGACGCCGGAATGCTTCCATCGTCGGGATATCAGCCATATCAACTTTATTGGCCACCAGCACATCCGCAATCGCCACTTGGTCACGAAACAAGGGCTGACGCTGATAATCGCTCTGAATAAACTGTCGGGGATCAACTAGTGTCAGCACTGCCCCCACTTCGAGAGCATCGCCTAAGGGTTTGGCGCGTAACTCATCAATCACCCCCGCCGCGTGCGCAAGACCACTAGCCTCTACCAGCAAGCGATCTGGGCGTTCACGCCGCAGTAAAGTTGCCACGGTAGCTGTCATTTGTGGCCCGGCCACACAGCACAGACAGCCTCCAGCAATTTCTGCCACCGGCAAATCATCATTCAGCAGGGCCGCACCATCGATCCCCACCTCACCAAACTCGTTCACAATCACCGCCCATTTTTCATTGCTGGGCCGATGCTCAATCAAATGACGTAAAGCAGTGGTCTTACCCACCCCTAAAAAGCCGGTAAATAGATTAACAATGGTTTTTTTCATCATGCTTTATCAAAAGTGAGAACTCGCCTTAGACCTGGCAACGATCACAAACACCTGCCAGTAATGGATTTTGCTGACTTAATGTAAAGGTGACGGTGCTAGCCGCCTCACGTAACACTGCCAGACTAGCGCTAGCATCAATCTCCTGCACCTTGCCGCACAGCTGGCATACCAGAATCAGGCTTTCGTGTTGACAATCAAAATGATCGCAAACAATAAAACCATTTAAGGCTTCAACCTTGTGTAATAAGCCATGCTCTACCAAAAAATCCAATGCCCGATAAACAGTAGGTGGTGCAGCAACACCACGCTGCTCTTGCAGCGCAGCTAAAACTTGGTAAGCCTTAATCACACCTTGTTGTGATAAAACTATTTCTAACACCTGCCGACGCAAAGCCGTTAATTTACTGCCTCGTTGCGCACAATGCCGCTCAGCTGCTACCACATAGGCACGGATATCCATAGACACCTCCCTTGACCGGTCATAATGTTACTCTATAACATTTCTGATTAACAAGTTTTATAGATTTATGATTTCTTAAAACAGGCAGCACATGCTAAGCTCACACGCCTATTGTCAAGGCCATATCTATTTTTTGTTCTTATTTAAGGGGAATAAATTATGAAGAAATTACTCTATGTCATGCTGGCAACCCTATTGGCTGGATCAGCTTTTGCTGATTCAATAAAAGAACGCCAAGAAATCTTTAAACAGTACAAGCCCGTAGTTGGAAACATGGGCAAGATGGTTAAAGGTGAGAAGCCTTACAACAAAGACGAATTTGCCAAACTGGCCAGCGAGTTAGAGGCGTTATCACAAAAACCCTGGCAGCATTTCCCTGCTGGCAGTAATAAAGGTAAGACTGAGGCGAAGCCAGAGATTTGGAGTAAGCCTACCGAATGGCAGCAGGCAATCGACAATCATAAAGCTGCCACAGCCAAACTAAAGCAGGTAAGCGCTAACGGCGATTTGGCTGCTATTAAAGTTCAGTTTGGTGCGACACAAAAAACCTGCAAAGCCTGTCACGATTCTTTTCGCCAAAAAGACTAAGCAACACACTCTTTGTACCCAGTACTAAGAGCCGCTAACAACCACTCGAAGAGCCCCTAAGCAAGATGCGTCGACGCAGACAGTACCAGTGGCGCGATGCTGGATCAGAGGGGTTGTTAGCGGCTCTAAGGCCCGTGCATGCGGGCTTAGTTTTTTACGTTCGATAATGCCTTATTCACCGCCAAGCATCATGAAAAAAACTCCAATCCTTTTTGCTATCGTTTTATTGGCCGCTTCACCATTGATGGCGGCCACCCCAGTTGAAAGCAGACAGCAAGCCTTTAAAAAAATCCTACTTTCTTTCGAACCTATGGGCGTCATGCTACGTGGTTATCAGCCTTATAAAAAAGACAGCTTTATTCACTATGCCGACACTTTGCAACAAATTGCGGCGGAGCCATTCATTCACTTTCCAGCCAATAGCATCAGCGGTAATAGCCGTGCCAAAACAGAAATCTGGAGCCAACCCACCAAATTCCAGCAGGCAAAAGAACATTTTTTACAATCTGTCACAGAGCTAAGTCATACAGCTCATAGCGCTGATCTGGCTGCAGTCAAGCAAAGCTATGCCCGGGTCGCACAAAGCTGTAAAGCTTGCCACGATGGTTTTCGTGGCCCCAAGAAATAAACATCGAAACGGCTAGCAGTACTAGCCTATCTACCACTTGCCGAAGCGGACATGCAGATCGGCATTCACTACAGATCATCAGCAGGATCCGACTGCGGCTCTATTTGCCAGATGAACAATCTGCTTAGCCATTAGCATTCATATTGCATAAATCAAGGTGCTCGCTTGCTTAATTTATAGGCTAATAAGCTTTTGGAAAACACTTGGCCGACAAAACCTAATCACAAACTATTTAAATCAGTGCTATATCCCAACATGTAGAGATTAATTTCAGACCGAGGCAAGAATGCGTACCATAGGCATGTTGGGTGGACAAAGCTGGGAAACCACCGCGTTTTACTATCGGGTGATCAATAGCGCGGTACGGCGCCAATTAGGAGGGCAAACTACCGCCAACTTTATTCTCCACAGTCTTAACTTGGCAGACATTGATAGCCAACAGGTGGCAGCAATGCTGACCAAAAATGCGCTCGATCTTGAGCTGTCGGGAGCCGGGTTTGTGATGCTGGGTACAGATAGCCTTCACTATATTGCCGGTCAGATTGAACGTGAGTTACGCATCCCCTTCCTACACTTGGCCGACCCCACCGCTATTGCACTATTACAAGCGGGAATTCAACGGGTGGCACTGCTGAGTAGCTCCTTGGGACTAAACGCCATAGAGCGCACTAGTTACCAACAGCGCTTGAACGAGTATGGGATTCAATTAGATCTGCCGAGTGAGGAACAAAAAGAAACGCTTTATCAGCTACAGCAACAGCAGTGGCGCTATGGCAAACCCACACCGGAGTCAGCAACGCGCTTATTAACTATTGCTAACACCATGGCAGCCCAGGGCGCGCAAGCCATTATTATCGGTTGCACCGCACTAGATCAGCAGCTCAATGCAGACAATAGTCCGCTACCGATTTTTAATACTAATCTGTTACATGCAGAAGCAGGGGCGGCCTTGGCCATCAGTTAGTAGGGCATATCGTGTTACAAGCTGCGTCCTAATATCGGGGCCAGCTTGCGCAATTCAGCTAGTAAATCACTAAACGCTGCAGGCGATAATACTTGGTCTGCCTCACACAAGGCCTTAGCAGGCTGCGGATGCACATTTAATATCAAACCATCTGCCCCTGCGGCCAGCGCTGCCTTAGCTAAAGCAGGTACTAACCAAGCCTTACCGGCGGCCTGACTGGGAGCAGCGATAACGGGTAAATGAGTTTCACGTTTTAAGAATGGGATGGCAGCAATATCTAAGGTGTGGCGATAAGATGACTCAAAACTGCGGATACCACTCTCACAGAAAATAATATTGTGATTTCCCCCCGCAGCGATGTACTCAGCAGCCATCAACCATTCGCTCAGCGTGGCAGACACGCCTCGCTTCAGAATTACCGGCTTGTTCAACCGTCCAACCTCTTTAAGTAACTCCACATTATGCATGCTGCGCGCACCAATCTGGATCACATCTATGCCTTGTTGTAGCAGCACTTCCAGCATACTGATATCCGCCAGTTCGGCCACCACTGGCAAAGCCTGTGTCAGCCCAGCCTGCTGCAAATATTCCAAACCCAACACACCCAGCCCCTGAAAAGCATAGGGAGAGGCATACTGTTTAAACACTCCTGCGTATAACAGCGCAGCGCCATTATCTTTAACCAATACTGCGCTTTCCTGCATTTGCTGCTCTGACTCAACAGCTGGCGGCCCGGCAATAATTTGTACTACCTGACCACCAAACGGTCGACCTCGCACCTGCACAATACTATCTTCGGGATGGATTTCCCGCGAAACAATCCGATACTCACGCACCACCCGCATCGCGCGCTCGACCCCTGGCATCGTCTCAAACCACTCCACTAACAGGCTGCGTTCATCCCCCACCGCTCCGATGATGGTGTGTTCTGCCCCTTTGGAAATATGTTCGCTTAGGCCTGCTTGTCGAATTTTGGCAATCACCGCCTGTATATACGCTTCCGGTGCCTGTCGGCTCATGACAATAATCATCGGCTCTCTCCTCTAGAAACAAGAAGGAGCCGATGATCAGCCCCTCATTACCTGCATTAAACCGGCCTTACAACACCGCTACCGGGTAGGAACCCAGCACTTTAACAAAAGAAGTTCCTCCGGCTAACCCATCCAGAACCAGACGAACCTTCTCATCACTACGGTGACCTTCTAGATCGATAAAAAATACATAGTCCCATAAGCCGGTGCGTGATGGGCGTGACTCAAACTTCGTCATCGACACACCATTACCGGCCACTGGTGCCAATAGGTCATACATTGCACCCGGACGATTAGGTGTTGAGACGACAATAGAGGTTTTGTCACGGCCACTAGGCATCGTCTCCTGCAAACCCAGCACTAAGAAGCGAGTGGTGTTGTTAGGTTCATCTTCAATATTTTCCGCCAGCTTAAATAGTGTGTAGCGCTCTGCTGCGGCCTGTCCGGCAATGGCCGCGGCAGCGACATCCTCGCTAGCCAGCCGCGCCGCTTCAGCATTGCTGGCCACCGAAATACGCTCCACCGAAGCAGGCAACTGTTTATTCAACCATTCATGACATTGAGCCAAGGCTTGTGCATGCGCGTATACCCGACAAACCCCCTCCATCCCTTCATGCCGACGCAGTAAGTGATGATGTACGCGCAGCACAACCTCGCCGCAAATCTGCAAAGGACTGCTTACCATTAAATCTAACGTACGCCCTACTGCGCCTTCGGTAGAGTTCTCTACCGGTGCCACCACATAATCCAGACTGCGTGACTCCACTAAACGAAACGCCTCATCAATGGAACTGCATGCTACCGCCTGGGCTGCATGGCCAAAATGCTTGAGTGCCGCTAATTGAGTGAATGTTCCTTCCGGCCCAAGATAAGCAATCGACAATGGCTTTTCCAGAGCGAGGCACTCCGACATCACCTCGCGAAACAAACGCGCGACCGCTTCATCCGCCAAAGGCCCAGCATTCTGCTGCTTAATACGACGTAATACTTGAGCCTCACGCTCCGGGCGGTAAATCACTCCCCCCCCTTTAATTTCACCAATTTCACGAGCATGAGAGGCACGTTGATTAAGTAACTGAAGAATTTGAACATCAATGCTATCAATAGCATCACGGTGTTGCTTAAGTTGTGATTCCGACACGATGGTTAATCTTTCACAAAAAGAAGGGGTGACTCAAAAAACAGGTACACACCTTAGCGGGATATAACAGTCAGCTAGATAACGGCTAACAGTTTATCTCTTTAGAGGGTATCGCACGTAACAGCGCCTGTAATAGCTGCCATGCCTTAGCTACACTTGCTACCTCGACGCGCTCACCTGGCGCATGTGCACCGCGGATATTGGGTCCAAACGACACCATATCCATAGCTGGGTATTTTGCGCCGATAATGCCACACTCCAAACCAGCATGAATTACCTGCTCCTTGGCGGTTTGCCCAAATTCCTGTCGATACACAGCATGAAACAGCGTCAGTAATTCGGAGTGCGGTTGCGGCGCCCAACCGGGGTAAGCACCTTCTTGCTCAACCTCACAAGCAGCTAACATAAACAGCGCCTCAATCTCACTGGCCAATAATGTGGCTCCCGAGTCGCGTAGCGAGCGCACCATGAAATTGACAAACAATTTACCCTCTGCCAAAACCATTACCCCTAGATTATTAGAGGTTTCTACCACCCCAGCCACCTGCTGGCTCATACGCCTAACCCCATGCGGCGCAGCATGAAGCGCAGCGAAAATAGTTTGCTGATCTGCTGCTGCCAAAACTTGCTGGGCCTGGGCGGGTACCATAGTCAGGCAAACCCCTTCATCGACTCCAGCTAACTCGCTACGCAATAAACTCTGGAATGCCTGTAGCTTGGCTTCGAGCTCGGGAAGCACACTGGCGGGAAAAGCAATAACGGCACTCGCTTCGCGTGGCAAGGCATTGCGTGCACTTCCACCATGAAAAGCCGCTACGCGCAAATCGAACAACAAACCACATTCATGAATCAGCCGAATCAGAATTTTGTTAGCGTTACCACGCCCCAAGTGAATATCCACTCCCGAGTGACCACCAGACAATCCTTTCACCGTAAGCTGCGCTACTTGAAAATTGCTGGGAACCGCTTCGTAATGACAGTCGCGCCGGATGTTAACATCAACACCACCCGCACAGCCCAGATAAAATTCGCCCCACTCCTCGGTATCAATATTGATCAGATACTGCCCTTGCAATAGACGGGCATCCAGTCCCAAAGCACCGCCCATCCCAGCCTCTTCATCCACCGTCAACAGTACCTCAAGCGGCCCATGCTCTAATTCTTCACTATTCAGCACCGCCAAGGCGAGCGCCACACCAATGCCATTATCGGCCCCCAAAGTGGTATTTTCCGCAATCAGCCAACCCTCTTTTAATATTGGACGGATCGGGTCTTTGAAAAAGTCATGTGCTACGCCAGCATTAGCCTGACATACCATATCCAAATGCCCTTGCAATACCACACCGCGTCGATTCTCATAACCAGGCGTGGCAGGTTTCCTAATCAGCAGATTGCCCGCACCATCAAGCTGAGTTGTCAAACCTCTTAGTTCTGCCCAACCTTGTAAATAATCCCTTAAAGGCTGCTCATGTTTAGAGGGACGGGGAATGTCACACAACGTTTGAAAGTGCTCCCAAACGACCTGGGGGGTAAGCTCAGCGATATTGGTCACAAAAAATCCTTCATAGCTACAAATAGGCAGGAAAGCATGCCTGACAAGCGAAAACGAGCGACTTTATCACGAGCTCAATATCTGAGCATACCAATGAGTAAGCCACCATCCTTGTCAATAGCCAAAATGTTCTGCATGATGCAGCTCTGTCTGTTGACCACTCAAAGAATGAATTCAGCATGTCCGATATTCTGAGCACCATTATTGCCACCAAACACCAAGAAATCGCTACTGCCGTACAGCATAAACCCCTGCAAAGTCTGCGTGCAGAAGCCGAAGCCTTCAGCCAGGATCGCCGTGATTTTGTTGGGGCTATTCGAGCCAAACATCGACTAAAACAGGCTGCAGTAATTGCTGAAGTTAAAAAGGCTAGTCCAAGTAAAGGCATCATCCGTGCCGACTTTGACCCGGCGGCTATCGCGGCAAACTATGCCAGTCATGGTGCAGCCTGTTTGTCTGTCCTAACTGATAAGCAATATTTCCAAGGAGATGCGGCTTATCTGCAGGCTGCACGAGCGGCTTGTCATTTACCGGTGTTACGCAAAGACTTTATTGTTGATGAATATCAGCTATATGAAGCGCGCCTGATGGGGGCTGACTGCATTTTACTGATTGTTTCGGCTTTAAGCCTAACGCAAATGCAGCAATTTGAAGCTCTGGCGACAGAACTCGGCATGGCAGTGCTGGTGGAGGTGCATGATGAGGCAGAGCTGGATGTTGCCCTACAGTTGCATAGTGAACTGATTGGTATCAATAATCGTAATCTGCGTAATTTTGAAGTCAATCTCAACACCACTCTAGCTCTATTGCCAAAAATTGAAGCTAGCCGTATTCTCATCACAGAAAGTGGTATCGCCAGCGTAGAAGACGTGCGCTTAATGCGTAGTCATGATGTTCATACTTTCTTAATAGGTGAAACCTTTATGCGAGAATCAGAACCCGGTCTTGCCCTCTCTAGGCTATTTCAAGGTTGAATATAGGCATCTAGACGCAACTGCTCTTGAGGGGTAAAGCGCTTGCCCTGTGCTATCGCTAGGGCTTTCTGCTTTTGTACCGTACTGAGCGAGCGGTCTGCCAATATACGCTGACGCTCGTTCTGAAAGGTTGATATCCGCTTATGCCACTCCGCCTGCTCGGTATCAAGTTGTGCTAAACGATCTGCTGCTGCCTGCCCTACCTTTTGCGCACGTAAAGCATAAATCTCTTGTTCACCTGCCCCCTTCTTTCTGAGTGCATCTTCCTCTTCCGCCAACAACAGATGTTTAACCGGCTCCTGCCGCGCAGCGCGTAGGTCCTCAGGTAAATCAGCCTCTAAATGACGAATTTGAGCCGTTTTTTGCTGAGTGGACAAGGCGATGTTTTCCATAATACGCAAACGCTGAACCGTGAAAGCATCATAGCGATCATTATTACCAAATAAGCCAGCAATTTCCTGCTCAGTCAAATACAGGCGACGCGCATCACGCATGATCGCCATACGACCAGCCAAGCTGGTCTGCTTCGGTACCGGCGCACTTTCTAAGTATTGGCGATAGCCAAGATAACGATCAAACAGATTCAACGCCTGCTGAATAGCGGGAGCTGACAAGGAGGCTTGTAAGGTTTTTTCTAAAAAATGACGGGCATCCACCAAACCATGCCGACCAAATTTAGCCAAGCTGGAATCAAATAATTCGCGCAAAGCCTCATTGATCAATAACTTCCCCCCAATTTGCTCAGTTGCTGATTGCTTACCAGCCACTACGGACAAACCAGCACTTGAGTCAAGCTGCGTAGTATTAGTCGAGGAGCTGACCTCTGGTTTGGATAGCAGTAAATAAACACACACCAAGAGCACGACCAAACCACAGGCCAAGTAAATTAGATAATGCGAGATCTTCATCCTACAAGCCTATATTTTTCAGACGTTTGGCATGCTCACGGTAAAGTGTTTTTGGATTAACTTCGAAAAGGCTAACCAGCCCAAAATTCTGGTTGACCACATTCATATGATTCATGTCGTAATTGTTCCGAATGACCATACCTAAATTAGTGGAGCATTTCTCCAATAAGCCATCAGAAGCTTTGCTTCCAAATGCCAAGGGGCCTAATACTCCGAAAGGTAACGACTTGATATCTAGCAGGTTGGTAATGGTGGATGCCCCCGACCATGAATAGTAGCGAATCCCATTGACTTGTTGAGAGCCCATCTGACAAGCGCTCGTTGGTAGGCCCTGTGGAAATTTCTTGTTGAATGTCACCGCCCCGGTAGTCGTTAGCGAGTTAAGCGCATTAACCGGCTGATTGGGTAAAGCGGAGCCCCCAACCAAATCAGCATAAGCGGTGGCTATTTTAGATAAAATCGCCTCAGATAAAGAGCCTGGCGGCGCAAGACGCAACACAATATCCGCCACAGCCGAACCCTGATTTGCCCCGGCAACTGAAGTAACCGAAGCAATGAGATTCGGACTAACACCTGCTACATAGCGGGCAGTGGGGGCTCCATGACTATGGCCGATCAAGTTCACCTTCGTCGCGCCAGTAATAGCCAGAATATTCTTTACTTGTAGCAATAATTGTTCGCCTCGTACTTCGGTACTATTGGCTGCAGAAACCTGAGTTACAAACACCTGAGCCCCACTCTTACGCAGGTCTGCGGGTATTTGATAAAAATAATCTACACCATCCAAACTATTATAGCCGAACAAGCCGTGCACGAGCACAATCGGATAACGTGTTTGTGCATCGTTAACTGGAGCAGCCAAAACAAATCCATGGGAGAACATTAAAAAAGCTGCTATCAACCTTATTAGTACAGTCATTTTAGCACTCCTAAATATGATGACAAACGATGAACAAACCCATAAAATCAATATCCATTTAACATGAAAAAAGCAAAAAAAGCAAAAAAATAGAGCAATGGGATTTTATATATTGTTTTAGAAAAATATAGTGACAACACAAAACATAAATGTATGGGGACTGAAGTCGGTTGGCAATAGTGGAGTCCAACGGGTTAAGCGGTGAGTTGATTTTCATAATATCGCTGTGTGAAGGCGGCGGGTGACAGGTAGCCGTGATGTAGCCTGAAATGCGTAGACACACCTGTTTGGTAAAATCTGAACCAACAGGAGTGAGACATGAGCAAGCGAGTAACGCAAAGCTATGCCCCGGAATTCCGGGCGGAAGCGATCAAGCTGG
>JACCFC020000040.1 GCA_020830965.2 Neisseriaceae bacterium TC5R-5
AGGGAAAAGTTTAGGGTGGCGCGCAAATAAATTTGAAAAAAAATGGCAAAACGTTCGGCAATAAACTTAATATATTGATAATAAAACAAAATAAAAACGAAGCAATTTGACAAAAAAATCACCGACATCGCTAAACCACCTCAAAAAGCACCCAAAAAGCGCATCGACACATCAAAAAAGGCCACGACCAAGGTGGGCCTGCGCGCCTTGCAGCATCAGGGGTGAGCTTTGTCGGGGGAACGATTCGGATTGGCCATTCGCTACGATAAAAAAGCGCGACGCCCCCTTATCGTTTTATACTTTGCGGTTAAATGACCGTTTGTTCCCACCTTGCCGGTACTGTTATGCCATCTCCGTCTTTAACCGATGCCGATCTGATCGAGCTCGACCAGTTTCTTCTTTCTGACCAGGTGCCCGATGAATCCATGTTGCTGTCGAGGCTGGATGGTTATCTTACGGCTATCGCGACGAGCGTCAGCACCTTAATGCCCAGTCAGTGGTTACCGGGCGTCTGGGGAGAGAAGAGGCGGCGTTCGCGCCCGAATTTGATTCTCCGGCACAGGCTAATCGGATTGTTGAGTTAATTTTTAAGCATCTGAACAGCATCATTCATCGGCAACGCGACCATGATGGTGAGATCACACCGATTTTTGATTCGATGAAATATGCCGATGACCCTCATGAGTACACCGATGCGGAAATGTGGTCATCCGGCTTCGTGCAAGGTATGTCGCTAGACCCGGATGGCTGGCAGGTGGTGCAGGATGACGAGCAGGGCAAACAATGGTTGCAACCGATTTTACTGTTAGGCAAAGAGCAGGCGACGCAGGAAGAAGAAGCGTAAGTTCGTTGGCCGACCCAGCGAGAGAAGCTTGCCGAACAGATTCCCGCTTCGGTGCAGCAGATTGATACTTTTTTAGCCCCTTACCGGCAAGCGATGAGAGAACGTCTGCTGGGGAGAAGCCAGCAGCGAGCCAGTCCCAAGGTTGGCCGCAATGACGTGTGCCCGTGTCAGAGTGGCAAAAAGTTTAAATGGTGCTGCGGCGCAGCCGTGAATTTGCACTAAGACGCGCTCACTGTATTGCCAGGATCAAGCCTGCCATCCGACAAAACAATACCTTAGGCTTGCTCCCACCAACAACTTAGCGTTATCATCACCTTATCCGCAGTAGTCCCCGTATTCTGTTTCTCTTCATGATCGACGCAGTCAGGTGTCCGCCCTTGACCTGACCGCCGGGTGCTTGCGTCTTGACGCAGGCGAATGTGCTGTCGATCGTGGCTTTAGCCACGGCAAGGGTTGCCATGAAGTCGTTTACTCCCAAGTTATTAAGCTGCCTGCTGTCTGTCGCGCTGGCCGCTTCGCCTATTCCCTTACAGGCCGGTATCGAATCCGATATGGCCGACATGTTCAATGCCATGGGTGGCTATGCCAACTACACCCAGGGCGGTACTTTTCATGCCCAGACCGCCAATGTGTATTACGGCGGCAGTCTGGTCGCTCGTTTTCCCAATAAGAATCTGACGCCGATGAATATCGCGCTACCCACTGTGCGCGGTGGCTGTGGCGGGATTGATATCTTTGGTGGCTCGTTTTCGTTTGCCAACAAGGAGCAATTCGTCCAGTTCGTGCGTAATCTGGGAAATAACGCGGCCGGTGTCGCATTTGAGATTGCCCTAGATTCGCTCGATGGTCTGGTTGGCGGGGCGATCAATAAGATCCGCGCCCTGGTCAACCAGGTGAATCAAACCAATCTGAATTCCTGCCAGATGGCCAAGCAGGCAGTCGGCGGCGCCTTAGGGGCAGTGGGGCAGGGCATGGCGTCGGCTTGTGAGGCCAGTGCAGTACAGGATGGCACCGCCCAGGATGGCGCCGACAGTAAGTGGTATTGTCGGGTTGGGGCCAATATTGCCACCTCAGCCGCCCGCGTCAGTGGCAATGATCGCAACGAAAAGCCGATCGAATTTACCGGCGGTAATATGATGATGCAGGCGCTGGAGCGTCTGGACATCCCGGCCGATGAAAAAGATTTCGTGATTTCACTGACCGGCACCTACGTCAAAAAGCCCCCCAAAGCCGGCGAGACTCCCACGCTGGATCTGTCTTTCTACGCCCCTACCATCACGCGGGCAGCGGATCTATTACAGGGTATCGGCACCGGAGCCAGTGGCAATACGGTCAAGCTGACCCTGCTGGTCTGTACCGATGGCACCGATGAGGGCAGCAGCGGACTCAAAACCCACTGTGCGCCACAGGAGCGCACCATCCGCTCGATGCGCAGCCTAGTGGCGGAACGTATCCAGCTCTTGCGCAGCGCGATCGAAAGCAATGACAAGCTGTCGCCGGCTGATCTGCAGAAAGTCGTCGCCCTAGTCGAAAACACCCCGCTGCCGATTCTGAAGATGGTGATCTCGGATGCCTCGATGCAGACCGGGCTGACTACCACCAAGTTCATGGATGTGATCACGCTAGAGTACACCGTCAGTTGGTTGCACCGCATGGCCGATGTGGCCCGACGCGCTGCCGGCATGTACCTAGCCAAATCACTAGGCGAATCTGAAAAGCTGGAAAACGCGATGCAGAACGTCAACCAGCTCTCGCGCACCATCCAGGGCGAGTTGGGCAAAGCTTACGCCCAGGCCTCGGCAGAGGCGGCACTGGTGCAGTTCATGGTGCAGTTTGATGGTCAATGGCGCTCCACCTTCCCTGGCATTGCCAATGCGATGGATTTTGAATCGCTCAATCGACTCAGTGGGGGGCAGGATGAACTTCGAATACTACGCTTATGGCAATTCAGGCTTTCTGTTCCAGGTGTTTAACGCCATTGCTAGCCTGATGGGTTCCGATGGTTATGGTGGACTGATGACCACCACCGCCCTGTTGGCCTTTATCATCACACTCGGCATTACCGCCTTCAAGCTGGACTTCAGTGTGCTGTCCAGTTGGTTCATCGGCCTGGTCGTGGTCTGGTATGGCTTTATGCTGCCGAAGACCCATGTGATCATCATGGATAGGGAAGGGGTGCAGGCCCCGCTGGTGGTGGCCAATGTTCCACTAGGGATTGCCGTCCCTGCGCACTACGCCAGTAGCGTAGGGGACTGGCTGACCCGTAGCAGTGAGGCGGTGTTTTCCTTACCGGATGATCTGCAATACAGCCGCAATGGCCTGTTGTTCGGTTCCCGTCTGTACCAGGCATTACGCTCTACCTCTCTGGATGATTCTGTCTTGCAGACCGACTGGTCATCCTTTATGTACAACTGCGCCTTCTACGATATGGCGCTGTATCACTTTTACTCAGTACGCGATCTGGCACGCTCGCAGGATCTGCTCACCACGCTGGGACAAACTAATCAGGCGCTGTTTGTCGCCATTCACCGGGGCAATCGAGTCGCCGGAAACTGGGGCCCGTTCAGCTACAACTACTACCAGTACACCAGTGGCTCAACCAGTATGAGCTGTGATGAGGCCTACACCAATCTGAAGCAACGCACCCTCGATGAAGCCGGCTATTTACAACTGAAACTGGCCAATAACAGCTATCCACTACTGGGGGGCACCGCTGGCGCGGCCACAGCCGTCAGCAAGCTCACCAGCGGGCTAGAGGCCACTTATCGCACCTTCTTCAAAGCGACCAGCAGCAATGCCCTACAGGCCATTACACAGGAGGCGATGATCAATGTGGTGCGTAGTGCAGAAATCCAGAATGCCCGTACCAGCCGGGACAGCGAAAAACTGGCAATTGCGCTGGCCGTTGCTCAGGCTGAGCGGCAAACCTTGATGGCCATGAAAACCAGTGGCAGTGTTGCTGCAGATTATCTGCCCTTATTGCGCAATACCCTGGAAGGGTTGCTGATTGCGCTGTTTCCCATCATCGTTGTGATCTCGGTACTGGCACTGCATGCGATGTGGGGCACGCTGCTGTACTACTTTATGGCGCTGATCTGGATCCAGCTCTGGCCGATGCTGTACGCGATTCTCAATCTAGCCGCGACGGCCAATACCGAATCCAACGTCGCCGCCTGGTTGTCACAAGCCGGTGCGCCCACCCTGGTAAATGCCTCGCCGGTATTGTCACAATTTGCCCAGACGCAGGCGATGGCCGGCAATCTGATCTGGGCGATACCGGTGATTGCTGGCGCGTTGGTGATGGGCGGTAAAGGCCTGGCTTCTGCCGTGATGGGTAAAACCGCCGCCAGCGCAGAATCCAGTGCCAGCAGTGCCGGTAGCCAAGCAGGCCAAGGTAATGTGTCGATGGGTAATACCTCAGCCAATAACACGTCAATGAACAAGCAGGCGATGGATTCGGTGTATGCGACGGCAGGGCCAAGTCGCATCCAGGGCGCGACCGGCAGCTTCAGCAGTCAGGCCGGCGTGGCACAATCCTTCCGCTCCGCCGACTTACCAGTCAGTGCCGGTGCTTCTGCGAGTGAAGGAGCCCGTTTCAGCGAGCTGTCAGCCCAAAGTCGTGAAGCTGGCCACCAGGAGCAGGAAGTGGCCCGAAATAGCATTGCTATGGCGAATGCCAGTGCGGTGGGGTATATCGCCAGACAAGGTACGGGTTCGAGCTCATCACAGGACATTAGCTCTAAGATGGATGCTCAACAACGACAGAGCGCTACCAGAGTCATACAAGCCGCAGAAGATCTAGCAAAGCGCACCGGTATTACCGATACCTCGTCCGCCTCTAGTGCTTTGGCACTGGGTCTGGGGATGAACGTCGGTGGTGGCACAGGACCACAGGAGAAAGCGGAAGATGTCAGCAAAATGGGCAAGATTCTGAATGGTCTGGGGTTGAAGGCTGGGCCCTCGGGCAAGATCGGCGTAAACGGACAGCAATCCACCGAGAATCGTATGGCACAAGACTTTACCAATGCAGTGAGCGCTTTGAAACGTGAAGGGGTAACGATGGATGATGGGCTGGCCAAGAGTGTTGCCAGCAGCTCCCGTTTCCAACAAGACGCCAGAGAAGGCAAGGAGTACACCCAAAGCGTTACCAGCAATCTGACCCGCTCTCAGAGTGCCGAACGCTCAGCAGCGAATCATTTCGCCACAGCCGAACGTTACCAGAAACAAGCAGAACGTAGCGCCTCGACGGACGGTTCGGTACGGGTGGATGGCAGTGCCAGCGTTGGCCAAGCGTTTGCCAATAGCGGCCAGACACTGCAACAGGCGCAACAGCAACCACTGGCACTAGCGGGAGACGGCCAACAAGTGGCCGGTCAACTACATCAGGGTATCCAGGAGCAGACCAAGGGGACGACAATGGATACGGAGCAGGGAGGCTTCTCTTCCAGTCATCAGCCGAGTAAAGATCTGGGTGGGCTGTATCAACAACAGGCCGGGGCAGCGGCTGTTGGCTTCGGGCAACAATCACAGCAGATTGGCCAGCGCGCCCAGGGAGCCATCGGGAATATTCAAAATCAGATTGATGATACCCGTAATCAGGTCATGGGTGACAAAAACACGATGATGCCCGAAGTGCAGCACAATATCGCCAGCGGCCAGCAATCGATACAAAACAATGCCAAGGGAGTCGCCACCAAAGGTCAGCAACAGTACGAGGCACGCTCCGGTATGCATTTCCTCGGTGACCAGCAGAATGGTGGCAGTGGTTCACAGCGTGCGGCGAAGGTGTTTGAAGACCCGGATGCATTTAAAGGCGTGACTGGGGAAGCCCGTCAGGGAGAGGTGAGTGGCACGATTAAAGCCACCCCGACTCGGCCAGAACCTAAAACCCCGCTGCAAAGCCCCGACTATCAACCCTGGAGAAAAAAATAATAAGCTTAGTGTTCTAAATGCTGGTCATGCCAAACATTGCTAAGTTCATAAGCGAATAAGGGGTTGGTATCTCGCATCAGTTGATCATCCCAAGTATTTTCTGAAAAATGCTCAGGAGATACGGATTGCTCATGAAAACTGGTAACAGTCTGTTCCGCTAAATAACCAGTATTCAAAAAATCTGGCCGATGCTGATCATGCACAATCTCATCAAGATAAGGCAAATCTAAAGGGGCACCTCGTGTGCTCCTTTCTACTACTGGCAAGCTTGCCAGAACCTGGTCCACATTCTCCCGCGTTACTACCACTGCCTGCCCTTTGAATGCTTCACCCACAAAGGGTAGGGCGCATACAGATCCGGCCAGTATGGCTGAACCAGCCGTTAACCAGGAGGGCAAATTCCACTGCTGCCACAGAGCGAATAGTGTGTAGGCGGCGATGCCAACCACCAGGGCCACGCCGGCTCGATCGAAGCGCGGTCGATGAATGAGGATCCAGTCCTTGCCTTCCCGCCCTGCCGGCGTCTTGACTCGTTTGCCGACAGCGATGTCCTGATAGAAAAACAGTGCCACGCAAGCGCAAAGCAGTAGGCCCACGCACCAGAGCAACTGCGATGCCAACACTGTCCACCAGCCGGCCAGCCCAAAGGCCAGCAGCCAGAGGCTAAAGGTGGTGGCCACCGCCAGTAGCGGTCGCTGGTAACTTGGATCGAAATGGCTGTTTGTTTGTAAGGTTTTCATAAGCGCTCCTGCTTGTGGCTACATCTCTGCTTTGCTGACTGTCTTCCTGTGGTTTTTATCCGATACCGGGAAAGCGGTTAATGGATCAGAAAGGCAGTCAATAAAACAGCGGCTAGTCGCTCGATGACACTAACCGTGTTTGGTGGATCTTATCGTCGTTTAATCGACACGGAGTCGATCCCTAATGCCTTGATGCTCGGTGCTTTTTCTGCCAGATAGTGTTGGTCTATTTCGCTCAACAGCAGGCGATTGCCTCGTTCATCATGAATGGCCCACAAGTAACGTAAAGCCAGATTCTTGATCAGAGCAGAATGATAACGACACATCGCTAACACCGCACCAGTAAACTGCTGTGAAGCGGAGAGCGTCGTTTCGGACGGGGCTCGCCACTTTACCGTGGCAATTCCCAGCGGTAGAGAACGTTCTCCATCACTCAAGATCAGTGGCAACTGCTGGGAAAAAGATCCCAGCTCAGGGGCTTTGGATTTCCTGCTTGGCTTAGCCATCTCACTCTCCTGGTATGGGTCAGAGGTCATCATCGTCACGCCTAGCCTCATCCGGCCTGTAGTTGCTGTTTCACCCAGTCTAGGCCAGGGTCCAACAGACGGCGTGGCCGGATCTTGTCTTCTTCCATCGAAATCGTTAGTTCACAAACCTGCTTGGGCTGATCCTGACGGTAGATTTTGAGCTGCAGTGCCTGGGTGTATAACCAACCTTGGCAGGTATTCAAGGAACTCAGCAGGCATTTGCCATCCGGGTCTCCCGTTTCGCCTGCGCCCCACTGTGCCAAGCGTTCACTGGTTCCTGTTGCATTGTCCACATTGATAATGACGTTTTCTAAAAGAAAAGCGACCGGATTTATAATATTGTTAAGGACCAACTGCCCCTTACGCTCCCTCCAGGTCTTGATCGACTTGGGGTCTTCAACCCAGTCTCCGATCGCAAAATTAGCTATACGCTTAGTAGCAGGGCGAATCGCCCGATAACTACCCTCGACGGTATAGTGGGCGCTGGCCAGCTCAGGCTGTGCCACCACCACGATGCCTCGGTCCAGCAGACTCTCTCGCAGTTGCTGGCTCAGCGTGGCCGAGCGAGCAAACTCCACCCAGACTTTTTGACCGGCCTGAATAGACTTGAAGTCCGTGCAAGACTGTTGTTGCTCTAAAACCGGAGGCTGGGTAGGTTCCTGGTTGGTGGGAATCACCGTACTGGCACAAGCCGTCAGCAGCAGAGATAAAACCGATAAGCCAATAACGCGCATCAGGCTTCCTCCTCTTGCTGGTAATAGCTGTCTGGAGGCAAAACGGCTAACACCGCCTCCTGTAAATCAGCAGACCAGGTAGGTTCACGTTCCAGGAGGGTATCAACATTCTGCTCAGGCGCACGCTCATTGGCATGGATAGGGCCGACGGTCGCCGGGTCATGATGATCAAGTTCACAGTAAGTCATGGTATTTCCTGTCAGGTTGGCATTATTTAAAAAAGCAGACAGGAACACAAGGCTGGAAAACAAGACGACACACTCAAGCCTGGCAGCTCCTGCTGCGAACGCTCATCTGGCTAAAAGGAGTATATCGGGTCGAAGAAAAAACTTAGAAGTATATCGGGGTGATGAGAGTTATGAGTTAATTGTAAACGTCAAAAGCATAAAACAGCAAGTGAGCTGTTGACTTCACCCCATTTTTAATGAATCGTTAATCAATGCTCATTAATTATACAGCGCTGTTCTTTATTGCTGAAATCCTTGCCTGGCATGGCTCTTGCCGTAGATATAAACAGAGTCATCCACCAGAATTGGGGATAAACGCTTAAAGCCGCCTTGATTCAGAGAACCGTAGCAGGGGAGGGAAGATTGCAGACGGCCTATCTCAGGCATCCTGATAATCGTACCGTGCTAGTCGATATTGCCGCTTATCAAACACAGGTCCGAGGCGTTCCGCGTGAGGCTTGGCCGGTCATCTACTGCCCATCTTGCGGTCGGGAAACCTTTGCGAGCGGCCTGTTCACTCCCCAGCAAAAATACACCCCCCGCTTCTGCCATGTTCAGGAGCCTGACGATGCTGAATGCTGCCCGCTCAGTAGTCGCTCCCGACGTTATGGCCAACTGAACACAGCCGAGTGCGATCATGAAACTGCACAACAAGTCAGGACCCACTTTTTGGCATTTGATCAGTTGAAACGAGCTTATGCCGTGTGCTGGCACTTACGGGGAGGTCAAGGCAAGCTGTCACAGCAGACTTTCATCAAATGGATTGAAGTGGCCGACAGTATCGGTATTTGGGGTTATCGTTATCTGCCAGCCTGGGGCATTCCCTTGCTATTGATGCTGATGGACAACCATCCCACACCGAATGGCAAAGCGATGTATTTTTATAAGTTCAAAAAAGATCGCAGTCATTTCAATGAAAAATGGTGGCAGCGCCATGTGCGGCTCGAAGCCCACTGGCTCAGTAATGGTGACGCCATCAAACCACGGCCAGATACGCAGAGTAGCTTTTTACTAACGATCCCTTTTACGGAGGAAACCGTCAGCGACATCCTGCAAGGCCAGAGCTTTGATTGGATCAGTCCAGATAGGCAGACAACATTGTTTGCCTTCAGTCAGAAATCCCTGAAATAAGATAGCGCTAAATTAGCCTAGGAAAGCAGATGAGTATTCAAAAAATGTATGACAAGTTAGTGCTCCTCTGGGGAAGAGAGTTAGCAAATGAAATAATGCTTAAGCGAGCGAGAAGAATCTCTTTTAAGAAGAACAAAAAGCACAGCCATAGGAAGGGTTCGCCAGTACTACCTAGCTCCTTTGAATCAGGTAAGCGAAGGTAAAGGTTTCTAACCACCTAATCTTCCCAGTGAAACAGAGCGTCATACTGGGTAAAACCTTGCTCATCAAAATCGGCCAGGATGGTTGGCACCTCCAGACCCACAGGCAATCGCTCACTCAACTGCTCCTTGTAAGCACGGATGAGTCCTTGCTCCTCCAGTAAGATTTGCACCTGTGACGCGAGCTCAATAACGGCAGGATTTTTAAAATCATCCAGCATGCGAAAATCTGGGAGATATCCGCCGCCGTCGCCCGTATCATCCCAAAACTTATTGGCTTCCATCAGCACAAAATAAGGTGACAGGCGGCTAAGTAATACCACTAAGCCGGTGCAATGTACTTTGGGGCAAGTTAGAGGCGTGATATAAAAATCGGCAGTAGGACGATAGAACCAGGCATCCACGAAGGAGGCATAGCCACAGCCATAGTGATCCCATTCAATTTTCGATTCGGTGCGCGTTTTTTGCATCACCAGAGTACACAAGGTTCTTAGGTGGTTTTCAATGACCTCATCCTGACCACCCAGCCAAGGTAATTGCGTTGAAATGATTTGATGAGATAGCAGGCAATGGATCTGTTCAGGAGAGAGTAGAGGGTGAGGTTGTTTTCGTTTCATGTTCTAAATCGATGTTTTACCAGTTCTGGGGCAAGCGGCGACGAGTATGAAACACTCGAAGGATTTCGACGACCTCATTCTTGACTCGATAAGGAACGAGATAGGGGTAACCATTAATGACCAACTCACGAGTACCGGATACACGACCTGGTCGGCCCAATGACGGTTGCTGGCTGAGTGCTGAGATTTGTTTTTTTAATTGGGCAACGAAGTCTCTGGCGGCAGCCGGATTTTCTGTCGCGATATAGCTCGCTTCGCTGTCCAGATTATGCAGGGCCTTTTTTAGCCACTTAATTTGCATCAGTGATGATCGCTCCATTTGGCGAACACCGCATTCACCTGTTCTTCTTCGGCAAACTCACCGGCATCGGCCTCCTGGATGGCCTGTTGAATCTCCTGGACCTGCCAGGCCTCGCGCGCCAGATAATCGCCGAGTGCCTGATTGACCAGGAAGGATTTTTTACGGCCAGTAGCCTGCGCGAGTGCTTCTAGCTGCGCAGAAATATCTTCGCTCAAGCGAACGGACATAACGCTCATCAGTAACTCCTTGGTGCATAGGTAAACTTTGTATACATTGTAGTATAACAGAGCCTAGCAACATGGAGATTTTCATATCGTTTGCTCTATGGTAGGACAGCTTGTCAGCACACTACATCTGAAAACGGAATTGCGGCGAAGGCAAGATCACATCATCTTTGCCATAGTGTTGTGAAGGGCGGCGCACACGACCATCGGCACCCACGATCACAATATCCTTCTGCTGGTGCAACTGACGAGTGGCCATCTGAAAATGTCGCCCCGCTCCAGTCGAGTTCGAAGCACAGGACTCGAACAGCGCCCCAGTTTTGACTCCATCTGACTCTTGGTAAATCAACCGAGCAAAGTGCTCTCGCATGTTGTTCACACAGGAGTCACTCGATACTTCATCAAACAATGCATTCTGATTAGTATAGAGCGAGTCTGCATTCGTGTTGTAACCTTGCAAAAACATACCGTGCCCAAGTTCATGGCCAAACATGTTGCCATACTGCCAGTGCAGATCCTTCATTACGTCATGGGCACGGTAGTGATTAGATAGGTGGATAAGCCAATAGTCCCAGGAGTTGACCCCGTGAGGCCGTACAAAAAATGGGGTCATGAACCGAGCCCCAGACTCTTTCTTGATCCCGTCCGCTAGGTGCTGCTGGAGCACCCCGCGCCAGCGCTGCTTGTCTTCGGCTTTAATCTGGCGAATCTGCTCCCAAGGGATGTAGCGATCCAGACCAATTTTCTCCATTGGACTGCGTGAAGTGGCATGGTCGGATAAATAGGTAATCAGGGAGCCCACATTGAAGGTAAAAATGACCTCGGCAGCACCTAGCGTACTTAATATACGTGCTGAGGAACCTTATCGTAGCTGTACTGATCCAGAACAAAAATAGCTCGTTCCCCACCTTTGGCGTTCTGGATGTTTTGGATAAGGCGGGGTAATTCATCGAAAAAAGCACCGCAGGTGGTGCGGATGCGCGCTTTATCGATAGGGTCGAGTAGTCCTTGTTGACTTCGACAATCCAGCAAGAAATCTAGGTAATAGATAGTTTCTCGTCGAATATCAATAAACTCATAACTCACATCGATATCGCGTGGTTTGTTCCTCCCCAGATTGAGCGCTGCTCGTGCATGTTGCACGGCGTTCAACATCAAGAGAGGAGAGCCATCCACCAGGTCGCCACTCTCCGACACATAGTTGCCACCACCTGAAAAGCCATCGATCAGTGTTAGCTTGAGACGGGGAATATGCGCGGGTGCCATCAGGGTTAATATGTAATCCCTGACATAAGATTCTAGGATCTTGTGCTTGACAGCACTATGCTGTTGTAGCTCTGGTGGCTTGCAATTGATTTGCCACTTATACTTTTCATCTGTTTTCGCCATCTACCTCAGAGCCGCGCTTCCATTGTGGGCATTTCATCCCACGTCCGGCCATGCAACTCTCTCCCGTTATACTTTTTAGCGCGTTTAACACCATCCGCCCCCCATCCGCCCCATTGTTTGAAAAAGAAAGCAACACCGGCGTCTTCGCATTGACCACGAATAGAATCTACCCAGTCAATTTTCATTGGTCTAGCCTTGGGGCCCGACTCTCCTCCAACAATAACCCAATGGATATTGCTCAAATCCATCACACCCACATCTTCAAGTAGAGGTTCCACTGAAAGAAAGCGAATAGTGGCATCCACTCGGCGCAAATGATCTATACGAGGCACTCCATATTTACGATCCTCTACTGAAACACCTAGCCAAGCATTATGTGGAGCCTTTCTACCAGCAAAAAAATTTTCCAGACGGTCTGCGCGCTTAGTCAAAATCTGAAACGTATGCCAATGGGCACGCTCAATCACCTCAAACACCTTTGCCACATAATCAAATGAAACAGCCTCATGAAACAGATCCGACATGGAGTTAACAAAATAGGTCGTCGGCGTCTTACGTTTCAGAGGGTCTTCTAATCGTTGCGGTAATAGCGTTAATTCAAAACCATTTTCATAACCTGGCGTTCTCATGGCTTGTAACCTGCCAGCCATCCCCTCCGCGTAGCAATGTTTGCATCCCGGCGAAATTTTTGTGCATCCTACCGTTGGATTCCAAGTGCGTTCTGTCCACTCAATTTTACTTACCGTTGTCATGTATTTGCCTCATTACCGTGAGTTTGTAGATCACCTTTCAATTTGGCAATAGCCAATTCCAATATTTCTGCTTGAGCTAGGCCTAGAACTTGCCTCAGTTCCATAAGATTTTGCATGCACTCCTCCGGAAGCCAAGCCTGCAGCCGCATACACCCTTTTTCTCGTTTGCGCTTTCGGTATCCATCTTGCGCTGAAGCGAGTTGTTTTTTCCTGGTAACTGTCATTTTTATTGAACAATATGATTACACTGTAATCATAATTTTTGCAAAAGAAAAAATCTAATAAACTAATGATATTTATCGATTTTTAAATGAAATTCTTGGAGGAGGAGGGCAGATTATGGGGATCAGTTCTGGTGCGAATAGCCCTCTTGACACACTTTTTCGCTGTTCAAAAGCGCAAACGTAGCATCCATAAGGTTTTTGTGGTGTTGGACATTGGCGCCGGCGCCACAGCGGCCCAGTCGTCCAAATGAGCGTTGGAATCATCAACGTGGTTTGTAAAACATAAAGCCACATCACCCAGACATCGGGCGTATGTGGCTTTGCGTTTCAACAGGCCTGCTAGTCTCAGTTAGACTGAGCGGACTTCAATACTACCCAACAATTAGTCAGTACCTGCTCTTTGAGGTATTCAAGGTCATCGCCCAGGAAGAGCGGAGTTTGCCCGGTCTGCACCTGCTTGATCACTTCCTCAATCGATTGCGCACGTGTCTCCATGTGATAATCGGCATGCTTTGGCTGATCAACAAACCAGAAATGACTAGCTGTCACAACAAGCTCGCCATAGGTAAATTGCTCTGCCTCAGCGATGCCTGCTGGATACCATTCGTCAGGTGAAGCCTCTACCCTCAGCTCAGACAGCGAATGAGTGAGACAAAGTTGTTGCCATTGCTGCAGACGATCGATAAAACGCTGATCGACTTTCAGGCAAGCAAAGTGAGGATCGTTTCCGTATTGGCCACAGCCATACGCTTCTAGGTAAATAGTGATTGTTGCTGAAGTCATCTACTTGATTTCCTTTTGAAAAAAAAGGATGACCCCCGTAATGGGCGTCATCCTGAGGGATGCGCCCAAAAGGGCAAAAAGCGTCGTTTATAACCAGAACTGGCGATTAAGCTGCCAGGCACTCGCTATGGGGTAGCACTACCGGCACAGCTGTACGCTGTGGCTGATAAGCGCTGGATGTCCAGGCACTGTCACGAAAAGACATTCGACTGCTCCAGCCCAGATCTTCCAAGGCCAGTAACAGACGTTGAAACAGCGTTTGCATCTCACGACACAAACGGCCGGTTTTAACCGCTCGCAGCATGTTCAGTAAGCGGGCATTTTCCCTGCGCATTTCCTGAAGGGAATAGCGCCACCCCCGCTCAAACCGAAACAGGCCCTCATCAACTTGGCAGATAAGCTCCTGCCAATTGTTTTTAGGTGTCACTATCAATGCCAGACGATCCCCGTCATAGGTATAAGCGATCGCTATCACCATATTGCTTACTTCAGCGACCACCCGGGCATCGTTAATGGTGGGCAGGTCCCAGTCCTGTAAGCCCAGATCCTTGCCCAACCAGGTAGACAGATCCATCTGCAAGAGATGTAACAGTGAGGCCTCCCAGTCAACAAAGTCATCGACTTGTTCGTCTTCTGGAAGCGGGTCAGCGATGTCGACGTAGACCATCATTGACCAGTCTTCGCCAGCTGGCGCTAAAAAGTAATCATTGCCTGCGCCCATCTCAGATCTCCAGCAAAGCCTGCAAGTCGTACTGATGTAGCCTGAAATGCGTAGACACACCTGTTTGGTAAAATCTGAACCAACAGGAGTGAGACATGAGCAAGCGAGTAACGCAAAGCTATGCCCCGGAATTCCGGGCGGAAGCGATCAAGCTG
>JACCFC020000041.1 GCA_020830965.2 Neisseriaceae bacterium TC5R-5
TCTTTGCCGAGCAGCGCCTTGATGTCGAGATTACCGCTCACCGCTAGCGGTACGTCGTAGCTGTCCGGCGTCGCCAGTTCCAGTGTGTACTCGTATAACTCGCCCAGGCTTTCATCACCGCTCAGACTGACAAAGCGCAGCGCATCCTGGCCTAGCCATTGCGGCATCGCAGGGCTGGAAATAGAGACGGTACGGCTATGCAGAAAAGAAAAAGGGGGCGGCTGTGGCTGCCGTGATGATTCATTAGGCATAATACGGGGTTCCTTATTTAATTTAGGACGGCCACCGTTTATCTCTATCAAACCATTTGTATGATCAGTACAAAATAGCGGGCACGAGATAAATCGATAACGGTGTTTGGGCTTGGTGAGCCCCTGTGGTATTGCCACTTCCCCGGTAAAACGTCTTTAGAATAATAATGGGTGCAACTATTTAGTTCCTTAAGCTCAGAAGCAGACTGGCTTCTTCTAACGCAATGGTCGTTAGCTTACTACCAACTTGGTTAGCTTTAAAAGGGGGTGGTTATTTTTTTGGTATAAATCAACCAAAATAAGTCATGTAAAAAATTTATTATGTTGATTTTTAACTAATTTTCTCATTAAGTTCTAACCTGTCTTAACTAGGCAAAAACAGGAAAATAGTGGTCTGTTATCAGATAAAACCAACAAAAATAGAGCAATACCCGCAAAATAAAACAGCAAACCGCTCATCGTTTAGCAGGGGAAAGGTTTGCTCTGAGGAGCCAGATTGACTGGCGTATTTTGCCTAGTCCAGCAAACCGAGTGCCTGCGCTTCCTGCACCGCCAATCCAATATTTTTAACCTCAAGCTTGGCTTTAATCTTGTCTAATCTGCGGTAAACCGAGTTTGCACTCTTCTTGATCAACACGCCGATTTCCCCGGCAATTTTGCCTTCTTTAGCTCGTTGTAAAAGAAAGACCTCCTCTTCGGTAATCTGGTAGATTTCCATCGCCAGACGCTTTAAGTACGCCCCCCACCACCATAATAATTCGAGAGCCAAGCCTGCAAACTGTGCCCGTTTTGCCAGTAATAAGGGCTCACCAATCTCTCTTTCCAGCGAAGAGCCAACATAGAGCAGACCAGTACACTGACCGGCATCCATATTGGTATGGGTAGGAATCACCAGGCCGCTTTTTAAACCATATTGTGCGCCCAGCTCCGCCATTTCGACCTGTCCTAGTGTGTACTTGGTAATCATGGTGTTCAGTTGAGGACGGGTATTTTTGTAAGCGTAATTCAGAAACGGGTCATTCAATAACCACATCCTCTCGGCATAGACACGGCAAAACTCGGCGTCACAGCCAATCAAAAAATGAAAGCTGGGTTCGGGGTTTTTAACGCCTGGCGGCTGCATCAAGGTATACATAAAATTCTCAGCGCCTAATGCCCGCACAATTTTTTTGGTGAGTTGCGCAGCCTCTGCTTTGGTTTCGCAATATTGTATGCGGTTAATCGCGTCCATTACCTCACGTCGTTCCATTTCATCCTCCTGATGGTTGGTTGACCTCGACGCTTGAAATCATCGTTAAGCGGTGTTGTCACTGAGCGGCTAAGCCCATGACTTCATGCCTAGGCCAGCACGGGCACTATTCTAAGGGACGCCGTCAACTTAGGGAGATGACTTATCTATGAGCATGGGTCTAGCTGGTGTGATAGAGGTTGGCCCCACCGGAAAACGGTAGTTCCATGTCGCGCTAGCCATACGTTTCCTAGATTCACCTATTTGACATCATTATTATTAAGTGATCACTTTGCAAAAATTCTATTTGCACTTTCATTGAAGCTGTCTATACGTATATTTATCGTCACTCTGGAGCGGGATATGCAGCTTGGAGACTATTTAAGTGTGTGCGTTAGAAAAACCGTACTCGCTCTAAAAACGGGCATGACGGCTTCCCATTTCAGCCCGACTGAACAAGGCCAGAGAGGGGGACTGATTAGAGGTTGCCTAGACATCAAGAGATGGCAAGCAAGTCATCTATAGATAAGCCGTCACGCTCACCCCTGAATAGCTCATTCCTTCTATCCGATCCTAGAGGTTCATCGTCATGCACTATTACGAATTCCACCTTGGCGACGATGCCGCCGCCACCTCGCACCTAAGCTTGCTCGAATATGCCGTTCTTACTCGCTTAAACAACAAATGCTTCCTACTCGAGCGCCCACTGCCATCAGACGTCAAAGCAACGCAACGCCTGGTAGGTGCACGAACCAAAAGAGAGCGTGAAGCCGTTAACACCATGCTGGAAGAGTTTTATGTTCTGGAAGAGGATGGTTGGCACTACCCCCATTGCGATGAAGTGATCGCCCGTTACCAAGCAGGCAATATCGAACGTCAACAACGCGCGACCAATGAAAAGGAACGCTCACGACGCCATCGTGAAGAGCGGGCGCAACTATTTGCTCAACTGCGTCAATATAGCGTCACCCCAGCCTGGAATACCTCGACACCCACCTTGCGTGACGAGATCAAACGCCAAGAAAAAGCAGCAGCGGATGCCGAGCAAAAAGCCGTTGCGGATACTCTTACAAATACCCTCACTGACGCCCAACAAAAAGCCATTACCGATAACGACCTGTCACGCACCGGTAACGCACCTGTCACGGCTATACATAAACCAATCCTCATTAACCAAGAACCAGAAACCAAACACCCCTCTACTGATAGCACGCGCGCTACCGATAACAGGGATAACACCAGTAACAGCGGTAACAACAACAGCGGTAACAACAGTAACATAGACAACTCTGCGAAAAATATCGCGGGCGCGCGTGAACAGAGCACGATGCATGATGAGGACTTGTCACGGCATGATGATGACCTGCCACGTACCCGTAACGCACCTGTCACGGATGACGGCGATGACTGGTGGCCAGACACCGATGCTCAAGCGATGGACGACACCACCCCGGCAAAGCAAGCACCGACCCATGCCTATGCCTCTACCGTGTGCGCTGCGCTCAAAGCCGCTGGCGTCCCCTACGTGAATCCGAGTCACCCTGGGCTACTTCACTTGCTGGAAGAAGATATCGATGTACAGGTCTTTGTCGAAGCCGGCCGGATAGCATTATCACGGAAAAAAGGGTTTACCTACGTGCTGGGTATCGTGAAAAACAAACTGGAACAAGCCAACACTAAGCCCTTCACCCGATACCCCCCTCCGCCAACCAGAGAGGTTGACCATAGTGGGGACGACACGGACAATTTCTTCTAAATTTCGCTGGCGAGAAAAAACCGTTTGTTGGGTGTGCAAAATGAAACCTGCTTTGATTTCCCTGATCTTGCAGGCTCAAATACGCGTGGCCAGAAATCAGCGCTGACAACAAGCCGCCGCCCTGTGTGCCGGAGGTGAAAAGCTGTCCAACATAGGGGGTTTATCCACTCAATGTGCGGGGTGAGCACGGCAGCCTGCACCGGTAACCATCCGTTGCCTGCGCTATTGCCATCAGAAATGACTGACCAGCAAACGCGATGGTCTACCCCATGCCGAAGTCGAAGCTGACACGTTATAAAGCCCTGAGACACTACGGAGACCCTGCTGTTTTTGAGTGGCTATATCGCACTGGTGTTGTACTGATCATGCAGATGACCAAGCCCATGGTTATGTCAACGAACAAAGCTACGACTACAACCCATATCGCCCATATCCACACCGACAACAAATAGTCCCAATTAGACCTGCCCACCCACTCCTTTAAATTTCTCAACAAAAGCCGCAATTTTCTGGAACACACTCTGCTTTTTGGTCAGGTATTGGGGGTTAAGCGGGCTCATTCTTGGCAGAATGGCATTGAGCTCAGTGCCATTATCGCTGGCGAACTCGCGTTTTAATGAGGTAGTGATATAGCGCCTAGCCGCCTCGGCATTCAGGTTCTCGGCGCTAATCAGCTCTTGCGCCTCACGCTGTTGTTCCGCTTGGGCAAAGGTGAAGAAGGTGTCAATCACACTGGCCTTATCGCCAATCTTGTCCAAGTCGGTTTGGTTAATAAAATCGACCAATAAGCTCTCTTTGGCGCGGTTGCCCAAGCTCGCGCGAATCACCCGGCGTACGTCTTCAACCAGTGAGGCTTTGTCCTTGATCTTTTTACTATTCTCAAAAATCAATTCCAGAATGTAGTCCAGATTGATCTCTTGTGACTTCAGCAGGTCTACCTCAAAGACCACGTCGTCCCAATCGATGGTGGACTTGTCTCTTTCAGTGGAAGATTTTTCCCGACGCAGCCAATCACGAACATCGTTGTAGGTTGAGCGATAGTCCTGAATTTTCCGTTCAGCCGGTATCTTGATCGCTTGCAGCGCAGCCAGATCTTCATCGCCTAAATAATGCTTGGCCTTGAATTCCTCAACCACCGCTGGGTCGTTCATATCTACGCTTTGTAAGGCCTTCAGGCTGGCGAATTCATCATAGTTTTGCAGTACGTTTTCAACGCGCAAATACTCGCCAAACAGCTTCGCGAAGGCCTTTTTGTCGGACTCTTTTTCAATGGCTGCAGGGTCAGGAAAGCGCTGTTCCAACTCCTTCACAACTTCCACAAAGCCACGCCGCGCTTCACCGGTCACCAAGTCGGTAAAGCCTTCCATGTATTCCTTGTAGCTCTTCTCCAGCACCACGTTCTTGGTGTTTTTATCACCAAACAAGGTAATGGCGTCGATGGTCGCCTGCTCCAAATCGCGGAAGGTGACGATATTGCCAAAGGTCTTTGTGGCGTCATAAATACGGTTGGTGCGCGAATAGGCCTGCATCAACCCGTGGTAGCGCAGGTTTTTGTCCACAAACAAGGTGTTCAGCGTGGGGGCATCAAAGCCGGTCAGGAACATGCCCACCACAATCAGCAAGTCGATTTCCTTAGTCTTAACTTGCTTGGCAAGATCGCGGTAGTAGTTTTGAAAACCATTGCTATCCACGCTGAAGTTGGTTTTGAACAGCGCGTTATAGTCAGCGATAGCCGCGCTTAAAAACTCTTTGGCGCTGCTATTCATCGCTGATACATCAAAGCTTTCATCCAGAATATCGCCGACGGCATCCTGCTCTTCGTTGGCCGCAAACGAGAAGATGGTGGCGACCTTCAGTGGCTTGTCGCTGTTCTTCTGTAACTCCTTGAACGACTCGTAATACAGCTTGGCGGCATCCACGCTGCTGACGGCAAACATGGCGTTGAAGCCTTTTGCCGCTGCCTGCAGGCGGTGGGTTTTCTGCCGGAAGTTATTCAAGATGTACTGTGAGATTTCCCGAATACGGTCGGGGTGCAACAAGGCTTGCTTGTTTTCCGCCGCGCTGAGTTTTTTCTCGTCCTGTTCGCTTTCAATGGCTTTGAAGTGCGGGCGAACATCGTTGTAGTCCACCTTGAACTTGAGCACCTTTTCATCACGAATGGCGTCGGTGATCACATACGAATGCAACTCCCGACCGAACACGCTGGCAGTGGTGTCCGCGCCCAGGGCGTTCTGCGGGAAAATCGGCGTGCCGGTAAAGCCAAACTGATAAAACCTTTTGAATTTCTTCTTCAGGTTTTTCTGTGCTTCACCAAACTGGCTGCGGTGGCATTCATCAAAAATAAACACCACCTGTTTGTTGTAGATGGGCAGGTCACCTTCGACTTTCATCAGGTTGTTGAGCTTCTGGATGGTGGTGACGATGATTTTGTTGTCGTCTTTATCCAGATTACGCTTGAGGCCTGCGGTGCTGTCAGAGCCATTCACGCTGTCCGGCGAAAAACGCTGGTATTCCTTCATGGTCTGGTAATCCAGATCTTTACGATCCACCACGAAGAAAACCTTGTCTATGAAATCCAGCTCGGTGGCCAAACGCGCCGCTTTAAAACTGGTCAGGGTCTTGCCCGAGCCTGTGGTGTGCCAGATAAAGCCACCGCCCTCAAGATTGCTCCAGTTCTTAGCCTGATAGGCGCTGTTGATTTTCCACAAGATGCGCTCGGTGGCAGCAATCTGGTAAGGGCGCATCACCAGCAGCGCATTGCTGACATCAAACACCGAATAATGCAGCAACACATTGAGCAGGGTGTTTTTCTGGAAAAAGGTGGCGGTAAAGTCTTTCAGGTCTTTGATCAGACTGTTATCGGCCTTCGCCCAGTTCATGGTGAAGTCGAAGCTGTTCTTGTTGCGCTGGGTGGTGTTGGCAAAATAACGGCTATCGGTGCCGTTGGAAATCACAAACAGCTGCAAATACTTGAACAAGGACTGCTCGCTGTTATAGCTTTCTTTGCTGTAGCGGTGCACCTGATTAAAGGCTTCACGAATGGCTACGCCGCGTTTTTTCAGCTCCACCTGCACCAGCGGCAGGCCATTGACCAAGATCGTCACATCGTAGCGGTTGGCGTGGCTGCCCGTTTGCTCAAACTGCTTGATCACCTGCACCTTATTGCGGGCAATATTCTTTTTATCCAGCAGGTAGATATTCTGAATATGGCCATCGTCAAACACAAAATCATGGATATAGTCATCATGAATCTTGCGCGTTTTGTCGACGATGCTGTCGCTGGGCCTGTCCAGATAGGTTTCAACAAAGCGCTGCCACTCGCCCTCAAGAAACCGCATAGTGTTCAAGGCCTGCAATTGCTCACGCACATTGGCCAGCAGCTTCTCAGGCGTGTTTAAACCGGGGGCATACTCGTAGCCCTGATTCTGCAAGTCCTGAATGAACTCCCGCTCCAGATCGCCTTCGCTCTGGTAGCTTTCATTGCCCTGCCATTCCTTGGCGTATTTATCCAGAACGATAAAGCTATTGGATTCAGCGATGGGTTTTGTGTAATCAACCATTTTGTTCTTCCTGATGCCAAAAACCATAGTTATTTTTCAAGTGATCGAGCAATAATTTGACCGTCGCCTTCTCCGCTTGTGTTGGCTCCGCAACGGTTTCATTGGATAGCGTGCTATGGCTTGTAAAATTGATAATTCTGCTTAGATAAAGCTGTTTATCACCAGGCAGGAGTTCCGACCACTTTGGATAGCCAAGAAAGCTGGCCGTTTTCTCGTAAAGATTGCGTAGCAATGTGAAGTGATACCTTTCAACCTTGTTTTCAGCAATCGCGTGTTCAATGGCTTGCTTTAAATGCAGGTGATAGGAAAAGCTTTTGTTGGAGTCACCGGGTTTTTCACTGAGGGTAAAGGAGCCGTCTTCAAAACGCTCCAGCATGTAGCAGGTTTTGGCGTTCAGCTCATTGAAGAGGACGTTATAAAACAAGGGGCTGTGCGTCGTAACGATAAATTTCAGAGAAGATCGACTAAATTTGATCAAGCTCGCCAAATTGACTGCCAACTCAATCAAATGGTTTTCATCCAGCGAGCTGACCGGGTCGTCGATAAACACATATTCAAGCTGATCAAACTGGTTGGTTTCTCGCTCGCCGGGATCGGCGACATTGAGGATCGTAACTACCTGATCCAGTAGCGTGTAAAAAACGCTCCAGATGAAATTGCTTTCTTCTCCCTTGGAGATTTTAAGATTCCCGGAGTGTTCATCATCGCCGCGCTCCAGCGAGAAAGTTACCTCCGAAAACGCTTTGACCGTGATCTCTTTATCGTCCTTATCTTTGATTTTGTATTCTTCGTTGAATCGAGGCGTTAACTTCTCACTGGCGTAGCGCTGGAAGTTGGTGATGATATTTCGATCTTGCCCCTGATCTTTGAGAATCCAGTCGGTAAATGAGTTGGGCTGGATCTTCAGCTTGTGGTCGGCGTCTCCCTCCAAATCGTTATCCCAGTAAAACAAGTCTTCCGTGAGTGCGTTGTAATATAGGATTTTTTTGCGCGACAACTCAGTGCGGTCGGCTTCTTCATCGCCATCGGCTTTGGGGACGATCAGCTGCTTAAATTCCCGCGAAAGTTGCGTTTTGCCCGTGCCATTAAAGGCATAGATAAGCTGCACCTTTGGAACAGGTTTAGTCTCTTCTACCACCTTCGTTTTTTCAGGAACGGTTTTTTGAACCGTTTTAGGAGTGCTAAGCTGTTGCGCTATTTCCGGTAACGTCTTGCCCATGTTATGCCTCTACCACTTTCGGCTTGGGGAAGCTCAACAGCAAATCACGGTAATACTCATATTGCTTTTGGCGCAATGCAATTTCACGCGGCAAGCCTTCGCTGAGGGAGTTGGTGAGGGTGTCGAATTTATCAAGGATGTCGACGATACGTTCTTGTTCAGCGGGAGAGGGAATGGGTACTGGAAATCCAACCAATTCCTTTTTGTTCAATGCTGGTACTCCTGTCATATTCGCAAGCCCTACTATGTCCTTCATGGCATTAGCCATGATGTGATATAGAAAACGAGTTGAAAGCATTTCACTCGTGCTGCGGATTCTGTAGCAGAGGGGGCCGCACCAAAAACGAGTAGTTTGATAGCCCACATATCCAATACCGCCTTGCCCACGCGAAGGCGTTGTAATCGTATTCGGCTCGGTGTTATAGGTTGTGACATAACCTGATGGCGTTGTTCCTGCATTAACAAATGCGTATTCGCCTATCTCATTTCCAACCGGGGCCTGCCCTACGCCAATACTGCACAGATCCCCCAACGTCTTCCACTCAACCTCTCCATCTTCAAAACTCAACAACTGGTCACGATAGTAGTTGTATTGTTTTTTGCGGGCGGTAAGCTCGGCGGTAAGCTCGGCGGTAAGCTCGGCGGTAAGCTCGGCAAAGGCGTCCAGAATGCGAACGATTTCCGCTTGGATTTCAAGCGATTTTTCTGGGTTTTCTGGGCATGGGATGGGGATTTGCAGCTCCTTTAAATTGCCTGCATTTAAAGCCGGAATCCCATCATATGTACACAACGCCTGAATGTCTGATTGCATTTCAAGCAACAGGTGATAAAGATACCTTATGCTAATTTTTAGGCTGCCATTAATGGTGACCGAGTAATTCAGGTTCCCACGAAAATATTTTCCCTCTTGCCATGTAATTGATCCAACCCCAGCCCCACGGGTTGTTACGCCAATTGGGTCATTATCAGTATTCCACTCGTTGATAAAACCAAGCGGTTCGCGCCCACTGTTAATTACAGGGTACTCACCGGGGTTGGCTGAAATCATTTGCCTGTTTACTGATGGGCCTGTTTTTATTGTCGTAACTGCTCCCAATGCCTTCCATTGAAATTCAACGCCATCCAGCAGCTTTTCCATAAAGTTCATGCTGCTCATGCCTCCAGCTCCTCACCTTCAAGCTCCTCGCCTTCAATTTCGGCCACAATGGCGTCAATATCCGCACGCAGTTGGTCGATCTTGGCGACGGTGATTTTCAGTTCGGCATTGAGCTCGCCAATATCCACCACTTCGCGGTTGTCTTTGGCCTCGACGTAGCTGCTGACCGAGAGGTTGTAATCGTTGGCCGCAATGGCATCAAAACTCACCGATTTGGCAAAGTGTTCCACATCCACTTTGCTATCGAACACTTGCATGATGTGATCGATATGGGCGTCTAGCAGCACGTTGTTATTGGTTTCTTTTTTGAACAGACCGCTGGCATCAATAAACTGGGTGTTGGAGTCGGTTTTGTGTTTGGACAGCACCAGAATATTGACGGCGATGGTGGTGCCGAAAAACAGATTGGGCGCGAGTGAAATCACGGTTTCTACGTAATTGTTATCCACCAGATACTGGCGGATTTTCTGCTCAGCGCCGCCACGGTAAAAAATACCAGGGAAGCAGACAATAGCGGCGCGGCCCTTGCTGGACAGGTAACTGAGCGCATGCAGCACAAAGGCAAAGTCGGCTTTGGATTTGGGCGCTAACACGCCGGCCGGGGCGAAGCGGTCATCGTTGATCAGGGTGGGGTCGTCTGCGCCTATCCATTTCACCGAGTAAGGCGGGTTGGAGACGATGGCATCAAAGGGTTTGTCATCGCCAAAATGCGGGTCGGTCAGGGTGTTGCCGAGCTGGATGTTGAACTTATCGTAGTTAATGTTGTGCAAGAACATGTTCATACGCGCCAAGTTGTAGGTGGTGTGGTTGAGCTCCTGCCCCCAAAAACCGTCTTCAATGATGTGGGCGTCAAAATGTTTTTTGGCTTGCAGCAGCAGCGAGCCAGAACCACACGCCGGGTCATAAATTTTGTTGACGCTGGTTTGCTTGTGCATGGCCAGCTGCGCAATCAACTTGGACACGTGCTGCGGGGTAAAGAACTCGCCGCCAGATTTACCGGCATTGGCGGCGTAGTTGGAGATGAGGAATTCGTAGGCATCGCCAAACAGGTCAATATGGCTACCGTCAAAATCCCCAAAATCCAGCCCGGCCACGCCTTTGAGCACGGCAGCCAGACGGATGTTCTTGTCTACTACGGTGTTGCCGAGGCGGTTGCTAGTGGTGTCGAAATCGGCAAACAGGCCTTTGATGTCGCGCTCGGAGGGGTAGCCATTGGCAGAGCTTTCAATGGCGGCAAAGATGGCGGCCAGATCGGTGTTCAGGCTCTCGTTGGTGTTGGCCTTGGCGGCCACACTGGCGAACAACTGGCTGGGATAAATGAAATAGCCCTTGGTCTTAATAGCGTCGTCTTTGATGTCCGGGGTGATCACGCTATCGGGCAGCTCTGCATAGTTGACGCTGTCGTCATCGGCCTCGATATAGCTGGCGAAGTTCTCACTGATAAAGCGATAGAACAGGGTACCCAAGACATACTGCTTGAAATCCCAACCGTCAACGGCGCCTCGTACATCGTTGGCGATCTGCCAGATCTGGCGTTGCAGTGCGGCGCGTTGTTGGGTGCTGGTCATATGTTGTTCCTGTTTTAATGCTTTTTGAATGGTTATTAAGTGACTTGAATCGTGCTGTGTATGCGGCTGGGCTGATGGTGTCGGTATCCGATAGTGTGGTGGTTTCTTTGGCCATTTTGTTCTAGTTTCCGACTTTGCCGGTCAGGGCTCGCAAGCACTTATGGAGGCTTGGCGACATCAAATTGCGATAAGCCAAGGTGTGGCACTCATGGCATTGGTGATCAAGCAGGTCTCGAAATCATGTTGGATCGTCGTCAGTCTATCAGACGGGCATATCTGCATCCATCTTGAAGGGCCCGTGATTGCTTGGCCGAGCCTGAACGCAACGACGCTCGCACCGTAGAAATAATAGTAATTATCGAGCGCCTCATTATCCCATACTTTAAGACTGTCACCCTGATGGCATTGCCCGTATGGGTACCGCTCCTTGCACCCCGTTTATATACTTTTTGCTTGTTACGTGACTGATGGTGCCCCACCCTATCACGACGAAATCCGGTGCTCTGCACCGCCTAAGGATAAGTTTAATTAAACCAAAGAGAGAGAACTGTCTAGTGCCACAGGAGCCATGGTGCAAGCTGGTGTCTGAATTGAAAATCATCGCCTAAACGATGCCCTGATAGCCTAGCCGTCAACTCGTCAGCTTCAACACCCATACGCGGCATACACACCTCTACGGCGACCCTATCGGCCACGATAGCCAGCGACGTCACACCACACAAAGAGAACGTTGCACGGAAAGACATAGCCAGTAGCAAACCACTCGAATGCAAGCTCAAATAATTGCATGCCCTTCAAATAACCATTACACATAAACGTCATCAATCAAGCTAAAAACACCTCAAAATAGTCGATTTAACGCTGGTTAACGGCACGAAATCTGGTTAGCGAAGTTAGCGGACTAGCCCAGTGAGCGTAACCAATTATTCTTTTGTCCTAATTTCGTTAACTTCCCACTAAAATCCCGCAAGTCTTATCCAGCGTGCTTATCCGCTATTCAGTACACGATAAACAGAGGCCATTTCGGCCAGAAGTTGGCCGGGGTGAGGGAGTAAGCAAAATGGCCAGGATAATCAATAGACAAAAACTATCTCTCTCCTGATGATTATTCTCTCATTTCACCCGGTCACTTTGACGACCAGTAAGGAAGGGAGTCGATGCACCTCAGTCTGAACGACCGGCACCGGCAACCGTACCTTCAAAAAAATAGCCTCAATTATTTTTGCCATTGGCTGCTTAAAACCTACCAACTTAGGAAAAACAGCCCATTTACCAATGGTTCCCGGGGCTATCCTGACACTGTTCTTGCCACTGGAACCACCACACCATGCCCTACTCTCTCCCCAAGACCATTGATTGCTGGCAAGGCGAACCAGTTGCTTCCCCGCTCCTCACTTCTGGCCATGTCTGGGCGTTGCGTGAACACCGGCTAGCATGGAAAACACCACCGCAGCCCCCGATGGCTAAAACACTAGGCTGCCGGCGCCGTTCCATCGAAGTGCCCATTGACTATCTGACTGGCACTATCATCAGTGGAGGCGATCATGCCTAACCGACTGACTGCTGACGACTGGCAACGCTTGCGTGGTACCTGGCAAGCGGACCAACGAACCGGCTATGCCTGGCTGGTCAAAGAAAAACAACTACCCGTTTCCAGAGTGGCCGTCTTCAAGAGAGCCCAAAAGGAAGACTGGCAAAAAAACATGACGCTGAAGAGCACGATCGAGCAGGCTCAAAGGCTGGCAGGCCTCAGCATCACAAGCGATTCTTCAAAATCTTTAGCGACAAAAGCCCTTGCTGATCTACGCACCGATGTGCTGGAACAACACCGTGCCGAATGGCAGCGACACCGCCAGCAGTTTCCGCTCACGGCCATGACGGACGACGCAGCGGGACTGGCTCGTGCCCGTCTGGCTAAAATCGCGGCAGAAACTATTCGTATCCGCCAGCATGGCGAGCGTCAAACGTGGGGATTGGATACGGTGGTCGAGGAAACCGGTACCAGCATCACGACAGAAGAGCTGGACGCCATCTATGCCAGAGGTATGCAGGAGATAGAAGAGAGGCGTAAGCAGGCAGCGACCGACCAGGCTGCCTATCGGGCTGAGCGTAGTGACAACGACAGTTCAGACTAAGACACGCTACCCTGCGTCGGTGGCGCGGTCTCTATTAGATATCCGCTACCGCTTATCCGCATCCTGACCGGTCCACTGGGTTTTTATCGATCACCCGCACTTCCATAGTGGATAGCTTTACCATGTCCGAAACCGAACGTTATCGGACACCCACTGACAGCGCTGTCCGAAAGTAGGGAAAATCAATATCGTACACATGATAGGATTCGTACAGGGATTTCGTACGGAAAAAACACCCTGTCACGTATTTTTGCTTACTGCCGCGTCTCCACCCTAGAGCAGACCACCGAAAACCAACGCCGGGAAATTGAAGCAGCCGGTTTTACCATCCAACCTCAGCGACGGATTGCGGAACACATCAGCGGCTCAGTTGCCGCCAGCGAGCGGCCGGGTTTCACCGTAAGCGTCCAACCGCCCCACCTAGCGCCTCAGTCTATTTTGCTGTTTACGTTCCGCAAAGGTAGTAATTCGTCTATCCGACTATTTGGCCAAGTTGGTAGCTTTGTGAGCGTGTCACGTAACC
>JACCFC020000042.1 GCA_020830965.2 Neisseriaceae bacterium TC5R-5
TCTTGCGTACGCTCTCCAGCAGAGGACGAATTTGTTCAAATTGTTCTAGACTGATGTCGCTTGGATATTTTGTTGTTCGCATCTCCTTATTTTCCAGCATTTAGGAATCGTGAACAGGCTCTTAGAGTCGCTAACAAAACCTCGAAGAGCACCTGAGCCAAGGCGCGCCGACGAAGACGGAACAAGTAGTACGGCAAGGAGGCGCTACGCTGGATCAGGCGTTTTGTTAACGGCTCTTAGTAGACCCTAGCCTTGATCCCCTCCCCCAACTGGCAATACCGAACCGGTTATATAGCTGGCTTCATCTGAGGCTAAAAACAAAATTGCCCTGACTTGCTCTTCAATGCTGCCGTAGCGGCGCATGAGGCTAGAGGAAAGCGTCTGCTCGACAATCGCCTGATACCAATCCTTTTCCTGCTCACTGAGCGGCTGGGGATTACGCGGGATCTGACGGGGTGGTGCTTCGGTACCACCCGTCGCTACGGCATTAACGCGTATGCCGTGCTCGGCGTGTTCCAGTGCCAGGCTGGCGGTCAACGCATTGATACCACCTTTGGCCGCAGAATACGGAATACGATAAATACCGCGCGTGGCGATGGAGGAAATATTGACGATGACGCCAGTACCGGCAGCAATCATAGCTGGCAACACCGCACGGCAACACCATAAAGTCGGGAACAGTGAGCGGCGAATTTCCGCTTCTATCTGCTCGGCGGCATATTCCTGATAGGGTTTAGCCCAGATGGTGCCGCCGACATTGTTGATTAACACATCAACTCGCCCAAAAGTCCGCAAAGCCTCGCCAACAGCCTGCTCGGCACCAATGTAGTGTTCAAGATCGGCCTCTATGGCGATGGCTCGGTGACCGGCTGCGTTCAACTCCGCGGCTATCTGCGGCAGATGGCCAGCGCGATCCACCAGTACCAGCGTGGCACCTTCTGCTGCCGCTGCCTGAGCAACACCCAAACCGATACCCTGGGCAGCACCAGTCACTATCATAACTTTGTTACTGAAACGGAAAGACTGTGGCATACGTGAAATCCTATCGAAGAGTGCCTGAGTTAAGGCGCGCCGACGCAGGCAGTGCCAGTGGTACGGCAAGAAGGCGCAACGCGGGATCAGGGGTTTTGGTATCTGCTCTTAAAAAAGCATGATTTTAACTGTTGGTTTTATAAAGTGGGCTTTGCTTTTCATTTATCAGGTCACCGATTAAGCTGCTAACTTTACATTCGATACTCTCATCATGACCGCAACCCTCAACCTCAGCAGTAACAATAAGCAAGAACGTTATCAACAACTATTGCCACAACTGCAGGCACTGATTGAACACGAGAGCGATCAAACCGCCAATCTCGCCAATATTGCCGCCGCACTGCATCACAGTTTTAACTGGCTCTGGACCGGTTTCTATCTGGTCAAACAACAGCAACTGGTGCTGAATGCATTTCAAGGGCCGATTGCCTGCACGCGTATCCCCTATGGCCGTGGCGTCTGTGGCAGTGCTTGGCAGCAGAACCGCACTTTAGTTGTACCAGATGTCGAAGCCTTCCCCGATCATATTGCCTGTTCCTCACTGGCACGCTCAGAAATCGTGGTTCCCATTCACAATTCGCAGGGTGTGGTATGTGCGGTCTTGGATGTGGACTCTACTCAGCTCAAGCATTTTGATACTGTCGATGCGACAAATCTGGAGCAAATAGCGCGATGGCTAAGCCCGCTGTTTTCTTGAACAACGTCACTCGCCCTCCCCCGCTCACCCGTCTAAAATCCACGGTGAATAATTCACCCACCTTAAAACCGCTAACAAAACCTCAAAGAGCGCCTGAGCCAAGGCACGCCGACGCAGCAAGTCCCAATGGGACGGCAAGGGGGCGCAATGCGGGATCAGGCGTTTTGTTAGCGGCTGTTAATCACTAGGAAACACTATGCGGATCGCCTGCTTACATACTGCTGCCAGTAATATCAGCCTGTTCGAAACTGCCGCACAGCATTTGGGTTTACCCGCCGGTACACTGCAGCATACGGTACGGGCAGATTTGCTAGCCGCAGCCGAGCAGGCGGCAGAGTTAAGCAAGGACATTATCCGCAGCACGCAACAGGCACTCGCGGTACTGCAACAACACGCCTGCGCCGTATTATTAAGCTGCTCTACCCTTGGCCCAGCAGTAGACGCCTTTAACAATACCAGCACAGTACCTGTGCAGCGCGTCGATGCGCTGCTGGCCGAAGCGGCGGCAAAGATAGGTGGCAGGATAGTGGTGCTCTGTGCTGCGCCAAGCACGCTGTTAACCAGTTCACAACTGTTCCATGCCGCTGCCCAAGCGACAAACAGCAGTATGGAAATACAACTGGTACCACGGATATGGACAATGTTTCAGACAGGTGATCAGCAAGGCTACCTAAGCGGTATCGTCCAGGCTGCCAATCAGGCCTATATTGATGGGGCAAATATTGTTGTGTTGGCACAAGCGTCGATGGCAGCCGCAGCCGATCTGATCACCATGGGCCCCACACCACTTAGCAGCCCACAAATCAGCCTAGCGGCTGTCAGCTCTCAAGTTTTCAATCGCTAACGCCGCACTTAAAGCCGCTCACACAGCCCCTGATCCAACGTTGCGCCTCCTTGCCGTACTACGGCTACTGTCTGCGTCGGCGCGCCTTGGCTCAGGCGCTCTTTGAGGTTTTGTTAGCGGTTCTTAAGTAGACAAAAATCTGCGTATCAATCAAAACGCAAGGTATAGCGTGACTCCAGAGATTGAGTATTGCCTGCCCGCAGCACCACCGACCAGCCCTTGCTCAGCCGATAAATCATCTTCACCGCCTGCTCGGCACTGCTGACACCATATTCATAGCCCAGGTAGATCTCACGGGTAAGCTGCCGGCCCACTGTCACCACCTGCTCGGCTGGGCTGACTGTCCCATCAGCCATAGTACGTTCGCGGCGACTGGTCACCCCCAAGTCGTCAAACAAGCCGATCTGATCGTTTAATGAACCGGCCAGGAAGGCACCAGCCGAGGCGGCCATATCATTATTGTCACGCTCACCACTGGCCTGTCGTCCCAATACCAGCCAGGCCAGTTTGTCTTTATCACTCATCGGTTCGTCAGCAATCAGGCGTACCTGCGGCGCAGCTACGGTACCACTCACTTCGACGCCAGCACCGACAGGAGAGAGACGACGTTTGGCTCGGACATTTAATGACGGGTTATCCAGCGGGCCATTAAAGGTAATCGCACCATAGCTGATAATCAGATCCTGACCATAAGCACGATAACGCCCGCGTACCACCCGCACCTGACCACGCGCTGCCGGTGCCGCACCGGGGCTGGCCGTCACCCGTACCGAACCGGTCAGATCCACCTCTAGGCCCTGACCACTAAAGCGGAAACGCTTACCCAGATCCAGCTCCAAGTCGACGTGCAGCGGCATGCTGCTAAAGGCAGAAGGCGCCGGCTCAGCACGGCCGACAATCACCACATCGTCGCTCAACGTGGGTGCACCAGCCTTAGGCAGGCCAATACGCCCCTGATCAGCCGCAATACGGCCACTCAGCGACAACTCACCATTCAACATCGCCACTTCTGCCTGGCCAGACACCACCAGACGCCGGTTAGGGCGATCAAATACACCAAACTTATCCAGAACCACTTTAATGCGTGCATCAGGCCGTTCGTTGTGCAGATCCAACGAGCCACTGGCCTGCACCGTCCCTTCCCCACCTTTAAAGCTGAGTTTGTCCATCAGCAACTGACGGCCTTCCAATCGCGCCTGCAAGCTACCATCGGCTAGCCGGACACCGGTGCGGCGATCGGCAAACAATAACTTGTCACCACGAATACTCCCTTGTGCCTGCGGCTGGCCGAGTGGGCCACTCAGACTGACATCGGCCGAAATCTGACCGGCAATATCCAGCGATGGCCCGGCCAGCGCCGACACCGCCTCCAGCGACGGAGCATTGAGCATTAATCTGGCCTCCAGCGGGGTTTTCAGATTGATGTTGCCGCCCTCCCAGGGCAGGGAGCCTTTGCCCTGTAGCTGGGCGAAGCGGCTCTCGATACTGGCATCAAATAATAGCCGCTTCCCCTCCAGAGAGGCACTAACCATGGCGCTTTTCAAACCTAGCGCCGTCGTATGGCCTTTATCACCCGGTAGTTGAATATCACCACTGGCACGTCGTAATCGCAACTGGCCCTTGGCCTGGGCGGCCAGATCAAGATTCCAGTCGGCATCCAGTACCAGATTTTGCTGTACCGGCAAGGTGAAGAAGGGGGCTAGTTGCGCCAATTGCAGGCCACGTGCCTCACCGCGGGTACTCAGCACGCCATTGGCTTGTCGCACCAGTTCAGTCAAGCTGATTTGTCCCCCTAGGGCATTGAGCTGTGCCGCCCCCACTTTTATCCGCTCACTCCCTAATTCCAGCGCAACCGGTGCCTGTAAGAGCAAGCTGGGTTTGCCCTGTAAGGCCAGGCGCTGTAGCACGCCGCTCCAGACACCGCTATCCGAGCGCAAACCACCATCGGCAGCCAGTTGTAGCTGATAGGGATTTTCCGCGACGCGGAAGTTGCCCTCCAATTGCAAGCTATGCTTGCTGCGGGTTCCTTGCGCACTGGCCCGCAACTGGCGCGCGCGCAAATCACCGGCTTTCAGGGCATCGATATCTAATTGCAGTTGGAATGGACTATTTTGGTCGGCTTTAACATTGCCACTGAACTGCATGGAACGCACCGCGATATCACCGGGCAGGCGCAGCTTTTCTGCTTGCAGTTGTGCGGTAAGCACCGGGACTTGTGGTGTGCCACTTAACTCGCCCTGCCCTTTAATCACACCAGCAAAGCTGGGCCCCAGCAACGATAAGTTGGGGGCATCAATATTTAAACGCAGGCGATCACCCGCACGGCCATAGCTGCCCTGTGCTTGCAGGCGATTTTGTGCCAACCGCAAATCAGCAGTCAGCGACTGTAGTCGTTCGCCGAGCAGTTGTAAGTCCAGATTGCCAGACAAAGGCGCACCGGATAAGCGACTAGGCCCAAACTGCAGCTTCACGCCCACCGTCAACGGCCCGTTCAGTTGGCCTTTTGCTTGCAGGCTGGCGTTTAAATCACCGGCGGGCAAACCGGGCTGAAAACGCGCTGGGTCGGCTCGCAGCAAACTACCGTTCACACTAAAAGCTTGCGTCCCGGCCAGACCAAGTTGCCCGGTTAGGGCCAGCTTGCCGGCGCCAGCACTCAATTCCAGCTGTTTAATCAGCAGGGCCGAGTTTGGCTCCGGTGCAAACGCCAGGCTAGTCTTAGCTTGCAAGACTCGGCCATTCAGTTCGGCCTCGACATTTGGCCGGGCAAACGGCCCGTCCAGTTGGATACGACCGCTCAGGCGATCATCCGGGGCGCTGGCATGCAGTTGCTGCAAAGCCAGCCGACGGATATCCAGCACCAAGCGCATGCCGCTTGGCTTGAGCTCACCACTGACATCCAGCTCTCCCCCCGCCAGTTGTGCCTTGGTATTGAACAGCTGCAAGGATTTTTCATCGCCCCGGAACTGAGCTACCAACAAGGACAGCGGTAATTTGTGTTGTGATAACGGGCCGGGAACTTCGTTGGTCAGCGTCAAACCGCCGCTTACGCCCTGGTGACCATCCGGTTCGGCAAACACCGCTAGGTTCAACTTGCCCTTGGGCCAATCTTCCTGCAAAGCCTGCGGGTTGATCCCACCCACACGCACATCCAGACGGGTGAAACTATTGAACGGATTGCTAGCAAACGGTAACAACTCACCCTTGATATCGGCCAGCAAACCCTTACCACCCAATTGGCCACTAACACCCAGCTTAAGCAAGCTACCGGATAAGCTCAGTTGCGCCTGTACCGGTATCTCGTCCAACTCACCCCTGGCTTTGAGCTCGCCGCTCAATGCAAACGGGCTGGCAGCAGCCAGATTAAGCCGTAGATTAGCCTGCCCCCAAGGGCTGCCAAGCCGGCTCAGGCGCAATTGGTGTTGCTCGCCGTCATAGCGGTAGCTGGCTGCCAGTTTATACAGTGTGATGTCTTCGCTGACTAACTGCAGGCTGGCGATAGCTAACTGATCAATACGCAGATGCAGCGGCAAGGACAAGGATTGTGGTGCGCCGGTATCCGGGGTCGGGGGAGTGGGTTTGGTACGGACTTTAACGTGCCCTGCTTTTAATTGTCGCACCCATAGTTCACGCTGCCACAAGGCCTGTGGCTGCCAACTGAATTTGAGTGAGTCAATGTCGACATCGGCAGCAGCCGTGCGCACCCGTAATTCGCTCAGCGTAAAGCCATCCCACAGATTACCCTGGCTATGCTGCACACTGACCAACTGGCCGCTTAGCACTCCCATCTCTGCCATCAGCCAGGCAAAGCCACTATGACTGCCTAGCAGCCACAGCACGCCCCCACACAGCAGCATGAATAAAATAAGCAGCAATAATAGCGTGGAGCGCAGCACGCGCCAGCACAAGCGTAGCCATTGACGCCTGGGTTTGGCAGGTGGGCCGGGGGGGGGCGGGGGCGGTATCTCTACAGCAGGCGTAAGGTCGGTGTCAGTCATCAGGGCAAGATCATCAGAAAGCCAGGCCCAGGCTCAGATTCCAGCGTATTTTGCCGTCCTCTTGCGCCTTGGCAATATCAAAAGAGAATGGTGCGACCGGGCTCATCCAGCGCACACCGACACCGTAGGAACGGGCTAGCGAGAAACTCTGCCAGCTATCGGCGGCATTACCAGCATCGGTAAACAGAGCTAGCGCCCAGTCCGGCCTAACAATTGGTATCTGATACTCCAGACTGCCAGTCGCCACTACCCGTCCGCCAAGCACCGAATCATTCGGGCCGGGTAAGCCCAGGCTCTGGAACTCATAACCGCGCACACTGTTAATGCCACCAGCACGGAACAGAATGGAAGAAGGCACGGCATTACCATCCCGTGCCCACACCTGCCCCATTTCCAAGCGGCCGACAAACGTACCTTGTTTAGGAAAAGGCGTCCAATAGGCAACGGTACGCCCGTAAGCTCGCACATAAGGCGTGGAGGCTAGAACACTGCCCGGTGTGGCGGATAACTGCACATCCCACAGAAAACCGGAACGTGGGCGCATCAAATTGTCGACGGCCCGTTGTGTCCAACCGAATACCATTTGCAAGGCATGGCTATCCCGGGTCAGCACTTCCCCAGCCTCTTGACTGTCTAGCAAATACTCCACACCCAAACGCGACTCGATATTGCCACGCGTTCGAATACGCCAGGCGCCCAGATTAGCCGTGCGCGTCTGCAAACCTTGTATCTCGTCATTCTTCAAGGAACCGGTAATGGTATGGGAATAGCCATCGGCCTGACGCGGAAAACCCAGCCCCAGTGACAGCGACTGTTGAGTGCTGTTCCAACTGCCGACTACCGAGCCAGTATAGCCCCGCTGAAAAAGATTGTAATAGTCATAGCCCAAGCGAACCCCGGCACCATCGGAAGAATCATAGGTTAAGCCCAGTTCCAGCTTTTGCTTGGGCAACTCGGTGACCTCCACCTCGACCGGTACACGTTGTTCGGCATCGATTCTACTCATCTCGGTACTGACAATCACATTAGAGAAATGCGGGGATTGTTGTATCGCCGTCTGATAATCGAGCAGCTTTTGCTGACGGTAAGGTGAGCCCAACGAAAAATCGGCCAAACCAGTAACGATATTCTCGGGATAGCGTTCCAGTCCTTTGACGCTGATCGGCCCGAAACGAATCAAGGGACCGCTATCCACATCCACCAGCAGGTTGGCACGCCGTGTCTGCGGATCAATATCTGCGCGACTGCTGGTCATCTTGGCTGTCGGAAAGCGATCCGCCGTCACCAAACGCATCACCGCTCGCTTACTGCTATCCCAATCGTCTTGGCGGTAGGGCGCACCTATCGGCAAAGACCAGACTTCCAGCACCTGGGCAAAGCGCGTCTGAAAGTCTTGCTCATCACGTATCGGCCCCTTAAGCCGGATGGTGACGTCTTCAATCAGTACCGGCTCGCCCGGTTCCACTGTCACGATAAAGCGATGGCTACCTTCGCTTTTAACAGTGGCCCGCGCAGCAAAATAGCCTTCGGTTTCCAGTAGTCGCTGCACTTCTTCCGGGGTGCCGCGTACCAAATCATCCAGCAGTTCCTGATCCATATCCTCATCTTCGCGGCTGGTAATCAATTCCAGATGCGTTTGCAGGATACTGCTGATACTAGAAGGCGCATCAATACGCACGCTGTACTCCAACTGCGCCCAGGCTGGGGCAGCGAATAAAGCAAATAGCAGGGAAAATAAAAGACGAGAACGAGGCATGATCCGATTCAGTAAAGAATGCGCGGCCATGGTACCAAAATTACGCCCGCTGACGGGAATGGAATCGTGAAAATATTGCAAATTAATAGCAGAACGCGGTTTCAAGGCTAGTACTTGTAGCGCTTACCCCCTAGCCAGACTCTTTCAGCAAGGTTTCTGCCGCCTCATTATCCCCCATTTCCCGATAAAGCTTGACCAGTTCTTCCTTCTGCGCTTCTTCTGTCAGACTGCTTGCGGCGGCAACGGCCTCTGGCTGCGATGCAGCGACGGCATCAGGGGAGAACAAAATATTGCTCTGATCAAGCCGGCGACCTAATTCACATACCTGCTGCCATAAGGTGCTATCCGGGCCAAAACGCTGTTTCGTCGCGGTGGCTTCGGCAATAAAAGCGGCTTTGTCCTGCTGTGCTGCCAGCACTTCCAACAGCTTATAACGCAGATCCTGACGCATCGGGTCTGCTAGCAAGGCCTCTCGCAGAATGCTCAAGGCCTGCTCATAACGCCCATAGGCAACATATACATCGGCTTGGGCCATCGGGTCTGCTGGCACCACCTCTAAGCCTTCGCTTTTGTTTAGCACTTCTCCTAAAGCGGTCATGGGGGCTTCTGCATGATGTTGCGCGATGATATTGCTCTGTGCTTTATGTTTGCGACGTCGCCACCACCACCCTCCCCCGGCGACTAAAGCAATAGCCCCGGCCGTTAAAGGAAGATAAACCAGTGGGCTGTCGAGCAGGCTAGCGGGCTGCTTCTGCTTTGCCTGTACGGCTTTGGCGCTACTGGCGGAATGGAGGGGCGATCTTAGCGGAATGGTTGCCGTATACGGCTGTGATGCCGCTGGAGCCGGTTGACTCTGCAGGTTTGCCAGCTTGTCCGCCAATTCCTGCGCTCTTTGCTCCGCCTGCCGCAAGGCTTCGTCCTGCTGCAACAGCGTTTGTGCTAAGCGCTGCTGCTGATTGTTAATACTGGCTGGACGTGGCGCAGCAGTATGCACTACCCGGCTTGGCAGACGACGCGGCATCAGCCGCCACTGTGCCGGGTAATGCAATACCGCTCCGGCACGTAATCGATTCACATCACCTTGAATAAACGCCTCGCTATTGCTGGCGAACAGTTGCGCTGCCGCCTGCTCACGACTGGCAGCGCCACGTACTCGCTGGGCAAGGCCAGACAAGGTATCCCCCGGCAACACCCGATAGCTGCGCCACGATGATTCGGGCTCGTGCTTATCACCCACCGACGAAGCACTGACTTGAGCTAGGGCGCTGGCGTCAAACACAATGCGGTAGTCTTTTTCGACCTTTAATGCACCTGCCATGATTTGCAGGCGGAAAGCTAGCTTGGGGTCTTCTAAGGCATCAGGCGTACGCAAATGCAGTAGCCATTTACCACTGGCTAGTTTGTCCCATTGCAGCGCCATCGAGGCCAGTAGCTGCTGTTGTTGTGCTGATGGCTGTTGCTCATCGGCCAGTGCCAGCACCCTCACCTGTGGCGGTTTATCCGTGTCCAGCGCCGCGCCGAATAGGGCCAGTTCAAGATGCACAGGCTCACCCAGGCGCGATAGAACTTTCAGCTCTCCGAAGCCGAGATGATCCAGTCGTGGCGATGAGTCGGAATGTAATATCGCTTTTTTGTCACCATCCCTATCATGCGGCAAGGGAGCCGGTTTCCGTGGGCCATCACGCTGATAGTCGACGTCAAATTCGCGCACCATGCGACCAGCAGGCCAGCGAATTTCTACTGCAAAGCGTAGTAAAGACTCAGGAAAGCTGGCGGGGCCGGTGACCAATACTTTCTGTAAACTGCCATCAGCCTGGAATATCGGCACAAACTGCAAAGAGGCCACCGAGCCGCTATAGCTAGACAGCGAAGGATAGCGATTTCTATCCGCCAAATTAGCCAGCACATTGCCACTAGTCGCTTCGTCCAGCACTGGAATCTCGGCGCGGAATGTCTCACCCTCCGCCGACAATACTTTGATAGAGCCAAGCCCGGCACTCGCCCATGGGGTAAACGCCATCCCCAGCAGTAAAGCTCCTACACAGCGCAAACGACTTTTCGCCACCATAAACCGCTTCCCCTAAGACGCTCTTAGCCGTCAAGACTACTTAATAAGGCCTGTGCCTCAGTTTTCAGTGGATCTTTGGCTTCGCCGATCAAGTCCTGCAGCACTTCCCGTGCGCCTTCTTTATCACCCATATCCAAGTACACCTTAGCCAGATCCAGCTTGGTGCTTAAAGAGTCATCCTCAACACTTTCCTCCTCTGGCGGCATAAGGTCTGCAGCAGTGACGGTAGCTGGGACAAGGTTATTTAACTCTTCCCCGGCATACAATGACTCCAGACTGGCCATCGCAGCGGCTTCAGATGTTTCAATAGATGAACTCACTTCAGGACTATCTAGTTTGAAATCAAAATCCAGAAGATTGGTTTCGGCAATCGGAGCCTCTGGCACGTTCTCCGGCTGAGCCTCCTCCATCATCATCGACTCTGTGCTAAAGGGACTATCCAGATTAAAGTCCAATGGTGCCGCATCAGCCGGCTTTAGCGCTTCACTGGTGTCAGCACTCTCAAATAAAGAGGCCAAGGGGTCAGCCACTGCCATCGAATTATCGTCAATCGCATCTGCCGGAGCCGCTGCCTCTGGTGCAGTAGGCTCAGCCAGCACGGTTTCGCCAAACAATTCTTGGTCCAGATCAATGCCAGCCTCAACAACAGGAGCAATATTCGGCACTGACTCTAGCTCGGCCACTTCTTTTTCAGCGATCTGGTACAAAGGATTGCCCGGATCCAAAGTCCGCCCCATCTCAGCCGCTTGCGCCCAAACTGGCCCACGACCATCTAGCGCACTGTGCAGCTCACGCGCCAGCATTTCAAAATTAATATTGTCGCTACGGGAAACATAAATCTCCATCAGCTTCAGACGTACTTCGTGTCGGGCCGGATTCTTACTCAGAGCATCTTTCAGGATTTCTTCGGCTTGCAGATCACGACCATAAGCGATATAGACTTCCGCTTCCGCAATAGGATCCACCTCTACCGTGTCAATGGCACCGTTTGATTGGGTAAAGTTACTCATAAACGAATTACCGGCACCAGGGAGCGCAGTAGCACTCTGACTGCTTGCTCCCGCCACGGCGCTCATATTCGAAGACAAGGGTAGTAACTCCGCTGGCGCTTTGCGCCGACGCAAAACCAGCACAATCACACCGCCCAGCAAACCCAAGGCAGCAATACCCCCGCCGACCCAGGGCAAATAGGTCAATATCGAATCCCAGAAGGAAGGCGCCGGAGCAGGCGGAGGCATTACCGGTTTATGCCCCGCCTTCTTCACGACAGGATGAGAGGCCGTTGCGTGCGGCTGCGGCGCAATATGGGCACCAGCCGGCGCACTCGCGGCAACAGCAGCATGCGGTGCGGAAGCAATCGGTGTGATAGCGTGACCCGACTGCAGGGCTTTCAGTTGCTCTTCCAAGGCCGTAATGCGACTTTCGGCCTTTTTCAGATCCTGTTCCCGCTGACTGATTTGCTGTTCCAACTCACCCAGCTGGCTGTTAGTTGGGGTGGCAGTCGCCTCGGCAGGCAGTAACTTGAGTACATCTTTGCCCGGTTTCGCTACAACGGCTGGAGCGGGTGCCGATTTAGCACGGCCAGGGTTAGTAGCGTGATTTGGCGGCGGGGCGGCACCCAGAATACGGGCGACTTGTACCGCTGTCAGCGAGCGTATTTTTTGCGCAGAGGGTACATTAAGTATCGCGTCCTCGCGTAAGCGCGCGCTATCACCATCAATAAAAGCCTGGGGATTAGCCTGCACCAGCGCCGCCATCGTTTGTTTTAAGGAGGCCCCTTTAGGGCGAGCTTGTAGCGCCAGACTGTGCAGAGTTAGCCCAGGAGCGGCAGCCAGCGTTTGTGGCCCTGTCGGTTCTGCCGGAGCGGGATTATTGCGATAGCGGCTGGCTTGGTCGCTATTGGCATAATTAGGCTGATCCTGCACAATATTCACCGCCGTAGTTTGGGCGGTGTAATCAGCCGGATCGAGCAACACGGTGTAATTACGCACAGACCGACCACTGGCCGTCTTGGCTTCTACGACAAAGCGTAGATAAGGATCATTAATAGGATTGACTGAACTAACACGAACAATCACCCCATTCGGGCCGGGTGTTAAGGAAAAACGCAGAGCAGATAGTGTAGGGGCGTAATCAACATTCAACTCCTGGAAAGTATCGGCACCAGCTAGCCCCACCCTAGCACTGTCAAACTCCTCGGCACGAACACCGGTCAACTCAATATCCGCCTGCAGCAACTCACCAAGGTGAGAACGAACATTGAGACGGCCCAGACTCGCCCAGGCATCAACCGTACAAAGTAAAGCTACCAGCACCACCCCTAGCCTGATTCTTAGCTGTTTTATCACAATCCACCTTCCAGGACGGTTAACCATCGTCTTACAGTACAACTCCTATGGCAAACCGATACAGTAACTGTTGCAATCTTAGGCGCTACACGCAGTTTTAGCTAGATTTCATAATAACAAAAGCTAAAGCTATCGCTTGAAATTTATTCGTGCAATCAGCGCAAATTCATAAAACCAGCAAGCCTGCAACTTGAAGCCGTGCGCAATCTGCTCGCGTGCCAGCGCAAGATCAATGCCCCGCGCTCCGTCTTGCGATTTTTAAAATCAAGAGCCTGACGGCCCTTGCTCTGCTGCGATTTACTCTGCCAGTAGCGTTTTTAGATGCTCAAAGAAGGAAGCAGTGACATAAGCCAAAGTTAGGGTGCCACGACAGCCCAATAATAAAACTCGCCTGCATGGCGTGTTTATGGCTTTAGAGCCTGTTCACGATCTTCGAAGTAGCAGGACGAGAAATGCCAGATGAACGAGTTGCAAACTTGAGTTGAGCTTACGCTCGCAGTTCTTCCACAAACGTCTGCATTTCTCCAGCCAACCAAA
>JACCFC020000043.1 GCA_020830965.2 Neisseriaceae bacterium TC5R-5
TACGACTGGTGGGTAATCGGCCGCGAGGGTGGCCTGAAACGGCTGGGTGGCGCACAAACCGCCACGCTGCAAGCTGCCGCCCCTCCTGCTAGTGGGGCTTATGAACTCAACGACTACCGCTACCAGAAGCTGATGGCCAACTGCGAAGTCGATATGCTGCTGGCGCAGATGTATGAACGTGATTGTGCCCTGCTTGAGTCTCACCGGCCTTCTGAACTGTATGAACAATGTCACCGCTACCTGCGGCAACTGGATGAAGCCGAAGTCAAAGAGGACGACCGGTTGTTGCAATTACGGCAATATCTGTACACGCTTTGAATCGGAAGAGACTGAAAAGAATCGACGATAGTTTCGATATTTATGAAAATAAAAAAATAAGCTTGATTAAATAAACAGGCTTTATTTTTTATCGTTAATAAGAGTCAGCGTACCACTTTACTTAATAAGGAGTATTGGCATGGTTAAAGCAAGGTTTTTTAAAGCATTATTACTAGCGACGGTATTACTAGTTGCCGCGTGTACTAGTCTGGCAAATAAAAATGATGAACGTATTGGCGTATCAATGAGTGCAGTTAATCATACTGATAAATTTATTTATGGTTTTTATATTAATGGTGCCTATGGTTCTAACACTGGTGAAAATAGCATCAGTGGTAAAACCAGTTGCTGTGTCATGATTCCTCGGACATGGCGGCCAGATTTGAAAGTGACAGTAAAGTGGCGATTTGATGGCCAAGTCGACGCAAAAGGAGAAAGAGCTTGGAGTGAAAAAATCGTTGAAATTGAGCCTTATGATAGGCCAGGCCGAATTTTTGTGCATTTCTTTGATAATGAAGTGATTAGAGTTGTGTCAACTAATTTGTCACCTGCAGATATTGATCACCCTGTCCCTTTCCCTGGTAAGCAACGCAAGTTTCCTGAACCAATGCCTGGAAAAAAAGGAGAGTAAAATCATGGTGATTAATAATGCCCCCTTATTAGCTCCCTATCCAGTAGAAAAATATGCAGCGCTTAGCTTAGCCGATATTAAGGCAAGTAGCGATGTATGCAGCCGTGATGCTGCGCCATTTTTAAAAAATCCTGAAAAGTGCCAGCAATTACTCAATATTGGTGTTTTTTTTGACGGCACCAATAATAATATGCTGCGCGATAAGCCGACTAAAGGGCATAGTAATATCGTGCGTTTGTTTGATGCTCATAAATACGATAATAGCGATGGCTATTTTGCGTTTTATATTCCGGGTGTGGGCACACCCTTCCCAGAAATTGGCGAAATGGCTGAGTCTACCAGCGGTAAGGCATTTGCCGCAGGTGGTCAGTCGCGGCTGCTGTATGCGTTGTTACAGATGTATAACGCGGTGCATAGTTCGGTATTAAAAGGTCTTCCGTTTCCAGATGAGGATATACCAGCTCTGCTCAAGCGTTATAGCCGTGAGGTCGAGCGCGCTCCCACCAAGAATGGGCCGGAGCCGTTGTCGCGGGCGGAGTGGTTCAAGAAAGAAGTGAAAGAGAAGGCGGCGACGCTGCGTAGGGAGCTAGGGCGCAGCAAGCCGGTGATTACCAATATCGTGGTGTCGGTATTCGGCTTTTCGCGTGGTGCGGTCGAAGCGGCGGCTTTCTGCCACTGGTTTGCTGAGTTGATGGATGGAGACGGTGAACGCCAGGAGATGGCGTAGTTGAATCTGCCGATTGAGGGGGGGGCTCTGTTTGTCGGGCGACCGGTGGAGATACGCTTTTTGGGGATGATGGATGCGGTCGCCTCGGTGGGGCTGCCGGATTCGGTAGCGTTTAATACCGGCCACCATGCCTGGGCCGGGGTGGTGTTGGATAAGCCACTCCCCGCGCTGGTAAAGAAAGCTGTGCATTTTATGGCGGGACATGAGCAGCGCGAGAATTTCCCCTCTACCCAGCCACCGGGCATGCAGTTGCAAACCTGGCTCTATCCTGGTGTGCATTCTGATGTGGGTGGCGGCTATGGCCCTGGAGAGCATGGTCGTAGCCCGCAAGTGGCTGACCTGTTGTCACAAATCCCTTTGGTACATATGTATAAGGCGGCCTTGGTGGCCGGGGTGGCATTCATGGATTGGGGGCGCTTGACGCCAGATATCAAGGCAGACTTCCAGGTTAGCCCGGCCTTAAAGCAGGCGTATGAGGATTATATGCAGACGCTGGATTTGCCGGAGCGTGGCGAGTATATGCCCATGGTGCAGAAGCATATGGAGTTGTACTACCTATGGCGCGGGGTACGCCAGGGGCCAGATATGGCCGACTTTAGCGGGGTACGTCGCTGTAAAGATGCGCAGACAAAAGAAAATATTATCAGCTTTAATAACTTGTTACAGGGGGATATGCGCATGTTGCAGATTCGTGAACGGCGTGGCGATGAGGATGCGCGACGTTGGGATATGCGTAATATCAAGGCGAATCGCGCACAGCGCAATGCCACCGCGTCCGGTCAGCCATTAAAGGCATGGGAGCAGTGGGCGTTTAAGGTGTTGCGCCTGCATTTGCCTTTACCGCATGGGGCCGGGCAGTGGGCCGACGCTGCCGCGATGCCCTCGCATAAGCTTTTGGATGATTTTGTGCACGATTCGCTGGCCTGTTTTGTGCTGTCCGGTTTTGTGACCAGTTGGGAGCGGGAGGTGTATCTACGTAAGTTGTTGCTGAAGGAGGCCGACTCTGTTGAGCGGCAACGGCGCGATCAGACCGGCGTCTATATCGGCAGCGATGATAAGAGCTTATTGAAGCGTTTGCGTGAGCTGTGCCCGGAGATTATCACGCAATTAGAGGGAATCGCGCTGGCTTTGCGCAAGCTGCGTATTGATCAGGAAGAAGCGGATCAGTTTCAGAATCAGTTGGGTGATGCGGAGCAGGCGAAATTGGCGCAAGCCTGGCCGGTGGAGGTGGAAACCAAAGGATTTTTTGATAACGCCTTGTTTGGCCCTACCCGGCGTGAGGCTAATGGTTATCTGCGCCCCCGTAATGCGTTTGGGGTGGGTAAGAGTTTGTGGAAAACAGTGCCGCCGCCGGTGCAGGCAGCAGGGGCGATTGTGCCGCAATCGGGTTTATGGCGGCCACAACTGACGGATGATCACCCGCAGGCGCAGAAAGTGGCGAATTACGCACCGATGTCCTGTCCGCAGGGGCGGCAGTTCCCACGGGTGGGGATTTTATCGCCACAAGATGAGAGTAAGGTCAGTTGGCACTGGGTAGAGCAGGAACAGGCTTAAGCACAGTACGAGGAAAACAGGATGCGTAATAGCAGCGGTAAAGGCGTGATTCGGCTGGGCGATGGCAGCAGCCACGGCGGCCAAGTGATCACCGCCTTGGAGCAGTGTAGTGCGGGTGGGGTGCCGGTGGCGGCTGAGGGTTGTCTGGTGCGCTGTCCGCAATGCAAGGGAGAGTTTGCGATTGTGGCGGGGGCCAGTGGCAAGCGCCACCATGGCAAGGCGCTGGCGTATGAGGGGGATGTGACCACTTGCGGCGCGGTGTTGTTGTCGTCGCTGTGAGGGACAGGGGCCGCTTGGCATCCTAGGCGATACCCGCCAGTAAACCCAATGAAAGAGAGGTGTTTGACGATTGTCAGATTGGTTGTTGGCATCAAGCTCATTTTTTAACGTAAGGCTGTTTTAAGGTTATCCGCAGCAGCAATAAAGGACGTACAACGTACATGGCAGTTTCAAAAAGGTGGCAACTGAGCCCACTAGCGTATTTTCTGGATTTTCTGACTATCCCCTTGTTATTCGGTTTGGCCTTATGGTTGGCACCGCTTGTCTGGTGGCAGTTGCCGCTGGGCGTGCTGGCCTGGTCATTGCTGGAGTATTTGCTGCACCGTTATTCCTTTCATGTGCATTTCCGGCGCGATCATTGGGCGCATCACGTTGATGAGCTGGCACATATCGGTATTTCCGGTTGGCTGGTGACGCTCATCTGTGTGGGGCTATGGGTTCCAGCCTACTTCTTGCATGCCAGTAGTGTTTTTGCTGGTTTCATGCTGGGGTATTTTGCTTATCTGACTTTGCATTACAGCATGCACCGGCCAGATTCCTTCTTGTATCGTTTTATCGGTGGTCTAGCGCATAACCATGCACTACACCATCAAAAGGGTATTGAGATGAATTTTGGTGTGACGTTACCATTATGGGACAGGGTGTTTGCCACCTATACCAAGACGGTGCCGGTACGGCAGCAGGCTGCTAAGCGCGCTTAGTCTGAGCGTTGCTGCTGCGATTGGGGAACTGGCGCAGCAGCGGGGGGGGCTGGTGTGCTACGCACATATAGTGGGCAGGAAAAAATGGGTTTTTGGTTTTTGACGTGGAGTGAGGGATGAAAAAGCAATCTGCTCAGTCCAAAAAAAGGGGCGGTAGAAAAATCATCGAGTGGACGCTGGATGAGATTCGCTTGTTAGAGCAGCATTACGGCACGATGCTGGCTGTTGACTTGAAACAGCAGCATCTGCCGACACGTACTGTCCTGGCTATTCAGACACGGGCGCATATGCTGGGCCTGACTAAAAAGGGGGTGGGCGACTGGACAGAAGAGGAACTAGCCTTGCTGCGTCAGCTCTTTGGTTCAGCACCCTTGCAAGCATTGCAGAAGCAATATTTTCCACAACGAACATACGGGGCTGTGAAAGTCGTTTGCCTTAAGCTTGGCTTGCGTACTCTACCCAAGCGACGGCCTTGGACGAAATGTGAGGACGCCTTATTGAGAGAACACTATAGCACGATGGTGGTAGCAGCTTTACAGCAACGCTATTTACCCGAACGTAGCGTTAATATGGTACGCGGGCGGGCCGAGAAACTAGGCTTGCAGCCTTTTCACTCTAGCGAGTCATGGAGTGAATCAGAGTTAGCCATTTTACAGTGCGAGTATCCCCGCATGGGGAAGGCTTGCAGCCAGCTCTTCCCTGGCCGAACCACGATAGCGATAATAGGTAAGGCCCGCATGCTTGGTCTGGAGCGAGCGGTGCATATTCAGTGGAGTGAGGCCGAAATAGAAGTTTTACGGAGAGAGTTTCCACGCCAGGGATTGGCATGCGTAGACTTGTTTCCAGGGCGTACCCAACAGGGAGTCGTGTCCAAGGCGCAAGGACTAGGGATCACAGTCAGAAAGTCGCCCACTTGGAGTAAGGAAGAACTGACCATTCTACAGCGTGAATATCCCCGTCAGGGCAAGGCTTGCGTGTCCTTATTACCCGGTCGAACGCAGCCTGGGGTGCATGCCAAGGCTCAGCAACTAAAGTTGGTTAAAGGCGTAGCGCCACACCTTTTGAGCAAGCAGGACGAGCCGACCAGTTTGCCGGAATCAGCGCATGAACTACGCTCGCCTATAGCGCCGGTAAAGAGCGAACAAGCCCAGCGGGGCCAATAGAGGGGACGCCATCCAGCAGAGCAAGGTCGCCAAGGCGTTAACCACAGACACCAGCACCGGATGCGTGAACACGGGTGTGCGAAAAATACACATAGCCAGATCCTCATAAGCAAAACGCGCATAAGGATACAAGCCGGTATGGATGGCTATCGCTACCGCCAGACCAAGCAATATCCGGTAATCGTGATGAATCAAGAGCACGACCAACAACATGGCCGGTAGTAAGCCATTTAAAAAATGTCGGCTATAGTAGCGGCGCGATAAACCTAAAAACATTTTCCTAGGCGGTGGGGAGTACATTCTGTTCGTTTCCCTCATCCAGCACACCAGCAGATGGCTGATATTGATCGGATAATTTTTAACCCATTTCGAATAAATATCAAGGCTGACTTAAGCCACCCGTCACAATATGGGCGATGTGTCGATCACGCACGTCCTGACCCACATCCTGTACTGGCACGACCACGGTGGCCGGTTGCTTGCTACCGCTTGACGCTAAGGGAATGGTCAGCGCTGGCGCGTCTGCGGGGGGCGGGGTGCTTGGGGCCAAGGGCAGCGCCGGAATCTTGGCATTGACGATCACAGGTGGCTTAGGTGGGCGCGGTAAGACAGGTGGCGTCATGGCCGGTTTAGCGGGTGCCGCTTTAGCAGCTAGCTGTTTAGTCAGTGGCGTTTTTGAAGTGTCTGTTGTGGCTGGAGTGGCGGGTACTGGGCCGGTCTTTTGGGCAGGTGCGGTGGGGGTGGCGGGTTTAGCGGGTACGGCGTCTGCTGTTTTGTTGTCGCTAGGCTTCAGTTCCCCCCGACTGGTTTTAGCCAGATAGCGCGAGTATTTCTTTTGCCGGTCAATCAAGCCATTCAGTCCACCGTTAATCTTGCGGGTAACGGTTTCCACATCCCCTTGCTGCGCTGCCTGGCTGATTTTACGGTTTTTCCAATACCAAGTCGCCACTTTGGCGGCGATATCAGGACTGGCGGCCAGATCAGGGCGGTTCACCAGATCAATACCCAGTGCTTTACCGGCGGCTTTGTATTGGTCGCGCCCGGTTAACTGAATATGCCCGCGCCCTCGGAACTTGTAGGCATCGCCTTTGCTGACGTTACCCATACGTCCGCCATACATCGCTTCCGCCACCGCTTCCGGCCCTTGCGCCATCGCTGCTTCCAGTGCCGGTTTGCCGAGTTGACGGGCGCTTTTGCTGACGGCCATAATCCGGTCAGCGCTACGATAGTTGAAACGTTCTTCTAGCTTGGTAAACCCGCCGGATTCGTGATCCATCTGCGCTAAAAACATCGCCTGCTCTTTCGGGTGGGTGATTCCGGCTGCCACCATTTGTTTGATCAGTGCCGCTTGGTTATCGCTGACTTTGCCGCTGAGCTTGGCGCCGGTATATTGAGCCGCATCCACCACGACATCCGCGCCGTAATTCACGGCATCGCCAGCGGCTTTGGTTACTTTGCCTGCCGCTTGGCCAATAGGCGTTTTAGCGAGCGATTCCGCGCTTTGCTTGATCGCGGTGGCCGCTTGTTTGCCCAACTCGCTGACCTGCTCTGTGACTTGGATGGCGGTGGCTTTAACATCGATCCCGGTCTTGCCTTTGATCCAGTCATTCGCGGTGTTGAAGGTGTCGCTGAGGGTCTTTTTAGCACTGTCCCATAAACCGGCTAAACCGCTCATCGCCCTCTGCCAGCTTTGTTGCAGAAAGGTGGTGGTGTTCTCCCAAGCTTGGCTGAGTCGGCCCGGTAGATCGGCTGCTCGTAAATCTGCTATCCAGCCGCCGATGTTTTCACCGATCACTTGCCCTGCCTTGTCGCCAAAGAACCAGCCTGCCGCGCCACCCACTACGCTACCAATGGCCACACCTATCGGGCCACCGATCGCCCCCACCATGCCGCCCAGCTTCGCGCCAGCCCAAGCACCGCCAAGACTACCCGCCAGACCGCCAGCGGCTTTACCTACACGTTGCGAGCGCTTGCCGGGTTTTGCTGGGTCGTCGTCAGCAAACGCTTCAGCCGCCAGACTGAGGCCACCGAATAAAGCCCCTATAAGTGGCAGGCGGCGCAGCAGGCCCCCGAGTAATTTACCGCCTCCGGCCAGGAGCGGCCCCAGCAGTGGCAGACGAGACAACAGCCCGCCGTTAGCGCTGCCTGACATTTCTGCTACCGGCTTGTCTTGAATCGCTTTTAAGCGCTGATTAGCAATCTTGTGGTACAGCCCTTCCTCTTTCTTAAAAATCGATAGCGTACTAAAAATGCGCCGTAACCATTTTTGTTCACCGCTAGGCTTATCCCCCCGATTCGTCAGTATGCCGAAGCCGCGCCCCAGCGGTTCGGCCACTTCTTTAAACGCTTTGACGGTGGGGTCGGCTTCTTCCATGCCTTGACCCGCTTCAGTTAAGGCTTCGCCAAGCTTGCCGGTCAAGGTGCGTAGCAGGCCTCTGTTGCGGCTGTCTTCTGTTTCTTTATCGCTGCCAGATGACATCGGCTGACCAGAAGCATCGCGCCGGATAAAGCGGCCCCGGCCATCGCGCTGTGCCGGTTTGGCGGGCTGGGCCAGTGCTCGGCGTAGGCTTTTAGTCAGCGTGTCCGCACTGTCTGGCGTCAATTTGACCGGGGTGGCCGAGCTGCTGGTTTGTGTGAGAGTTGGTGCTGGCGTAGATGTGGTGGTGCCGGTGCTGGCTTTAGGCTGGCGTCTTGGGCTCAGTTCTGTCCGGCGTGTACCTGGTGTGGCGGCAGTTCTGCGCGCTGGCGTAGATGTTGTCTGGCGAGTACGTGGGGTGGCAGAGCTGCGGCTGTTGGCTACTCTAGGGCTTGAGCGTGAACGCTGGCGCGGGGTGGCCGGTGGCGAATGTCTACCTGGCAAGGGCGCGATGATAGGCGGACGACCTCCCTGATTGCCTGGGGTGGGTGGAGTGAGACTAGGCAGTTTATTACGTCCACCTTGTCCGCGAATGAGCGCCTGCCGGATGGCGCGGACATCGCGCCGTATCGCTGCCAGGCTGGCGACCATTCTGCTCAGGTCAAGGGGCTCACCCAATAAAAAACCGTCCGCATCGTGATTGAGTGCCATGACTTAAGCCCGCATGAAAGTATCCAACTGCGAAAACGTCATCTGCAATTCCTGTACCGTGTCTTCCTGGCGCGATAGGCGCATCTCCAAGGTATTCGGGCGGAATAAGCCGATATCTTCATAGCCGCCACCATAGCGGCTTTCTGGCGTAACAGAGCCATGTACGATTTTGATGGTCATGGCGTAATCCGCCGGTACCCCCACCGTGCCATTGCGTGCCACCGCCGCGCCATGGTGGGCGGCAAACCATCGCTTCAAAGAACCGGCTTGATCGTCCATCGTGGTTAAACTCAATTCGACCGCCTCGCACCCTTGCACACTGTCCAGCACCGCGCCGCCGACTTTGTGCTTTTCAGCAGCCAACTGAAACGGACTGTAATCAATGCTGGTGGTGAATAGGTTGAAACGGTGAGCCTCACTCGCTGCTGATAGCGGGCTGGAGATTTCGAGAAGATAGAGGTTCTGCCTGCATAACGACTCGCCCAGCATGGCTTCATAGCGCCGCTTGGCTTCTGCCGGACTGATGCCACCAAACAGCGGGGTGGGCTGCCCCCAATAGGCCGCTTGCGTAGCCAGACTGCCCAGCATGCCGGGGAAAAGCTGGCTCAGGACGCGTGAATCCAGCAAACGACCCCCGGCGCTGTCCCAATCACCACGTAAAAGATCGTTCAACACACCGAGACCCTGGCCTAGCTGATGTTGGGTACGGAGCGATAAGTGCTGATTCACTAAGCCCGTTGCGGCTTGGGTGGCGATACCGGCACCGAGATTAATCGCCTTGGCGGCTAGCGCACCGCCACCGACTGCACGGCTTAACTGTGTCGCTGCATCGCCAATGAAGCCACCCAGGAGCGAATCCATAGAAAAACCGGAACCCGCTTGGCTGGCGAGCTTGTCAGCGATATTGTTATACAAGCTCATGCTGGCCCCTCTTCACCATCACCGCCTTCCTCCTCCGCTTTGGCGTTGACGATGGTGGCAAACAGCTTGGCCTGCTCTTCATCGAGCAGCATGATTTTGGCCAGGTACTCAATCATTACCTTCTCACTGGCCCCCATGTCCTTCATCATCTGCATGGCTTGGGCTAATTGCAGCCCGGCATTCATTGATTCCGCACGGGTGCGCTGTTTTTCGGCTTCCAGTGCTGAAATTGAGCCAAAGAAATTAATCACCCATGGCCGTTCCGACGCACTAAATACCACGCCATAGCGCTGCATGGTGTGAATATCGATAATCTGATGGAAGAACTCCGCCAGCGCCACCCGAATCACCCTAGCGCGTTCAGCAGCCTGCGCCGATACCCGAAAGAAACCGCCTTCCCCCAAGCCCCCGGCCAATTGATCCGCAAAGCCCAGCATGGACAAATCGACGCCAATGGCGCCTGACAACATGCGCGCATGCAGCATTACATCATCAATGGTAATGGTGCTGTTACGCCCAGACTGGCCGGATGCGCTGAGATTGATGAGCTGCTTATCATTGAATACCGGCAGGATATGGCGAATACGCTCCATCACGGGCCTACCTTCTTTCACCGCTTTTTCAGCGAGGGCTTTAGAAGTTTTAAGCATGGTGGTAATAGAATCTAAAAAGATCGCCTGCTGCTCTTTTGTCATCGATTCGAGATTAGCCGATAGCATCTGCTCATCAATCGAATCCATCCAGCGCTGGCCCACCAAGCCTAATAAGGCCGCCATTAGCTTGTCGTAGGGTTCCTCGGCGTTGTAGAGCAAGGAACCGCCAGCCATGCTAGGCAATATCGGCAAGGCGTCCTTATCATTCTCACCAATGGCGAGACGTAAAGACTTTTCGAGTACGCCGTACTGCGGTACCCATTGCGTGCGCGGCATTTTAAGGCGAGCCATCTGTTCAATCGTTAAACGCTCGAAGTTGCGCTCGCCGGTGTAGACGACATAACCAACGGTACGGCTGCCTTGCTCGAAAGGCTGTACCAGGGGCGGGCGTACCAGCTCATCAATGTAGACATCCACGATGCCGCGCCCATTGCTGTAGAGACGGGCGTAGGCATCGCCAAATACTGAGCCGGTATAGGCCACCTGTGACGCCACCTTATTGAAGAGTGGGGCCAGCTCAGCGGCGATTTCTTGCGTCATCCTCGATAGCGGCTTGTCGTCCTTGGTTGCTGGCTTCTGTTCAATAAGTGCATTTAGGAAAAACCTCCACCTTTGGAAGCCTTATGGCATCTACAAATACAAAATTAGTGATTGTAAATCAATGGCTTAATATCGTTTCTCAACAATTTAATCTGACTTATGCGTATGGCTACATGTGGCAACACTTCGGATATTGGCGTAGTTTTTTCAGGTGCTTTTTAACAAGCTACGCCGGTCCAGGAAGCATATCGTAAGTCGTTGAATGGAATGAATAATGTTTGATGCTAAACAGGCTAAACAACTGTTGCCTGGTCAACACCTTAAAATTGATCGTTGTCCTGGCTTACGCTTGGAAGCGACGGCCAAACACCACACCTGGACTTACCGTTATAAATCTCCCGTTGATGGTGGGATGAAACAGATTAAGTTGGGGCGCTGGCCGGCACTCTCGTTTGCTCAGGCCATGGGGGAATGGGATAAAGCCCGCCAGCAGCGAGAGCAAGGTAAAGACCTAGCACTTGAGGCCCGCAGTGCGCGCCAGACGGCTAAACAAGCAACAAAAAGAAACAGCCCGACTCATTATCTTGTCTCTCAATGTGTCGAAGCTTATTGCCAGCATTTAGAGAAGAGGCGCAAAGCTAGGAGCGTGCAGGAAATGCGAAGGATGTTTAACACCATGTTAGGGCCACTGGCTGAGGTAAACGTCATTGAAGTTTCTCGCGCCATCGCCTTTAGCTTGCTGGAGTCGCATATGGACAGACCTGCTATTACCAATGTTTTACGACAGGAACTAGCCGCTGCCTGGAATTACGCGCTGGATGCGGGAAGAATTCCTGAAGAAACGCCAAATTGGTGGAGTCGGGTCATGCGTGGCAAGAAGCTTAAAAGCAAAGGCCGTAAAATTGATGGTCAATATATTGGCACCCGGCGCCGGGTACTCAATGATACTGAGTTGGGCCAGCTTTTCTCTTTCTTGCCAAACTTTTCTCTAGCGGTACAGGACGTTTTATTGCTTTATCTCGCTACGGGTTGTCGTGGAGGGGAGATTGTCCAGATAGAAGGTTCCGAGATAACTGAAGAAAACGGTGTCCTATGGTGGATAGTTCCCAAAGCTAAAACCAAGAATGCCCGTTTTGATCATGCGACGGATTTACGTGTACCGCTTTGGGGATGGGGGCGTGAAATCGTGCTAGCCCGTAAAGCTCGTTATGGTCATGGCTATTTATTTCCAGGGCAGAGCACATACAGCAAGCCACTTGATCAGGAGGGCATAGCGGCGGCCGTCAGGTATTTTATGCCGAATAGTAAGGCAAGACCTCATTGCAATCGCCATCGCCTAGACGTCACCAACTGGTCACCCCATGATTTACGCCGCACGGTGCGTACCGGCTTATCTGCACTAGGTTGTCATGCGGATGTGGCGGAGGCCGTATTAGGCCATCTGCCAACGGGGATTAAAGGGGTGTATGACCGGCATAACTACGAGCAAGAGCGTGTTCTGTGGTTAAAAAAGTGGAATGAACACTTACTTAAACTACAAGCTAGCTTGGCGAGTCCTGACCCCGACGCGCTTTTCCTTTCCCGGTATTCGCCGGGGGCAGCAGGTTTGACACTGGCCGGTGCTGAAGATAAAAACGTTACTCAGTCAGCAGCTAACCAACCCGATGTGGAGACAAGAGACGTGGCTTAGGCAAATTGAGTGGTATTTCGGGGTAGTGGGTGTTTCTGACTTCACTTGATCAAATAGAGCCATCGGTCATCTAGCGTGACAGGTGGCTTTTTTGTGGCGGAAGTGGTGCATTTTTACGCCAGTGTTAACACGTAGAGAGGCTTTCAAGATGGCTTCCTTCTTCTTCCATGCAAAAAGAAAGCACCGGTTAAAGTGGTTCAGAGACTCGTGGCGTCGAAATCAATGTACATGCTTTTTGAGGGGGTTTAGCGATATCGGTGATTTTTTTGTCAAATTGCTTCGTTTTTATTTTGTTTTATTATCAATATATTAAGTTTATTGCCGAACGTTTTGCCATTTTTTTTCAAATTTATTTGCGCGCCACCCTAAACTTTTCCCT
>JACCFC020000044.1 GCA_020830965.2 Neisseriaceae bacterium TC5R-5
TATGCTTGCATCAAGTTTTCAAGGTGTTGCAAACATTCTCCGGATTGCCTAGCGGCGAGCGTGTCTTTTAGATGTGTTTCTTAAAATGAGAAAATCGAATAGACTTGCCGTTTATTATCTGCCATCGTAGGGAATAGTATGAATACGTGTAGTTTTGTTTTGAACGATAAGCCTATGAGTACTTTTACAATAAACTCTCGTAGTTTTCCTGCTTTTTCCGGCTTGGATACTTTGGTAAATAAGCGGCAATATGTTTGTACTGCTCAGCGTGGGGCGATACCCTTAGGCAGATATTACATAGTAGATAGAGAGTCGGGTGGTAGACTGGGTTGGTTGTGGGATATGTTTTCCGGTGGTAAAGATAGGTGGTTTGCTTTATATGCAGATGATGGCAAGATAGATGATAAAACTTTCTGTCAAAACGTACAGCGTGGTGAGTTTAGATTGCATCCTAAGGGGCCTGCTGGTATTAGCAAAGGTTGTATTACAATAGAAAAGCAGTCAGATTTTAATATTATTTACGGTATTTTGAAGGCTAGTGGAAAGGTTAAAATACCGGGAACAGATATTTATACTTACGGAATTGTGACAGTAAGATGAGGTTATTAAAAAAAGTTATCTTATTGATAATTTGGATATTGCTCGCCAGTATGGTTTATTCTGTGCTGTGGTCGCATAACCTAGACTATTTTCCGGAGTATCCTTTATGGGTTACTGAATTAATAGTTAGTATCACGGGTGCTAAAGGTGTGGAGGATACTACAAGTTATTATTTTGTAATTATTTCTATATTTAATGTGTCAGTGTTGACGTTTTTGTTTTTATTAATTCGTAAGTTAATAAGGCGACATAAAAAATGATTAAAGCGGAAATGAAAATAAGGGTAAGCCCACGCGGGAAAAATCATACGCCCCCAAAAGATAACCGTAAGGAAGTCTATGGTATTGCTATTGGCGAAGATTATAGAAGTTTATTTAAAGGCTACGACAAAATTTACGTTAATATAGACGGTATCGTTTATCAGTTTGATATCAGTCGGCCGTCTTTCTCAAATAGATGTTGTCACTTTGATGATACCGCCAGAAATACACCTATTAGAGATTTTTTAGAAAAGCATCATTTAACAAATGATATAAATTGGCCTTCAGGGACTCCGCCTGATCTTCAATTAACTATTCTAGGTGATGCTCATTTTTGCTTAGAAATGATGCCCACTTCTCAGTCAGTTTAACTGACTTAATGATAATAAAATAAGGGCCGCTGTAGGATCACCGCAGCCTTTATCATTGGTTGGGTAAAATGTCTTAATCTTCAGGGAATAAATGGCTAAGCATGAGGCCAAACTTAGCATTTTTGTGGCATTGCTGGCGATAGTAGTCCCGTTCGGTCATGAGTCGCTCAATCAGTTCGGTTTGTTGTACGGCTAGCCTGTGGGCGTGTCGATACTCTCTAAGCTTATGCCATTCATCTTTGGCGATACCGTCACCTTGAGGCGATACCAGCTTATCGCCGTCTACGTAGTAATCTTTCCAGAATCCCATAGCGTTATGCTTCTTACGCAAGGTCAGATAAAGCCATAGTAATTTGGGAACGGCATCTTCGCCGCTTTTCCAGCGTAGCCATTGCTCCAAGGTTACGCCAAGGTCTTTGGCTGCGGCTTTGTCGTCTGAGGTGAACATCAAAACGGCGAGTTCCATACTATTACAACGAAAGTTAAAGCTAGCGCGTGGGTTGAATAGGCGTCTAGGACTAGGCCCTTTGGGGGGTGGTTTGTCTTTGCTCATAACGTTCACCATTGACCGGCTAAGGCTTGTTGTGGTGATTGTCATAATAAACACTCGTTTAGATTGCTATTGTAATGTTTTGTAATAGATAGTAAGGCGCTCAGTTTACTAAGAAGGGCGCGGGCTCTAGCTTTGAGCTTCCGCCTTATCTTCCGTCGAAGATTTGACATAATATACATTATGCGAACTCGACGACGCAGCCAGACGATTTAGAAGAATGCTCCGAAAACTTGCAAGACGACTTTTGGCCACTCTACTTGGCACGACACCGACGACGCAACACGCATAAAACCACCACTAAAAACAAAGGCCGCTGTGATCTTACAGCGGCTTTTTTATGGGCCAAACCAAAAAACAAAATCACGCTCGCCGCTAGGCAATCCGGGGAATGTTTGCAACATCCCCCGGATCACCTTAAGCATATTCAACAGCTAATGTATCAAGGGGCTTTCGCGGCATAAAACGAGTGCAAGCACTCATTTATTCCACGACCCCTTGACACACCCAAACGTACTACACGATGCTACCCACCGCTTTACCTTACCTTTAAACCATAAGGAAACGAACATGAGTCAGGCCAGTCAGAACGAAGGCATTAGTATTGTCATGAGTGCGCCACAATTGGCCGCTGCATTGTCCCGGAAAACTCTTACCCAAGGAGACATCTTAAGTAATCGCTTTTGGGGAAGCTTAGAACTAGCTGGCGGTATTCTGGAGATGGTAGGCGCTGGCGCACTATGTATAGCACCCCCGAACCCACCGGCGCAACTAAAGTTGGCTGTGTACTCGTTGGCGCACATGGGGCTGATACTATCGCCACTGGCGCGCGCAAAGTCTGGACAGGTGAAGATTCCAGAAGCCTGACACAGCAAGGCGTTACCAAACTAGCTGAAAAAATGCACGCAAGCCCCGATCAAGCAGGCAATATCGCTATAGCGGTAGATATGTCCGTTCCTATCGGATTCGCTGGAATGATTGGCGCTATTCGTGTTAGCAGTGTGACTATGGGAAGGGTTAATCTACTCAAGCATGAGGCCAAAAGTATTAGGGGGCCTGGTGGACATACGATTGCCAAGCATGTAGGTAAAACTGAAGCCGAATTAAGGGAAAGATTAAAGAGAGAACCAAATTGTTTCCTCTTTTCATGATCTTGATACAGCAGAATCAGCAATTTCTGAAGCGATGATGAAAAATGCCTCAAGAATTGAAGCATGGGCTAAATCATCCCCACTTCGTGATTTAGATATAACAGAAAATTTTGGCAAAATTTTAGGACATGGCGTAATCAGGTCTAGCGGAAAGCTAGTTCCTATGAACAAAGCAATTATTATTCTAAAATGCAAAAAATACAATGGCATGCCTTACTTCATATTAACCGCATATCTTGATTTGTGAGCAAAAAATGTCATTAGCTGAAAAAAGTTACCCGTATTTAAACAATTTTTTCCATGCGTATTTAATGCAGGATTTTGATTTTATAGGGGATTCGGTGGAGGAAATTATAGACCATTATAAAAAATGTCTAACAGACAAAGAGCCACAAACCGTTATTCGTGAAATTGATACGCTTTTAAATACCTACACTGACAATTTAGAAGAAAATTTTTACAAGCTATTTGGACATGGATTTGCCCCAGACCTATGGGGCTATCAAAATGTCGCAGCATTTTTTGAGCACCTAAAAATATTACTTTCAGAGTAAAACAGAAGGCCAAGACTTAAAAACCTTGGCCTTTATTTATTGATTTGTTTATTATTTTGTTACCTCACTTCCGCGCCCGCCAGCTTAGCCGGAGCTTGGGCGATTGGTTCCTCTCGACCCACCAGCACCGGAGGCGGTACCGGCTTAGCTTCCGGCATCGTCGCCCGGCCCCATGAATCCACCGGCCACGGTGTGACAACATGCTCGCCGCCTTTACCATCCAGCCGCGTCAGAATCAGGAAATCTTGTTTGACCTGGTAGCGATAGCCGAAGTCTTTTAGGCCGCTAACGCTGAATTGCTCGCGCACCTTATAGCCTTCATCCATGATTTCAATGATTCCGTCCGTTTTGTCGCCTCTCACCAGTAGCGCCGCCAGTCTTGGCCGGTACTTAGTGATCATGGTTTCAACGTAATCTGCTGGCGATTGCGCCGTGTATTCATTAACGCCCTGCCCTTTAACGGTTTTCATTTCCTGATTAGGAATAGCACCCGCCTGATTAGCCGCAGCAGTCGCCACAGTTTGGACGGTGTGAGATTGTTGAGTCGGTGTTGATTTCGATTGAACATGAACGATGCTTTCTGGGCTTTTGAAGAAGCCATAAATGAAGTAAACAGAGACAAGCCCCAAGGCAAAAAAGGCCGGTATCACCAAGGTAAATATTTTCGACTTCAATAGATTAGCCCGATCATCCTTCAAGTTGCCTTTATTATTGACGCCGTCTACGTGGCTTTTATAAATGCCATAGTATTTCGTGTCGTATTTCCTAGCCCCACCTTGCACCTTAGCAAAGCTGTCAGAACCGCTTTTTTCGTTCATTGTCCATTGATAGCGGTTTTCAGAACCGAGCGCGGATAGTTTTTTGAAGTAGATCAATCGCTGCACCCGATCACGCCAAAATACATGGATATTCTTATAGGACTGGCCACACAGCACGATATCAATGCCACGTTGGCCATGCTGCGTGATGAACTCGACCTGTTCTGGCGTTAGCTTGCACTTAGGTGGGAAGAAGTCTTGCACTTCATCCAGTATCACCAGACCATCATTAATGGCGTACTGGTGGATATTGGCCGACTCTTCCCACGGTACCGATTTAAGCAAATCCTCCACCGTCGCTACATCCAGCTTGGTGACTTCGGCAATCTTGGCGTGATCAATGCCTTTAATGTTCGTCACCACTGGCCGGCCAGCTTCTAAAGCTGGTAAGGCTTGAAATAGCATCGCTTCATAGGTTTTACCAGCTCGCGGCAGCCCTTCATGAAAAATGATCATATCGTCACCATTGGAATAGCGTTAAGAACTTACGAGAGACGCGGAACACATAGCCGCCACCGATGAGCGCCAGTGCTGAAGCCAGACCGCAGGCACCTAAAAAAAACAGGATGTCGCCGCCGATGCCATTCAGGAAGGATTGCAGGCCACCAGAGAGCGCCGCAGGGAAAGGAATTAGGCTGATGATATAGCTGGTCAGTTGCCAAATCTGGTCAATGATCGCCACCGATATATCGGTCAGCACGTCATAGATAGCGATAAAAATCGCCGCCACTAGATTGATAATGTTCTGAAAGAAAGCCGTCACTTTAACCTCCAATCGTTACGCAGTAACAAACAATACTTTAAACAATAACTTTAAAAAGACCGTCCTACTCTATAGCGATTCTGAAAGCGAAGAACGCCGCCACCACATTAACGACGGCAGCCATCACCCGGTAAACGTTTAGCGCCACGGGTGAGCAGAACTGATCGATTTGAAATGGGCCTATCGCTTTACCCATCACAGAAACGGACGGAATCGTCCATACGGGACAGGCAACACTAGAAAGCTGGACGGTAAAGAAGTTGGAGACAGCCGCAATGAAGGGCGCGTTATTCATTCTCTGCCGGTAGTCATCAAAAGCGCTTTTCATCGTTTTGCCGGTAGGCTTATAGAGTTGCGGAATCTGAACAACCGTTGTGAAGTTCTTGAAGAAATCCGTTAGCGAGGTGCCGATACTTTTAACGGTGCCATCCTTGGCCACATCGCAGGTGCCGACGCTTTCACAGGTAATCGCTTCCGGCTTAGTGCCGCCACTGGTACCGCTATTGGTGCCGGTCGTATTCCCGGCCTCTGTACTTTGGCCAATCACTTTGCCACCTTTAATCGTGGTCGTTGTCGTCGTGTTGCTGGCTTTGTCGTATTGTTTGACCGTGGTACCGTCTGCCTCTGCTTTGGCGCTGGCTAGTGGTGCCTCTTTGGCTTCTGCTGCTTTTCTGGATTGATAGATTTTTAGATCATCATTCGAGATCACTGAAAAGGTGCCATTGCTGTTTTCAAATTGGCCACTGCTGGCCGCATCGCAAGACGGGTTAATCGTGTCAAAGTTAAACGCGCCACCACTCTGAACAACTGAACACTGAATGCCGTCCGGCTTTCTGACTTGGCTAGCATCCGTGAGCGCGCAAGGTGAATTGGTATCGGAACAGGCATAGCCCGCCGGTGCGGGACTCGGCTTAGTCATGAAGGACGGCCCTAGATCGTCAATTGTCCCACCGTTCATTTCACACTTAGCGTAAGCAATGCCGTTTTCAATCCCGCCGTTAAAGGTCGCATCAGGCCCCCAACGCCGTTTACATTCTGCCGACCCCGCCGACTGTTTCGCGGTAGGCGAGGACGGGTTATCAATCTTGGCCGGTGGCGTAGGTTTACCGTTGCCATCGCGTGACCAGTTCGCCATCGCCATACCTAGCACCGTTCCGCCGATAGGTGTCGCCGATAAAGCACCCGCCTGAACCAAGGCGCCGCCACCTGCTCTAGCCATCGTTAATAAGGCTGTTGTGGCTGGACTCGCGTAGACAATCGACGGCAGCAATAGTTGAAAGCCGGTAAAGGCCAATAAGGTTAACCACTGAAGGCATAAACGTTGCATGTTCACCCCCTAAAACCCTGAATCACCGCTAAGGCACAAATCACGCCTAAGATGAAAAACGCCAAGCACCACACCATGACAAGCCCCTTTAAAAAAAGGGAGCCGAAGCCCCCTATTCCTTATATAAGGATAAATACGGGGTGAAGCCGGTTAACGACCCAACATAGACATGACTTTACGGAAGCCCCATTTGGCCACAGTAGGTAGGAACATTACCGCCGCAATGGCACCAATCGCCGTCACGATAGTAGAAGCATCCACCACGCTAACCAGCCCGGAATAGTCAGCACCCGCCGCCGCCGCTAAGCCCGGAATCATCGACAGCAAAGAAGCGAACACAACAGTGAAAAACAGATTTAGTTTTGTCATGTTAAAACCCTTTCTTAAACATCGAAAAAAGTACCCCAAAGCCAAAGGCGGCTAGGTAGCACGTCAACACCAAGCCGAAGCTGAAGCCAAAGAAGCTGGNACGCTTAGCACCTGAACAAACCCGCTTGAATCCACCGCGACGCATTTAGCCATGGTCAACCTTTAAAGCAGTTAATGTGATCGTCGAAAAACTTGGAAACGGTGAAGTCATTCCCGAGTAAGAAATGCGCCGTTTCAATTGCCGATTCAGGATTATCAAAGCGGCCAGCATGGGACAGAAACTTGGTAAAACCCACGTCACCCTCTGGACTGGGATACAAAAACAAGCCGCTATCATTGTCCTGAACCACCCACACCGGCCCAATCATGATTAGGCCGCCGGTTTAGCAGGAATGGGCGCTAAGGGTTTCACCTCCAGCACCACGGTTTTATTGGTTTTGCCGTTCGTGACCATTTCCATCGTGACCTCTGCCGGAAACGGAAACGTTAATCCGGCGATCTTGGCGAAGTTGTCAGAGTTGCCCCACTGTATTTCGTTAGTGGCGCAACCGACTGCATTACCGTTTTGATCATTCAGCGGCACATCCACATAAATCTTGGTGGAATCGTACAAAACGCCTTCGACGGTATCTTTGAAACGTTTAGCGCCGGTGATCTTCACTTTTGACGTAAATTGCATGTGTCTTGCTCCTGAGTAGTGGCACTTTCCTTGGTTTCCGCATCGCGCCCAACATGCGGAAGGTGAGGCTTATGCCGAAGGCTGCCAGCCGGTATTAGCGACGGGCAGATGCAAATTAGCGAACACATCAAAATCGATTTTGATCGCGTTATGGATGAAATCCTGATTGCCTAAATCGCAAGATAAATTCGCCAGTTTGAGGCGTTGCGGATAACCGGCTTTAGGGCGCGCCAGCTTGCTAACAATGTCCTCCAGCGACCACTTAGCGACGTCTTTCATGTAGTTGACCAGTCGCCCCACTTGTAAAGCAGCATGGTGTAAATAGTGGTCTAGCGCGTGTTCCTGTTCTTTCATCAGAATGTCGATAGTTTCTGGTGCCTTTTGGCCTCTGAACTGTTAATCAGCATCGAATGATTACCAAATTTGGGGTGGAAACAGCGTCCCATTTTTACCACCCCAGGTAATTTGACCTGTCCTGGCAACTGTAGACATGAGCGTCAGCCCCCCCTTTGGCGAATGGGTACAGGTTTTTGGTGATGCCAAAATGACAACCGCGCTATTGAATCGGACCGCCCATCATTGCGACATCCTTTTTGATGCTGACTGGTGGTAACTTTTCGGCGCTGATTGACAGCGTCAGGCGCAAAAGATGATCGTCCTGGATTGGCAGAAGCACTGGCCTTCGTTTGCCCTGGCGATGTGTTGGTTGTCTGGAAGCTGGATCGTCTTGGCCGGTCGTTGTCGCACCTGCTGACTATCGTGAATAGACTAAAGGAAAAGCAGGTAGCTTTTCGTTCTCTCACTGAAGGCATGGACACCACTACCCCATCGGGGGAATTGCTGTTTCATGTCTTTGGTGCGCTGGCTCAATATGAGCGCGCAATTAACCAAGGAGCGCGTTGTGGCTGGACTGGCGGCAGCTCGGCGTCGTGGCCGTGTTGGTGGCAGGCCCTCCTCAATTGCAGGTGAAAAGCTGGAAGCTATTCTGGTTGCGCTAAAAGGCGGAATGTCCAAGGCTGCGGTGTGTCGGAATTTTGGGGTCAAACGAACAACACTGATTGATACACTAGCAAGGCTTGATGCTCATGCTGGAGCAGTTGAGGCTTAAGCGCACTTTCTGTTCCATTGCTCCCTAAACCCCTGAGCGAGTTTTCGAGGACACGGCATCTAGAGCTAAAGCCGACAGCCCCGGCTTGGCCGATGCGCTGGCCTATCTATGCGATGGCGATGTTCTGGTTGTCTGGCGGCTAGATAGACTTGGTCGCTCGCTGCCGCATTTGATTGAAACCGTGGGCGCGCTGGAAACGCGTGGCGTAGGATTCCGGTCTCTGACCGAAAGTATCGACACCACCACTCCGGGTGGGCGTCTCGTTTTCCATGTGTTCGGCGCGCTGGGCCAGTTCGAGCGCGACTTGATCCGCGAGCGCACCAAAGCCGGACTCACCGCTGCCGCCGCTCGTGGCCGAAAGGGTGGGCGCAAGCAGGTTGTCACCGCCGATAAGTTGCAACGGGCGCGAGAACACATCGCTAGCGGGCTGAACGTCCGGGAGGCCGCTGCAGATCAGCAAAACGGCCCTTTACACTGCCCTACAAAGGGTGTAGTGCAGCCGTTTCGTGAAGTTCACGCAGATTCGTACATGCCTTGCTTTACACCATATCGTAAACTATATTACCATATGACCTGTTTCCCATCCAAAAGGAAGAGTCATGTGGAGTAAGACGTACAGCAAGAAAATTACCGGCGTGCAAGCAGAGGATGTGTGGGAGGTATGGACCGATGTCAATCAATGGCACACGTGGCAACCGGACATCGAATATGCGAAGTTGAATGGTGATTTCAAGGTTGGAAACACCCTCAAATTCAAACCTAAAGGTGGCCCCGATCTCTCCATCGAGATCGTCAAGCTAGAACCAGGGCGTCAGTTTACTGACCTTACCTATTTCCCTGGCGCGCGCATGTTTGATTCTCACGAACTCATTTCCCACAAAGACGGGTTGGAGATTCGCACGACCATAAGCATCAATGGCTTTCTTTCGTTCTTGTGGAGAAAAATCGTCGCCGAGGACGTTGCCAATGGAATGGAGATCCAGACGGAGGCGCTAATTGAACGAGCCAAAAAACTCTGAAAAATCTCCTTTTAAGCACGAAGAAGCTGACGATAGCCCTGGTTTCTTGCTCTGGAAACTGATTGCCTTGTGGCAGGGAAAGCTTGCGCTGGTATTCGGTGAGCTATCCATTACGCAGACTCAATACGCCATATTGGCCTCGTTGCTGTGGTTTGAGCAACAACATGTGCTGGCAACTCAGGCTGAATTGGTCGAGCACGCCAAAATCGACAAGATGACACTATCCAAAGCGATCCGGAAGCTTGAAGAAAGCGAACTGATAAGACGGGAGCCATCAACTACGGACACTCGCACTATGCAAGTCCGATTTACAGCCTCCGGTCGAAACCTTGTTCACCGAGCCATTATTGCTGTCGAACGTGCCGACGATGAGTTTTTCTCCTGCCTAACGGAACAGCAAATGGAAGCCTGGAAAGCCCTTGCCATCACCCTCATTGCAGGCAGCAAAAAATGACCACTCGATTCTGGATAGGTGTTGCGTCGAGAGAGCATGTTCACCTCGGCATTGCTGGCGGATTCAGTCAGCTGTGTCATGGCAAGGCCTATCCGCTCAAACGCATGATGGTTGGTGACTGGCTTATCTATTACTCGCCCAAGGAGCGCTTTGGAGAAAACATACCTTGCCAAAAATTTACTGCTATTGGCAGGGTGATCGGCGAGGATGTCTATCCACATGAAATGTTCACAGACTTTGTGCCATACCGGCGCAATATCGATTTTCTTGAATCCGCTGACGCACTTATACGCCCGCTTCGTAGCCCTTGTGTGTTGCCGTATCCGTGTTATTCACGCTTTGTGCATCAACCTGATTTTTTTAAAGCCTGCTCCAATACGCTTACACCGTCTTGGTCAGGAGCACTCCACTTCTCAAAGTAGGAGTAAACCGTGCGCCACTTGGGAAAGTCGCTCGGCAGCATGCGCCACTGGCAGCCGCTTTTGAGCAAGTACAGCACAGCGCAAAATACCTCGCGCAAATCGATCCTGCGCGGTTTGGTTTTCTTGCGTACGCTCTCCAGCAGAGGACGAATTTGTTCAAATTGTTCTAGACTGATGTCGCTTGGATATTTTGTTGTTCGCATCTCCTTATTTTCCAGCATTTAGGAATCGTGAACAGGCTCTTAGTCGTTTATACGCTACGGTTGTTTTTATTTTGATTGGTCTTGGGGCATCCATGTCTGCCCAGGCAGGCGTAGCTTATCCCACCGCCACAACAGTACAAATTGACGGAATTATGTAGCAACCGCACAATGACAACACCATCCGCCTGACCTCAAAATCCCTTCGTATTCACAAAAACATGAAGGGATTTTATATGGCTGAATCGCACGTTGTCTCGGGTTTGATCGCCAAGCGCGCAGAAATGGCCGGGCTGATCGACCACCACAAGAAAGAGCTTTCCCGGATTGCCGGGATCTGGCCCATGTGGACGCCACGATCAAGCTATTTGCCCCGGAAATCAACCTGCGCACGATGCGCGTCAAGGCTCACCGGCAGCGTAACCAGTTCTTCCGCCCTGGTGAATGTCAGCGGCTTGTCCTCGAAGGCTTCCGGGCTGCCGATGGCGCGGCGCTATCCAGTCGGCAGATTGCCGATCAACTCGCCACCAAGAAGGGGCTGGGGGCTGACATGACCGTGCAAATGCAAAAGAACGCCCTGGCTGTTCTGCACCGGCTGGAGAAGGTCGGGATGGTCGCACCAGCCGGCCGGGACGGCCAGGCCCAGACCTGGAAGCTGGTTTAGCTGACCAGTCGTTCGGCCAGCCGGCGATTACCCTGCCAGTAACCGCAGAAATCCCGTGAGGTGCGCGAGGTGGCGCACTTCACAACAATATCCCCGAACATTTCGCCGTTACTCATGCGGCGATGGTCTTCCCGGTAGGCCGCCTCGTTGGCGTAGTTGTCCAGGTACAACGTGCCGAAGCATTGATCAGCAGCAAAATCAAACAAAGGAAGAGCGATCATGGCGCTAGTTGACCCCAAGTTCTTGAAATACTTTTTTAATCAAATCACGGCCATTGGTGAGAAAGCCATTTCCGGCGATTTTGCGTTAGAGATCGAAGGGATTGAACAGAGTTACCTACTCTGCAAGCAAGCCCCTTGGCCGGAGTTATCCGCTACTGGCGAGATTGAAATTGCTACCTTTCTCGGTACAAAGACGTGGCAGACCCAGCAGGTTAAAATCAATCAGCAAGGCCCCATAGCGTTCTACGAAACGCCACGCGGCCATGGGGACGACATCCTGAAGCAGTTGATTATGGGCGGGGGCTACTTTAACGCTATCG
>JACCFC020000045.1 GCA_020830965.2 Neisseriaceae bacterium TC5R-5
TTGATTTCGGCCTCAATCGCATAGAGTAAGCCGATACGCCGTAGCGCTTCAGCGGCTCCGCTGTGTTGTGGCGTGGCCGCATGCAGATCAAAGAATTTGCGTCGTGCGTGAGCCCAGCAGGCCAGTTCGGTGACACCTTGCCGAAACAGGGCTTTATAACCAGCATAGTCATCCACCATCAGATGTCCGTGCCAATCCTGCAGGAAGGCTCGGGCATGTTCGCCACTGCGACTAGCTTGGTAGTCGAATACCACAATGGGGGGGCTACCATCCAGATCATTACTACGGTAGGCCCATAAGTAGGCTCGCCTGGTTTTGCCTGCTTTAGGATCCAATTGCTGCACCGGTGTTAAGGCGACTTGCTGTTTCAGTCGATCGGCCAAGCGACCTGCTAGGGGTTGTAAAGCCACCCCCAGTCGACCTACCCATTGAGCAAGCGTCGAGCGGGCAATCGGCACACCATGACGGGTACTGATCTGCTCAATGCGGTACAGGGGTAGGTGATCCACGAACTTCTGGATTAAGACCCAGGCCTGTAAGCCAGGGCTCGCTAGTCCCCCGTCGATGATGGCCGCGGGAATGGGAGCCGCTGTGTCGATAGAACACGGCTACGCAGTGGGCAATGTTAGCGGTAGTGTGGCGACGGGGGCATTGATTGGCTCGGCGCCTGCTAACACAGTGCTCTCCGATACCTATGGTGGCGGCAGCGTGAATGGCGGCCAGGGTGAGCAGGTAGGGAGCTGGTTGTAAGCGACTGAACTTAGCCTGAGAGGGTATTGATACCCTGCAGCTACTGCTTAAGCGTTTAAGCAGTAGCTTTTTTATTGCCATCTGTTTTTGCTGCTAGCTGGCAGCAGCGTTCACATCCTGTGTTGTTGCCAGGAAGCAACGGCTAAGCATCACTGCGCCGCCGTTCACAAGCCAAACACCCATGACATCAAAAAATTCGTTAAAATGCTGGTGTGCTGACCTTTTGTCGGCACGGGGAATGCAAGCCCAAACAGAAACAGGCGGATATGGCTGCGTGAGCAGCCATATCCGCTACCACCGCTACGCTATATGCAGGCCGTGGTAGGGAGGTCTTCGGGCCTGCCGGTTCTCCTGTTTCTCCGGTCTTGCAAACCCTATCATGTGCCTGCCTCTCTGAATGCAAGCAGAGAACGGGCTCTATCACAAACAGGAGCTTGACTATGACGCCTACTGCACCGCATTACAGCTATCACCCCCAAACCGTTTCTCCACTATTACCCCTCGCGGCCATACTCAGCCAGCAGCATGATCTGGTGCACGCCCAAGATGCCGCCGAACGAGCCTATCTTCATGGTTGTGTTGAAGGAGAGCTGGCGTTTGCCTTAGCCACGCACCCCAGCAGTGCCAGCTTAAGCGTTTCCGGCTGTCTGGACGCGCTACTTCTGCATCTGGGCCTAGAACACTCTCCGCTTACCTGTCAGCAACAGCGGCTGCGCGGCTGGGTTATCGGCTTGTTCGGCACCTTGGCCGATGCTCTAGAGCAAGAGGAGCAGTCATTATGAGCCTGACTGCGACAGTACCGGCTTTGCGCATCATGGCCGAGGTGCTGCGTGGGCAGGCAGTAGACGTCGCCACCGCGCACAGCTTGATTGATGAATTGCGTGATCATTGCTTGGATGGCCTGTAGTTACTGGCCGAATTGCAATTGCTGGTCTGTCAGCAAACACCACTCCAGCACGACACGGTACAGGCACTGGCTTATCTGCAATGTCTGTTAGCCGGGCTGGGGAGTGAGTGCGGTGAGTGGTTGAACCGTTTGTCGCTTAGCGAGTGGGCCGCCAGCTAGCCTGCGTGGGGGCGTTGGGTTGGGTGTTTATTCCAGCGCTTCCAGTTCCGCTTGCAGCCGCAGCCACGCTTCTTCGACGTCGGCTAGCTGGCTGCTGACTTCGCCCAGGCGGCGCACGGCTTCGGCCAGTTGTGCTTTATTGCCTTCGTTATAAGCGTCTTCCGAGGCCATAAAGTTGTCCAGCCGGGTTTTTTCTGCGCTTAGTTGTTCCAGCTCCAGTTCCCGTTTTTTCAGCTTTTGTTGTAATGGCTTACGTTGTTGTGCCAGTCGTTGCCGTTGTTCAGCCTCTTCGCGTTTTTGCTGTTTGCGATTGGGGCCGCCCGCCTCGCTGTTATCGCTCTTATTGCTGTCGGCTAGTTGGCTGAGGCGCCATTGCCGGTAGTCTTCCAAGTCGCCATCAAAAGCTTGGACGGTGCCGCCGCTGACTAGCCAGAATAGGTCAGTGGTGGCTTCCAGCAGGCTGCGGTCGTGCGAGACGACAATCAGCGCACCGCTGAAATCTTGCAGCGCCAGCGTGAGCGCGTGGCGCATTTCCAGGTCCAAGTGGTTGGTGGGTTCGTCCAGCAGTAGCAGATTGGGTTTTTGCCAGACGATCATCGATAGGGCCAGCCGGGCTTTTTCGCCACCAGACATCGGGCCGACCGGGCCGGTGGCGGCATCACCACGGAAGTTGAAGCCGCCGAGGAAGCTGCGTAGTTCTTGTTCGCGGGTGGTGGGGGCGAGTCGTTGCAGGTGTTGCAGCGGGCTGTCATCTTCGCGCAGCGTTTCCAGTGTGTGCTGGGCGAAATAGCCGATTTTCAGCATTTGTGCTTTGACTACCTGGCCACGTAGCGGGGCCAGTTCGCCAGATAGCAGTTTGACTAGGGTGGATTTACCCGCGCCATTGACGCCGAGTAGGCCGATGCGCGCGCCGGCTTCGACGGAGAGGTTGAGCTGGGACAGGATGGGTTGGGCATGGTAGCCGACGTCGGCCGCATCCAGTTTCAGCAGCGGGTTGGGCAGATTGTCCGGGCTGTCAAAGTGAAAATCGAAGGGCGAACTGAGGTGGGCCGGGGCAATGCGTTCCAGCTTTTCCAGTGCTTTGACGCGGCTTTGGGCCTGGCGGGCTTTACTGGCTTTGGCTTTGAAGCGGTTGATGAAGGATTCAAGGTGGGCAATTTGTTGTTGCTGCTTTTCAAATTGACCTTGCTGACGGGCCAGTTTTTCGGCGCGCATGATTTCGTATTGGCTGTAGTTGCCGCTATACAGGGTGAGGGTTTGGTTGGCGACTTCGACAATATGGCTGCTGATGCGATCGAGAAAGTCGCGGTCGTGTGAGATGACTAGCAGGGTGCCGGGGTAGCCGACCAGCCAGTCTTCCAGCCACAGCACGGTTTCCAAATCAAGGTGGTTGGTGGGCTCATCCAGTAGCAGCAGGTCAGAGCGGCACATCAGCGCCTGGGCCAGGTTCAGCCGCATGCGCCAGCCGCCGGAGAAGTGGTTGACCGGGCGGCTTTGCAGTTCGGTGGCAAAGCCCAGGCCGGTGAGCAGTTTGCCGGCGCGCGCGGCGGCGGAGTAGGCATCGATGTGGCCGAGTTCTTCATGCAGTTGGCCGATGGCGTGGCCGTCGTGCTCAATTTCTGCTTGTTGTAGTGCTTGTTCCAGTTGGCGCAGTTCGCTATCGCCATCCAGAACATAATCAAGCGCTGAGCGTTCCAGTGCCAGGGTTTCTTGTGCCACGTGGGCAACGATCCAGTGGGCGGGGACGCTGACATCGCCGCTATCGGCTTGTAGTTCGCCCATCAGCAGGGCAAACAGGCTGGATTTGCCAGCCCCATTGGCTCCGACCAGCCCGGTTTTATAGCCTGGGTTGAGGCTGAGTTGGCAGTTGAGCAGCAGTTCTTTTAAGCCACGTCGCAGCGTGAGGTTTTTCAGTTGGATCATGTGGTGCTATCAGTAAGGGGTGACGGGGTGGTGCTTGAGGCAGCAGGTAGGCTGCTGAGGTCCCAGCGTGGTTTGACCGAAAAGGCGGCAGCAGCTTGTGCATACTGCAAACGCATCGCCCCGGCAAAGGCGATCATGGCGCCGTTATCAGTACAGAGTTCTAAGGGTGGATAAAACACGGCAAAATTTTTGCGTTTGGCGGCTTGGTTCAGCGCGGCGCGCAGTTGTTTGTTGGCGCCGACGCCACCGGCTACCACCAGTCGCTGCATACCGCTTTGTTTGAGCGCCGCTAGGCATTTTTTGAGTAGCACTTCGACGATGGCTTCTTGAAAGGCGCGGCAGATGTCTTGGCGGCTTTGTTCATCAATATGCCCGTGCTCTGCTTGGACTTGTTTGCTCAGCGTGAGCACGGCGGTTTTCAGACCGGAAAAGCTCATGTCCAGGTTGCCCGAGTGCAGCATCGGGCGTGGCAGGGTGTAGCGGCTGGGGTCGCCGTGTTCGGCCAGTTGTGACAATTTGGCCCCGCCGGGGTAGGGGATGTCGAGCAGTTTGGCGGTTTTGTCAAAGGCTTCGCCGGCGGCATCATCCAGGGTTTCACCGAGAATCTCATATTGCCCTATACCGTGTACCGCCATGATTTGGGTATGACCGCCGGAAACCAGTAGCGCCAGAAAGGGGAAAGCCGGCTTGGGTTCAGCTAATAGCGGCGAGAGTAAATGCCCTTCCAGATGGTGCACGCCGACGACCGGAATATTCAGGCCGAAAGCCAGGGCATTGGCAATGCTGGCTCCTACCAGTAAGGCACCACCCAGGCCTGGGCCTTGGGTGTAGGCAATCGCCGATAAGTCGTTCAGGGTTTTGCCGGCTTCGGCCAGGCAGGCTTCGGTCAGCGGAATCGTGCGGCGAATATGGTCGCGGCTGGCCAACTCGGGCACGACGCCACCGTATTCGGCATGCATGGCCATTTGCGTGTGTAGCTGATGCGCCAGCAGGCCGTGTTCGGTGTCATACAGCGCAACACCGGTTTCGTCGCAGGAGGATTCAATACCAAGTACCAACATGGTGGTTTACTCATTTATAGAGGGCGGGCAAGCCGGCTATTTTACGGCCTAATCCAACGGAACCCAAATCCGCTTGCTCATCATCTTTTATAGATAATGCTATGGCTTTTTTTACTTGCTTGTCTTAAATTGTGGCCTGTTTTTATGAGTTTGCAATATTTCTTGTGTTGGCGTCGGTGTTTGTTGGGCTTGAACAAAAAAATAGAAAAGGGCGTAAATGAAACGTGGTCATTGGAAGAAATGGTTAACCTTAATCGTCTGCGGCATTGCGGGTAGCGTGATTTATAAACTCCCTTATTTGCGCGAAACATTTTATGGGCCCTTACAGCAGGCAACCGGTGCCAGTAATGCTCAGTTAGGCTTTTTGATGAGTGCTTTCGGGACAATTAATTTTTTACTGTATTTGCCGGGAGGATGGGCGGCGGATAAATTCTCCAGCAAAAAACTGATGACCTTCTCTTTAGTTTCAACGGGTTTAAGTGGATTTTATTATGCCACCATCCCTTCTTATACCATGATCTTGTTATTGCATGCCTTATGGGCAATTACGACCGTTTTTACGTTTTGGTGTGTCTGTGTTCGTATTATTCGAGGTTTAGGCGAAGCGGCGGAGCAGGGTAAATTATATGGCAGTTGGTATATGGCCAAAGGCCTGACTTCTATAGTGGTAGGTGCATTAGCTATACCGATTTTCTCGTATTTTGGTGAGGGAATTAGTGGCTTGAAAATGACTATTGTATTTTATTCGGTGGTCTGTGTTTTAGTTGGGGGGCTGTGCTGGTTTGTTATTGATGAGGATGTAAGAGCGGAAGAAAAAAACCAGTTTAAAGCAAGCGATATGCTGCTGGTACTGAAGATGCCTACGGTTTGGCTGGTGGGGCTAGCCACACTGAGCATGTGGAGCATTTACATTGGTTTTGGAATGATTACCCCTTATTTGATCCAGGTTTTTAAGATTAGTGATTTAAATGTTGTGATAGCTAGCATATTCAGGGCGTATTTCTTGTTTGCAGTAGGGGGGCTGATCGGTGCTTATCTGGCGGATCGCTGTCAATCAAGAGGTCGGTTTATGTGCTATGCCTTTGTCGGCATGGCTGCTTTCACCATGGTTTATTTGTTTATTCCTGGTAAGTCTGCTTTAGTTAGTCTGGCATTAATTAATATGGTGGCCTTGGGTGTTTTTGTTTATAGCGCCAATGCGGTGTTTTTTTCTTTGATCGACGAAATTGCCATTCCTAAAAACCTCACAGGCACTGCGGCCGGAGTGATTTCTTTATTAACTTATTTTCCTGATACATTTTTATATGCTTTATATGGACGTCTTGCAGATAATCAACCCGGTATTGCGGGATTTAAAAATGTATTTTTATTGATGTTGGGGTTTTGTGCTCTTGGTTTTATTGCCACGCTGGTATTACAGGTTTTAAATAAAAAAACCAGGCAAGCAAAACAAGCTGCATGGCAATCGCTGGCTGCGTAAGGGTGAATAATAAATCGTCAGGAGAAATACGATGAAAACTGTATTAATGCCGCAAAAAGAGGTACCAGTCTTAACGGAAACCGAGGTGTTGGTGGTGGGTGGTGGGCCATCAGGGATTGCCGCGGCGATTGCCGCAGCCAGATCCGGGGCTAAAACCGTGTTAGTCGAGCGTTACGGTTGTTTGGGCGGCAATATGACGGTGGTAGGGGTGGAGTCGTTTGCCTGGTACCGGCATGAAGGCACAATAGATTGTGAGGGTATTGGCCGCGAATACGAAAGACGGGCGTTAGAGCATGGCTTTGCACGTCCTGAGCCGCAGTCGATCAGCCATGTTATTGATACCGAGGGCTTTAAACACGTTGCCGATAAAATGGTGTTGGAGGCAGGCGTAACGGTGTTATTACACACTTTATTTGTTGACGTTATTCTGGATAAAAACCGTGTTATCGGCATTGTGGTGGAGGGTAAGTCCGGGCGTCAGGCCATCCTGGCCGAAAGAGTCATCGATTGCAGTGGGGACGCCGATGTGATTGCCGCTACTAAGGCACCGTTCACCAAACGGCCCAAAGATAAGCTGATGGGGGTGACGGTGATGTTTCACTGTGCCGGTGTTGATGCTGAGCGCTTTCAGCAGTTTGTTAAACATGATCTGAAACCCACTTATGCTGATTGGGGTAAAAACTGGACGGTAAAAACCTCGGGTAAGGAAGAAAAGCTATTCAGCCCTTATCTGGAAGGGGTCTTTGCCAGGGCTCAGGCAGAAGGGGTGATCCCCGGCGATGCCCAAGCGATAGCTGGTACCTGGAGTACTTTTACTGATGCCGGCGAGGCTTGCGGTTTGAATATGGTGTATTCCTTTGGCTATGACTCCACCGATGTTTGGGATTTAACCAAGGCTGAAATGGAAGGGCGCCAGCAGGCTTTATGGGTAATACAAGCATTGCGCCATTATATTCCAGGCTTTGAGAATGCTAAGCTGCGTAATTTTGGCATGACATTAGGCTGTCGTGAGTCACGGCAGATTATTGGCGAAAAACGGGTTAATGAGGAATACGTATTGAATCAAGGTCGTTGTGAAGATGCGATTGGGATTTTTCCGGAATTTATTGATGGCAGCGGCTACCTGATTCTACCCACTACCGGGCGCTATTATCAGGTACCGTATGGTTGTTTGGTGCCTCTGGAAGTGGAGAACTTACTGGTGGCCGGGCGCTGTATCTCCGCCGATGTGATTGCTCACACGTCTATGCGCAATATGATGTGTTGTGCGGTAACCGGGCAGGGAGCGGGCACGGCCGCTGCGGTTTCATTGCGCGAGGGGGTGGCAGTGCGCAAGGTTAATATGGCGAGCTTACAGGCCGAACTGCTGGCACAGGGAGTGCGGATTCATTGATTGACCAGTTGAGAAAACCCTGAATAAGCTTCGGTAGACGCATTTATTCAGGGTTTTTTGTTTGACATTAATATTTTGTTGTTTAAAGGACTGTTTTTGATGAAAGCACGATTAAAGTGGGTAGATGGCGTTTGTTTTCTAGGAGAAAGCGCCAGTGGGCATGCGGTGGTAATGGATGGTGCGCCAGAGGGCGGTGGGCGTAATTTGGGGCCGCGCCCGATGGAGTTGCTCTTGCTGGGCACTGCCGGCTGCACCAGTTACGACGTGATGAGTATTCTGAAGAAATCACGTCAGCAGGTGACGGATTGTTGGGTGGAGATTGATTCGGAACGCGCTGAGGTCGACCCCAAGGTATTTACGCGTCTGCATTTCCATTTTGTGGTGACCGGGCGGGATCTGAAGCCGGAGGTGGTGGAACGTGCTATTCGTTTGTCGGCAGAAAAATACTGCTCGGCTTCTATTATGTTGGGCAAAACAGCAGATATCAGTCACGACTTTGAATTGCGCACGGCAGATTAAGTCTGCGCCGAGTAGATATGGTCTTGATGCCGATAATTATGATAGGTCTTGTGAAAATACATTTTGCCCCTATTCTGCGATAATGCAGCCTTTTTTTTGAGCAAGGGATAGCGTGGCATGACCACAATTGTGGCGGTAAGAAAAGGTGACCAGATTGCTATCGCTGCCGATAGTCAAACGACCTTTGGCGATGATCAGAAGTTACTGGCTGGCTACGACTGTTTCCATAACAAGATTTTTCAACATGGCGATAGCTATTTGGCCATTTCCGGTTCTGCTGCCCACGATCTCGTCTTGCAAAGCGCGTTGAAAAACTTGAAGAAGAAAGATCTGCACAGCCGTCAGGGCATTTTCGAAACTTTTCGCAAGTTGCATCCTAAGCTGAAAGAGGGGTTTTATCTGCGTCCCGATGAGGATGAGGAAGATCCGTACGAGTCCAGCCAAATGATGGTACTCATAGCCAACCCTCATGGCATCTTCGGTGTCTATCCAATGCGGGAGATCTACGAGTTGAGCAAGATCTGGGCGATTGGCTCCGGGCGCAAATTTGCGATGGGTGCCATGTACGCCAGCTACGATCAGGATTTAACGGCCAGCCAGATTGCCGAAATCGGCATACGTGCTGGCTGTGAGTTTGATGTCAGTTCCTCCTTGCCGATGACGTTGTACACGATAGAACGCGCTAAATAATGGAATACAACAAAATGAATCAACAAGATAATTTGCAGCGTTTTCTATTTGATGGCTCGCCGGTGCGCGGAGCGCTGGTTTCTCTGGATGTCGCCTGGCAGCAGGTATTGGCGCGGCGCAGTTACCCGCTGCCGCTGCGGACCATTGTAGGTGAGATGATGGCGGCGGCTGAACTGATGGCGGCCAATCTGAAATTTGATGGCACGCTGATTTTACAGATGCAAGGTAACGGCCCTTTGCAATTAGCCGTGGCAGAGTGCAATAAAGATCGCACCATACGTGCTACGGCCAAGTGGGATGAGAACCTGCCGGAAGACGCCAGTATTCAGCAATTATTGGGCGAAAATGGCCGCTTTGTCGTCACGCTGGAACCCCGACTGGATAAATCGCAAACTTGGCAAGGCATTGTGGCGCTGGAAGGGGACAGTATCAGCGAGATTCTGGAAAACTACATGCGTCGCTCGGAACAACTGGAAACACGATTGGTACTCACTGCCGATGGCAGCCGTGCGGCGGGTATGTTGTTACAGAAACTACCGGAAGGCCATGGTGATATTGATGGCTGGGAACGTATCCAACTACTGGGACATACCTTGCGGCCAGATGAATTACTGAGCTTATCGGCGGAAGACATTCTGCATCGCCTGTTCCATGAAGAAACCGTGCGGGTGTTTGAACCGGAAACCGTTAGTTTTTCTTGTCATTGTAGTCATGAGCGGGTGAGTAATATGCTCAAGATGCTAGGTGGTCAAGAAGTTGCTGAAGTATTGCTAGAGCAGGGTAGTGTGGAAATCGTGTGCGAATACTGTAATCAGCACTACGTCTATGACCAGGATGAGGTCAACCAGCTATTTGAATACGATGTGGTTGCCATGGTACGTGAATCTCGTCACTGACCGCGTTAGTGGACAAGGCTCGCTTCAGGCCGCCGTTAGCGGCCTTTTTAAATTGAACCCTAGCGTGCGCGAAGGTGTGAGGAGTGGATATGTTAAGCATTGCCGAACTGGCCGATTATGTACGACAGCAGGGCTTGGATCATCTTGATCTGACTGAACTGCAAATGGCTGTGATGACCTTGAGTGCGGTATGGCAGTTGGACAAACCAGCATTATCATCAGCGGTATTCCGTTACCCCGTACCTATCTTAAATGATGATGGGAGTTGCTCATTGTCGGGAGAGTTGGCTGATGCCCCCTATGATCTGGCCCCGCTCTGGGCAGGCGAAACGCCCGAAGCACTAGCGCTGCTCACCAATCTGCACGCGCTATTGCATTCAGTAAATAATCAGATTGCCGTCAGTTGGCTGGGTATCTATCGTAAGGTCGGTAAGGGCAAAGAGGCTAAGCTAGTTAAACTGGCTTACCAAGGCTTGCCCAGCCGCGCGGAATTCCCGCTGACCGAAGCCTTTGCCGAGCACAGCAATAATAGCCGTGTTGGCCTAACCGGCTGGGCGGTTTTGGTGGACGATGTGGCGCAATGGCAGGCTGCTGGTGGTGGCTATTATACTTGTGACCCCAAAATACAAAGTGAAGTCTGTCTGCCGATACTGGCAGAAGACGATAATGTGCTGGGCGTGGTGGATGCTGAATCGGTAGAGACTGCCTATTTTTCCCCCCAGCGCCAAGTATGGCTGGCAGCATTAGCGATTGTGCTGGCCCAGTTATTTGCCGAACCATCCGAGCCCGTCGAGGAAGCGGTTTAAGAGATTCGTTCTACTCATATATTGAATTAGCTATTTTTGGAGAAGTGATGTCTTTATCCCCGCTTGTGTCACAGCAGGAAGATGATGTGCAAGTCAATTACATAGCCAATTGTCAGTTACCCACCCCTTGGGGAGCATTCACCATGCACGGTTTTGAAGAGGTTGGTGGGCGCGAACACGTAATGTTGACTATGGGAATAGTCGATGATGGTGAACCTGCACTGGTGCGGCTGCATTCCGAGTGCTTGACCGGTGATGCGTTATTCTCGATGCGTTGTGATTGTGGCTATCAACTAGAAGCCGCTCTCAGTGCGATTGCGGAACAAGGTCGTGGGGCTTTGCTTTATCTGCGTCAAGAAGGGCGCGGTATTGGCCTGATCAACAAAATCCGAGCCTATAAATTGCAGGATGCAGGTGCCGATACCGTAGAGGCCAATGAACAACTGGGGTTCCCAGCGGATATGCGCGATTTTCGTATTGCGCGCCATATGCTGGCCCACCTGGGCATTAGTCGGGTCAAGGTCATGACCAATAATCCACGCAAACTGGAAACGCTCAAACATGCCGGTATTGATGTAGTAGAGCGGGTACCACTGGAAGTGGGACGTAATCAGCACAATGATCGCTATCTAGATACCAAAGCAGAAAAGCTGGGCCATATGTTTTTTAAATGAATGCCCTGCTTATATAGCTAAAACGGCAGCCCTAGTGAGGTCATTGAGGCAGTGCTCCCAAGGTTTTGTACGGTCAGTGTCTTTTAGTACAAAGAATATTTGAAAGCTTAATCAAGATATTTCCTTTAATAAGCAAAGGTCTAGGAAATTTCTATAACAGCTTGGTATGTTTTCCTACAAATACCTGTTGACGTGATTCATTGGTGTGGGTATAGTTCGCCACCTCAGCAGAGACAGGCCAGCAGGAAGGGTTCTGGGAACTAGCTGAAACGCTCTTTAACAAACTGAATAACCGATAAGTGTAAGTGCT
>JACCFC020000046.1 GCA_020830965.2 Neisseriaceae bacterium TC5R-5
TGGCCGTTGGCGTCGACGATGGCCACCAGATTACCCATCGCATCGTAGCGGTATTGGGTGCGTGGCGCTTGGGTGCTGGTGGTGCCATTAGCAAGGGTGATCTGCGTACTCGGGTCTTGCTTGGCGATCAGCTTGCCCAGCGTGTTGTATTCGAAGCGGGTGACGTTGCCACGGCCATCGGTTTCGCTGATCACTTCACCAAAGGCGTTATAGCTTTGTTGGCGTATGATGGTGCTTTCGCTGTTGTTGGTCCCGACAATAACCCATTGCAGTTGCAGGGTTTCGCTGCCATCCCCGCGCCGTAAATAGCCTTCGACTTGTACAGCAAGGCCGTCACGGCCTTTGATGTATTCGCCGGCCGTATCTTTGAGCTGGTAGCGGTATTCGTAGTCACCGACCGCCAGCGCTTCCACCGATAGATCAAAGCCGCCGCCGGCATTGCGGTTGAGGGAGGTTTCGATCCAGTCCTCCTGGCTGCCTTTGACGCGGTAGCTGAGGATGAGTTGTTGCGCCTGGCTTTGCGGCGGCGCGAAGTGGACGGTGACCGGTAAGTCGAGTGGCTTGGCTTCGGCCGAGGCGATCGCACCATTCTGGGCGCTGAAGCTGCCGCCAGCCTGGTTGACCATCAGGCCCTGGGCATCAAATAACTGGTATTTGAAGTCGTAGCTGCCGTTTAAGTTGGCCACGTTGGCGCTGTTCCAGGTCCAGTAGCTACCCTCCTTCGTCAGCGGCACGCTGGTATAGGGCTCAGTCGCCGAGCGACGGTAGAGCAACACACCACGGGTGGCCGCTTTATTGAGTGTACCGGTAATACTGAGTACCGACGGTTTGCTGCTGAGCTGGTAGGTAACAGAATTGGGGTTATCACGCGCGAAGTAACCACCACTGCTGCCCAGCGATTGACCGTTGCTGTTGAAGGTCTCCAGTTGATATTCCCAATTCAGACCTGGAGCCAGGCCATAGTGGAACGGGTAGAACTGGAACCAGCCATTAAAGAGGGGAGACAGACTGAAGAAGGTGGTCCATTCGTTGGTCTGTGGGTTGCGGAAACGAATCCGGCCGCTGGCGGCCTGGCTGCCCAAGCCAGTGATATTGATCGCTGAAGAACCCTCCATATACGCCTGACCCGGGCCGCCGGTGGCGAGTGAGTGATTGTTGCTGGCTGCCTCATATTGGTTGGCTTGAGTGGTGTCAAAGGTGACTAGGGTGCCAGGAGTTAAAAAAGGATAGCCATCTCTGCCCGCGAACACCACCAGGGTGTTGTGGCGGCTCGCCGCATAATTATTGATGGCGGGATCGGTCGTCGGGGTGAACGGTTTATTCTGCAGGCTGAGCTGACCGCTTTGTGAGCTGAGTATGGTATTGTCAGCGGCAAGGGCAAGATAGCGGTATTCATAATTGTCACGCGGCAGAGACGATCCGTTCAATGCAAACTCGTTATAACCGGTTTTTTCGGCATTATACGTTGTCCAACCGTCATTGCTGTTCTTTCGGCGCAGCATGACGAGTAGACGATTGGCGCGGGGATCCTGTTGCTGAAACAGAATTTGCTGATTGTTTTGCAGCAGCGCCGAGAATTGGTAGTTGCTAAGCGTACGTAAGGATCCATCTCCTAGACTCGGATCGTCCCTGGCAATCTGAGCCAATAGTACCGGCGAGGGCAGGCTGCCTCCCTGCTTATAGACCTCTATTTGCATATAAATGTTTGCGCTTTGGGCTGCTGCAGGGATAGGCCAGCGCATGCTCAATCCTGCAAGGGTTGTCTGCTGTTCGTAAACTCCGCTGATCCCGTTTGATGAACTCCACTTGGCCCGGACTAAGTAACTACTGCCAGCAGGTAAAGGAGGGGTAAAAGAGAAGCGAAGATCCACCCCCAACTGCGTAAATGGATAGCTACCGGCATAACCAAAATAGCCGGTCACAAGGCCACCCTGGTTGACGCCTATCGCATTATTGACACTACTTGCTTGTAGCGCCGCCGGTTTGGCCGGCTGTGTACTGACATAGCCGCCCTCACTGGTCTGCGGCTTGACACTGATCCACGACTCTAGCCGCACGCTGGCCTGATCACGCGCATTCACCATCTTGGGCTGGTAGGTGCCAATCAGCTGGTTGCGCGCATCGTACTCGCTCATCGTCAGGCGCAGGCCGGCCGCCTCAATACTTTTGGGGTCTTTCATCAGGCTGATGATCTGTTCCTGAGTCAGGCCACGCAGGTCAGTTTTATCGGACTCGAAGCTCAGCGTCGCCTTGCCATTGGCGTCGTACAGCCAGGCACGGGTGACGCCGTTGAGATTGTTTTTGAGGATACGGCCAGCACCATCATATTCGGCGAATTCCTGCCAGTCGCCGCTACCACTATTGCCGGTGCGTTTGGCTTCGATATCCCCCCAGGCGTTATAGCGGGTTTCGTAGCGCATGCCGGTAGCGAGATCACGCCGTTCGATCTGTTGGCCACGCGCGTCGTAGCGGTAGACAGTGGTGTCGGTGACGCTGCTGCCGTCGGCTTGCTGTCGTGCGCGGCTGGTGCGGCTGATGTTGCCAGCGATGTCGTAGTTGTAGTGGCTGGTTTGACCCTTGGCGTCGGTGTGGCTGAGCAGCAGGCCACCGGTACCGTACTGGTAGCGCTGGATCTGGTCGTCGGCTTCGCTATCGTTGTCGAGGCCACGGCGGAGGCTGCGGCTGAGCTGGTCGAGGGCGTTGTATTCGCTGTCGGTGGTCGGGCGCACACTCTGGCCTTGGTAGTCGACAAACGCCGCTTCCTGATGGCGAGTTTCGCGACCCTGCACATCGTATTGCCAGTCGGCGATGCCGCCGTTAGCGTCGGTTTTTTGGGTCACTTTGCCCAGGCCGTTGTATTGGTAACGGGTGGTGATGGTCACCAGGCTTTGGGCGGTGCCGTTCTGGCTGGCGACGGCGACATTGAGGCGTCGTTCAGCAATCACCTGGCCCATCAGGTCGTAGTCGTATTCGCTGATGCGGTCGTCCAGGCTGGTTTTAAGCGCCGCTTCCAGGTTGGTGGTGGGGGTGCTGGCACTGAGCGTCAGACTGAGTTTGGTCGCATAGCGGGTGTGGCGTAGTACCTGGCCATTGGCATTGTATGCCCAGCGACTGGCATATCCCGCCGCATCCACGCTGAGGGTTTGACGGCCTAGCGCGTCGTAATAGTGGTAGGTGCTGTTGCCACGGGCATCGATCTGCTGGATCACATTGCCATTGGCGTCGTAGACCTGGCGAGTGGTCAGGTCTTGCAGGCCAACAACGGGGTTGCCGCTTTCCGGGTCACGCTGCCCGGTCTGTTGCTTCGGAATAATGGTCGCAATCAGCCGGTTATTGGCGTCGTACTGGTATTGGGTGACGCGTACATTGTTGGCATTGCTAGCGGCCGCGACGCTACCGTCAGCGGGTAAAGCAATACGGTCACCATAGATTTTTTGCTGAATGATATTGCCGTTGGCGTCGTATTCCCATTCGGTGAGCACGCCATCGGCACTGCGTTCGGCGGTTTTACGGCCCAGCGCGTCGTAGCGGCTGCGAGTGACATGGCCGTTAACGTCGGTGACTTCGATCAGATTGCCCAGCGTGTCGTAGCGATAGCTAATCGTTGGCGTGACGCTCTGTTCGCCTTTGTCGAGGCTGTAGACATTGACGGTGTCGTTGATCTGGCGGATCAGACGATTATTGGCATCGTATTCATAGCGGGTGGTGCGTTGTTCCGGGCGGCCATAGGCTTCAATCTGCAGCGTGCGGTTGCCATGGGCGTCATATTCGAAGCGCTTGATACTGCCCAGCGGGCTGATTTCTTCGAGCACACGACCCAGTGCATCGTAGCGATAGGTGTAGGTGCCCCCCAATTTGTTGACGTAGCCGGTTTTATGGCCGAAGGCATCGTAGCTGAGGGTTTCGCTATAGCCGTTGCTATCGCGAATCGCGGTCTGGCGGCCGAGAGCGTCGTAACTGAAGCTGCTGATGCGATCGCGCGCGGCGTCGGGCGTCAGGGTTGGCGGCGTATCACCCAGGCTGCTCAGATTCAGCGCAGTAGCGTAACGGATGATGCGGGAGACGTTGCCGAAAGCGTCGTATTCGGTCGCCGTCGCATAACCCTGCGGGTCGATGCTGAGGATGGGCCGGTTCTGCGCGTCGAAGTAGAAGCGGCCGCTATGGCCTCGTGGGTCGGTGACGCGGCTGGCATTGCCGAAGGCGTCATACTGTTGCACGGTGACATTGCCCAGCGCATCGGTGCGTTGGGTTTCACGACCCAAGGCATCATATTGATAGCGGGTGGTATGGCCGCTGGCATCAGTCACACTAAGCTTATTGCCGAGGCCGTCGAGTTCGTAGCTAGTGGTGAGCTTGAGCTGGTCGCCATCACCGCGGCTTTCGCTGATTAGGCGACCGGCGCTGTCGTAGCGGTAGCGGGTGGTGGGCGCAATAAATTGCTCGATGGCATCGTCTGGTAATGCCTGAAAGGATGGTCGTACAGCGAAGAGCCAAGAGTCAGCGTAGCCCGGATAGGTATTCCCTTTGCGCAGCACCGCTCGGGCACTCACCGCTCCGGGGGGGGCAATACCTTGAGCAACGGTATATTTATAGCCTGCGAGGGATTGGCCGCCGTATTTTTCGTTAGCGTTTTGTGAGGCGATAGTATCGGCGCTGCTGCCGATAACTTCCCCGGCGGCATTCAGCCAGAGGATGTGCACTGAGACTGTGGCACGATGCGCACCGGTATAGACAGAAAAAGCATAGCGTTGTCCGGCTTTGATCTTGCCAATGTCTTGCACTAGTTCTTGTTGGCTATTGGCCGCGTTGACCGAACCAGGGTTGTATTGCTGAAGGTAAAGAGTATTTTCACCGGGCAGGCGCTGGTCGAGCATGCTCCAGCCATTCAAATTGCTTCCGGGAATGGAACGAGCACCAAAGGCCTGATGACGCCAGCCTGCCGGCACGTTCTTGGCATCAGACTGCCCAAAAAATGCATTTTGTAGTGTGGCCGCATCGTCTAATTTCTGAAAGGATGGCCGTACTGCAAAGAGCCAGGAGTCAGCGCAGCCCGGATAGGTATTCCCTTTGCGCAGCACCGCTCGGGCACTCACCGCTCCGGGCGGAGCAACGCCTTCAGCAACGGTGTGTTTATAACCGGTCAGGTTTTGGCCGCCGTATTTTTCGTTAGCGTTTTGTGAGGCCGGGGTGTCGGCACTACTGCCAATGACTTCTCCCGCTGCATTCAGCCAGAGGATGTGCACTGAGACTGTGGCACGATGTGCTCCAGTGTAGGCGGAAAACGTATAGCGTTGCCCCACTTTGATGAAGCCGATGTCTTGTACCAGTTCTTGTTGGCTCTTGGTGGCGTTGGCTGGGACAGGAGTGCTTTGTTGCAGGGAAACGGTGTTTTCACCAAGCAGCTTCTGGTTACTCAACATCCAGTCCGGATGATGATTGATCCTTGGAGTCGCGGCAGCCCCCAAGGACTGATAACGCCAGCCTGCCGGCACACTCTGCGCATCGGGCTGGCCAAACAAGGTGTTTTGTAGTGTGGCGGCCTCGTCAGGTAATTGCTGAAAGAATGGTCGTACCGCAAAAAGAAAGGAGTTAACGGAGCCTGGATAAGTGTTGCCTTTGCGCAGCACCGCTCGGGCACTCACCGCTCCGGGAGGGGCCATACCCTCAGCAAGGGTATACTTATAGTCTACTAGGCGTGTGCCACCCGATTTTTCGTTAACGTTTTGTGAGGCGCCAGTATCGGCGCTGCTGCCGATGACTTCCCCGGCGGCATTCAACCAGAGAATGTGAACTGAGACGGTGGCATTAATCCCACCGGTGTAGGCGGAAAACGAATAGTGTTGCCCCGCTTTAATGAAGTCAATGTCCTGCACCAGTTCTTGTTGGCTCTTGGTAGCGTTGGCTGGGGCAGGAGTGCTTTGGTGCAGGACAACGGTGTTTTCACCAAACAGGTTCTGGTTACTTAACATCCAGTCAGGATGATGATTGATCCCCGGAGTCGCGGCAGCCCCCAAGGACTGATAACGCCAGCCCGCCGGTACGCGCTGAGCATCAGGCTGACCAAATAAAGTATTTTGTAGTGCACTATGGTTGCTGAGCAGTTGAGAGGGGGAACTGCGCCGAGTGGCAATCACATTGCTCAGTGCATCATATTGATAGTCAGTCGTGCTGCCATCGGCAGCGATTTGTCGGGCAATACGCCCTGCAGCATCATATTCAGTTTGACTAACCTGGTCTTGTGCATGCTTCAGAAATACAGGAAGACCAGCGTTTGCTGAATCCTGCGGACTACTGAGCATTTCAAAACGAACACGCGTAAAAAAGAGATAGGAATCAACATGCCCAACTGCGGTATTGTCTTTTCGAATAATGACTTGTGCGCTCACTGCCCCGGGGGGGGCAATACCCTCTGCAACGGTGTATTTATAACCTGCCAGATTCCGACCACCGTATTTTTCGTAAGCATTTTGTGAGGTGGGGGTATCAATCGTGTTACCAATGATTTGGCCTGTGGCATTCAGCCAGACGATATAAACCGAACCCGTGGCACGGTGGGAGCCGGTGTAGGCGGAGAAGGCATAGCGCTGGCCGGCGATCACGGAGGGAATGGTTTGGGTCAGTTCTGCACTCGAGATCGCACCATGAGGCCCTTGAACCAAATAAAGCGTGTTTTCGCCGGGGAGAGGGTTATTTGTCAGTGTCCAGTCTGAATTCAGATTGCTGCCAATGCGGCCACCGGTGCCAAAGTCCTGATAAGTCCAGCCTGCTGGTACCCCTTCAGCATCAGGCTGCCCGAACAAAGGGTTTTGCAGCTTATTGACGCCTTTTTGTGACTCAATCTGCTGTGAGGCCTCCTGCATAGCCTGCTGGATGAGGGCATAACGGCGGCTTTCGATCACCTGACCCAGCGCGTCATAGCGCTTTTCGGTGACGTAGCCGGCAGCATCGACGCTGTAGATCGCGCGACCAGCGCTGTCGTAGACGGTACGGTCGATACGGTCATTGGCACCGGCTTGGGTTTGGCTGGCACTGGCGTAACGGTGACTGCTCATCACATTACCGGCCGCATCGTAGCGGTATTCGGTGGCGTAGCCTGCCGCATTACGGCTGAGGGTGAGTCGACCGGCCGCATCATAGCTAGCGCTGTCGGTCTGGTCCTTGGCGTGGGTTGTGGGGGTGCCGTTGAAGGCGCCGGTGACGCGGGTGGCGTAGCGGGTGGTAGCGGTACGGTGACCACTGGCGTCATAGCGGTAGCCGCTGAGGTTGCCCAGGGCGTCCAGGCTGTAGCTCAGACGGCCATCCTGATCATAGAAGCGTTGTTCGCTGCGGTCGGTGCTGTGGGTGTTAAGTTGGGCTTTGAGGGCATCGGCACTGCTCGGCGCGCTGCTGAGGATCAGCGCAGTGGCGTAGCGTATCGTCTGGCTGACGCGGCCGTTGGCGTCGTAGCGGGTTTCGGTCACACTGCCGGCGGCATCGATGCTGTATTGCAGCTGATTATTAGCGTTGTAGACGTAATCATGGCGATGGCCGTTGGCATCGGTTTTTTGGATCAGATTATTGTTGGCGTCGTAAGCATAGCGGGTGGTGAGTTGCAGCCCGGTGGGATCGACGGTTTCGCGGATCAGCCTTCCCTGCTTGTCATACTCGTAGTCGGTGGTGCGGGCTTCGGGCGTACCGGCACCTTCAGTACGGCTGAGGGTATTACCGCTCTCATCGTAGCGATAGGTGGTGGTGAGTTTTAAGCCCTTCGCGTCACGAATCTGACTAATCAGTTGCCCTTTGGCATCGTATTGGCTTTCGGTGACACTGCCATTGGCATCGGTGAGGCGCAATACGCGGCCTAGGGCGTCGTATTCGGTTTGGCTGGTGAGCTTCAGGCCATCCGGGTCGACGGTGCGGCTGAGCACACGACCGACGGCATCATATTGGTAGACGGTTTTAGTGCCGCGCGCGTCGAGGGTCTCGATGAGCTGGCCGGCGTGGTTGTAGGTATTTTTAGTGGTCTGACCCAGCGCGTCGCTGCGGCTGATCAGCTGGCCATCGTGGTCGTATTGGTAAGTCTGGCTATAGCCACGGCCATCGGTGATGTTGACGGTTTCGCCAAATTGGTTGAGCTGACTGCGGGTTTGGATGCCGCCGGGGCTGGTGGTGGTGACGGTGCCGCTTTGGTCATCGTAAACGGTGGTGGTGGTCTGGCCCAGCGCATCGGTCTGGCTCAGGAGGCGGCCGAAGGCGTCGTAACTGCTGCGGCGCAGATTGCCCAAGGCATCGGTGCTGACGATCTGGCGGCCGAGCGGGTCGTATTGCAACGGTTGGCGATAACCGCGCGCATCGGTACTGTCGATGAGGCGACCAAAAGCGTCGTAGACCTGGCTGCGCTGCAGACCCGCGTCATCGCTGTGGGTGAGCAGGCCGCGACGGTCGTACTGGCTGCTTTGCACCCGGCCATTAGCATAGGTGCTGCTGAGGCTTTGGCCAAAGGCGTTATAGACCCAGCGCTGGCTGATCACGCCGAGGGCATCGGTCTGGCTGAGCAGATTACCAGCCTGGTCGTAGCGGAAGAGCGTGCGCTGATCGGCTTTGTTGCTCAGGCTTTGCAGGATGGCGGCCAGTGTCGGGTTGAGGCCACCGCCCAGGGTGGTCAGTTGCTCGCTGCTCAGCCGGGTGCTGTAGCGGGTGGTATCGCTGATGTCGCCCAGTGCGTTGTAGTGAGTTTCGCTGATTTCACCGAGTGCATTGATGCTGTGGGTGAGCCGACCATTGGCATCATAATAGTACAGGGTGCGGCCACCGCTGCCATTTAGTCCATTGGGGGTGAGCGTGGCGGTACGACGACCTGCCGCATCATATTGGTGCTGGCTGCCCCAGCGTTGCCAGATGGCATTGATCTGCGCCTGGCTGGGGGCGCCACCGAGGGCGGCCAGCGCTTGGGCGCCTTCGCCACTGAGTTCGGCAATCAGTCGGCCCTGGCTGTCATAGCGTTGCAGCTGACGACGCACTTCGCCATTGCTGGCAATACGCTCACTACGCAGCAGTTGGCCCTGACTATCGTACTGGTAGCGGGTGATCAGGCCGTCCGGCTGACGGGTGGTCTGGATCAGTTGGCCAGCGGCATCATATTGATAGAGCGTGCCCTGGTCATTGGCGTGAGCGGCTGGGCGCAGGCTGTTCAACGACTCACCGGGCTTGGCTGGGTTGGCGTAGCGCAGGCTCTGGATGAGTTGGCCACTGCGATCGTAGCGATTCTCGGTGAGATAGCCGGCGGCATCAAGATGGGCGATGGCACGACCCTGGCCATCGTATAGGGTGCGACTGTGTTGATCGTCGGCATCGGCGGCTGGGCGCAGTTGGGTCAAGTTGCCGGTGGCCCACTCGCTCTGCGGACTCTTCTGTGCATAGCGGAGGGTTTCAATCAACTGTCCGGCACCATCGTAACGGTACTCGCTCAGATAGCCTTCGCCATCCAGGCTGGCGATGCGTTGCCCATCAGCGTTGTAGAACAGGCGGGTCACCCGATCCTGCGCTCGATTGGCGCTGACCTGGGTGGTGCTGTCATCAATACTGAGTTCGCCACGGCTATTGTGCAGTGCCGTTTGCTGGCTGGCGCTGAGTTGGTTGGCGTAGGCAATCTGGCCCAGCAACTGGCCTTGACCATCGTATTGGTAGTCAATCACCGCGCCATGGCCATCGATGCTGCGCAGGAGTTGACCGGCGGCATCGATAATCTGATAGCTATGGCGGTCATCGGCACTGGCGGCTGGGCGCAGGCTGTCCAGCGTGAGCAGACTGAGCTCGGTACTGAGGGCGCTGGCCGGAATCAG
>JACCFC020000047.1 GCA_020830965.2 Neisseriaceae bacterium TC5R-5
GCAGCTTTGGTTGGCTGGAGAAATGCAGACGTTTGTGGAAGAACTGCGAGCGTAAGCTCAACTCAAGTTTGCAACTCGTTCATCTGGCATTTCTCGTCCTGCTACTTCGAAGATCGTGAACAGGCGCTTAGACGATTGATGCCGAACCTAGCCGCTCATAAACCCAATTCCTGCCATAGGCGATCTACCCGCTGCTTGACCGCGCTATCCATCACAATCGGCACCCCCCATTCCCTACTGGTTTCGCCGGGCAGTTTATTGGTGGCGTCCAGGCCCATTTTGCCGCCCAAGCCAGAAACCGGGCTGGCGAAGTCGAGATAATCAATCGGTGTATGCTCAATCAAGGTGGTATCGCGTACCGGGTCCATACGGGTAGTAATGGCCCAGATCACTTCCTTCCAGTCCCGGGCATTGACATCGTCATCCACCACCACGATGAATTTGGTGTACATGAATTGACGCAAAAAGCTCCAGCAGCCCAGCATTACCCGCTTGGCGTGCCCAGGGTATTGCTTTTTGATGCTGACTATCGCCATACGGTAGCTACAGCCTTCGGGCGGCAAATAGAAGTCGACAATTTCCGGAAATTGCTTTTGCAGAATAGGCACAAATACCTCATTCAGCGCCACGCCCAGAATAGCGGGTTCGTCCGGTGGCTTACCGGTGTAGGTACTGTGGTAAATCGCCTGTTCGCGCATGGTGATGCGATCAATGGTCAGTACCGGGAAATGGTCTTGCTCATTGTAGTAACCGGTATGGTCACCATATGGGCCTTCCAGCGCGATATCATCAGGATAAATATGCCCTTCCAAGACGATTTCGGCGCGGGCCGGTACTTGCAAGTCGGAACCTATACAGCGGGTGAGCTCGGTACGACTGCCACGCAACAAGCCAGCAAACTGATATTCGGAGAGGCTGTCCGGAACGGGCGTCACCGCGCCCAGAATTGTGGCCGGGTCGCAACCTAGCACCACCGCTACCGGATAAGGCTGGCCGGGATGTTGCTGGCAGAATTCACGATAATCCAGCGCACCGCCACGATGCGCCAGCCAGCGCATAATCACACGATTCTTGGCAATCACTTGCTGACGATAAATACCCAGATTTTGGCGTTTCTTATTGGGGCCGCGTGTCACCGTCAGTCCCCAGGTGATCAGTGGCGCCACATCTCCCGGCCAACAGTGTTGAATCGGCAGCTTAGTCAGATCAACGGCGTCCCCTTCCCAGATGATTTGCTGGCAGGGTGCCTTACTCACTTCTTTCGGGGCCATGGATAACACTTGCTTCAGCAAGGGCAATTTGTCCCAGGCATCGCGCCAGCCTTTAGGGGGCTCCGGCTCTTTCAGATAGGCCAGGGTTTTACCGATTTCACGCAGTTGTAAAACATCGCTAGCCCCCATCCCCAGTGCCACTCGTTCCGGCGTACCAAACAGATTGGTGAGTACCGGAAAATCAAAGACCTTATCTTGCTGACATGGCTTTTCAAATAACAGTGCTGGCCCCCCGGCCTTCAGCACCCGGTCACTGATTTCGGTCATCTCCAGATGGGGGGAGATAGGTGTGCTGATACGTGTCAGCAGTTGTTGCTGTTCCAATTGGCGAAGAAATTCGCGTAAATCGGCATATTTCATGCTAGCCCCATGATCTAGCGCAAAGTCTGTCCGCCTTGGCGCTTGGATAATCTCAAATAAACGCCGCACGCTACTGCTGCTGCTACACAAAGTCAACGCTGGCAGTTAATACCAATTTGCCATTGATTCAATACCGCTAGGAAAGCACCTATGAAAAAACTCGCCCTTGCCTCCATGATCAGCCTGATTTCCGCCAGTGCCCTGGCTGCCCAGGGGGATATTCTGGCCCGTTTCCGGGTGATTAATATCAACCCTGATGTCAAGGTGGATAACACCTTGGCGGCGATTAATACCGATGTGAACTCAAAAACCGTCCCAGAGTTCGATTTTACCTACATGATTACCAACAATATTGGTGCCGAGCTGATTCTGGCCACCGCCCGCCATGAGGTGAACACATCGGCTTTTGGCTCCATCGGCAAAGTGTCGCTGCTACCGCCCACCTTGACCCTGCAATACCACTTCGCCCCCGAAGCCAAGATCCGCCCCTATGTTGGTGCCGGCGTCAACTACACCCGTTTTTATAATGCAGGTTTGAATGCAGCGGGTAATGAGGTTTCTATTGATAAGAACAGTTGGGGAGGTGCTTTGCAGTTAGGCACCGACGTGGCGATCAATAAAACCTGGTTTGTCAATTTTGATGTCAAGAAAATCTGGATAAAAACCGATGCGACCATGAATGGTGCCGGTTTGGGTACTCTGGAAATTAACCCCTGGATGTTTGGTATAGGGCTTGGCACCAAGTTCTAATATTATTTCGATACAATCGAAACGCCCTCTGGGGCGTTTTTTTATTGGTTGATCGGGTTAGAATGCCGTTTTAGTCCGTTTTGGCAAAGGGAAAACCATGACCGATTGGCTTGCCCAGGCAATCAGAAAAATTGAAGCTGACTTCAACCGTTCCAGCGATACCCATCTGATTTCCTTACCGCTACCCGCCCTACCGCAAATCCAGCTCTATTTCAAAGATGAATCCACCCATCCCACCGGCAGTCTGAAGCATCGTCTGGCACGGTCGTTATTCCTGTATGGCTTATGTAATGGCTGGATTCGGCATGACACCACTATCATTGAGGCATCCAGCGGCAGCACGGCGGTATCCGAAGCTTACTTTGCCAGGCTGTTGGGCTTGCCGTTTATTGCGGTGATGCCGAAAAGCACTTCACAAGAGAAAATCAAAGCCATCGAGTTTTATGGTGGCCGCTGCCATCTGGTGGATGACCCGGCCAGTATTTACGCTGAATCCAAGCGTCTGGCGACAGAGTTAAATGGTCATTATATGGACCAGTTTACCTATGCTGAGCGGGCTACCGACTGGCGCGGCAATAACAATATCGCCGATACCATTTTTCAGCAGATGGCCTTTGAACCTAATCCGATACCGGAATGGATTGTCTGTGGTGCTGGCACCGGTGGTACCTCGGCGACATTTGGTCGCTATGTGCGTTACCAGAAACTCCATACCAAAGTCTGCGTGGTCGATCCGGAAAACTCCGTGTTCTATGACAGTTTTCATTCTGGCCGCCATGATCATGTCTGCGAGGGCGGCTCTGGCGTAGAAGGTATTGGCCGGCCACGTGTCGAACCCTCTTTCATTCCCACGGTGATTGATCACGTCATCCGCGTACCTAATGCCGCAAGTTATGCCGCTATCCACTTTCTGGAAGAAGTACTGGGACGCAAATGCGGTGGCTCAACCGGCACCAATTTCTATGGCGTCTGCGAATTGATCAGCGGCATGCTGCGTGCTGGGCAACATGGCTCGGTAGTCACCTTGATTTGTGATGATGGCAACCGCTACTTGGGTAGTTATTTTGATCGGCAATGGCTAGCGGATAACGGTTTTGCGGTAGATGGCTGGATCAGTCGCTATCGGCGTTTTTTTACCGAAGGACACTGGTAAACCGCAGCCTGCTAGGCTGCTTTATCACCTTGGCTAAATAGAGTGTTGCCAAATAGCCTCACCATTGGCATGCTCTGCCCTCTAAGCTCTTGCACTCCGAATAAACTGAAACACCGATTTCATTATTAAAAATAACAACTTAGCTAAATAATTTTTAAAACACTTATCGTGACGAACAAAATAATGCTGTTCCTTTGCCTTAAGTAAGCATTTCGACGGCCTGCATTTTGTCTTTTTTGTTAAAATGGCGCCCTTTTTAGTGGGTGGGGAAGATAGATGGCTCTGCTGGAAATTAAAAATGTCGTCAAGCGCTTCGGTGACTATACGGCAGTCAATAATGTTAGCCTCGCTGTCGAGGCTGGCGAATTCTTTACCCTGCTCGGCCCATCGGGTTGTGGCAAAACCACTTTATTACGCATGTTGGCCGGTTTCGAGCAACCTGACGCGGGTCAGATCCTGCTTGATGGCCAGGATATGTCGCATGTGCAACCGGAAAAACGCCCGGTGCACACCGTCTTTCAAAGCTATGCCCTGTTCCCGCACATGACGGTGCGTGACAACATCGCTTTCCCGCTGAAAATGGCCAACTGGGAAAAAAGCAAGATCGCCACGCAAGTAGAAGAACTACTGGCTGATGTGCGCCTCAGCCAGTTTGGTGATCGCTACCCGCACGAAATGTCTGGTGGTCAGCGCCAACGTGTTGCAATTGCCCGGGCGCTGGTGGATAGACCGCGCCTGCTATTACTGGATGAACCACTATCGGCGCTGGATGCCAAGCTACGCGAGGAAATGCAGCTGGAGTTGATCAGCCTGCAAAAAGAAGTCGGCATCACCTTTGTTTACGTCACGCACGATCAGGGCGAAGCGCTCGCTTTGAGCCATCGTATCGCGGTGATGAGCAATGGCCAGGTCGAACAGATGGATGCGCCCGAAACCCTGTACAGCAAACCGAAAAACCGCTTTGTTGCCGACTTCCTGGGACAGTGCAATGTACTGGAAGGCACAATCACCAGTCTGAATGGTGACAGCATGCAAATCAATCTCAAAGGCTGTGGCGAAGTACGCTGCTTAAGCGTGCCCGGAGCGCAGGTCGGCCAAACTGGCTGGCTGGCATTGCGGCCAGAAAAAGTACGGCTGGACAAACAATTGCAGGCTGTCGCAGAAGAAGCGCACTTCCGTGGTCGGGTACATGATTGCCTGTACCTAGGAGACGTCACCCTCTACGTGGTCGAGATCGGTGAAGGGATCTTTGTGGAAACCATGCTGGCCAACAGCATTCCTGGTGTCGCCAAGTTTTTTGACGACAATGATTGCGTCGAAATCGCCTGGCGTTTTGATGCCGGCAGCTTCCTGACGGAGTAAATGCATGGGAATCCGCAATCGCTTTGCCAAGTGGACACTGTCGTGGCCACCGTTGATCTATCTGATCATTTTCTTTCTATTTCCTACCCTGATTATGGTGGTGGCAGCTTTTCGTAATCCCGGCGATTACGGTGGCTTGGCACCAATGTATTACTGGGAGGAAGGCAAGCTGGTCTGGGACCTGACGCTGGATAATTTCGCTCGGATTATCGACGAGCCTTTATATCTGGAGTTATTTGTCAAATCCGCAGGTTATGCCGGGCTCACCACGCTGATCTGCCTGATCATGGCCTACCCTTTAGCCTGGCTGATTGCCCGTTCTGGCAAAAAATATCGTGATCTGATGCTGCTGCTGGTGATTCTGCCATTCTGGTCGAATTTCCTGATCCGCATTTACGCTTGGATGATTATCCTGGGACCGCAGTCGGCGTTTACCAAGATGGTGAACCTGCTGGTCACCGCGCTGGGTTTTGAACCGGTACGCTTGCTGTTTAGCCCGTTTGCCGTGATTGTCGGCATGGTATATGTTCACCTGCCCTTTATGGTGCTACCGCTGTACGCCAATCTGGAAAAACACGATATGGCTTTGCTGGATGCGGCTCAGGACTTGGGGGCCAATGCCTGGCAACGCTTCTGGCGGGTCACTTGGCCACTCTCTTTACCCGGTGTGTTTGCGGGTGCGGCACTGGTATTTATTCCCGCCTTGGGCATGTTTGCGATTCCGGATATTTTGGGCGGTACCGATTCCATCATGATCGGCAATTTGATCAAGCAACAGATACTCGACACGCGTGACTGGCCATTTGGCTCGGTACTCTCCATTGTGTTGACAGCCGGGGTTCTGCTCATTGCAGTACTCGGAGCACTGGTAGCCAGAAAGGGGAAGCAGCGTGGTTAAGAAGCAATCGTCCTGGTTATGGCTATCGGCCATTCTTACTTATCTATTTCTCTACCTGCCTTTGGTTATCGTTGTACTTTATTCGTTCAACGATTCCAAGCTGAATGCGGAGTGGGTGGGCTTCACCTTCTCTTGGTATCAAAAGCTCTTCCAGAATGAACAATTACTGGGAGCCGCCGCAAACTCGCTCATCATCGGCCTGGTCGCCAGCCTCTGCTCAACCGTGCTGGGCACCCTGGCGGGCATTGCCATGCACAAATACAAATTGCGCTTACTGCCTTTTCTAGTGCTCACACCCATTGCGATACCTGAACTGCTGATGGGGGTCTCGCTGGTGATTTTCTTTGTGATCGTCAACCAGCTACTGGGTATTCTTGAGCTGGGCATGATAACGATTCTGTTATCACACATTGCTTTCTGTATCGGTTTTGTCGCTATTGTGGTGCGGGCCCGTATGCAAGGCATGGACGATAGTCTGGTAGAAGCCGCTCGCGATTTGGGCGCAACACCTTTTCAGGCTTTTCATCTGATTACGCTGCCCGTCATCAAGCCGGGCATTATTGCCGGTGGTTTAATGGCGTTTACCCTGTCGATTGACGACTTTGTCATCACCTTCTTTACTGCCGGCGCCGGTGCCAGCATGCTTCCGCTTGAAATTTACTCAATGATCAAAATTGCGGTCACGCCGGAAGTGAATGCTATCTCAAGCTTATTGATGCTACTCACCTTGGTATTAATCGTGATTGCCAGTCGTGTCTCTCCCAGTGCTTTGCGAGGTGGTAACTAAAGTAGTGGTGTGCCGGGCAGTCCACCCTCTGCCCGGTTTTTCAAATAGAGCAGAACTCATCAGCAACAGAAGGATACCCACAATGAAAAAAGCCTTTGCAGCGCTGGCATTGATTGTTTCCAGCCATCAGGCACTAGCCGCTGACCAGTTGCATTTATATAACTGGAACAGCTATTTATCCGATGCGGTAGCCAAAAAATTTGAGGCCTACTGCAAATGCAAACTGGTGCAGGATTTTTATGGTGACAATGAAGAGATGCTTGCCAAACTGGCAACTGGCGCCAAAGGCTATGATGTAGTGGTACCAACCGGTTTTGCCGTTGAAGCCCTGATTAAGCAAGGTAAGGCACAAGCGCTGAATAAACAGCAACTGCCTAATTTCAAAAACCTTAACCCGGCCTATCTGAATAGTTTCTTCGACAAAGGCAATCAATACTCGGTGCCTTACTCCTTCACCACCACCCTGCTCGGCTTTAACGAAACCAAGCTGAAAGAATTAGGACTGTTAGATAAGGCCAACTCCTGGGCACTGATTTTTGACCCCGCCATATTGGCAAAAATAAAAGGCAAGGTAACGGTACTGGATTCGCAGCGTGAGTTGATTTCTGCGGCACTGATCTATCTTGGCAAACCAGCTGGCTCAACCAATCCTGCCGACTGGAAAGCCGCACGCGACGTGATACTCAAGGCCAAACCTTACTGGGCGGCTTTCAACAATCAGTCCTATATCAAGGAATTAACCGTCGGTAACATCTATGTCGCTTTGGGTTACTCCAACGATATGTATCAAGCACAGCAGGATGCCAAAAAAGCGGGCCGCAAATTTAACCTCAACTTCAAACTACAGCAACAAGGCAACACCCTGTCGCTGGACAACTTCGTGGTTCTGAAAGATGCCCCACGCAAGGACCTGGCATTCAAATTCATCAACTTCATGATGGATGGCCAAAACGCCGCCTATTTAACCAATGAAATTGGCGCGGGCAACCCCAATGCGGCGGCCATTAAGTTCGTTAGACCCGAATTGACCAAAAATAACGCCATTTTCCCAAGCGCCGCCGACCTACCACGCTTACAGCAACTACGCGACTTAAGCACCAAGGAACGCCGCGACCTGAATAAGATATGGTCCGAGATCAAGTTAAAGTAATCGTCTAAGAGCCGCTAACAATCGTGACCAATAAGGCCGGATGATTCCGGCCTTATTTATTTTATCTGCGCCACACGCCGCCGCAGCTCCGCGATAGAACGGATGCGCATATCAACATAAGCAGGCAGGCGGGCTTGCTGGCTGACCCATATTGTCGTCATTCCCAATTTTTTGGCCGTTAATAGATTAGGCAAAGAATCCTCTACCAAAATACACTCAGTAGGGTTCAATCGTTCCCGCGTGAGTAGCGTGCGAAAGGCGCTGATATGCGGCTTAGAAACATACTGCAACTGCTCCAGCCCATAATGCGCCGTAAAATGTGAACGAATGCCCAAAGCCTGCAAAATGGCGCGGACATAATGGCTAGGGCCGTTGGAGAACACCATTTTGCGCCCGGGTAATTTGCTTAGCACATCGCTTATATTTTTTTCCGCATAGAGCCACGGCAGCAGATTATCCAAACGATGAGTCTGCAGCAGGAAATCCTGCGCATCGATAAGGTGATGCGTCATCAAACCACGCAAAGTCGTACCATATTGTGCCCAATAGCACTGACGCAAGGCGGTGGCTTGGGCCTCATCCAACTGCAAATGCTGCATGATATACGCGCCCATTGCCTGGTGGATGCGAGGAAAAATAGCCGCACTGGCATCGTGTAAAGTATCGTCCAGATCAAAAATCCAGGTTTTATTATTCACAACAGTTATTCGATTATTCAATGACTTATCCTTGGAAAGGCCTAAGAACCTGTTCACGATCTTCGAAGCAGCAGGACGAGAAATGCCAGATGAACGAGTTGCAAACTTGAGTTGAGCTTACGCTCGCAGTTCTTCCACAAACGTCTGAATTTCTCCAGCCAACCAAAGCTGCGCTCCACGACCCAGCGTTGGGGGATCACCGCGAAGGTGTGCAGTTCGCTGCGTTTCGCCACTTGAACTGTCGCCCCCAGGCTGTCTTTGACGACTAGAGCAAACGCTTCTCCCGTGTAGC
>JACCFC020000048.1 GCA_020830965.2 Neisseriaceae bacterium TC5R-5
GATGAGGTGCTGCACTGTGTACGCTGCATTGGTGGCACCGCTTATACGCACCTTGACTATGTAGTTGACAGTCGTTGCCGGTATTTTATCGGGCTGTCCGCTAGCGAACGTTTAAGACGCTTACCTGGCTTGATGGAAACGTTCGACCCTAGATATGTGCATGGGCCCGATACACCCGAGGCCATCCAAGCCGGGCGGTTTCCGGCCAGTGTCTTTACCTATGACAAGAGAGTGGGATGGCCCAGTTTTGAGTGGTAGCACGTTTTGATGAGCCCCTAATCAAGTCGTCTCGCTACAACAATTGTCTCGGCTTCGGTAATACGATTAAGCAACTCAGGCAGGATGGACGCATCACCCGTTTCTATTGTCAGTGACTTGAATCGCACGGATTTCAAGAGTTTTTGCGTCAAGACCGAGGTGTTAACCTTGCGTCCTTGTCAAGGATATTGAGCACGATGTTTATTCGTTTATCATCCACCTTCGCCAAGTAGTTTTGCGCCAGTTCTATCCAACAAAATGATGTGAGTCCTGCTGAGCTGACTGCCTGTCTGGCGAAAGCCAACGCAATGACGTGCTTGCCGTCACTCCCTATACCCATTGAGCCGTCGCTCTGGTGCTCGCCCACTCCATGCAGCCATAACCTGTAGCGATGCGTGCCCTTAACGATAAGGCTGGTCTCTCCCCCTTACCTGTATCTTTATCTGAATGGGCACCGGGGAATTTAGGCTCACCCCCAGTCCCAGCATAGAAACATACGTTTCAAATAGTTTATTCGTGCAGTATCATCTCCCCCTGACCAGTGTCAGGGTTTTATTGGCTGTCCTTTAGTATCCATTCATACTACCTAGCTTTTCGGTATCGGATAAAAACCACTTGAGGGCAGCCACTACAACCTACTATGCGACTTTAAGCCGCCTTAACCGGTGGTTTCTTTTTTCGCATGGCAAAAGGAGGAAGCGAGCTTGAAAGTCACTCCATGCTATCGCACCACCCAGCACGTTATATGACCACTGGCTTTTTCATCAGCGGATGAGAAAAATGAGCAAAGCCAAAATCGTTGCTGTAGAACTTGCCTATCTTGATGACAATTCCAACGTTAAAGGCGACTGAACAACGCTCATTTGTACTGCACATTGCTGTTTTACGACGAAAGGCTCAAACGGCAGGGTGGATTGCCCGAAGGAAATTGTATGGAAAAACATAGGATACGGAAAATCATACAATCAAATACCGCGCCAAAATCTTTATATATCAACACAAATCAATAATTTATAGTTCATTCGTTGTTTAAGACAATGCATAGCGTAAAACAACCTATTGCTTGGTACTGCATACGAAAAGGCTTTTCACTGCGAGGAGTCCTGTCCTGTACGCTTTACCGCTGTCATTTTCTGACCGGTACAAGACAGCGATGGGCGATAGTACAAAACAGCGTTAGAAATCGTGGTGATAGCCTTGCGGGCAGGACAAAAGACCATCGGAATTCACAGTTTTGTTAGCCGCTCTTAACTACCACCATTGGTGGAAGTTAAAAATCATCAGACACAGTTGCATGATGATATTTGTAAGGAATCATGTGATGGTGGATATCCGTAACAGGCTAAATGTAGAAATTCAATTGGCTAAATTTTCAGCCGATTACAAAATGCTGGGTGCGGGTGACAGCATTCTCCGTGGTGTTGGTACAGGATGTGGGACAGGACGTGCGTGACCGGCACATCGCCCATATTGTGACGGGTGGCTTAAGTCAGCCTTGATATTTATTCGAAATGGGTTAAAAATTATCCGATCAATATCAGCCATCTGCTGGTGTGCTGGATGAGGAAAACGAACAGAATGTACTCCCCACCGCCTAGGAAAATGTTTTTAGGTTTATCGCGCCGCTACTATAGCCGACATTTTTTAAATGGCTTACTACCGGCCATGTTGTTGGTCGTGCTCTTGATTCATCACGATTACCGGATATTGCTTGGTCTGGCGGTAGCGATAGCCATCCATACCGGCTTGTATCCTTATGCGCGTTTTGCTTATGAGGATCTGGCNAGCATCCCCTCTATTGGCCCCGCTGGGCCTGTTGGCTCTTTACCGGCGCTATAGGCGAACGTAGTTCGTGCGGTTATTCCGGCAAGCTAACCGGCTTGCCCTGCTTGGCGAATGCAACCAGCCCCAATTGCTTAACCTTGTGACCAATTCCATACTTCGTTCGACCCGGCAATAACGACACACAAGCACTCCCCTGACGCGGATACTCACGTCTTAGAATGGCCAGTTCTTCCTCACGCCAAGCAATCGGTCGTCTGATAAAATTCACCCCTAGGTGATGTGCTTTGATTATTACGGCGTGTCGGGTGCGTCCCGGTAGCAAACTCACACATGCCCAACCGTGTAGCGGATATTCGCGCTGTAAAATCTTCAGTTCGGCCTCACTCCACTGAATAGGCTCCGCTCGCTCTAGGCCCAGTATGCGGGCTTTCTTCATCACTGCAACCGTTGTTCGACCAGGTAAGAGCTGACTACAAGCATTCCCCATAAGAGCATACTCGCGCCGTAAAGTCACCAACTCTGATTCACGCCATGAATAGTAAGAACTAGAATTGTGCAGACCCAGCTTGATGAGTCGCCTGCGTAGCATATCGACGCTACGTTCTGGGAAATAGCGTTGCTGCAAAATTGCTATTCCCATCGAGCCATAGTGTTCTCGCAACAAGGTGTCTTCCGACCTCGTCCAAGGCTGTCGCGGTTTCCCAGACTGGGTACGCAAGCCGAGCTTGTGGCAGATGCCTGTCACAGCCCCATAGGTTCGTTGTGGAAAATATTGCTTCTGTAATGCTGGCAAAGGTGCCGAACCAAAATGCTGACGCAGCAAGGCCAGTTCTTCCTCTGTCCAGTCGTTCTGCTTCTTTTGAGTCAGACCCAGGCTGCGCGCCCGACCCATAATCGCCGCGACAGTACGCGTCGGCAGATACTGCTGCCTCAAGTCAACAGCCAGCATCGTGCCATAATGCTGCTCTAACAAGCGACTCTCAACCAGCGTCCACTCGATGACTTGCCTACCACCCCTTTTTTTGGGCTGAGCTGATTGCTTTTTCATCCATTCTTCCCGCTTTAAAACACTTCCTTCTGTCCTCTGGGTGAGCGCGAGCTTACCCCTCTACCAACATGGTACTGATATTCGCCAGCAGCAACGGCTGACTTGAACAACGGCATGCCACCTTATCGCCTTCCAGCGCAATCTGACGACCATTGGGCATGCGCTTATCCAGAGGCCGCAACGCCACAATCGGGAAATCCTGCTGACAGGCCGGGCAAAAGACCAAGTCCCCAATGGTAGCGACTGGGCCGTTATTGTTTAAGCCACTACTGGCGGTACTGACTTTGCCACCATTAGAGGTGGGACAGCCTAATAGCGCGGCGCGACGTGCGGGCATAGAGACTCCTCTGAAATAAGATACTCGCCAGCAAAACCCCCAAAAGCGGCGTAGGGGTTCTGCTGCGTAGAAACAGCATTGTCTGTCACTAAAACTTACGCCTTTTCTATCCTATCCATTGCATCCCCCACTTCCAGCAGACGCCAGGCAATGTCAATGCTGGTTAAGTCAGCGGCTTCGTCCAGATGCCAATCATGCTCCGGGTCAGGGAAGCTCTCGCCCTGATTCACCCAGGCTTGACGTATCGCCTGCTGATTAACCAGGCTGGCCAGTGGATGTTGCGGGCGCAGCCGTGCTTGCCAGATACCGCTTTTCGGGCAAGGCTGGTCGCCGCGGCATAGTGGTTCTACGGGTGGGGTAACGTTGATTTCATAACCGGCAGCTTGCCGGGCTGGCAGCGGCTGCGGGATTTCTACCGCATGCAGATTCTGCCAGTAGGTGTGGCCCAGCTCTTTTGATTGGGCATTGTAAATCACCGGCATCGCTTCACCGGCTTCCAGCCAGAGCGGCGGGATATCCAACGGTCGGCTACGCTCGGCCCGTTCGCTACCGGGCTGGGTGGCGCTATGGTCATACCAGGCTTGCCAGTAACCTTTGCGCGGTGCCTGGCTGAGTTTGCGCGGGCCGTCCATGCCGGGGGCTTCCAGCTTGTAGTTGCCCGGTAGCTCGCTGCGGCCATTCGGCCCTTTTACCGCCGGGCCGGGGGGCGGCACCAGCTTCATCTGCCGCGCCTTGGCCGCATTAATCAGGCTGTCGCGGTCGCTATCCCAATGCGGTAGCTTGGCCGGAGGTAGCGGCAACACCTTGTCCAGATTCGGCAGCTTCAGTCCCAAGATCGGGCCGTAGTAATTAAGAGAATCATTAATACTCCAGTAACGCTCACCCCGACTCGGGTCTTTAACACTGGCAACCCCCTCACCATCTTCAAACATTTTGCCCAACGCACCGGCAGAAGCGGCACTGCCCATCTTCACCCCTTCGTGGTAATAGCGCATCGCTTTGCGCTGCATCGCTTCTTTGGCCTCCAGATTGGGCTGCTTTTCAATTTCAATTGCATAAGACCTCCCTAAAGCCTCAGCCGCCGGGCCATAGCCTTGTGCAAAGGCACATTCCAGCATCTGCCGTCCGATCTTTTCATTGCCCCAAAACGTCCCCTGCGGGTCGTCATAAGTCGCATCCATTTTGTCGCCCAAAAAGGTCAACGCCGATGGGCTGCCCAATTCCGCCGCATACTGGTAGAAGGCATACGCTTTACTGATATCGGGTGACACCCCGGTGCCGCGTTCGTAGAAATTACCCATCAGGTCGAAAGCATCAGGAATGCCGTCCAGCATCATCGCTTCCACTTCCTGCACCGCCACTTCTTCATCCTTGGGCAAATCAAAGGCCGTGCCACGTCCTTCCAGCCGCAGATGCACCAGGTTGAGGCGAGCTTTCCAGTTACCTAGCTTGGCCGCTTGTTGGGTGAGGGCAATGATTTCTTTCCAGTTTTTATCGGCAGCGGGCGAGCGTTCATTCCACTCCAGCAGCAGCGCCTGTTGCAACAATTCATCAGCTTCGGCGCTGATCGGCGGCAGGTGGACATCACGGTAAACACAGGTAAAGTCGGTACGATGCGGGAAGAATAAGGGCGGGATATGGTCGCGTAGATGCACGGGTTTCTCCTGGGCAGTCGGGGTGACGGTCGCTGTAGCGGTTTTATTCGGCTGGCAGGCGGCCAGCGGGCTGATGAGCAGCAGGCAGAGCAGGCTGCCGGATAAGTGTTTAACCATGACGGGAATCACTTTCGCGGAGTTCTTTGAAGGGCAGCAGGAAGCCGATCATTTTTTCGCCCTTTCCTCGTTTTTTAGCATTGTTTTTCATCAAGTTTGTCCATGCATCGAAAGCCTTTCGCATCGTCTGCTGCGGCGCATTTCTGACACTGCGGTTCTTGATATTGCCACTGATCGTCCCGCCCGAGTGCAGCTTAAACACCCGCGCCCGCGCCTCACTGACCGCTGCTTCGTCATTGCACGCCACATTCAGTTCGCTATCCACACACATGCTGCGCTGGTTCATATTGGCACTCCCTAGGGTCATGCAGACATCATCCACTAACATCAGCTTGCTGTGAATATAGATATCGCGGTAAGTCATTTTGCCTTTGACATCGCCACAGGTGTACAGCATCGCGGTGCAGACTTTGAGGCCATATTCATCTTCCAGCTCGGTGGCATTGCGGCGAGGGATGGCGGCGGCTTGCGATAACACCGAGGTCAGTGGGGGCGGGAAGGCACCCGGGTGAGGCTGGGTGATCGGGGCCGGGGGTTTGGGTGGGGGCAGCCCTTGGCTGCGGGCCTGTTTGAGCGCCACACGATAGGCCGCCAGTTCCCGTTTAAGGCGGGCTAAGTCGTCTTTATAAGCTTTGAGGTCGGCGTTGTACTTGCCCGTCTGGTCTTCCCACGCCTTGGTACGAGCCTCCTGACCAATATAAATAGGTTTGCCCGTTTGACGGTCAGTGATGACTTTGCCCGTGTGAGGATCTTTTTTTGTATCGGTCATGCTCTCTTCCTGGCCCAGCACACGCAGGGTATCGTAGGTACGCGGCACCATCGCCTGGTCTTCCGGTTCCGGCATCACGGTAAACAGATGCAATATCGGCTTGTCCTGCGGGGTGACACGACCTTTGATCGCCGGGTTGGTGCTGGCGGCCAGGCGTTTGCGCCAGACAGCGGCGGGTTCTTTACGCGCTTTCAGCAGTTGTTCGGCCCATTCCTGGTAGAAGAAATACTGATTTTCGATATACAGGTAGTTGAGCGCAACGGTGTTGATATGCCGGTAGAAAGCCTTGATGCTGCGTTCTTTTTCTTCTGGTTGGGTGCGCAGGATTTGCAGACGTACACGGCGGCTGCCGGGGGACAGGTCGCCGGGGGTCGGCTTTTTACCGGGATTCTGCCGTTCCCAGTCAGCACGGTTGCGTTGCTGCTTGGCTTTATCGATCTCTGCCTGAATCTTGACTGGGTCGGTTTGCTCTAAGGCGGTGTTCAGTATTTTTATCGTTTGCGGGTCTATCGGCTTACTACTCGCCGGGGGCTTCTTCAGTTTCTGCTCTATCGCCGCCTGCTGTGCTTTGGCCATACTGGTGCCGATATCTTTCCCCCCTGCCCGCACCCAGCTACGAATAAAGTTGCCATACACATCATTGGTCGCACTGCCCATGATGCGGCTGGCGTAGTCCTGATAGGGCTTTTTGCGGGCAAAGCCGGCTTGACGATCCTCCTTGCCGCCCGCTTCGCGCTGCGGGTCGTCGATGGCATGGGCGGTGGTATCCCAGTAGTCGGTGACGGAGTTGAGCCCCATCACATAGCCTATGCCCTGGCTGGGCACTCCCCCTCTCGGCGGCTGGTAATCAATGATGATATTTTTTTGGTGGTGGGTACCAAAGTTCTCCATCAGCACCCGTTCCGTGAAATCCGGCTTATGGGTTTCTATCGCCAGGCTGGCTTTGATCGCTGCGGCTTGGCCATCGCGGGTCTGGATTTGCAAATGCGGGTTGCTGCGGGATTTAATGTGGCGGCGCCACCAGGCAATATTGTAATTACGATGTTTCTCGGTATCGTCTGGGGGGGTATTACGCATCGGCACGTAGTTGCCCTGACTGGCGAGCATTTCGTCCACCGTCTGTTGCACAAAGATGCCGGTATAACCGGGCAGGTTGTCCTGTTTGGCACCGCCAAGATAGCCATACCAGACCAGAATCCGTACATTAAACAGCGGATCGTTGGCTTTTTTGAAACGGTCGGCCGCCTGTTCCAGCAGATAGCCAAAGGTGTGTTTTTCCTGCCATTTGCCATCGGCGGAGCGAATGAGCATCATGCCGGGGTCAAAGCCCCAGCACACCATATCGATGCTGCGCTGGGCCTGTTCGATGCTGTAGGCGATGTCGGCAAACGCTTCCTCACCACAGATGAAGAATTTGAAGGCGTTATCGGCGGTAATGTTGGGTAGATAGGGTACATCGGGGTCAAATACTTCCACAAAGTGCTGGATACTGCCGTAGGACTTGCGCGTTTGCATGTCGATATGGCTGGTTTCTGGGCGGTGCGTGCTGGTCGTCATCGCTTAGGCTCCTGAGGTTTTAGGCGGGCGTGAGTAGTGGCTATAGCGTTGCTGCGCGCTGTCAGTCACACGGCGGTAGCCTGCGGAAGACAGTTGTTGTTCCTGCGCCGGTTCGCTGTGGCCGCGAGCAAGCTGTTCCTGTAGAGGGACGGCGTAGCGCGCACCATTGTCCAGCTTGACTTCGTAACGGGTACCGGGCTCGGGGTCGGGAATCAGCACTTTGCCGAATTCGTCGGTGATGCCCTGCTCTTTGGCGGCACCATTGGCCAGCAGCGTATAGCTGCTGAAGGCGTAGGGGACTTCGCTGCCGGGCAGCATCGGTAGCGCAAAGTGCAATGCCTCCTTTACCGGCGGAGCCTCCATCAGCATCGCTACTGGTGCATTGGCCGGGCCGGTCAGATCATGCTTGGCGGCATGGGCTGCCCACTGACCGCTGGTGTGCTCAAGGAAAGCCCCTTCTTTTAACTCGACATAGCTGCCACCACCATTGACGGTGGTTTTTGTCACCGCGCGAATCTCGATTTCGTCGGCTTCGAGAATGATTTTTTTCTTGGCACGGACGCGGATATTGTCGCTTTGGGCTTCGACGAGGATATCCCCATGCATTGCGATCAATTTCATCCCCAGCGTTTGCGCAAACAGGCTGATCGTGTTTTTTACCGTCGCCACCAGCGAGCGGCCCACGCTGAGGTTGGTGTCGGCAGTGCTGGTCACGCTATGGTGTTCAC
>JACCFC020000049.1 GCA_020830965.2 Neisseriaceae bacterium TC5R-5
ATAAACATAAGTCTTGATGACTTCGTCAGTTTGTTCTTGTAGCAGCCGCATGCCTTGCCACAGAAAGCGGATTTCATTCTTGGCGAAGTTGGTTTGTGGAGCCGCTACACCCGGCCCGCTGACTTGCATCTGTCCGGCTATCGATACGCGGAATTTGGCTATGCGTCTGCCTAGGGCATCGTATTGGTAGGCGGTGTGTTTGCCTGCGTTTTCGACTTTGATCAGGTGGCCTTCATCATCCCAGTGCAGGCGTAGTTCTTGACCATTCTGATATTTACGGGTGAGTTGCCCCCACTCATCGTAATCGTATTGGGTGTCCATATACTGCCGTAGCAGGTTGTCCAGTAGCTTGCTGCCCATCGGTAAATCGGGGTCGATCAGGTTACCGGCCGGGTCGTAGCTGAAACGTTCGATATCCAACATATCGTGGGTGCGGCGTAATAATTGCCCGTTGCGATCATACTGGTAGTGGGTTTGGCCATGGCGGTCTTCATTGTGCAGTAGTTCGTCATCGTGGCCGTAATGGTAGCGGCGCCACAGGGTGTCGGGCTCTTTGTCGTGGTTTTGTAGGCGCTGGCCTTGCCAGTCGAGCTGGCCGAGTTTGTTGTAGTGGCTGTGTTGTTGCAGTTTGCCCTGGCTGCGCAGGATTTCGCGGTGCAGGTCGTCGCGTTCAAAGTCGGCAATCACGCTGTCGCCAAAGCGGATTTGATGCACATGGCCGCTGCCGTAATGCAGCGTGTGCAGCACGCTGTCTTGTGGCAGGGTGAGGCTGCTGGCGTTGCCGAGGGCGTCGAGTTGGTAGCTCAGGCTGCCGTGTGCGTTGTGTTCGGCGATCAGTTGCCCGGCTTGGTCATAGTCAAAGCTGACTTTATCGTATTGGATACCGAGGCCAAGGCCGGCTATCGTGGGTTCGCGTTCTGCCTGGGTGAGTTGGCCCAGCAGATTGTATTGGTAGCGGCTGTGGCTGTGGGCGGTGCTTTTGGCAATAAGGCGGCCTAGTGCATCGCGTTGGTGCTGTTCCTGACGCTGGGTAGTTGTGCGGCTGATGTGAGTGAGGGTGTTGAGAAAGCCCGCAGCGTCGTAGTGAAACTGGCGGCGCTGGCCATCCAGCCGTTGTTCTTCGCTTAGTCTATTGCCCGCATCCCAACTGAAGTGGTAGCTGGCTTGGTTGGGGTTCGTTAAGCGGATTAAGCGGCCATGCTGATCGTACTGATAGCCGGTGGTGCGGCCTTCGGCATCACGGTGTTGCTGGATGCGGCCACGGGCATCGCGTTGCCATTGTTGGGTGTGGCCGGCGGCACTGGTGTAGGCACTGAGTTGGCCGAGGGCGTCCCACTGGTAGCGTTCACGGCGCATATCGGGGCGGGTGACGCTGCTGATCTGACCGGCGGCGTTGTAGTCTAGGCGGGTGCTTTGCTCTAGCGGGTCGGTGAGGCGGGTGAGTTGGCCATCGGCGTTGTAGTGGTAGTGTTCGGTTTTGCCGGAGCAGTCGGTGCGCGTGGTGAGTTGGCCACGCTCATTATGCGCGAGGGTGACGATGCCGCCACGTGGGTCGGTGATCTGGCTGAGTAAGCCTTTGTCGTCGTAGCGGTAGCGGGTAGCCCGGCCCAGCGGATCTTTCTGTTCGATTAAGCGATGGTGTTCGTCGTAACGTTGTTGCCAGGTGCGCTGGTCGTGTAGGGTAATGCGGCTGATCTGGTCGGTGCTGGCATGGTAATCGGTGCGCGTGGTCTGGCCGAGCGGGTCGGTTTCAACAATGGGGCGGCCCAGCACGTCGTAGTCGAGTTTGACGGTACGTTTGCCGGGGAGGTGCAGCGTAGTCGGCCAGCCAGATTCGTTGTATTCGAAACGATAGGTGCTGCCATCAAAGGCAGTGTGGGCGGTGACTTGTTGTTCGCTATCGTATTGCCACTCGGCATGGTGGCCAAACACATTACGCACGCGGGTGCGGCGTTCAGTCAGGTCGTAGTTCAGATGGTAGTGTTCGCCATCGTCGTTCCAATGCTCAACTACACGCGGCTGCCCTGCCAGCGTTTGCCAGCGGTAGTGGCTATGCCAGCCCAGTGCATTGCTGTGGCTACTCATCAGCCCATGCTGATAGCTGAAGCGGCGTTGCACCACGCCGTTGCGATGGGTAACGCTGCTGAGCTGGTGCTGTTCATCGTAGCCATAGGCCACTAGGGTGCTGCGGGTGCCGCCGCTGCTGAGGTTGATGTGGCTGAGACGCAGTGGGCCGTGTTCGTGGTAGTGCAGATCTAAGCGGCAGTTGCCGGGGGCGACGATTTTAAGCAGCCGTTCGCCTTGCCAGTGGAAGCCGATACGTTGTTTATCGGGGCCAGCTTCGATCAGTACCATGCGGGCCAGGCCGCTGGCGTCAAAGGGGCCAAACACATAGTAGTGCTGGCTGAGGGTGTGAAGCACATAGCGGCCATCACGCAGGCAACTGAGGGTGATTTGTTCTGAGGCGTCGTACAACTGATTGCCGGGAGTAAGCAGAGGGAAAGGAATGCCGCGACCTTGCGGGCCGTAATACATCAGGCCATCGGCAGTTTTTTGCAGACGCATTTCCCAGTCTAGCCGCCAGCCACGACCAAGCAGGCTGCTGTCGTCCAGATCGCTAGCGTAGAAGCGGGCGCAGGTGATGGGTAGGCGTGCTGGCAGGCTGAAGTCCATTTCGTCCTGGGCCAGCAGAACCTTACGACCGGTAGTGACATCTACTGGATTGCCGAGTAGGCCACCGAGGATGGGGGCGACGGCGTAGCGACTGAACAATTCGCCACCAATCACGCCTGCTGCATATTTGGCAGCACATTTCGCACCAACCTTAAGCCCTTGCTTAGCCGCCATGCGTGCCATACCAGCTAGCCCACCCACTAGGCCAGCAGCAGCAAAAGCCCAATCGACCGCCGTGCGTACCCATTCCGGAATCTCAGGTTCAATGGGCAGATAGGCAACACGACCCCCACCAATAAAGACGTTATCGGAACCCCCTCCTACTTTGGCATCGCATTCGGTGCGGTCATCTTTACGTACCGCTGCTTGACTGTTGATGAAGGTATTACTGGAACCTTCTGCCATGCGTTTCACGGGGGCATGCTTATCACAAAGGACAGCGCTCTTTTCAACATGCGCTGCTGCACGGCTGTTGATAAACACATCGGGTGAGCCAGAGTCAATCATTCCGGCCGTCGAGGTAAACATGCGGCCTATTGCTTCCCCCGCCGTTGCAATCATCGGAGCCGCCAGACCCGCAACCAGACCGGCAACAAAGCAGCCTATCCCTGGTGGCAGAAAACAAACAGCAGCGGCAATGATCAGGGCAATACCAATCACGGCACCAATCAGAAATCCGGCAAGAGCACTACTGTGTTCTATCGGGTCGTGCAGGCGGGCGGCTTCGTACATGGTGGCTCTCTAGGCTTGGGAAGGGGCTTGGTAACTGGCCAGCCAGTTTTGCCACAGGGTATTGAGCGGGCCGGTAAAGGGTTGTTTGCTGGTAGCGGAGAAGATCAGCGCGCGTTCCGGGCTGATCAGGAAGGCCGCCTGGCGTTGATGGAGGGTCTGGCTGCCACTTTTATGGGTAGCGTCGATCTGTTCGCCATTGAGTTGGCCCTCGCCGTTGCCTAGCTGGACTGCTTGGCGCTGTTTAATCTGGTAGCCCAGCATTTTTTTGTTGAGCAGTTTGATTTGTCTGTCGACATAGGCAGCCAGATCTTCTGCCGGCTGTAACGTATCACGTGCGATATTGAGGTTGAGGCCGGATTGCTCAATTTGACCTTGTACAAAAATATTGGTGCTGCGGTCATGAAAACCGGCAGGCAGTTCGATACTGCCTTCTTGAATTTGATAGCGTTGCGTTTTGCTCATGGCGGGGGTTTCGCTCTCGGTAAGGCTCGGCTTTAAAAGCCTTACTATTATAAGGACACAGCCATTTCTATCGTGTTGGATTCGATCTTTGAATGACCCTTGCCATTTTTACTGGGGTTGTAGACCGAATAACGTAGCGAACAGTGAACAATGCCTTTGGGGAAGTCATAGAAATCACTGATAGCAAAAGCGCTGCTATAGGCTGAGCCCGGTTTGATTTCTATAAAATCGGTGTCTTTGGGTGGACCGCGCTTAATCATCGGATGGGTGTAATCTATTTCTTTGCCATCGCATGTGATATCAAAACTATCTTGTTTCAGCTGACCGTTTATCGGAAAGAAAATATTCCACAAATAGGCATTCTCGACCCCTTTATTGTGCAGAGTTAAATCAACTATAAATTTATCGTCTATTTTTTTTGCTCTAATGGTGGCCTGAATATAGTTTTTCATCGCAGATTTCTTTCTAACAAGAGATGTTTTAGGGGCTTGATCGTGATTAGGTGTGCTCTGAGCATGAACATTCAGAGCGAGCGTGGTGCCAATCATGAAGAGCAAGAGATTTCCCATGGTATTAAGGCTTCTCAAGGAACATTTCAAAATTGTCTGCATTGCTTATGGCCTTTATTGGGTCATCAATAGCTAATTGAAGACAGTTATCTCGTCCATACATATGATCACGCGTGCCCAATATGTCGTTGAAGTGGGACATTTCGTGAGCTAATGTTCCTGCTTTCGAGTCTTGCCCAATGAGAGGGGCATTATCAAATAATTTGCCCAAATAAATCTTATGGTCTTTATCGTCGCGATAGACATAAGCATACGTGCTCTCAGGGTCTGCCACAGCAGGGTCTATCCTGGCAAAGTTGCTAGGCGTCATGGCCGCATTTAAGTCAAGTTGCTTATTGACAGCAGAGAGTATTTTTTGTCGAGAGGCTTCGTCGGCTGTACCAAAAGCTTCTTTGAATTTGGCTTGGTCCTGCTCATTCCAACGCTCCAATGAAGCTTTTTTGTCGTCCAACATCTTCTTTTGTTCTTGCAAACCTTCTTTGACGCCAGGCGGGAAGGGCTCGGCTGCTTTAGCTGCCTGCGCTTTTTGTCCCGCTCCACCTCCGGCGGCAGCACCCCCGGCCGCGCCTGCTGCTGCCGCGGCCGGGATTGCGACGGCTTCTACCTCTGATACTGGCACTTCACCCGCAGCGGTAGAAGCAGGATCACCCGGGTTGATGTTGACCGGAGCACCAATGGCGGTAAAACCAGCCACGGCAGTTTGCAGGATGGTCTGGCCGTTCAGGCTGATATTACCGGCCTTGTCCATCACCAGTACCGCTTCACCACAACGCAGGGTGATCTTGTCACCGGCTTCCAGCAGGTATTCTTTCCCCACGCTAACCGTTTGTCCTTCTGTTATGGTGGTGGTTTGTTCCTTGCCGACGGTGAGGGTATCGTTTTCGGTAATCGTAGCAGTACGGTCTTTGCCTATATAGACGGTTTCGTTCTGGCCCACCTTACGGGTGCGGTCGGTGCCGACGGTGTGAGTTTCCTTATCTTTAATCAGGCTGTTCATGTCTTTTTGCGCCTGCAGCATCACTTCTTCGCCGCCTTTTTTGTCTTCAAAGCGCAGTGCGTTGAAGCTGGAGGGGCCACCTTCCATCGAGCGGCTCATCATACCGCTTTGGGTAGCGCTGCCCGGCAGACCCCACGGCGGGGCGACTTGGGTGTTGTACAGGCTACCGATCACCAATGGTCGATCTGGGTCACCGTTGATAAAGTCGACAATCACTTCCTGACCAATACGCGGAATATAGATGCCGCCAAAGCCTTTACCAGCCCAGGCCTGGCTCACACGGACCCAGCACGAATCCTGCTCATTTCCCTGAGCGTAGCGATCCCAGTTGAACTTCAGACGCACTCTTCCGAATTCATCCGTCCAGATTTCTTTACCGGTAGGGCCCACCACGGTGGCGGTTTGCGGGCCATGAGTGTGCGGTTTCTTCTGTAGCGGGGGCCGGTACACTTCGCTGCTGGGTTGCAACAATAGTTGATTGGTACATAAGTAGCGTTGGCCCTTGCCACTTTCTTCGCCAATGTCTTCTAAGGAGAGCTGGCTGCCCAGGATCAGGTATTCCTGATTAGATTCAACATTCTGGTGGTCGCTAAGGCTAAACAGATAACCACAGGCCAGGCCACGGATATTGCCGGTGGCCTGAGCACGGCAGCCACTGGCGCGGATTTGTTCCATCCGCACGCGACTGATCAAGTCTCCGTGTTTGCTGTCGCTATAATCGCCGGGCCAGAGGAAGCGCTCGGCTTCGTTCAGTGGATGCGGGCGCGGCTGTTGGCTGACGGCGGACAGGTCGGCCAGTGGTTTGGTGAAGTCGAAGTCTTTGACCACCACCCGGCCTGGGCGCATGGTTTCATTAAGGCTGAACTGATAGAGGTATTCCTGGTCGGTTTTACCAGCTTGTGGCTGATAGGGAACCGTGTGATAAGCAGGGCTAGAGCTAGGCTGATGCCCACCAACACCATCGCACAAAATCAGTCGATGATGACCTTGCTCATGAATAAAGTACCAATAAATACCATATTCACTGACTAATCTTTGAAAAAACTGATAGTCACTTTCCCCGTACTGGACCTGAAAAAAACGGTGTTCATTATTAGGGCTTTCAGTGTCGAGCTTGTACTTCTGTTTATCCAGCCGCATTTCGATGGGATAGGGGTAATCCGCCAGTAACTCTTCGACAATCTGCAACACACTGCGATTCTGGAAGGTTTTAAAGTCGCTGGTTAAGGTCGCCAACCATAGCCAGGGGCGCACACTCAGCTGGTAGAGATGAAAATCGCCCTCGCGACGTAAGAAGCCAGCACGGGTGATGATGCCGTTGACTTCGCGTGAGCCCGCGCCAATTGCCGCCGCTTCGCCCATGCCATCTACTTCAATATTAACATTGATGATCTGGCCTATCATCGGTTTGACGTCGATATTGGCCGTCGCGGTCAGTGGCACCGCATTGCTGTCCGGGGTACGCAGGATCAAGCTGTAATCGAATAGTTGGCTGAGCGTTTCCTGACCGGAGAGGGAGTAGAAGCTGAGCGCCGGCTGACCTAGCAATTGTGGCATCGCTGCGCTGTTAACGCTGATGGTACGCTGAGCCGGGTCACTGATGCTTTGCTTGATCAGGTCGACCATGTTCATGGCGTTTTGTAGCGGGTTGCTGCTAATAACGGAATCAGTACGGGCTAAGGACTTGAGCGCGGCCGCCTTGTTTAAGGCACCAGACTTGAGTGGCTGCATCGACATAGTGGCTAACATCCGGAATAAGGTAATCGGGTAGCCACTGCTTGGTAATAGTTTGGGTAGTGGCTGCTCTGGGCAAAGACTATATCATAATTTACCAAATAAAAAAATGACAAAAAAGAAACAAAACTGTACATAATGACAGTTATATTTTATCGCGTTTATTCTGTACTCATTCCGTTAAGCCACGGTAGCACCTAGCGATAGTGCCCAAACACGGAAAACCCCACCTAAAACGCTCAAGTCTGACTAGTTGTTAATCAGCGTCGAATGATTACCAGATTTGGGGTGGAAACAGCGTCCAATTTTTACCACTCCAGGTAATTAAACTTCCTGCTTTTTGGGTGGGAAGGAATCGGAGTTGATCTACATGGATAGGGTCTATGAAATAAGAGCCTGTTCACGATTCCTAAATGCTGGAAAATAAGGAGATGCGAACAACAAAATATCCAAGCGACATCAGTCCAGAACAATTTGAACAAATTCGTCCTCTGCTGGAGAGTGTGCGCAAGAA
>JACCFC020000005.1 GCA_020830965.2 Neisseriaceae bacterium TC5R-5
TTTTCTTGCGTACGCTCTCCAGCAGAGGACGAATTTGTTCAAATTGTTCTAGACTGATGTCGCTTGGATATTTTGTTGTTCGCATCTCCTTATTTTCCAGCATTTAGGAATCGTGAACAGGCTCTAAGAACAGTAAAACCAATAGGGCTGTCGGATAAATCACTGACAGCCCTATTGGTTTTCGCCACTCACTTAAGAAAGTAAAAACCCTTCTCCGTGCACCAGAGAAGGGTTCTCCTAATTTGTTAAAGCAATCACTTACTTTAACTTAGTTTCTTTATAAATTACGTGCTTGCGAACAACTGGATCAAATTTTTTGATCTCCATTTTTTCCGGCATAGTACGCTTGTTCTTGGTAGCCGTATAAAAATGGCCAGTGCCAGCACTGGATTCAAGCTTGATTTTATCGCGCATGGTATTACCTCAATAACTTTCTGGTTTGGCCGTTTAGCTTAGATCTCGCCACGAGCGCGCAGATCAGCCAGTACTACATCGATACCAACTTTATCGATAGTACGCAGTGCCGCATTAGAAATGCGTAAACGCACCCAGCGATTTTCACTCTCTACCCAGAACTTGCGATACTGCAAGTTCGGTAAAAAGCGACGTTTAGTTTTATTGTTGGCATGGGAAACATTGTTCCCGGTCATCGGACGCTTGCCGGTGACTTTACAAACGCGCGCCATGTTTGATACTCCGAAACCGATAAAAGCTGGCTTTATATCATAAAAACCATTAGACATTCAAGACAAAGCGCAATTAAACACAAGATTAACACTCGGTTTTAGCCATCAAAAAATCCCGCTCAGCATAGATGCAAGCAGCAGTTCAAATCGCCACAAATTCAGGGTAGAATCCCCGATTCCCATAGCGCTGTAATCTCATGACCAAGTATATCTTCGTTACCGGTGGTGTTGTCTCCTCCTTGGGGAAGGGTATAGCCGCCGCGTCTATTGCTGCCATTCTTGAATCTCGTGGCCTAAAAGTTACCATGTTGAAGCTCGACCCCTACATCAATGTCGACTCGGGCACGATGAGCCCTTTCCAACATGGCGAAGTATTTGTGACCGAAGATGGTGCCGAAACGGACCTTGACCTTGGCCACTACGAACGTTTCATCAACGCCACTATGAAACGGGCCAATAACTTCACTACTGGCCAGGTATATGAATCCGTTATCACCAAAGAGCGTCGTGGTGACTACCTGGGTGGTACGGTGCAAGTGATCCCACACATCACCGACGAAATCAAACGCAAAATTGCAGAAGGTGCGGCAGATGCTGAAGTGGCGATCGTCGAAATCGGCGGTACCGTCGGTGATATCGAATCATTGCCGTTTTTGGAAGCCATCCGGCAGATGCGCTCCAACCTAGGCCGCAAAAACACCTTATACATTCACCTGTCTTACGTTCCCTATCTGGCGACCGCCGGTGAAATCAAGACCAAACCCACGCAACACTCGGTAAAAGAGTTGCGGGAAATCGGCATTCAACCCGATATCCTATTGTGTCGCATGGACAGAGAACTGCCAGAAGACGAAAAACGCAAACTAGCGTTGTTTTGTAATGTAGAAGAAAACGCGGTCATTGGCTGTTACGATTCTGACTCTATTTACAAAGTCCCTGCCATGCTACACGCGCAGGGCACCGACGATATCATCACCGAACACTTACAACTTGACCTAGCACCAGCCAACTTGCAGGCTTGGGATCGCATCATTGATGCAATTGAACATCCTGATCACAGTATCCATGTTGCCATGGTCGGCAAATATGTAGATCTGACCGAATCCTACAAATCGCTTATTGAAGCGCTCAAGCACGCCGGCATCCATACCCGCACCCTGGTCAATATCATTTATGTGGACTCCGAAGAAATCGAACGCAATGGCGCCGCATCGCTGCGGAACATGGACGCCATCCTGGTGCCTGGCGGATTTGGCAAACGTGGCGTAGAAGGCAAAATCAAAGCAGCTCAATTTGCCCGCGAAAACAATATCCCTTATCTGGGCATCTGCCTGGGCATGCAAATCGCTCTGATCGAGTATGCGCGTAATATGGCCGGAATGAGCGATGCCAATTCCACCGAATTTGATCTGGATACCAATTACCCGGTCGTCGCGCTGATTGATGAGTGGGTAAACCACGATGGTAAAGTGGAAAAACGCACCGAAAGCTCCAATATGGGCGGCACCATGCGTCTAGGTGGCCAGCAATGCGATTTGCGCCCGGATTCACTCGCTGCCCGTATCTATCAGCGCACCGAGATTGTTGAACGCCACCGTCACCGCTACGAGGTCAACAATTACTACATCCCGCGTCTGGAACAAGCAGGGCTGACTATCAGCGGCTACTCTGCTGGTCATGAAAAACTGGTCGAAACGATAGAACTAGCTAACCATCGCTGGTTCTTTGCCTGCCAGTTCCATCCTGAATTTACCTCCACACCACGTAACGGCCATCCTTTGTTTACCTCCTATGTGCAAGCCGCTCTAGCTCATCAAGCAGAACAACAAGGAAAACAAACATGAAATTATGCGGATTTGAAGTAGGCCTTGATCAACCCTTGTTCCTGATTGCCGGCCCCTGCGTTATTGAAAGTGAACAGATGGCGCTGGATACAGCAGGCCAGCTGAAAGAAATCAGCAGCGCACTGAATATTAACTTCATCTACAAATCCAGCTATGACAAAGCCAACCGATCTTCCGGCAGCTCATTTCGCGGTTTTGGTATTGATGAAGGCCTGCGTATTCTGGCCGAAGTCAAAAAACAGATTGGCGTACCGGTGCTGACCGATATCCACAACGAAAGCGAAATCGCTCAGGTTGCCAGCGTGGTGGATGTGCTGCAAACGCCTGCTTTCTTATGTCGTCAAACAGATTTTATTCGTGCTGTTGCTCAATCTGGCAAACCCGTCAATATCAAAAAAGGTCAGTTCCTGGCGCCTGGCGATATGAAGCACGTTATCGATAAAGCGCGTGCGGCCGCACTCGAAGCCGGCCTGGCAAGCGATAACTTTATGAGCTGTGAGCGTGGGGCATCGTTTGGCTACAACAATCTGGTATCGGATATGCGCTCCTTGATGATCATGCGCGAGACCGCTTGCCCGGTGGTATACGATGCCACCCACTCGGTGCAACTACCGGGTGGCCAAGGCAACAGTTCCGGCGGACAACGCGAGTTTGTGCCCGTGCTGGCGCGTGCTGCCGTCGCTGCGGGAATCGCCGGTATCTTTATGGAAACACACCCTGACCCCAGCCATGCGCTGTCTGACGGCCCCAATGCCTGGCCTCTCGCTCGGATGAAAGAACTACTGACAACCCTGCAGGCGCTGGACAAATTGGTCAAGCAAGGGCCTTGGCCAGAACACTCTCTCTGAAAACACTAAAACTTCAAACCGGCGGCAGCAACTTAAGCTGTCGCCAGCCACCTGCCTAGCACAACCAAGCCATCATGAAGGAGAAGCAAATGAGTTCAATCATTGACGTGGTCGCTCGTGAAATTCTGGATTCTCGCGGCAATCCGACGGTAGAAGCCGATGTCTTACTGGAGTCTGGCGTCATGGGCCGAGCAGCAGTTCCCAGCGGTGCCTCCACTGGCGAAAAAGAAGCTCTCGAACTACGTGATGGCGACAAAAGCCGCTATCTGGGCAAGGGGGTTCTCAAAGCCGTTGAAAACATCAACACCGAGATCTGTGAAGCCATCATCGGCCTGGATGCATCAGACCAAACCTTCATCGATAGCGTTCTCATCGAACTAGATGGTACCGAAACCAAATCGCGCCTAGGTGCCAATGCCCTGCTTGCCGTCTCCATGGCGGTCGCACGCGCCGCAGCAGAAGATGCTGGGCTACCACTCTACCGCTATCTGGGTGGCGCTGGGCCAATGGCCTTGCCGGTGCCGATGATGAATGTTATTAACGGCGGCGCTCACGCCAATAACACCCTGGATATTCAAGAATTCATGATTATGCCAGTGGGAGCAACAAGCTTCCGCGAAGCCCTGCGCTGTGGGGCCGAAATCTTCCATCACCTGAAGAAAATTTGCGACCAGAAAGGCTACGCTACCACCGTAGGAGATGAGGGTGGCTTCGCTCCTAATCTGAACAGCCATGAAGAAGCGATCAAACTGATTCTGGAAGCTGTCGACGCCGCAGGCTATATTGCAGGACAGGACGTCATGCTCGCCCTGGACTGTGCCTCGTCCGAATTTTATCGCGATGGCAAATACCACCTAACTGCAGAAGGCCTGGCTCTGAGCTCCGAACAGTTTACCGACTACCTAGAAACGCTAGTCAACCAGTACCCTATCATCTCAATTGAAGACGGTATGAGCGAAAATGATTGGCATGGCTGGAAAATCCTTACCGATCGTTTGGGTCAACGAGTGCAGATTGTTGGCGATGACTTATTTGTCACCAATCCAAAAATATTGGCCAAAGGCATCGAAGGCGGTCTAGCTAACTCATTATTAGTTAAGGTAAATCAAATTGGCACCTTATCTGAAACGCTAAAAGCGGTTGATCTTGCCAAGCGCTCCCGCTATACCAGCGTTATGAGCCATCGCTCCGGTGAAACAGAAGACAGCACCATTGCCGATCTGGCGGTTGCCACTAACTGTATGCAGATCAAAACGGGCTCACTGTCACGCTCAGACCGCATGGCAAAATACAATCAACTATTACGCATCGAAGAAGAACTGGGCAGTGCAGCTTACTACCCTGGTCGTGCGGCTTTTTATCATCTGAAATAACGGTATGCGCTGGCTGACCATCACTCTAATAACAGTCATTCTCGGCCTGCAATGGCCACTGTGGTTTGGCAAGGGAAGCTGGCTAAGAGTCTGGCAGCTGGACAAACAACTTCAGGAACAGCGGGCAGTTACGCAAAAGCGAGTTGCCCGCAACGCAGCCTTGGATGCCGAGGTCCGTGACTTAAAACAAGGCACGGATGCCATCGAAGAAAGAGCACGTAATGAGCTGGGCATGATTCGTCATGGAGAAGTTTTTTTTCAAATTATTACATCGAGCAAAATTACCACCAATAATTAATTGGTCACACTACCGAATTTAGGCATGCCATCATCACATTAACCAACCATTGACAGACCTCTAGGGGTTTAGGAAACAGGGGTTTAGGGAATGACCACACATAATCCGATCGAAGTAGCCAGGGAGACTTTAAAACAGCTCAGTATGCGTAAGCTGTTACCAACCCCAGAAAATTTCGAACAGGTTTACCGCGAACTCACCCAAACCCCGTACGATGACAATAAGCTGGCTGCTACCCTACTTCGTAGCCTGAAAGCACTGGCCCCCAACACCCCACAAACAACAAATACTTTGGCCAAGCTTAAGTTGGCTTTTGATGAAAATAACGGCGAACAAGCCTCGCAACTCGTTCTTGAACTAGTGCGTGACCACGACTCACTGACGCAAAACTGGGGTGGCTTAATCCACAGCCTACTAAGCAACTGGGAACTACGCATTCCCAACCTATCGCAACAACACAAACGTACCAGCCTAGAACGTGTCCTCATCAACTACAGTAAGCAACCAACAGAGCTAAATCAAAAACTGTTGGCCTTGATGCAGAACTGGAACCAGTCCAGCCAGCCCACTGATAATGCCTCGCCCACATCAGTGATAGGCGCACAGGAAAACAAAAACAGCACCCCGACGAACCTTTCCGCACAATGGGAAAAATGGCAGAACATCCTGTCCCTCACCTTAAAACACGGTCTCAAACCGCATCTGCTAGGATCACCGGCGCATCTCAGTTCACTAGAAATGCTACAAGTAGAGCTAGAACAAGTTAACGATGAAGCCGCGCTGAACGATTACCTCTCGCGCCTGCACCGCTTTATGCTGCAGCAGGAATTACATTTCCAACAGGAAGGTCGCCTCGTCACCGGGCTGACCAATATGCTGCATCTACTGTTGGAAAATATTGCCGAACTCAATCGCTCAGACGATTATTTGCGCGGCCAGGTAAGTTCGCTGCAAGAAGTGCTCAACGAACAACCCCTTTCCATGCAACAGATTTATGCGATGGAAGCCAGCCTGAAAGAAGTCATTCGCACCCAAGGTATACTCAAAGCCTCGCTGGACGAAGCCACTAACTCTCTGCAGATTCTGCTGGATCGCTTCATCTCTGGCTTGGCCTTGATGACAGACAGTACCGGCGACTTCCAAAACAAGATCAAAGCCCACAGCGAACAGATTCAACAATCTCACAATATTGAAGAACTCGGTGCCACAATAGCCAGCCTGATTGAAGACACATCGCTGATGCAGGTCGACCTGGCCCAATCTAAAGCCGAGTTTTTATCCACCAAAGAACAAGTGGAAGTCGCCGAAAAACGCATTGTCGAACTGGAAACCGCTTTAGAAGCCGCCAGCGCCAAAGTGCTAGAAGATCACTTAACCGGGGCATTAAACCGACGTGGACTGGGGGAGCAATTCCAACGCGAAATCAGCCGTGCCGAACGTAGTGAGTCGCCGCTGTCCATTACGCTGATAGACATTGACAACTTCAAACAGCTCAATGACCGCTACGGCCATTTAGCTGGCGATGACGCGCTAAAATATCTGGTGAACGCCATCAAAAACCATTTGCGCCCTGCCGATATCGTCGCGCGCTTTGGCGGCGAAGAGTTTGTCATTTTGATGCCCGATACCCCAGAAGAAGAAGCAGCGGCCACTATCCAGCGCCTACAGCGCGAACTCACTAAAACCTTCTTTCTGGCCGACAACAACAGGCTGGTCATTACCTTCAGCGCCGGCGTCACCCAATGGCGCCCAGGAGAACAAGAATCAGACGTACTGGAACGGGCGGATCACTCCATGTACCAGGCAAAAATCAATGGCAAAAACCAAGTACATCTGGCGCCACCGGCTCTAACTCTGCCGCAAGCGGCGGCTGAACACATCAGCCCTCAGACAGAATAATAAGCGCTGCCTAACGCTATTTTTTCAGTACCTTACCAGCCTGCGCCCGCTGCCGGCGTACCTCTTTAGGATCAGCAATCAACGGGCGATAAATCTCCACCCTATCATGTGCCAGCAACACGCGATCCTCGACAATAGCTTTACTGAACAAACCGAGCTTCAATTTATCGCTCGCAATCTCAGGAAATGCCGCCAAAATCCCAGAACACTCCACCGCCTGACGCGCCGACGTTCCAACCGGCACCTGCAATGCCAGCAACACTTGACGTTCGGCCAGAGCATAGGCCACCTCAACCACTATTTTCTCAATCATCACCATAAACCTTGTCCGCTTCCTTAATAAAAGCGTCGACTAAAGAACCGGAAATATAAGCAAACACCGGCCCGATAATCTTGGCCAGAATCTTGCTGGAAAACTGATAACGCAAAGTAAACTCTATCTTGCAGCCCGCCTCACCCAAGGGCTTAAAACACCAGCGCCCCTCCAAAAACTCAAACGGACCATCCACCAGCTCCATCACAATAGACTCGCCCGGCTGATTGATATTACGCGTCGTAAAATGCTGACGAACCTTCAGATAATCAATATGCAAACTGGCAATCAGCTGATTATCCTGCCGTGACAACACCTCCGCCTTACTGCACCAAGGCAAAAAGCGACTGTAATGCTCCACATCATCCACCAAGGCAAACATCTGCGCAGGGGTATGTGCTACCAACACACTTTTTTCTATTAGCTGCATAAATACAAACCTAAGCTCCACTGGCACCCAACCAAGACATGCTCACCCGAACACCCACTTACACCAGTGCTTTATATCTGTTTAGTCAATTCGGGGGCGAGTGTAACAAAAAGCAGGCGAAACTGCCCAAATGCCTGCCAAACAGGCTCACTTTGGTTCACCTGCCGCATCTGCTACAATGCGCAATTCATTTAATCAATCCCCAGCCACCATGAGCATCATCCAGAATCGCAAAGCCTTCCACGACTATTTTGTCGAAGAAAAGCTCGAAGCCGGGCTGGTTTTGGAAGGATGGGAAGTCAAGGCGATCCGCGCCGGCCGTGTCCAACTCAAAGAAAGCTACGTCGATTGGAAAAACGGCGCCTTCTGGCTTATCGGCTGCCACATCTCCGCCTTACAATCCGCCTCCACCCATGTCAACCCCGACCCAGTACGCCCGCGCAAACTACTGCTCTCGCAGGCACAAATCAACCGCTTTATCGGCAAAGTTGAACGTGCCGGTTACACCATGATGGCACTCGACCTGCACTACAGCAAAGGCAATATCAAAGCTGAAGTGGGCTTGGCCAAAGGTAAGAAACTACACGACAAGCGCGACACCGAAAAAGACCGCGAGTGGCAACGCGAAAAACAACGCTTTATCAAAAACCAGCGAGGTAGCGAATGAACCGCAGCGCCGCCCTACCCATTATCCTCATCTGCCTGGGCTCAGTATGGTTTCTTAAAAGCACCTCGCTCCTCCCTGACACCTCAACATTATTAACCCTGCTGCTAACTGCAGCGGGCATTGTCCTGCTCATCATTGACGGCTTCAACAAATCCACCCTCATCACCAGCCCATTGCTGGTCTATGCCGGTGGAGCCATCTATCTGTACGACCATTACGGCCTCTACGCCAGCCACCTCGTATCGCTAGGCATGGTACTGGCCGGCCTGCTGATGCTGATCGCCAGAAGCCCGCAAATACCAGAACGCAGCCGCAAATACTGGCCCAAGCAAGACAACGACTAAACCCCTTAAGCCCCAACGCCCAACCCACCCCAAGGATAAGCATGGATAAAATCCTCATACTCGACTTCGGCTCACAAGTTAGCCAACTCATCGCCCGCCGCGTCCGCGAAGCTCACGTCTACTGTGAGCTTCATTCATTTGATATGTCGCTAGACGATATACGCGCTTTTGCACCCAAAGCCATTATCCTCTCCGGCGGCCCCAACTCCGTTTACGACTCCCACTACCAAGCCGACCCTGCCCTGTTCGAACTCGGCATCCCCGTACTCGGCATCTGCTACGGCATGCAATTCATGGCCCACCACCTGGGCGGCACGGTTAGCGCTGGCGATCAAGGCGAATTCGGTTACGCTCAGATCCAGGCCAAACACCACTCCAAATTACTGGAAGGACTGCACGATGCCCAGGACGACGCCGGCAATCACTATTTAGATGTCTGGATGAGCCATGGCGACAAAGTCAGCACCCTACCACCTGGCTTTAAAACCATCGCCGCCACCGCCAGTTGCCCGATTGCCGCGATGGCCGACGAAACCCGCCACTTCTATGCAGTACAATTTCACCCTGAAGTGACCCACACCAAGCGCGGCACCGAAATCCTCCACCGCTTCGTGCTCTACATCGCCGGCGCCACCCCTAGTTGGACCATGCCCAACTATATTGACGAAGCCATCGACAAAATTCGGCAGCAAGTGGGCAGCGAAGAAGTCATCCTCGGCCTCTCCGGCGGCGTAGACAGCTCGGTAGCCGCCGCCCTCATCCACCGCGCCATTGGCGCGCAACTCACCTGCGTCTTTGTTGACCACGGCCTGCTGCGCCAAAACGAAGGCGAGATGGTGATGCAGATGTTTGCCCAAAACCTGGGTGTCAAAGTGATACACGTGCAGGCGCAAGCGCAATTTATGGGCAAACTGGCCGGCGAAACCGACCCGGAGAAAAAGCGCAAAATCATCGGCGCCGAATTCATTGAAGTCTTCCAGACCGAAGCCAACAAACTCAGCCAGGCCAAATGGCTGGCGCAAGGTACCATCTACCCGGACGTGATTGAATCCGCCGGAGCCAAAACCAATAAAGCCCACAATATCAAGAGCCATCACAACGTCGGTGGCCTGCCGGAAACCATGCAGCTCAAACTGCTGGAGCCACTACGCGAACTATTCAAAGACGAAGTACGGCAACTGGGCATCGCCCTCGGCCTACCGCATGATATGGTCTACCGTCATCCCTTCCCCGGCCCCGGCTTGGGCGTCCGTATTCTTGGAGAAGTTAAAAAAGACTACGCCGAACTACTACGTCGCGCCGACGCCATCTTCATCGAAGAGCTACGCAACACCCACGACGAACACACCGGCAAGAGCTGGTACGAGCTCACCAGCCAAGCCTTTGCCGTGTTTCTGCCCGTTAAATCAGTAGGCGTGATGGGCGATGGCCGCACCTACGACTACGTGGTCGCCTTGCGTGCGGTCATCACCAGCGACTTCATGACCGCGCACTGGGCTGAACTACCCTACAGCCTGCTGGGTCGCGTTTCTAATCGCATCATCAATGAAGTGCGCGGCATTAACCGCGTGGTGTACGACATCTCCGGCAAACCACCGGCGACGATTGAGTGGGAATGATTTAACGTCTGACAGTGACTGACCCTAATAGGCAGTTAAATGCTGCTAAGCCCGAGATTTTCGGGCTTTTTTCGTTTTCAATTAGCCCTAACAGACAAAATCTGGCACGATCAAGCATCCTTTTTCATCGCATGGTAAGAGCCGCTAAGTGATATTGTGCAAATTGATGCCATATCAAATACCTCAGACTTATTAATCACCCCCACGCTTTTGCAAGACTTTTACTTAGCCCCTTTTCGACCACAACAACCATTAACCAGATACTTCCGTAAGCACCAATAAAAAACCCCGCATCGCAGCGGGGGAAAAGTGTTTTGAGTGAATGCACTATAGCCACCTTTCCACTTGACGACCAAACCTTATCTGCATGGTAATTTTCCCACTTGATACCGGTCAATTTTGATAGTCTTGCATTCAGACCAAGCACTCTTGTCACTTTAGAATGCCGAGCCACGACTGCTACACAAAGGGTTCTTGTTCTTGCTAACAAGCCGCTGACGAGCAGCAGCTTGGCTTTATCAAGGTTAAAACTTATCGGCTTCAGTACGGAATCACTGGATTGATCCAGAAAGCGTTCTCGAGTTGTGTACTCCAGCCAGAAGCAAGCCCAAAAACTTTAATCGGCTTGCCCCCCATGTTTTTTCCAACATTAAACGCAAAACCGTGTCGTACACCATCAGTGGTACAGCAAGTATCATTCACCGCTTTTTCGCGAAGTACATTCGCAGTAGACATCGCAATGAATTGACTGCCGGTGTAAAGCTGCACGGAAATCGATTGGTCAACATATTTATTACAACTCCAGCCTGCTACCATCACGCTGCCATCGGCATTCTTGTAAATATTATCGATATAGCCTAGCACCGGACCAACCATAGTTCCCGGTGGGCCCACTTCACCACAACGCGCCGCATTAACATAGCCAGATGATGCCGCCAGAACAGTTAGCATCAGCGTAGAACGCACTAGCAAGCTGATGCCACGTAAACATGTTTGAGCGCTAAGCATGAGGTGTTCTCCTTAATGATATGAAAAAAGAATGCACATAAATTAATATTTATTAACAAGTCATTACTGCCAACCCATAGTCTATCGCTTTAATTTATTTGTCAACTTCATTTATTATTATAAATAAAAACTCATCATTTTAGTCATTTATGCCATAAAGCTTGAATAGCACGCCGGGCCATATCGTGTTGAACACCGTGACTATTCAGGTAAAGCCAATAGAACAAGGCGCTAGAAATCTATTACAATGCCATTGTACTGATCAATTATTAGCACCGGGTTTGGAGACTCGAACTACCAAGAGTTTTCAATAACCACAGGAGTTAGTGATGAAACCCGTTACACCTCGCGATAACTATCACCCGCACACCGTTTCCCCTTTTTTACCGCTTACCCCTACCCTGACGCAGCAGCACGACCTCAAGTAGCCTCATGATGCCGCTACCCGCGCTTATCTGCATGGTTGCCTGGAAGGCGGGTTGGCATTTGCCTTTGCTAGCCATGCCCATAGTGCCAGCCTGAGCGTGTCCGGTTGTCAGGAGGCACTCTTGCTGCGCCTGGGTTTGGAGCAGGTACTACTCAGCCTGTCACAACAAAGGCTGCGCTGGATTATCGGCTTATTCGGTACCCTGGCCGATGCGCTGGAGCAAGGAGAGCAGACGTGATGAACACCACTACCGCCATTCAGCCCGCCTTACGTTTGATGGCCGATTTTCACCGTGGTCAGTTGCCTGACCCTGCCGAGGCTCAGCATTTTGTTGGTGATCTACGCGAAGCGTATCTGGATGGCCTGCATTTTTTGGCCGAGGTGCAACTGCGGCTCAGTCAGCCAACAGCGCTCAGTAGTGATACCGCGCAGACACTGGCGTATTGGCAGTGTTTGCTGGCCGCTTTAGGGTCTGAATATGGGGAGTGGTTGCAGCAGTTGGCGCGCCAAGGCGTGAAGCCTTAGCGTGTGAGCGGTCGCCGAGCCTGGGCCCGGCGACTGTCTTGTTAGCCGCCGCTGCTGAGTGGGTACAAGGTGAGCACAACTTTGCCCAGATTGTGATTGGCTTCGATATAGCAATGCGCGTCCTGTACCTGGGCCAGCGGATAGCTGCTGTCCACCACGATTTTGACGCGCTCTTGTTGCAGCGCCGGTAAGATGTGTTCGCGTAGTGCTTGAGCCAGCCGGGCTTTAACGGCGAGGGACTGCGAGCGCAAGGTGGAGCCGATCAGTGCGATGCGCTTCATCAGCAGCATGCCCAGGTTTAATTCGGCGCGTGCGCCCCCCATCAGGCCGATATTGACCAGTCGGCCATCGGTTTTGAGTGCGGCCAGGTTTTCGGCCAGATAGCTGGCACCCACTGGATCGAGAATCAGCTCTACCCCACCCCACTCTTTGATTTGTGCGGCAAATTTCGGCAGTTGTTTGTAGTTGAATACTTGCTGCGCGCCCAGTTGCTGGCAGAAGGCGAGCTTTTCTGCGCTACCGGCACTGGCAAAGGCATGCGCGCCGAGCAGGCCAGCCAGTTGAATGGCGGCAGCACCAACGCCACTGGCACCGGCATGAATCAGGATGGTTTCGCCTGCTTGCAGTTGGCCTTTTTCGACCAGATTAAACCAGGCTGTCATCCAGGCTTCCGGCAGGCTGGCAGCTTCTACCCAGGAGAGCCAGTCAGGTTTGGCGATGGCGAGGTCTTCGTCGAGCAATGCGTATTCGGCATAGCCGCCGCCAGCAATCAGGCCAAAAACGGCATCACCCGCTTTAAAGTGGGAATCTGCGGCGGCCTCGCTAACGATGCCGGCGACTTCCAGGCCGAGAATCGGGCTGGCATCCGGCGGTGCCGGGTAGCGGCCTTCGCGCTGTACCAGGTCGGCGCGGTTAATGCCCGCAGCCATCACTTTGACTAGTAGTTGTCGTTCGCCACGCTGCGGTGGAGCGACTTCGTCCTGGCGTAAGCTGGCGGCACTGCCGGGGGCATCTTGCACAATCGCTAGCATGATTTTGTCCTCTTAAGCGTTGGGTCGCTTATTACTGCACAAATTGTTCTGCGCCGACAATCCCTAATTTGGTCACGCCCAGCCGTTGTGATTCGGCCAGTACCATCGCTACCGGTGCGTAGTTGGCGTCTTTATTGGGTTTGATATGCAGTTCCGGCTGCGGATTTTGCACGGCCAGAGCGCTGAGTTTGTGTTCCAGTTGCTGACGGTCTGCTAGCAGTTCGCCATTCCATAACACTTGATTAGTAGCGCTGATATCTACTTGCACCACCACCGGTTTACTGGGTGGCGTGCTGGCGGTGTTTACCGGCATGTCCAATTTGACGGCGTGGGTTTGGATAGGGATGGTGATAATCAGCATGATCAGTAGCACCAGCATCACATCTATCAGCGGGGTGGTGTTCATTTCCACCATCAGTTCGTCGTCTGCATGATTGTTGCTATTCATCGCCATAGCGGTTTCCTCAGATTAATGGCGGGCAGGCGGTTCGGTGATAAACGCCACTTTGACAATGCCAGTCTGTTGTACCGCCAGCACGATACGGCCTATCGGGCTGTATTTAGCGGCAAGATCGCCCCGGATATGGACTTCTGGTTGCGGCTCTTGCTTTGCTGCGCTAATCAGCCGTGCCAGCAGTTGTTGCTGGCTGGCTATGGGCTGGGTGTTCCAGTAAATGGTATTGCTGCTGTCTACCCCCAACACGATGTTTTCCGGTTTGGTTTGGGTGGGGATATTACTTTCTTTGGGTAGCGTCATTTTGACGGTTTGGGTGACTACCGGCACGGTAATCAGAAAGATGATGAGTAAGACCAGCATCACATCCACCAGCGGTGTGGTGTTGATGGCGGACATTTCCTGATCCTGTTCTGCTTTGCTATGACCGAAGCGTTGATAGCGTGCCATCGCGCGTTACCGGGCCGGTGTGCTTAATACATTGGCGTGCAGCCTGCCGGCAATCACGCGCACACTATCCAAAATAAGCTTGTTGCGGCGTACCAGCCAGTTATAAGCCAGTACCGCTGGCACGGCCACACCCAGGCCAATGGCGGTCATGATGAGCGCCTCTCCCACCGGGCCGGCTACTTTGTCGATGGAGGCCTGGCCGGAGATGCCGATGGCGGTGAGCGCGTGATAAATACCCCAGACGGTGCCGAACAGGCCAACAAACGGCGCGGTAGAGCCAACAGTGGCCAGTACCGACAGGCCGCCTTGTAGCTGGTGCTGGGCGGAGTCGATGGCGTCAGAGATCGCCATGGAAACCCAGGTGTTGAGGTCTACCCGTTGCGCCAGTGTGCCTTGATGTTCGGTTAAGGCTTCCACACCAGCTAGCGCGAGGGAGTTAAACAGGCTTTCTTCGCTCAGTTGACTGCTGCGTTGTTGCAGTTCTGCGCCCGGCAGGGCGAGCAGTTCCCGGCCCTGTTTGAGCAGACGGCCTTGTTCCAGCAGTTTAACGATGCCGATATACCAGCTTGCTGCCGACATGATGAGCAGAATCAGCAGGGTGGCACGCGCGACGAGGTCGCCTTGCGCCCATAAGGCACCCAAGCCATAGGGATTGTCGACTATCACCGTTTCTGCCGCCAGCGCTGGCAGGCTGGCAGCGAACATGAGGGCGACAGTGAAAATGGCTGGCGTTGTTTTAGTCATGAGGTAAAAGCTCCATAGATAGCAATGGGTTTATTCGGCAGCATCAAGTTTGAAACTGAATTCTTGCTGCAATAGTGAATTGGATTTGCACTGATAGCCGCGCAGTGCCTTGGCAATGGCCGACTGAAAGCCACTGCGGTAGCGGGATGGTATGCCCTCGAACCGGATCTCGCTGATTTCGTGGAAGCGGCCGTTATCCCCTACCTGAAACGCAACACGTACCACGCCCTGAATTTGATCTTGCTCTGCCTTATCAGGATATTCCGGCGCTTGCAGGCTGCTGCAATTGGCCTTGGCTGAGATCGGCCCTTTGGGCGCCGCTGTCACCACCGGTTCCGGGGTGGGCGTAGGTGGCGGCTGTGGGGCCGGGTCGCTGGTGGTGGCCGCTATCGCATTAAGCGGCGGGGTGGCCGTTGGCGGTGGCGAGTTGACGACCGGTGGCACATAGGCTTGCGGTTTGGGGGCGGCCGGCGCAGCAACGACTTGTTCCAGTTTGGGGGGTGGCGGCGGCGGAGGGGGTGGCGGCGGCGGTTCACTGATTACCGCCACTTCCACTTTTTGTTGCACCACCTGCACCACGTTCTGCGCCAGCCCGGATACCAGGGCATAGACGAGTAAGGCATGGAAAATAATTACCCCTGCTAGGCCAGCCAGACGGCGTTTGCTGGCTGCCGAGCGCCGATTACTGGTGGTAGAGCTGGTCATAATAGCTACTCGTTGTCGCGTTAACTGATAGTGAAATAGTGACGCCCAGCCGAGCAGGCACGGCGCCCGGCGCTAGCGATATCACAATTTGTAGGAAGCCTTCAAGAAAAAAGCACGCCCGGTGGGGTCGGCAATCACGGGATCAAAGCCGTATTGAAAGGTATTGGTCTGGTTGCTGAATGGCGGGTCGCGGTCAAACAGATTGCGGATGCCGGCGGTAATACTCAGCTTTTTTTGCCATAAGTAGCTGCCGGATAGATTCCACAAAATATAAGGGCTAACCCGGTGCTCTTCACCATTCGAGTTCATATCGGTGTAGCCCGCACTGTAGTTCTGTACCAGCAACGCGCCCCATGGCCCATTGCGCCAATTCAGCGCCAGGCTGTGCTTCCAGCGTACCGTCGGAGGGAAGGCATCCTGATACCAGCCCCCCAGCGAGCTGTAATAAGCTCCGCCTTTTTCCATCTGCTGCGCATACTTGGAGGTGTAGCTGCCATCCAGATTAAGGGTGAAGTTGCCCAAGGCGTTTTTCGGTAAACGCCAGGCCAGGCTGACATCCACTCCTGCCGCACTGAGATTGCCAAGGTTCTGGGTGGTGGTCACCACGTATTTGAGGGAACCATCGGGATTGCGCACAAATTTATCAGCGTATTTGGTGGGGTCGGCAAAAATCAGGCCAGGGTCGAGCACGCCTATCATATTTTCTATCTGTGTCCACCATAAGTCGGCACTGGCCGTAACCTCGGGAACAGGTTCAATCACGATGCCCAAGGTGAGCGAGGAGGATTTTTCCGGCGACAAATCACGGCTACCGCCTTGCTGAGCTTCAAACTGCTGATTGCAGTCATCCACCACATTGCCTCCATTGGCCGGGCTCCCCCCCGGGCAGCGCAGCGGATCATTAAATTTCTGCGCGGTATAAGTAGTGGCATCTGGCTGATACACATCGTATAGCGTCGGCGCACGAAAACCCTTGCTGGCCGAACTGCGCAATAGCACTGATGGTATAGGCTGATATTTGAACGCTATTTTGGGATTAAACGCGCTGCCAAAATCACTGTAACGGTCGTAGCGCGCCGCCAATTGGGCTTCCAACGATTTAACAATGGGTACTTCTGCTTCGGCATACATCGCAGTCACGGTACGGCTGCCAGAAGTGGATTGCGAACCAGCAATGCCGGAACCAATCGCCTGCTTGGCTAGCTCTCTGATTTGACTATCCAGCTTCTCACTACGCGCCTCTACCCCAAATGCAGTGGCCAGGTTACCCGCTGGCAGCTCCAGGATTTCCTTGCTGACTTTAAAATCGGCCAAGACCGTGGTGTATTTGGCCTGCCAACCATCGCCGCTGAGTTCGACCTGCTTCCAGGCTCCCGGTAATGAGTCACCAAAGGGGTTGATATCGCCAGCAATCAGCGCATTTCGGATTTTGTCTTCATACACATAACCGCTTTGGTAATGAATGGTAGTTTCATTTTGTGAGTACGCGGCGCCGCCGCGATAGTCCCAGTCGGCCAGCAGGCCTTCGGCATTAAAAGCGAGCCGTTGCGTAGTAGAGAGGCTTTCGGTCACTCGTGGCCCCAGCGGGCTGGCGCGGCCATTCAGTACAATAGGGCTGCCATCGGTCGGTGTGCCATCCGGTAGCTGGCTTGGATAGTATTTATCGCCGGGCCGCAAAGTGGCAATTTGTATCAGCGGCACCGGTGAAATGGCCGTGGTACTGGTGTTTTGTGCGCCGACGTATTGCAGCGAAAGGGTATGTTCACCAATTTGCCGGGTCGCTTTTAGCGTGCCGGTCAGTTGCTCTACTTCAGGGGTCAAATCCATATACAGACCAGCCTGCTCGCCACAGGTGGTAGCGCCCAAAGGGAGAGCAAACGGCGGGCGGCAGGCTGGGGCGGTTGGATTGTAGGCATTGCCACGATAGGTGTAATTAAATGGAAAAACTCGGCTGCTTAAATTGTCTGCTGTGAAATATTTGTTGGCAAAGTCGCGTTGCAATGTGGTGACGCGCTCGGTTTTCTGATAACTCAATGCGCCGTAAAGATTGTAGTTATCTTCCGCTAATTCACCGATGCCGCCGCTAATCTGCACACTGCCACTACCGCCACCGCTGCGCTGGGTCGCCTGCACATCGCCACCAATGGTAACGCCGGTAATACTGCGCTTGGTAATAAAGTTGATCACGCCGCCAATGGCATCGGAGCCATAAATCGCCGACGCGCCATCACGCAGCACCTCTATACGCTCAATCGCAGCCAGCGGAATAGCGTTAAGATCGGTGGCGTAACCACCAACCGCCTGACTAGCCACGCGGCGACCATCCAGTAGGACCAATGTGTATTGCGAGCCCAAACCACGCAGGCTGGCATAGGAAGCCCCCCCGGAAACCGTCGCGACCGAGGAGGCCGCCACCATGGAGGATTGATTGGTAGACAGTGTGTTAATCACCTGCTCTACCGTGGTCAAACCCTGCTTGGCCAACTCGTCCGGGCGCATGATGGTGACCGGCAGCGCTTTTTCCTGCTTGATAGTACGCCGGATACTGGAACCAGTTACCTCCACCCGCTCCAGTTGACCGGTACTCGGCTCGTCTGCTGCCTGCACTTCTAGCGCCGGCATACCTAGTCCGGTGACGATGATGGCTAGCGCCAGTTTGTTATGGTGCCGTGTCATTGCTCTCTCCTAAGCAGATATGAGTGCGGTCTACTTCCCTTGTTACCCTTGGATAACATTGCTTTTGTCTAGACACACCCAAGAAAACAACCTGTTTTCAGGTTTTTATATTGAATTTTATAAAGTATCCAACCGCCCTTCTTGGCATGAAAAGAGTAAAACCCACCCAAGCAAAGCGCCTTGCAATAAACTTGTGCTAAAAAAGCAGAACGACAGAACCCCTCGCCATAAAAAAGCGAAAATTTTTGGTGATGATTGCGTACTTAAATCCTTTACCTGTGGTCTTTGTAGGCTTATCAGCCGCTTTGCCGCAGCATGGAGCGGATGTATCAACAAGACTAGGCAGATTATTTATTCAAGTAATCACACGATGCGATGAAAGCACCTCAGGCAAAAAATATAACAACAGAATACCTGAAAACAGGTAAACAACCAATTTTCAATATGATTTTTACATTAAAACCAAACATATCGTCGGCAAAGAATGCAAAAATTTTTTGATATCAAGGGCTTGATGCTGGTGTGCAAATGAAACACTCAGACACACCCGCCACTTCGGATAGTAAGGCCAATGCTAAAAGCCAGCGCCAGTCACTGGGTTTGAGGATGCGCGAAGCGCGAGATTGTGTTGGCGCCCCCAGAAACGAGTCTGCGGCCTATGTTGGCGTATCACTATCAACTTTTCAGTCGTGGGAAGCCGGTGAGCGTGAGCCGGATGCCACCAAACTGGGAAGATTTGCGCAAAAATACGCTATCTCGCTGGACTGGTTATTGTTTGGCACAGGGACAATGCGTAAGGAGGCGCTGTCTTCGTCGAGCATGGCCGATAAAACAGTACGAGAAGAGGAAGGCATCGCCATCATCAAGATGAGCGTGCAGGCGGTGGAGGAGTGGCTGCATGCTCAACAGCGTCAGATGGAGCCTCATCATAAGGCGGAAATAGTCGCGATATTATTCAAATATCTGCGTTCCAGAAATCAGGTTAACCCCTTAGAAATTGCTAGTCTGTTAGCCGCGCTAGCAGACTAGCTACCCTGCCATATAGTGCAAGCACGTCAAGATCAACTTCCAAACAAATGTTTTTGCATTTCCTGTGCCAGTAGGTGATCACCAGCATAGTCACTGCTCTGCAAGCGGCTTATCAGTTGCTGCTGCTCGGCTACCGTGCGGTTCTGGCTGAGTTTGAATTTTGCTTCCAGACGGCTGACTGGCAGACGAAAACCGACAATATGCGTTTCCATTTTCTGCCGATAATCGGCAGAAAGCTGCTCATACTGCCAATCCGGTGATGTTTCAAACAAAGAGGCCTGCTGCGCTATCAGGGTAGATAAATCGTCTGCTGACTCCAGGATCTGCGGACAGCCGTAAGCATGTACCGCCTGATAGTTCCAGGTAGGCACTGCCGGCGACTGCTGATACCAACGCGGCGAGATATAGCCATGTGCGCCCTGAAAAATCACCAATACTTTGCTGCTACCGTTAAAGCCCTGCCATTGCGGGTTGGCTCGCGCCATATGTCCGTACAGCACGACTTCACCCACTTCACGTAGCAGAAAGAACGGTATGTGGGTGGCAAACGGTTCGCCATCCAGCTGGCTTATCAGCGTGGCAAAAGGGTTTTCCTCAATGAACCGACATTGGGTGGCTAGATCATCCACCTGAAAGCTACTCGGGCTGTACATAGAACAGTTACTCCAAAGATGGTTAAGGATTGTCGTGCCGGTCATGTCAGCCAGCAACCAAGCATGGGGCGTTAGCGTACTGCAAACGGCCACGACTGCAAACCATCCTATAGTACACCTTGTGGTTTTGTTAATTATCCACCGGCAATGCCAACAACTGTCGCTTGGTGCTCAAATCCTTGGCGAACACTTCGCTCATAACAGCAACGATAAGCATACACAGCCTGATAATTCCAACCAGGCACGGTCAACGACTGCTGATAGCAACACGGTGCAATGTCGGCATCTCAATCATCAAGCAGAGCCATCATATCTACCTCACCGGAACCATTTAACATATCACTGGCTAATTCACGTTTTTTAGTCAGCAATACGTTCAGCTTTTCTTCAAAGGTCTGATAGTCGGGAGCGATAATGGTGGGGTAGTACACATAAACTTCTTTTTGCTGACCAATACGATAAGCCCGGTCTGTCGCCTGATCTTCTTTGGCCGGGTTCCAAGTACGGTTGAAATGAATAACATGATTGGCTTGCTGGATATTCACGCCAAACCCAACAGCAGCAGTGGATAGAATAATCACACCAAATCCTTCCTGCTGCTGAAAGCGGTCGATAAGGGCCTGGCGACTCTCGCTACCGGCTGCCGAACTGGCTTTGGTATCGCCATTCATAATGAAGAGATCCGGCAATTTGAAACGGGTCCGCAGCGCTAATTTAAGATCAATCTGAATGCGGCGCAATTCAGTAAAAATGATGGCTTTTTCACCCTTATTACGAATGGTTTCCAGGGTATCGAATAACCAGCGCACCTTGGGCGAGGCTTCGATTAGCTCTCCTTCCGGGCGAATAGCATGAGGATGTGCACAAATCATTTTCAGGGTATGCAGCAAGCCCAGCATGGCTACACCGCGCCCTCCGGTTTGTTCCAGCATTGCTGATTGTTGCTGGTAATTTTTCATTTCAGAACGATATAAGCGATCTTGCAAAGAGCTGATGGCTAAGGTTCGGCAGAGCTGGTCTTCCAGCTTTGGTGGCAAGTTAGCCACTTGCTCTTTGGTGCGGCGCAATAATAGCGGTTCGATCAGCGCACGTAAATTTCCTAATGCGGCTTTTTGATTGAGATTTATACAGTCCTGTGGGCGCTGATAGGTGCTAGAAAAGTCATTCAGTGCGCCCAGTAAGCCTGGTTGTACAAAATCGAACAGACACCATAAATCAGATAGGGAATTCTCAACTGGGGTGCCGGTGCAGGCAATGCGAAAACGTGCCGGTATAGCCTTGGCTGATTGGGTGACCATGGCTCCTGGGTTTTTGATTTTTTGTGCTTCGTCACAAATCATCACCCCCCACGGCTGCCGCGCTAGCGACATTTCCTGATCACGCAGGGTTTCATAAGTCGTTAATACAATATTGGCCCCTCCGAGCCAGTCAGGGCGCAGTAGATTGTGTATGCCCTTTTCCTGTAAATCCTGCGGTATCTCCTGACGACGCAGTTTGGCCTGACTCAAGGTTTTCCCATACAGCTTGAGCAAATGCAGATTGCCAGTGAGAAAGAAGCGATTCAGCTCGGCTTCCCAGTTATCCAGCAAAGATACCGGGGCAATAATCAGCACCGGTATCGCCTTGCTATCCTGCTCCAAATACCAACAGATAAACGTCAGTAATTGCAGGGTTTTGCCCAGACCCATATCGTCGGCCAGCAGGCAACCAGAAACGGTTTGTGAGCTTTGCCCATATAACTGTTGCAGCCAGGCGACCCCTTCCAGTTGATGGGGGTGCAAGGTCGTGCCTGCTTGCAAAGCTGCCGGTAATTGTGGTGCTAGCAGCGGCTGTGACTTTAGTGCGGGCTGTTTTTCATCGGCCTGCTCCACATGGCTGGCAACCTGTAAACCGACGCGCTCCTCACTCTCGCCGACACTACCGCCAGCCTTCGCTTGTAGCTGCTGTTGCCAGCTATCGGCTAATCGACGAGCGTTTGGCAATGTTAGTGCTAGCTCAAGCTGAGGTAGCAGCACGCTATCAGCACCACAGTGTTCCGCCTGCTGAATACGCGCAACAAACTCCTGAAAATCTTCTGCACAGGCGGTATCCCACTGCCGCAGGAGCGCCACATCCAATCCACACTCTTGCAGCAAGGATTCAGGTAGCCAGGTCTGCTTTTCTGCGGGTGGTAGATTAGGTGAAACAACCTTTTCCTTAACCCCAATGCCCATTACCCGTTCACCATACTGGGACAAATCAAAAACACTACCAAACCATTGCCCCAGTTCTTGCTGCTGCCAGCGTTGCAGCAATGCCTGCATGCCCTGCCATTGTTCGCGATTGAAGTCTGACAGTTCCAGCTCATAGCCCTGCCAAAAGCCACATGGCAACTGGCTGTCCAATTTATTTTTCAGTTCTCGTACTAGCCCGGCAAAATCGCTGGCTTGTTCAAACGTTAATGTTGTTGCTGCTTGATCTGCCGTCAGCGGCTGCATAACAAGATCAAGTCGGACAATCTTGCCAGCCTCATCTTGTTCTAGCTGCAAGGAAAAGCGCTTAAAGACAATACCGGCTTGCTGTAATTGCGCCTCATGCTGCTCCGGGTCAATCACCTTGCTCGCATCATCACCTAACACGGCATAGGGATTACGAAGGAAAGTTAGCGCAGCATCTCCTGCGACACGTCGGCCCGGCAAGCTGCGTACTCTTTGCAACACCGCTTTCACCGACGCTGGTATTAATACATGCGTTACCGACCCATCCGCCCCTGACACATGATAGATATCCTGTACTTGTTGATAATCGTCCAAAGCCTGCAACCAGCCAGCTGGCTGACCAGCAAAACCAGGCTCTATTTCCACCACCGGAGTACTCTCCAGGCTAGATTTACGCAGCCGGAGCACTAACTCTTCTGGTTGCAACACAATAGTTTGGGCCAGAAAACCATCCAGAGTCGCTCGACCGGCCAGCGCGAGTTGACGAATACGTGCCCAAGCAAGCTGATTGCTTTGCACCTCAGGGTGCAACTGCTGCTCGCTAGCAAATGCCCGCACCGCCAACAATAGTTTCCAACAGGCTTCCGGCAATAAATACGCCTGACCAGAGTGCTGAAATACCGCACCAATGCGTTCCAAGTGACCTGGCAGTACGCGGCCATTCGGCAATATCCAGCCGCGCAATTGAATACGGAAGTGTTGATCGCTCAACGCACCCGTGCTCTGTAATTGCGCGCGCACCTCCAGCACCGGCGGTAACTGCAATAGAGCAATATCCTCAGCATGCTCAGCATCCGCCAGCAAACGATAAGCCTCTTCCCAGGGCAAGATCCAGCCTTCGCCGCTATCCAATAGATAGCCCTCAGCATCAAGCTGTTGTAGATAAACCTGCTGACGAGTCAGCAGGTTTGCACAGCGGCCAGGGTAAACCATGCCCTGTTCGACGAGCTGTGGCACAACACCTTGCTCAGTAGCGCCGCCGTCAGCGCTACTGACAGGGGGATGAGGATTCCGACGAAACGGATTCTTAAGCATCATTGCATCCAGTACCCACGAGAGAATTTATAGTGAAAGCCCAAAGCCTGCATTCGCGGGGTCAGTTGGCTGGTTTCTTGAGCGACTTCAAGCCAGAGCGCACCGCCCTGGTAACGATGATCCACCACCGTCACCTTAACGCCATGCTGTTGCAGCAACTCAATCGCCTGCTGCTCTCGCAGCCGAGTGTCAGGCTGGGTAATGACTGGCTGTTGCCTCTGTTCCGGCCAACCACGTTTGTCTTCTACAGCGGGGGTAAACCGTGTCTCACGACTGCCACTGTAATCATCCGGGTAAATACCCAACTGCGCCAACAAGCGATCTGTCTTATGTTGCCAATCAGACATATGGTTAAACTTAGAGCTACCAGTTCGCTTCAGTTCCCTGCTCAAGTGCAACTCTCTTGCACTGGGTTCAAACGGTAACTCTTTGCTCGAATAGTAATAACAGGCATTACCAGTTCTGGAAAACTCAACAAAATAGTAATCACCTATTTGCATCATAAAGGCATTATCTTCGGCGACGCCGCCCGCCAAGCTGGCAAACCGGCCCTTATTCTTCTCGCGAAACTCAACAAAATCTGTCGAGTAGTTGTCCATCGCCTGGGTGCCCAGCACAACCCGGGTATAGGCCATTTGTCCGACAAAACGTCGCCAGTAATTCAGCCTTGCCTGATCAACACCACGCCCCTTTTGCAATAAAGAAAAAAAGTGCTCCAGATCTTGCTGGGCAAACCAGCGCATCACCATGCGGCACACATCTTCATCTACATTGATACCCCAACGCCGACGCTTAGACTCCAGTTGCGGGCTGCCCCACTGCGCTAGCGACAGCGACTGTAGCGAGGGTTCCGGCTGATCACGCTGCCGGCTCCTCGCATAACGACTTAATAGTTCCTTCAGAATGAGGTCGGTATGCACTGGATTCTTAGCCAAGGTCAGCATGCTGGGCAGGTGTTGAGGGAAAACCTCATCGCTCTGCTCACACACCCATGCCAACCGCGCCTCGATGATGCGCGACCACAACCAACTTTGTGGCGGTATCAGCAAGTGTTTTTGCAACTGTTCCAATTCTTGCCCCTGCCCCTGACACATCGCCTGAGCCAGCTGTTGCCCTGCTTGTGGGCCAAACAGATCACGGTGCCGATTAACTACCTGCATCCAGTCACGCGGGTGGCGAGACTGAGCAGCAAGCAAATCAAAGCCTTTCAAGACCAGCGCAGCTAATTGGCACCAGCGCGGATTCTCTTCCGGCGGGGTCGCCGCATAAGACAGGTAACTACTACTCAGACCAAACCACATTCTGCGCCCCAGATCAGCCTCTGCAATCCTGGCGCTAAAATAAGCATGAACACGTCGATATAATGTTTCATCGTCCAGCACAGCACCCAAACCATCCCGATCATCATTTAAAGCCCAACTGATCAGCCACCAATCACGGCTAAAAAGTTCACTGGCCGGTGCTGCCAGCCGACCTAAAGCCTGTAGTTGTTGCTGACGAGGCGGTTCTGTCTGCTTGCTACCGGCAAACCTGACAGCCAGCAGCTCATTCTGCTGAGCCAGTTTCGTAAAAGACGGCAAACATAAGCCTGGCTGAGCCTCGCTGCCAGCCTGATAACGTTGCAAGCTGCGTTGCAGCCTTTGTTCAAGACGGTCTAGCGAATGGGGCATGGTGGCATTAAAGTTGACAGGTTTCTGGGCTACTCAGGTGGAACTGCGGCAGGGCTGGCCTGTTAGTGGCGCTCTGGTCTTTTAGGCCAAAAAACTGTAAGCGCAGCTCAACACGGCGGCTGGCCTCCTTGCTTTCTTTGGCATTATTGAAAGAAACCCCGCCAGCCAAGAATAGCTCTCGAATCTGCTTGCGTTGTTCAACACTCAAACCACTTCCCTTGCTACGTTGCGGGTCAAGCAAGGAGCACATCACCCATTCGGAACGTTGCAGACTGAGGTGCAGATTATAGAGATAGGCGCCATCGGTATCGGTGAAACCCTCGATAACAACCTGCTTGAACCACTTCTTGCCTTCTGGGCTATCGGCAGCCTCCAGCACCAGCGGCACCACATCAAGCAGTGCTTTGCTGCCTCCTGCCGGCAAACGGTAATCGTTGTGGCCAAAACGACCAGCCTCGCCAAAATGAATGCGGTTTTCCTGACAATCCACCTTGATGGCCAGATTGACCTTGCTGGCCTGTAGCGCCAGCCGATGACATAAAACCTCAATATCGGCGGCCCGCGCCTTCTCGGCCCCGGTTTCTTCGGCAATGCGCTTAGTCACCATCAGCAATGAGCCGACCATGACCACCAAAAACAGAATCATCAAGGCCGTCATCAGGTCGGCATAGGAAATCCAAAAAGGTTTTTCTCCCTCATCGCGCTGACGCGCACGCGGCTGCGGCATATTGAACATGTGCTAGCCCTCAATAACTGCGGGCAACAGACTTGCCAACGGTATCGGATAACTCGTCAATACTATCGCTTAGGTTCTCGACCCCACTTTTCAACTTGCCAATAGCGGTAGACATCCCTTGATCCAACTCGCCCATGGTTTTGCTAAGACTGCTCTCGACACCGCTGGCAAAGCTGTCAAAGCCCTTGCCCAGTACCCCGTTAACTCGCTCCAGATAGCCAGCAGCGTCCTGTTCAAAACCACGCAGTTGCTCGGCAATCACTTTGAAGTCCTGAGTCAGTTGTTGGCGTACTTCCGCATCCATCCGGTTGCTGGACAGCAAGCTATCCCAAGTCTGGAGCATGGTTTTAACGGCATCGCTGTGTTGGCGGTATTCAGCAATCTGCCCAGTCAACTCCCGCACTGCCTGCGCAATACTCTGGCTGCCTGACTCCATCTGTCGCGCCGAATCGCCGCTGGCCTCTAATAGTTGCCGGACAGTCATCCCCGCCGCCTCAAAGCGCTCAGCCGCTACCCGCATTTTGTCCGCCCCCTGCTGCATGCCGCCCAGCGTGCTGGCTGTCTGCTCAGCAAGCTGCTGCCATTGCTGCTGCGCAGCGCTTTGCTGTTGCCCAATGCTATCCAACAACACCTCAATCTGATCGCCCAGTGCACCGATGGTTGTTTGCGTTTCCTGCTGTAGCTGTCGCTGTGCCTCATGCGAAGCTTGATCCATCTGTTGGCGGTTTTCTTGAAAATGGCCCAGCATGCCCTGCACTTGGCTTGAAAGCTGGCCAACACTAGCGGCCATGTCATCCATGATGTCCTGTTGACCACGTCCCACATTGTCTTTGAGCTGGACAATAAAGTGCTGTAGCTCTTGTGCCATGGCCTGCTGCCGGGTTTCGCTTTCCGCAAACAGCTTTTCCAGTTGCCCAGCCATGCGCTGGCCTGCGGCTTCGCCCTGATTGCCGATGCCCGCAACCGCCTGCTGCAATTCTCCCAGCATCGCTTGCATACTGTTCTGCATCGCCGCTTGACCTTGCTGCATGTCTTGCAGTGTCAGTTGCAATTGCTGCTGAACCGCTTGTGATGAGGACTCACCGGCAGCGCGCATATCCGCCACCAGTTGACCAAAACCGTGCTGCATTTGTTGCATCGCCTGCACTGACTGCCCCAGCATGTCCTGCAAACCGGTAAATTGCTGGCCGAAACTCCCTTCCAGCTTATCCATAAAGGCCGCGAGTACATCCTTCAGCAAGTCACCCACTTTATCGGTCTGCTCTCCGCTGGCGCTGTGAACTGAATCGGCAATGCGTGCCAGCGGCTCGCTAAAGCTGGACTCAATCGAATCACTAATGCTCTTGGCAATGGTAGCGCCCGTTTCCCGATACACCGACCCCAAGCGTTCTGACAGGGCCAGGTTTTCACGTACCTGGCTGTCCACCAAGTTTTGCAGCATCACCCCCAGCTCATTAACCAAGCTATCTTTCAACTGTCTATTTTGATTAGCGCTTTCCTCGCTGCTCTGCACCAAGGCCGCCAGATACTCCTCACCGACACCGGACTGAAACAATCCATCAATCGCATCGCTCAGCTTTTCCAGTGCGGCATAACAGGCTTGTAAATGACGTTTCTCGGAGAAAGTCACCCATATAGCGACCGAAATGGCAAATGCAGAGGCAAAAAAGGCATCACGTACCGCTTCAATTAAAATATCAAGACTGGCCTGGATTTTGCTCGGATCAGAGGCATCAAAAACACTCAGACCAATCAACAGTCCGGCAAAGGTACCAATAATGCCAAGCCCGGTCAGAATGCCCGGCAGATGGCGGAAATACTCGGTCTGCAAAGGGGTATCGACGATGGCTTGTGGTGTAAAAAAGAAACTGGCGGGTACGGTTGAGCGGCTGCAGCGCTCTACTGTTTCACCGTCCAAGGATTCTTCTTGAATGTGCAGGCTATCGCTATATTCCTGCCAGGCTGTTGCTAGACTGCTATTGCTTAGAATTTTTGCTAACTTGGTTCGCAAACTGCCTGAGGAAGTATCGCTCTTCAAGTCAGAAACCTTGCTATGCAAGGTACTCAACTCCTCACATATACGCTTAGCCGGCTTTCTGTACTTAAGCCAATAATTGCGGCCAAAGCCAATTAGGAATACGGCTACGGTTGCCGGAGGAATCAGCAAAAGCATAGATAAAGACGTAAGCATGCAAGGTCACATTTCGGCAAAATAACAAAAACAAGCAATACAACTAAAAACCTAGTTCAAAACTATCACTTGCACTATTTTGAAGAAATATAACACATCCATACGCATTGCAAACGTCATTAACACAGATTGGTAAGGCGCAAATGAGCACTCCGGATAACACGGAAGGCATAAAGCGTTCTAGGCCCCCTAACGCTCTTGTCACCCGAAGTGCATTGCTTAAAAATCAGGCTTATGCGTACAAACTGGTCTAAAAACCCGCCACCGGCAAGGCCAACAACTGTCGCTTGGTGCTCAAATCCTTGGCGAGCACTTCACTCAGTTGTGTCACCAACTGCTGTACGCCCTGCACGGCTGCGGCGGGCTCATCGGATGACAACGGCACCGATTCATTAAAATAACCACCGGCTAACGCCGCTCCCGAACGTGCCGGTAACAGCTGCCATACCGCTTCCAGACGTACTTGCCGACCTTGTTGCAGGCGCAGTTGACGAATATCGAGCAGAAGGCGCAGATCCCCGCCATCCATACCCGGCTGCGGATAAGCGTAGATGCTGGCCAAGCCTAATTGCCGCGATAGATTGGTGGCTATTGTCTGTGCCAGCGCTTTGTCCAATGGCGCTGCCCAGCGCTGAAATTCGAGTAATTTCAGCTCGCCACCAGGCGTTTCCAGCAGCAGTTGCGGGCGCTCCAGGCCAGCCGGTAAGGCCACCGGCCCCACCATGATACGCTTGCCCAATGTGAGCGCAGAGGCACTGGCTGTCAGCTGTGGCTCAATTTGATGAAACGTCGCCGGCGGGGAAGCGCAGGCACTTAACAAAGCGGCAATCATCATCCAGGCTATTCTCATTTTTGCTCTCCCTTACCACGGACCAAGGCTTCCGGATGCCGACTCAAATACTCGGCCAAGGCGCGGAAGCTGCGTGCCGTCTCGGATACTTCTTGTGCCGCAGAACGCATATCCTGCTGCAATGGTGAGTCGGCCTTCAGCGTATGTTGTGCGCTATCCAGCGTTTTCTGTACTTGCTCCAGCACTTTCACCGTCTGTGGCAACACGTTGGCATCCATATTCTTCGTCAACTGCTGCATACTCTCCAGGCTTTGCCGCAGCGCTTTGAGTGAAGCATCGGTCTGCTGGCCAATAGTGTCGAACGGTACTTGGTCGAGGCGACGGGCAATACGCTGCATTAGACGTTGCAGTTCTTCCAGATCTCCAGGCAGTGTCGGCAACTCGGCAACACCTTTATCAACAGTAATCGGTGCTGGTTTGGCATCAGGAAAAAAGTCCAAAGCCACATAAAGCTGACCGGTTAGCAGACTGCCAGAACGCAGTTGCGCACGCAGGCCATTGCTTACCAAGCTTTCTATCGAAAGCTTTTTGGTAGTGGCTTTATCACCGGATAGGGCATTAATACGGCTAGGATAGGTACGAATATCAACCGTCATATCAAAATCTTTGTGCCCGGCATATGCCACACCAATAGCCGATACCTCGCCAATCACAATGCCACGGAAATCTACTGGAGCCCCCACCACTAAGCCGCGCACCGATTGCCGGAATTTCAAACGGAATAGCTGCATTTCACTATCAGGATTACGCAAGGCCTTGGTACGGTTTTCGCTGAGCAGAAACACCGCACTGGGAGTAGGCGGCAGCTCTGAGCCATCCTCTAACGGAGTCTCAAACGAGATACCACCCAAAGCAATGGCCGCCAGCGATTCGGTACTCACCCGCACGCCATCAGCACCAACAGAGAAATCAATGCCGCTAGCGTGCCAAAAACGGGTATTGCTGCTGACAAAATGGTCATAAGGGGCATTGATAAATACACTGAGGCGCACATCATTGCCGGTGGGCCCTAATTCATAACTGATCACCTGCCCCACCGGCACCCGGCGGAAATATACCGGTGAGCCGGTATTTAAGGAGCCCAGGCTATCGGTGCGTAGCAAGAAACGCTTGCCTGGCAGGTCTGCATTGATAATCGGCGGGATTTCCAAGCCAATAAAATCGGTGCGTCGTTTGGCACTTTTACCCACGTCCAAGCTGATATAGGCGCCGGAAAGCACCGTACCTAAACCCGAAATACTACCGCCAGAGATACGTGGCCGTACCACCCAAAAACGGCTATCTTCGACCAGATAGCTATCGACCTTATTACTGAGCTCTGCGGTCACGATAATGGACTTTCGATCCGGGCTGACCACAATCGATTTCACTTCCCCTACTTCCACATTTTTATAGCGGATACGTGTTTTACCTGCCTCCAAGCCTTCGGCATTCTGGAAAGACACCGTAATGGTTGGCCCACGCGACAAAATGGCATTAACCGCCAGCCAGCCACCTACCAGCAAGGCAACAATCGGAATTAACCATACTAATGATGGCGACCAGCGCCGTTTCTTCAGCGGTACCGCACGCGGCAAATCCGGCTCAACATTAGCCGGCCCTACATTTTGTTCATCACTCATCTTCATCCTTCACCTGATCCCAGATCAGTCTGGGGTCAAAACTCATCGCGGCCAACATGGTCAATACCACTACAGCACCAAAAGCAATCGCACCTGACCCGGCTTTGATCACCGCTAACGATTGCCACTGCACTAAAGTCACCATCAAGGCCACCACATAAATATCCAACATCGACCACGGGCCGATGATTTCCACCAAACGGTATAAACGGGTGCGCTGTTGCGGTGCCCAAGCAGAGCCACATTGCACCGTAAACAACAGTAGCAACAAAGCCAGTATTTTCAATAAAGGCACCAGTACACTGGCAGTAAAGACGACCACTGCCAGCGGCCAGGAGCCGCTTTTCCACAAATACACTACCCCGCTCATAATGGTGTCGCGTTGCGAGCCCATAAAGGAGCTGGTCTGCATGATGGGGAATAAATTGGCGGGGATGTAACACACCAGGGCCGCCAGCAATAAAGCCCATGCGCGCTGCAGGCTGTTTGGCTTACGCACATGTAACCACGCATGGCAGCGGGGGCAGGCGGCCGTTTCCTCGCTTTCTGGTGCGCGACACAAGAGCCCGCAAGCATGACAGCGCCACAGGCCCGCTGCCGCCGCTGAGCCTACTCGATAGGACGGCATCGCTGATAACACTCCCATAAGTCTTCTGGCTTAAAAACACAGGCATTGGCTGCCATCAAAATAATCAAGGCAAATAAGGCCCACAAGCCCACGCCAGGATGTACCGTTGCCAGCCCCACCAGCTTGACCAGTGACACCAGAATACCCATCAGAAATACCTCGACCATGCACCAAGGGCGCACCATCGCCTTGAAACGGATAATCGCGGGGAAGCCCGGCGGCATCCAGCCAAAAAACAAGGGCAAGCGCACATACAAAATGCTGCCTAGTTCTAAGGCCGGCATAATAATGCCGGTCATCAAGACCAGCAAGGCGACAAACAGCATGCCTTGCTGCTCGAGCGATAGGGCTGTTTGCCACAAAGTCGCGGTACTGCGGATACCAGCCACCTCCAAAGTGAGCACCGGAAATAGATTAGCCAGCACAAATACCATCACGCCAGCCAATGACAAGGCCAGCGGCAATTCTGCCCGCTGTTCACCTTGATGATGAACATGGGCGCCACAGCAAGGGCAGCAGAGTTCACCATCCACACCGTCAGGTAATGCCAGCAGTAAGTCACAATCGTGGCAAGCCGTCAGCTTGCCCGTTCTGGCAGTAAGAGTAGCCAATTCAATACCTCAAACCTACAGGGAAACAATCGAAATATAGCGGGTTTAGCCAAGTGAGTACGCTACAACAGGAGAAACAAGAGAACATATTCCAGAATAAATATTTGACGTTGACCGACGCATGATAAACGACAAGTAGTGAGAGTTCAAAACCACCAAGTTAAATCGTTTGCCGCAAACGCAGCGATGCCAAGCAAATCATCAATTACTACCACCTTAACCAAATTGTCATCTATTTTTCTTACGATAGCACTCTACTGTGAGCAATCTGTCTGCAGTTTGCTGTGCTTGATACATCATAACCCTAAGCCTATTCATTATCGAAATAAGCAAATACCATACATTACCGAGGAATCACCACTATGCCTAACACAACCAGTCTTAGCCGTCGTCATGCGATGAAACTACTAGCCGGTGCCCCCATGCTACCACTGGCAGCCACTGCTTCCAGCTTGCTGCTGGCTAGCTGTGGCAGTGATGCCGCCAGTAGCACAGGTGGCAACAATAACAATCTTGCGGCGTTAAAATTCGAATCAGCCACCTTCACTGGCATGCCGGCCCCCACTCTGACCAACCCTGCCGCCATGGCCACAACGACTGTAGGTTCCAGCTTGGCCGTGAAGTTCAGCTCCGGCCAACAGCAAACTTACGCACTGGGCTACCAGGCTTTTTTCATCACCGGTGATCTGGTGCCGGATGGCAAGGGGGGTACCGTTCTCAGTGGTGGCTATTTTGATATCAATAATCAGCCTATTCTTGACACCACTTTACCCAGCAAAACGCGTCAGTTTTTTTCTGATGCCCCTGACGGTACTTCCTTGCTAAAAATAGATGGCGCCAAGGTGGATGGCGTAAAGGGCAATACGGTGTTTGCCGTTGTGCAATTTGAATACACCACGCTGGCGCAAGATGGAAAAACCGGTATGTATGGCAAACTGCCCTCACCCATCGCCGTGCTGACGCTGGATCAAGATCCGGCCACTGGCAAGCTGTCTCTGGTTAAATACCATAATGTCGACACCTCAGCCGTACATGGCTTATGGATTACCTGTGGCGCCAGCCTGTCGCCATGGAATACCCACTTATCCAGTGAAGAGTATGAACCGGATGCGTTTAATGCGCCCACCGATGTCATGTTCCAAGCCTATAGTAAAAATTTGTATGGCAACGCAAACACAGCCAAAGCCTATCACTACGGCCATATGCCGGAAGTCACTGTCAATCCGGATGGTAGTGGTAGCATCAAAAAACATTACTGCATGGGCCGTATTTCACATGAACTGGTACAGGTGATGCCAGATCAACGCACTGCACTCATGGGGGATGATGCTACCAATGGCGGCCTCTTCGTTTTTGTCGCTGACAAAGCGCAAGACCTGTCTGCCGGTACCCTCTATGTCGCTAAAATAGCGGCAGACCCCGCACTTGATCTTGACCCGAGCAAGCCAGCCGTAACTCTAAGCTGGATCAAACTGGGCCATGCCAACAGCGATGAAATCAAAGCACTGGCCGACACCTTACAACCCAGCGATATTCTCACTCGCGTGACCACTAACCCTAATGACCCCAGCTATACTGCTATTGCTATCAGCGGCAAGAAGGAATGGATAAAAATTAAACCAGGTATGGAAAAAGCAGCCGCTTTCTTGGAAACCCACCGCTATGCCGCCTATGTAGGTGCCAGCATGGGCTTCACCAAACTGGAAGGCACCACCGTCAATATCAAGGATAAAATCGCCTACTCGGCTTTACAGAATGTTGAAGGTTCAATGGTGACCGGCAATGCTGCCAATGTGCCAGGTAATGGGATATCAGTTGCCAAGGAAATCAAGGCTGGTGCGATACTGGCGCACACTCTGACCGGAGGCCTACAGGATAGCAGCGGTGCGCCCATCGATAGCGACTGGATGCCTAGTGCAAGTCATACCTTGCTGCTAGGTCAAGATTACCGTGACAGCACTGGTGCATTAATGGGCGACGCGCTAGGCAATACCGCTAACCCGGATTACATTGCCAACCCGGACAATCTGAAATTCTCAGAAACTATGCGCACTTTGTTTATCGGCGAAGACAGCAGTCAGCACGTTAACAACTTCCTGTGGGCCTACAATGTTGACACGCAGCAGCTGTCGCGCTTGATGTCAGTTCCTGCTGGTGGTGAATCTACCGGTTTGCATGCTGTGGATCAAATTAATGGCTGGACTTACATCATGAGTAACTTCCAACATGCAGGTGATTGGGGCGGCATACACAATAACGTCAAAAACACTCTAAATGTTTACATACAAAACAACTACAAAGGCGGTTATGGTGCAGCAGTAGGCTACCTTACTGGTAATCCCACTCAACCTAAGCTAAGTTCTTAACACCCTCGAGTGCTGATACCAGTAAACAGCCACGCCCATTTCGTCGCGTGGCTGTTTTTGTCACTTTAATTTGCCTGTAAGGTATCCCAGCCCAACTTGCTAATCAGCGTTACCGTCAGCAATAAGAACAGTATCCGGATAAAGCCAGTACCATTTTTGATGGCCAGATGACTCCCCACTATCGCCCCGGCAATATTGCAGGCGGCCATTGGCAGCGCATATTGAAACAACACATTACCGCTTGGGATAAAAAACAATAATGCAGCAACATTGGTCGTCAAGTTTACGACCTTGGCCGATGCCGACGCATGCAGGAAATCAAAGGCAAAACAACGTACAAACAGGAACATCAAGAAGCTGCCGGTTCCTGGGCCAAACAAACCATCATAAAAACCAATAGCCCCACCAATTAAGGCCCCCAACGCTATCTCGCGCCGACCAATCGCTACTGGTTTATGTAGCTTGCCCAAATCCTTTTTCCATAAGGTATAGATCAACATCACGATCAGCATCAGCAGCACCAGCGGACGCAATACCGCTTTGTCGATAATGGATACCGTCGCAGCACCAGCAATGGATAGAAAAAATGCCGTCAGCGCCGCCGGCAGCACTAGGCGCCATGGAATCTTCACCCGTCGTAAATAACTGCGTGTTGCTGACAAGGTACCCATCGCGGATGCCATTTTATTGGTACCGAATAAGGTAGCCGGTGCCAGCTGTGGCAAAGCACTAAACAGCGCGGGAATCTGAATCAGCCCACCGCCACCTACTGCGGCATCGACCAAACCGGCAACAAAAGCCATCACACACAAAAAACCAAGCGTTAAGAACATCGCCCCCTCGTCTCACTAAGTAGCTATCGATCTTTTGTCGACAAAGTCGCTACGCTAGCACACGCGCGGCCAAATGATGAAACTGCCTTTTTCAGGCAAGGTTTAGTACAATCCGCTACCTTCTATCTCGCTAAAGGTTGTTCATGAGCACTTTTCCTCCCTGCCCCCAATGTAGTTCGGAATACACCTATCAAGATAATGATCAGTTCGTCTGCCCGGAATGCGGACACGAATGGTCGCCCAATAGCAGTAAAGAAGCGGTGGAACAAGAAAAAACGGTCCGTGATGCGCATGGCAATGTACTGCAAGATGGTGACAGTGTTACCGTGATCAAAGACCTTAAAGTCAAAGGCTCATCACTAGTGGTAAAGGTCGGCACCAAGGTTAAAGGCATTCGCTTGGTTGAAGGGGATCACGATATTGATTGTAAAATCGAAGGTATCGGGGCAATGCAGTTGAAATCGGAATTTGTCAAAAAAGCCTGATGATATGTTGGTAAGCAGCCCTCCGCTCTCTCTGGCCATCCAGCAGGGGGAGGACTGCCATCATCAACGGTGCAACTCGCCAGAGGCTTCTGGCTGATAAGTGACGTCCAACACCGTCAGATGAATGCTACCTGCCGGGGTTGGCCACTCTATGCTTTGTCCGATGGACAAACCCAACAAAGCGGCCCCGATCGGAGCCAATACCGATATTTTGCCTTCATCACTATTTGCTTCACGCGGATAAACCAGGGTGAGCTGCTTTTCCTGAGTATCGGCCAGTCGAACCCGAGCCGTACTATTCATCGTGATAATGCCAGCAGGCATCATATCGGGCTCCACGACATCAGCGCGTTCTAACTCTGCCTCAAGTGCAGCGGCGGTGGGGTGGCTGCTTTCGCACTCCTCAAGCAGCGCGGCAAGACGCTCATAGTCCAAAGAGGAAACCGTAATTGCCGGGCTTGTTGACATAGATAACTCCTTACAGATAGACAAAGGGCACCGCAGGGTGCCCAATGGTGTCTTGCGTGATAAAAGCCGCCAACAAAACAGATAAAATGTTGGCGGCTCTTTTATGTAATGGCTGATAATAAAGGATAGTCAGCACGACTAACAAGGCATAGCTGAAAATTATCCATGATACCTGTACAGAATACAGGTTTTTACTCCCTACCCACCTAATAAAGTCACTGCAGATCTAGGTAATATATTGGCCTGAGCTTGCGTTGCAAGACCTGCCTGCCCCAAAATCTGCTGCGTGGCGAGCCGCGCACTAGCAGCAGCAAAATCGGTATCACTGATACGACTATTAGCCGCTGCCGTGTCCAAAGAAGAAGTTTGTAGATTATCAATAGTGGCCTCAAAACGACCGGCAATGGCACCAAGCGTCGCACGGTTATTAGTCAGCGTACTCAAGTCCTGCCCAATACTTTGCTGCGCGCTCAATGCATTAGCAGGTGTGCTGATATCTATCGTGCCAGTAGCTGATAAGTTGGAATTGTATCCATTCAAACCACCATTGGCAGGAGTTGCACTCAGATTGAGACCCGGAACAGTCACCTGATTATTTGCCGTACCGTTGGGCCCAATCTGAAAAGTCGTGGCATTACCACCAGACAGCAGGGGCACGCCATTAAATTCCGTACTTTGTACAATAGCGGAATTAGCCTGAGTCAACTGATCCACCTGTTGCTGCAAAGCTTGACGATTACTCGAGTTAAACGCCCCATTGCCCGCCTGTACAGCCAAATCCTGAATTTGCTGGCTATTGCTTTGTAGTTGACTAAGCGCACCATCAGCCGTTTGCACCAAGGAAATACCATCACCAGCATTATTAGCCGCCTGATTATTAGCGCTAATTTGTGCTCGTAACTGCTCAGAAATCGCACTACTAGCCGGGTTATTCGCTGCGTTGCTAAGCGTTGTACCCGAAGATAAGGCGGCCAGTGCCTGTTCAACGGCTTTCTGGGTTTTATTAAGCTGATTCTGACCTTGTAATGCAGCCAGATTACTATTGATGGTTAATGCCATTTTGCTCTCCCGATTTAATGGCAAAAATGCACAGAACTATCTTTGTAGTTTAGACAATAGCCACCTTTAGCAACAGGCTAGTTTTATCCTTTACTGGCTGGTTTAGCTGGCGTTCCAGCCGACTGTGTCATAATTTCGTAGCCGCTATCCGTCACTAAAACAGTGTGCTCCCACTGAGCAGATAAACTGCGATCCTTGGTCACAACCGTCCAACCATCACCCAGCATGCGCAAGTGACGCTTTCCCTGGTTAATCATCGGTTCGATAGTAAAAATCATGCCGGCTTGTAGCTCCAGTCCGGTGCCAGGACGGCCGTAATGCACAACCTGTGGCTCTTCATGAAATTTTTTACCAATCCCATGACCACAAAACTCCTGCACCACGCTATAACCTGAATTTTCCGCTAGTTGCTGGATGGCGTAACCGATATCACCTAACTTGGCACCGGGCTTCACTTTTTCTATCCCGCGCCACATGCACTCATAAGTAATACGACACAAGCGGCGCGCATGCTCGCTGACCTCACCGATATAAAACATACGACTGGTATCACCATGGTAGCCATCCTTGATAACCGTCACATCCACATTAAGGATGTCACCATTTTTCAGGGCCTTCTCATTAGGGATACCATGGCAAATGACATGATTAACCGAAGTGCAGACTGATTTTGGGTAAGGAATATGGCCATCAGGCGCATAGTTAAGCGGCGCAGGAATAGTTCCTTGCTGGTTAACCATATAATCATGACAAAGCTTATCGATGGCTTCGGTCGTTACACCCGGCTTAATGAATGGGGTGATGTAATCCAAAACTTCGGCCGCCAAACGGCCTGCAATGCGCATTTTTTCAATATCCTGCGCGTTTTTTAGTTGAATGCTCATAAAATAGTTTCTATTGAATTTGGTTAGGTTATGAGATGTAATCTTAGTAAATCAACTGTTTAGACTTGGTAAGCAGTATGGTTAATCTTCTAATAGACGCATTTTGAATTGGCGGCCTTTAATCTTGCAGTTGGACAAGCGCTGTAACGCAGCTTGGGCAATAGTACGTTCCAATGCAACAAAGCTGGCCAGCTCAAGAATAGCGATCTTACCAATCTGATTGCCCGTAAAACCTGCCTCACCAGTCAGTGCTCCCAAGATGTCACCAGGACGCAACTTGTCACGCTTGCCACCGGCAATTTCCAATGTCGCCATAGTAGGCACTAAACGACCACCAGGTGCGGCGCTTAACTCACTCAAATTGGCCCAAGTTAACTCTGCTTGCTGATAATTTTCTATTTGAATGAGTCTCTTAGCATCACCTTCTGTTGTCAGAGTGAAAGCTAAACCGTGCTGATTAGCCCGACCAGTACGACCAATGCGATGGATATGAATTTCTGGGTCATGTGTCACATCGACATTAATAACTAGGTCCAGCTCCTTAATATCCAAACCACGTGCGGCCACATCGGTAGCAACCAGCACGGTAACGCTTTTATTAGCAAACCTTAGCAAAATTTGATCGCGCTCACGCTGCTCTAAATCACCATATAAAGCCAGCGCAGCAAAACCACGCGCTTGTAAATCTCGCACCAATTCCTTACAACGCTCTTTGGTATTACAGAAAGCCAATGCAGACGTGGGACGAAGATGCAGCAGAATATGGCTTACCGTTTCCAAGCGAGCCTCTGGTTTTACCTTGTAAAACCATTGCTCTATATGGTCGGCTTTGTGCAGCGCCTCAACTTTGATCTCAAGTGGCCGTTTTAAAAACTGGGCACTAATCTTGCGAATATCTTCCGGATAGGTAGCAGAGAATAACAGCGTTTGCCGCTGTTTGGGGCAAGCACGAATAATGCCAACGATTTCCTCGATAAATCCCATATCTACCATACGATCGGCCTCATCCAACACCAGTGTTTTCACACCGCTCAAATTCAGCGTCTGGCGAAATAAATGATCCTGCAAACGGCCCGGCGTCCCCACAACGATATGCGCCCCATGCTCCAATGACCCGATTTGTGGCCCCATAGGGGTACCACCGGTCAAAGTCAGTACCTTGATATTGTCGATGCTACGTGCCAGTCGACGAATTTCTTGTGCTACCTGATCGGCTAACTCACGCGTAGGGCACAACACCAAAGCCTGTACACCAAACCAACGGGGATTCAGCGCAGACAAAATACCCAAACCAAACGCAGCCGTTTTACCACTACCTGTTTTGGCTTGGGCAATTAAATCATGGCCTTGCAAAATAGCGGGCAAGCTTTCAGCCTGAATGGCTGTCATATGCTCGTAACCCAAGCTTTCCAGATTGGTCAGCAAGGTCTCAGCAAGGGGTAATATTGAAAAAGCAGTTTTTTTCACAATAACTTAGCACGCTAGGGTTAAGGCTGGCGAGTGTAACAGGCCAACCCAGTGTCTGCCATGCCAGCTTAGGGCGCAGCAGCTTGCACCGCCTGCCCTGCAGCACTAACTGGCAGGAATTGTAGAAAAGGACCCGCCACTAAGGACTGCCCAAAATCAATCATGCTACGACGATATTTTTCGCTATTTAATTCTGCCAACAAATCTAAGCGGGCAATCATTTTGCCAAACTCTCGCTCAAACGATAGGTTACGAGCTTGTGCACTGATTTCATTGGAAAGCAACAAAGGTTCGCCTTGACTATTTTTACGCTGACCCAGCATCCAGGCAGTGACTTCCAAATTGTGAGACGCATTGGAAATCTGTTGTGCATCCAAACCATGAATTAGATAAAGCTCGGTGCGGCCACCATAGGCCTCCACCAACATAGAACCCAAACCATAAATCAGTGTGCCTGCTCGATCCCCCTGAAACCCAGGATCTAATGATAGATTAATAGCCGCAATACCACGCTGCTGGGGCAAGTTGGGTAGAGACTCATTATTACGGATAGCTATCATGACAATCTGCATGGCTACTTGGTAATTAGCTGCTCCAGTTTTTTGCCATTGCTTGGGATTGCGTTTGTAGAGCTTTTCCAACAAGCTTTCCAAACTATGCAGATTGTCGCGCATTGCAAGATTAGCCACGCGATTAGGGCCACTCTGCCCCAACTCGCTACCTTGAAAATCATCAGCTGCAACAGGCTTTTTTACTGGGGCAGACGAACAAGCACTAATGAGTAACAGCACACATAACAAGCCTAACTTATACAACATAGAGCTACCTTTATTATCGAGATCAAGGTTGATCACTCAATAACGCTTTCCAACCCGCCAAGCCCAACTGTGTAACAGTTTCAATATTTTTTTGATAAATTTGTTCAGTGTCAGGAAACGTTGCCACAGCACGGTCAATACTGGCTTCACGCAAGAGGTGTAAGGTAGGGTATGGGGAGCGGTTAGTAAAGTTCTCCATATCATTGACAGCAGTACCTTCAAACTGAAACCGGGGGTGAAAGCTCGCCACTTGCAACTCCCCTGTGAGCTGCCGGTCTTCAATAATCACTTCGGCAATCGCCAGAAAATCATTAAAGTCCAGAAACCGTTGCAACACTTTTGGATGAATTAATAATGTCGTTTCTACTTTTTCTGGATCACTACTAATTAATAACTCTAGCTCTTCAATGTAATCAATAGCCAATTGCTCCACGGTAATCGCTTCACTTACCCTGAAACGCACTTGGTTCTTGATGTACACCGCCTTGGCAAACGGACAAAGATTAAGACCAATAACAGCCTTCTCCAGCCACAGGCGAGTATCCGCAACAACTTGATCTGAAGTCATGATTCACAAACTTTCTGAAAGTTTCCTAAGCTATTTTCACAATGCAAAAAACCCGGAACAAATCCGGGTTTTTGTCAGTCACTAAATCTGATAACAGAATTAGATAGGCTGGATATTAGAGGCTTGCTTGCCTTTAGGGCCATCAACAATGTCAAAACTCACGCGCTGATTTTCGGCAAGCGACCGAAAGCCTTTAGCATTGATCTGAGAAAAGTGAGCAAATACATCATCGCCGCCTTCATCAGGGGTAATAAAACCAAAGCCTTTGGAATCATTGAACCACTTAACAGTACCAGTTGCCATTTTGTCAAATCCTCAAAACGAGCAGTTAATCAAAAATGCACGAAGTTCAAGGGTAATGGCGACTGAGGTACGGACATTAGAATCCTGCTTACGACAACTACACATCTACATCTTGAGCATCCTGCAGCCGGGATTATCCGGCTATTCTAGTAAAATAACAAGCAATTTTGTGTAAATTTTAGAACAGCTTTGAGACCATTACGGGGCCGGACAGAACAAGGGATATTTCCACCACCTTATCAGAAATTTCTGAAGACAATTTAGGAATTTACTGATTTCTATACCCTATGTGACTTGCTATTGTTAGTAAAACATCAGATGTCTCTTATATAACCAGTGAATTTTATGCGGTGTCACTTGAAAATATAAAAATTGTTTTAGCTGACATCGTTAATGTGTTCAGCAGATGCTGAACAAGTCTCAGAATCCCCGTTTGGGCCGCATAAAGCGGCCTTTTTTTTGTCCTGATGTTTAAACAAGCAGGCTAGTGACCATACCCTTATCATGCCCGCCTTCAACCATACCAAGAAAACTAATCAAACAAGATAAGCCCATAGGCTTTCCAGTCAGTAGTATCGCTATCTCGCTTCAAGTGATAGCCATTGCGATACAACCAGGGCACTTGACCATCTCTATATACCGTCCACTCCACAATTACAGTGGCTGCATTCAAACCCAAGGGTAGGACTTGAATCAAGCGATGCGAAGCACTGCTGAAGCCTTGTGAACGATACCAGCCAAACAAAGCCTCAAACAATGTACCCGACAAATCATCCAGACTATCCCAACTACTCAGCTCACCATCCATCATCGTCATAAACGGTGTGGTTAAAAAATGAGTCAAACCATTCACATTAAGAGCAGAAAACTGGGCTGCGTACTCATCCAAAAATTTTTCAATACTCATGATTAGCCGCTCTTTCACTTAAAGATATATTTTAGGATAAGGTACAAATTCATTAGCACATGTTCTAACTACATTATTAGCGATATTTGACACACACAAAGCATCAAGCAAGAAAACGTCCGTGCTGGTGCTCTGTTATAATTCCGCTATTCCGGTAAGACTATCCCTCCCCTACTCTGATGACCCCAGCCCTGCACCTCAGCCAACTCAAAACGCAATTATCCTCCTGCTTATTACGTGACCGTCGCCCACTCCGACGCAAACTACATGAAGCGGACGAGCGCCTGAATAAACAACAACCAGCCGATAAACAGCTAGCGGATATTGACGCTCAGATACAGCGCTCAATCACCCGTGTTAATGCCCGCCGTGAACACTTACCACAAGCACAGTTTGACCTCACCCTACCAGTCAATCAGAAACTGGAGGAGATCAAAGCAGCTATCAGTCAGCACCAAGTGGTCATCATCTGTGGCGAAACCGGCTCGGGCAAAACGACGCAACTGCCCAAAATCTGCCTAGAACTTGGCCGGGGCGTATTCGGTCTGATTGGTCACACCCAACCACGCCGACTGGCAGCACGCTCGGTAGCCAATCGCATCGCACACGAGCTGCAATCACCACTAGGCGAGCATGTCGGCTTTAAAATTCGCTTCACCGACAAATTATCGGAACAATCTGTTATCAAACTGATGACGGATGGAATCATGCTGGCAGAAACGCAGAATGACCGCTACCTTGACACTTACGACACCATCATTATCGACGAAGCACACGAACGTAGCTTGAATATTGATTTCCTACTTGGCTATTTAAAACAGTTACTACCGCGCCGTCCTGATCTGAAAATCATTATTACCTCGGCCACCATTGACGCCGACCGCTTTGCTCGTCACTTCAATGGCGCACCCGTGCTGGAAGTATCCGGCCGCACTTTTCCGGTGGAAGTACGCTACCGGCCACTACAGCAACGCGATGAAGATGAGCGGGAAGTGGAAATGGAGGATGCCATTGTCGATGCTGCCGATGAGCTTGCCCGCCAAGGCGCCGGGGATATTCTGGTCTTCCTGCCCGGTGAGCGCGAAATCCGCGAGACCGCAGAAAAACTGCGCAAATCTGGCTTACGCACTTATGAAATTTTGCCGCTGTTTGCCCGCCTCTCCAATGAAGATCAGCAACGCATTTTCAAGCCTTCCGGTGGCCGCCGTATCGTGCTAGCCACCAATGTGGCCGAAACCTCGCTGACCGTACCGGGCATTAAATATGTGATCGACACCGGTCTGGCACGTCTCAAGCGCTATAGTCCGCGCGCTAAAGTAGAGCAATTACAAATTGAGAAAATCTCGCAAGCTGCCGCACGTCAGCGTGCCGGACGCTGTGGCCGTGTAGAAGCCGGTATCTGCATTCGTTTATACGCTGAGGAGGACTTCCAGCAACGCCCGGCCTTTACCGACCCGGAAATTACCCGCTCTAATCTGGCGGCAGTGATTCTGCGCATGGCCGCACTGAGACTGGGCAAGGTAGATGTCTTCCCCTTTATCGAGGCACCTAGCAGCCGCCTAATTGCCGATGGCTATCAGGTACTAACCGAACTGGGTGCGGTGAATGAACAGGGCGAGCTCACTTCTGTCGGCAAAGAACTGGCCCGCATTCCGGTCGATCCTAAAGTTGGTCGCTTACTCCTGGCTGGCCGTGAGTTCGGCTGTGTACGCGAAGTGCTGATCATTGCCGCCGCCCTCAGCATGCAAGACCCACGAGAACGCCCTTTTGAGGCACGCGAGGCAGCAGAGCGGGCACAAGCAAGGTTTAATGACGAAAAATCCGACTTTCTTTCTTTCCTCTACTTATGGGATTTTTTCAGCGAAGCACTCAAACACAAAAAATCTAATCGCTTGCTGATTCAAAGTTGTCACGAACATTTTCTATCCTATCTGCGGCTGCGCGAATGGCGCGAGCTGCATGGCCAGCTTACCGAAATTGCCGCAGAAATGGGCTTGATCAAACGTGAGCAGGCTTATGCCGAGGCTGCCACCACACCAGCCGCCATGGCAGAAAAGAAGCGCCAGCAACTGGATGCGGTCGCTTATGAAAAGCTACACAAAGCGCTACTCACCGGCCTGATTGGCAATATCGGCATGAAAAACCTGGAAAGCGATGATTATCTGGGTGCGCGTGGCGCAAGCTTTCACGTCTTCCCTGGTTCCGGCTTGAAAAAAACCAAGCCGAAATGGCTAGTAGCGGCAGAACTGGTAGAAACTACTCGCCTTTATGCCCGCTGTGTCGCCAAAATTGAGCCCGAGTGGGTGGAAAAACTGGCGGCACATTTGGTCAAGTACCATTATTTTGAACCACACTGGGATAAAAAACGGGGCGAGGTGGTCGCCAGCGAACGTGTCACGCTGTATGGCCTGACGCTGATCCCGCGTCGTCCAGTCAGCTATGGCCGCATCGCGCCGGAAGAAGCGCGTGAATTATTCATTCGCGGCGCGCTGGTCGCGATGGACTATACCAGCCAGGCACCATTTTTCCAGCGCAATCAGCAACTGATACGGGAAGTAGAGCAACTGGAACACAAGGCACGCCGCCAAGATGTGTTGGTAGATGAAGAAGCGCTCTATGCTTTTTATAACGAACGCCTCCCGGCCGACATTGTCGATGCCGCCAGTTTTGAAGCCTGGCGACAACAGATAGAACAAGCACAACCCAAGTTACTGCACCTTACCCGTGAAGAGTTGATGCGTCACGCCGCACAGCATGTTACCGAAAACCAGTTTCCTGAATGGCTGGAAACGGAAGACGGCAAACTGAGGCTACGCTACCGCTTCGAACCACGCCATCCCTTAGATGGTGTCACCATTGATGTACCACTAGCCATTCTCAATCGCTTGCAAGCTGCCCCATTTGAGTGGCTAGTACCGGGCATGATTCGGGAAAAATTGCAGCAACTGATCAAGGGACTGCCTAAACAGATACGCCGCAACTGCGTGCCGGTGCCCGACTTCATCACCCGCTTTCTAAGCAGTCAACCGGATCAGCAACAGCCGCTCGCCCCACAACTGGCGCAGTTTATTCTACGTGCCAGTGGGGGGGTTAAAGTAGACCGCAGCGAGTTTGAACAACAAGTGCTGGCAGAACACATGCTGTTCAACTTCAGGGTAATTGACGATGGCAAACAGGAAATCGGCCTGGGCCGCGACCTGCTCGCGCTGCAAAAACAGTTTGGCCAAGCCGCCCAGCTTACCTTCCGCGACAGCAGTGCCGAGTTTGAACGTGACAACATCACCAGTTGGGACTTTGGCGAGCTACCCGCCAGTATTCAATTTGCACGTGGCTGCCAGCAACTCACTGGCTATCCGGCACTGACGCCAGAAGAAGAACGTATTGCCATTCGTCTGTTTGACACCGAACAGCAAGCGGAACGCGCCCACCGCCAGGGCGTGATTCGTCTGTTGCAAGGTCAGCTCAAAGAACAGATGAAGCAATTAAACAAAGGCTTGCCCGGCTTTACGCAAATCGCCCTGCAATTACGCGCCGTCGCCAATAGCGAACAACTGCTGGCGGATGCCATTGCCTGTATCTGCGATCGTGCTTTTATTGGAGAAGATCCGCTGCCACGCACCGAAAAGGCTTTTAATGAGCAAAAAGCCCGCGCACGTACCCGACTACCAGCAGTGATTCAAGCCGTAAGCCAATATTTGGGCCAGATTGTCACTGAATATGGGCCACTCAGCACTAGGCTAGCCAAGCATCGACTAAGCTACGAACTGCAGCAACAACTGGCTAAACTGATTTATCCCGGCTTTCTTAGCGCTACCCCCTGGGCGCAACTCCCCCACCTCACCCGCTATCTGCGCGCCATGGGTTTGCGCATGGATAAACAAACTGCCAACCCGCAACGCGATGGTCAGCGCGGCGCAGAAATTCGCGATTTATGGCAGATGTGGGAGGCCCGCGTCAGTATGGAAGAAGCTGCAGCAGGTGCCTCACCGGCATTACAGAACTTCCGCTGGCAAATCGAGGAGTTGCGCGTCAGTTTATTTGCACAAGAGTTGAAAACGCCTTATCCGGTTTCGGTTAAGCGTTTACAGAAAGTGTGGAGCGAGTTGCCAAAGTAAAGGGCATTTTCATTCAGCGGCCATCAAGCAATATACCGTCATTATTAATACCACTATTTAGCCATTAGCCAATAGGACATCAATACCATGACTGATTTTTCCACTTTGCTGCAACAGGGCAATGCTTGGTTGTTCATCCCTAGTGCCATCTTGCTAGGTGCCTTGCATGGTTTGGAACCAGGTCACTCGAAGACCATGATGGCGGCCTTTATCGTAGCGGTACGCGGCACGGTAGCCCAAGCAGTGTTACTGGGCTTAGCCGCCACGGTGTCACACACGATCATAGTCTGGCTTATTGCAATGGCGGGGCTGTACTTCGGTCAAACCTGGAGCATCACGGCTAATGAACCTTATTTGCAGCTGGCTTCCGCTGCACTCATCATGATGGTGGCGGTCTGGATGATATGGCGAACCTGGCGCGATCGACAGCCGGCAACTCACCACCACGACCACGACCACGATATACATCACACCCACCACCGCCACCATGATCTGGATATTGTCGCCAACGATCACCAGGATGCCCACGAACGCGCCCACGCCAATGATATCCGTCGCCGCTTTGCCAATCGAGAGGTCAGTACCGGTCAAATTGTCTTATTCGGTCTCTCTGGCGGGCTCATTCCCTGCCCTGCTTCCATCACCGTGTTACTCCTTTGTCTGCAACTACAAAAAGTTGCCTTAGGCGCTACCCTAGTGCTGAGCTTTAGTGTGGGGCTAGCATTGACTATGGTGACTTCCGGCGTACTGGCTGCACTCAGTATCAAGCACCTGTCAAAACGCTGGAGCGGCTTCGGCGAATTTGCACGCAAAGCACCCTATGTTTCCGGTGTGCTCATTGCCATGGTTGCTTGCTATATCGCTTATACCGGCTGGATAGCCCTCCCTTAGGTAGCAAAAATGATTTACTTGACAAATTGTCTCGGCTTGCACAGAATGCCTACCTATTGGTTGGTTAATTTAAAATAAAATTTCCCTGCCTGAGCATACAATTCATTTATTTTGCTGATTTATTTAGATAATCAATCAGATAATCCACACAGCAAACTACTTAGTTGGTAGTTTTAAATTTCATTTACTTAGCGAGCATGAAGCATGACAGAGAAAATCATTGTCCTGGCCGGCAGCGGTGCCGGATTTGGCGAGGCTTTGCAACAACGCTTCAAAGAAGGCGGTTACCACGTGGTGGCAGCCTCACGACAGGGTGCCGGACATCAACATGTTGATTTAAGTGATCCAGTAGCTACACAGAATTTTTTCACCGAACTTGATCAACAAGGTCAGTTGGCAGGTGTGATTCACAATGCGATGCAGTTTCACCGCCAACCCTTCCTAGAGAGCGATGCTGACACTTTCCAAGCAGTGTGGCGTTCTATGGTGCTAACCGCCTTCAATGTCGCACAACAAGCCATACCACGCTTGCGTGCCCAGGGTAGCGGCACTCTGATCTTCAGTGGCGCCTCCGGCAGCCTGCGTGCCGGCCCAGAGTTCTCGGCCTTCAGCAGTGCTAAATTTGCCTTACGCGGCCTAGTACAGGCACTGGAACGTGAACACAGCGCCGATGGCATCCATATCGTACATACCATTATTGATGGGTTGATCTGGAGCGAAAAGACCCAGCAACGTTTCAGCGGCGCACAAGAGCCTAAGGCCATGGCGCCACAGGATTTGGCTGAGGTGTACTGGCAACTGTTCCAGCAAGCTCGTAGCACTTGGACTCATGAGCTCGACATCCGAGCTCCCCGTCACCACCTTTAAAACAGAAATCGAAACATCATGGATAAAGAGAATATTGTCGTCGTCGGTGCTGGCTTGTCTGGACTGATCGCCGCCAAGCTACTAAATGAGCAAGGTCATGCTGTTCTGCTAATTGAGTCGCGAGCGCGCCTTGGTGGGCGTCTTATGGGTGCTTCGCCCAGTGGCCAAGCCCCTTTCCTAGATCTTGGCGCTGCCTGGGTATGGCCGGAGATGAACCCACGACTCACTCACTGGATAAAGCGGCTTGAGCTAGACTTGTTTGAACAACACAGCCAAGGCGCCACGCTGATGGAGCTACCCCAAAACGAGGTGCGCCGCTATGCCAACAGCTTTGCACAACAGCCGGCCTCCATGCGCTTGCTAGGTGGTACTTACTCGCTGATTAATGCCTTATATGCCAGTCTGACAGACACCCTCTTACTGCTGGAAACCCGCGTTACCCAGATAAGGAAGCTGCCAGAGGGCGGCACCGAGTTGACACTACAAGAGCCAAATGGCAGCCAACAGCTAATAGCAGCCTCGGTCATCTTTACGCTACCTCCACGGCTACTGGCTGAGCAACTACAGTGGCAGCCAGCTTTGCCAAGCGCTTTAAACAGTAACTGGCAGCGCTCACCTACCTGGATGGCTGGGCAAGCCAAGCTGGTAGCGGTCTATAAAGAAGCATTCTGGCGCCAACAGGGGCTATCGGGTGATGCGATGAGCCAGGTCGGGCCCTTGGTGGAAATTCATGATGCCAGCGATGTCGCTGGCGAGCAGCCAGCATTATTCGGTTTTGTCGGCGTACCAGCCAACTGGCGAGCTAAACTGGGTGAAGCGGAGCTTATCCAGCGCAGCTTGCAACAATTAGGTCGAATATTCGGGCCCGAAGCAGCACAACCGGAATGGTGTTATCTACAAGATTGGGCACAAGAAATCGATACCGCCACGGCTGCCGATGCCCTCCCGGCCAACCACCATCCCAGCTCGCAATCACGCCATTTACCCGCCCCTTGGCATGGGCAGGTTTATCTGGCAGGCACCGAATTTGCCGCAGATTTCCCCGGCTATCTGGAGGGTGCGGTGTTTTCGGCGGAACAAGCCGTACATGACTATTTACAACAGCAACGCCAATTGTTGGCCTAAGACCCTCTCTTTAAACCGTTATACAGGAGCTTAATAATGCAAATTCATGCTGATTTCTCTCGCCGTGCCTTAGTACACGCCGCCGAACTAAGCTGGCTAGCCTCCCCACAACCCGGAGTAGAGCGCCGCATGCTAGACCGCATCGGTGACGAAGTTGCACGTGCGACCAGTCTGGTGCGCTATGCGCCTGACTCCCTCTTTCCGGCACACAGCCATGCCGGAGGTGAGGAATATCTGGTATTAGAAGGCGTTTTTCAGGACGAAAAAGGCGACCACCCTACCGGGCGCTATGTCCGTAACCCCCCAGGCAGTCGCCATACCCCCGGCTCCACAACTGGCGCAGTCATCTTCGTCAAACTGCGTCAGTTCGATCCGCACGATCAACAGCAGATTGAAGTTGATATCCTGCAGGCCCCACAACAGCGTGACCCCAACAGAGCTGGCGTCAGTCTGCAAATGCTGCATGCAGATAGCCACGAACTGGTACAGATCGAACATTGGCAGGCATCACAACCGTGGCAGGAGTCTTTTCCCTACGGCGCAGAGTTACTGATGCTAAGCGGTGCCCTGGCAGAGGGTAAAGAGCATTTACGCCGCTGGAGTTGGCTACGCCTGCCGGCCGGTGCTCAACTAGATGCCAGGATTGCCGCCGAAGGGGCCGTCTTGTGGATTAAGCGCTACCTCGCCCCCATGCAGATGTTCAACCACGATCATTGACATCCCCCCATCAACCAAGCCTGCTGGCATCACCTCTAAAGCCCTCTGGACGGGTCCCCATCTTGTATTAGATGGCCTGCTGTTTAGTTTTAGAGCCGCTAACAAAACCTGTCGATAAATCGTAAACAGGTCAATGAGAAAGCTAGCTTGAGCAAAGCGTAATGCGTATCTACTCGTCGCTCAAAACGGATTCTCAGCTTGCCGAAGCCTACCAGCCAAGAATGGGTACGTTCCACCACCCAACGGTGGCGGCCCAGCCTCTCGCTGCTTTCAACACCGCGACGTGCAATCCGCACAACGCCTGCTTCATCAATACTGGCCCGATTCCAATCAATTTGATCGTGTTGGCGCAGTTGTACCAGCAGAGTTAGATGTAGACGATCCCAAAGACCTACCGTTTGCCAATCCCGCAGCCTTCACCAGCAGGTCATCCCACGGCCAAAGCCGAGTTCTTTGGGGAGGTCTTCCCAAGGAGTGCCGATGGTGAGGACAAACAAGATGCCGTTGAAAGCTGCAAAATCATCCAACCGCCACCGTTCACCCCGGCGGCGGTTGGATGACCGAGGGAGTCGCGGCTGCAATAATTTCCAAAGCTTCTCACTGATCACTTTCCGTTTCATCCCTGCTAGATGCGGGCTTACTTATCTGACATCAAAAGATCCTGAGCCAAGGCGCGCCGACGCAGACAGTACCAGTGGTATAGCAAGGAGGCGCAATACTGGATCAAGGATTTTGTTAGCGGGGCTAAAGAGAAAACAACAAACCATGATAGTCTCGAACAAAAAATGCATGGCAAAAAATAATTATTTAAAAATAAAACGCCATTGGATTAAATGTATACCTATTACGATCAGTCGGTATTTAACGCGAACGAGCCACCGTTTTGGCCGCCGGCCCATAGATCAAGGTATTGAGCCGGTTGATGATGAGCTGTTGGGTAAGCCCTGCGTCAACACGCACTAGTGACAAGTTTCCCATTACTGCACAAGTTCTATTTGCTTATGCTCAGCGCTTGCTCATCTTTCGACCAGTGGCGAGGCGATTCATTGATGGGTATGAGCACGAGCATCGCCATCGTGTGATTTAGTTTGTCATGTCGAGACAGCGGCCTCAAGGGCAGGACAAGCCTGCTTGGCGCAGAAGTCGCCGGAAAAGGGCGGCCTAAAATTTTATAAGGAGTTTAAAAGTATGCAGCTACTCTCTTTGTTTTGTAATACCAAAATCATTTTGAAAGTCATGGCACCTGCCTCTTTAGGGGTGATGCTATCAGGATGTGCAACGCAGGCTTTGCAGCTTGAAGACCGTGACGGTTATATTGCCAATCATGCCTTTAAGGCAAGCGCACATAATGAAAGGGTGAGATTTGTCATCATACATTACACGGCTCTGGATGATAGCCAATCACTAAAAACACTGACCGAAGGTCAAGTCAGTGCCCATTATCTGATTCCGGAAGAACCCGCATCACGGCATGATAAGCCTGTGGTTCTACAACTGGTTGATGAAAATAAACGAGCTTGGCATGCCGGTGTCAGCAACTGGAACGGTAGAACCGGGTTAAACGATACCTCAATTGGTATTGAAGTCGTCAATCTGGGGTATACGGATGATATACAAGGGCAGCGTACTTGGTATCCTTTCAACGATAAGCAGTTTGCCGCCATTGCCGCTCTGGCAAAAGATATCATTCATCGTTACCAGATCACGCCGGATAATGTGCTGGCGCATAGCGATATTGCCCCTCTCAGAAAACAGGATCCGGGGAAACTTTTCCCATGGGAACGATTGGCTGCTATGGGAATAGGTGCCTATCCTGACAGGCAAGTGGTGCTAAAACACCTCGCCGGTCGTTCCCTTGATACACCCGCCAATGTCAAAGTGATTCAGGCATTGTTGAAGCAATATGGGTATGACCAGATCCCCCAGAATGGCATTTGGGACGATAGCACCCGGAAAACTATTAGTGCGTTCCAGATGCACTTCAGACCCAGTGATATCAGCGGTCATGCTGACGCGGAAACCGAAGCCATTGCTAGGGCTCTGATCGAGAAATACCGCCGATGATCGTTAGCCGTGCTTGCCCATCAAGGCTGGCGCGGCTCCAATCAATTTGATCATGTTGGCGCAGTTGTGTCAGCAGAGTTAGATGTAGGCGATCCCAAAGAGCTACCGTTTGCCAATCCCGCAGCCTTCACCAGCCGGTCATCCCACTGCCAAAGCTGAGTTCTTTGGGGAGGTCTGCCCAAGGAATGCTGGTGGTGAGGACAAACAAGAGCCGTTGAGGGCTGCAAAATCATCCAACCGCCACCGTCCACCCTAGCGGGGGCCAGATGGCCGAGGGAGTAGCGGCTGCAATGATTTCCAAAGCCTCTCACTGATCACTTTCCGTTTCGTTCTTGCTAGATGAGAGCGTACTCATCTGCCATCAAGAGGTTTTGTTAACGACTCTTAGCCATACTCCCTCCAAAGCCCATCATCACGGTAACAACACGCTGACGGTGGCGCAGAACCGCCCCATGCTAACTGATCTGCAGCCACGGCGGCGTTGAGCACGAACAAAACACGACAACTTGTATCATTACGTCATGATTTTATCCTATAACTGGGCTTACAATAGCGCGCTGTTTTTTGCCCTCGCCAAACGAGGTTTTTCGTTTTGTCACTGATGCGGCAGTCATCGGCTTAGCTGGCTGCCGTGAGGAATACTGATGACGTGGTCAGTGAGTAATAGTCGTAGCCTGTATGGCGTCCGGCATTGGGGCGCAGGCTATTTTGATGTGGGCAGTAATGGGCATGTCTTGGTACGGCCCAATGTGCGGCAAAAGACCAGTATTGATCTGCGCCAGTTAGTGGATACCCTGGCGGCTGAGGGTCTGGAATTGCCCTTGCTCATCCGCTTTCCCGATATCTTACAAGACAGGGTACGGCGCTTATGCAGCGCCTTTGATCAGGCTATTGCCGAACTGGATTATCAAAACCGCTATACCGCCATTTACCCGATCAAGGTGAATCAGCAAGAAGCGGTAGTGAAAAACATTATCGCTACTCAGGATGTTTCCATTGGCCTGGAGGCGGGCTCCAAACCAGAACTGATGGCCGTGCTGGCGCTGGCGCCCCAAGGCGGCACCATTATCTGCAATGGTTACAAGGATCGCGGCTATATTCGCCTGGCCCTGATTGGCGAACGCTTGGGACACCAGGTGTTCATCGTCATTGAAAAAGAGTCTGAAGTGGAACTGGTAATTGAGGAAGCACGAAAGTTGGGAGTACGCCCCAATATCGGCCTGCGGGTACGTCTCTCCTCATTAAACTCCAGTAAATGGGCAGATACCGGCGGCGAAAAAGGCAAGTTTGGCCTATCCGCCGCGCAGCTGATCTCGGCAGCAGACAAATTAACGGCAGCTGGGCTGGCTGATTGCGTCCGTCTGATGCACTTCCATATGGGCTCGCAAATTGCGCATATTGGTGATTACCGCGCCGGTTTTGCCGAAGCGATCCGCTATTTTGCCGAGCTGCGGGCACTAGGCTTGCCAATTGATCATGTCGATGTTGGCGGCGGGCTAGGTGTCGATTACGATGGCACCCAGTCACGCAATGCCAGCTCCATTAATTACGATATGGACGAATACGCGCATGTGATTGTGTCAATGCTCTCCGAATTTTGCGAAGAATGTAGCATTCCACACCCACGTATTCTGTCGGAGTCCGGCCGCGCGATGACCGCCCATCATGCTGTGCTCATCACCAATGTCACCGATGTTGAATGCCTGCCGGATAAGGTGCCGGAAGTAAATGAGACGGCCAGTTTGTCCTTACCGGTACGTAAACTGCTGGAGTTACTCGAGCTGGATGATGAGGAGCTCGTCACGGAAATCTACTACCGTGCCAGCCACTATGTCTCCGAGGTGAGTAGCCTGTACGCCATTGGCCGTCTCTCGCTCAAGGAAAAAGCCCTGGCGGAAAATGTTCATGCCTCCTTGTGTCGGCGTATTCATCGCCAATTACAGGTACGCCAGCGCTCACAACGTCAGGTGTATGACGAACTAACCGATAAGCTGGCTGATAAATATTTCTGCAATTTCTCGGTATTCCAAAGCCTGCCCGATACTTGGGCCATTGATCAGGTCTTACCGGTCATGCCCTTGCAGCGGCTGGATGAGCAACCGACACGGCGCGCGGTATTACAGGACTTGACCTGCGATTCGGATGGCAAACTGAAATATTACGTCGACCAGCAAAGCATAGAATCCAGCCTATCCGTGCATGCGCTCAAGCCAGGAGAGCCCTACTTGATCGCCGCATTTCTGGTGGGTGCCTACCAGGAAATCCTGGGCGATATGCACAATCTGTTTGGTGATACCGACTCGGTAAACGTCTATGTCCGCGACGGTGGCGAGCTGGAGTTTTCTGGGGTGGAAAAGCATGACACCATCGAAGACATGCTGCGCTATGTTCACCTGTCACCGGAAGAAATACTGGAGCGCTATCAAGCCAAGGCTGCAAGTGCTGATCTGAGCGATAGTGAGCGTGGCTTATTCTTTGCCGAGTTCTATCAGGGCCTGCAACAGTCTTCGTATTTATCGGTGTAAGCACTCCTGCGGATTGCCTACCACTTTTGGTTTTGGCCAAGGTCGCCATCTTACGATGGCGACCTTGGCTATATGGCTTCACAGCTGCTTGTAATAATAGACCGTTGCTGCCGCCTCACCGTTTGGCCACAACACATAAGCAGGGATTTCCCCGCTTCGACACCACCCCAAACGCTGGTAAACCGTTTCAGCAATCGACCCACACTCAGTATCCAGCACCAGCAAACTGATCGCCTGCTGCTGGCAAAATACCTCGAGCGTTGCCAGCAAAGCACGCGCCACGCCTTTTCCTCGATGACCATCGTCCACCAACAGCTTCTGTACTTCCGCACGATGCCGACCATTTTCCCGCAGACAAGGAGCCAATTGCACACTCGCAATGATTTCCCCAGCCTGTTCCGCAACCCACAACTGTAAACCGGGCCCCAGACTCTCAAAGACCTGCAGCCAATAAGCATGCGCCTTTGCTTCACTCAAGGGGGCCCAAAAGCCCAGTGAGGCACCGCCAGCGACCACTGTTTGCAATAAACTTATCAAGCCACGCAACTCCCGGTCTGAACCTAGTTGAACCAATCGAATCGTCAGCAAAGCTTTCTCCTGTATCAACGTTAGATAATATGACTTCTACCGCACCACTAACTTGCCTGCTGTTACATGCACCTGCGCTAAGAACCGCTAACAAAACCCCTGGTACTGTCTGCGCCGACGCACCTCGACTCAGGTGCTCTTCGAGCTCTTGTTAGCGGCTCTACACGCCCCTATCCTTCTTGATTTAGCGGGATAAAAATCTTATTTTGCTAAGTCCAGTTAATTTATTTGCTTTTTCCAATAGTATTAACATTAAAATGCTGGCCGTAGATTAATTGTCGATAGGGAAACCATCCCGTGTCATCAGGTATTCAACGGCTAAGTGGCAGCCGAAACTTGACAGCTGATGACTACCGATGGAAGCAAAATAATCTACATGGCATTAGCAATGCAGATAAGAGACAAAGCAGTAAGAGCCAGCTCACCCTACGACAATAAGTCAGCAAACCGCCGATTAAACTTTTTACATAAAAACCATAATACCTGCCTGACACTGAGCCCTGGAAACGCCAGGCTCTTCAAGTCCAAAAGGCAGTAGGAGATGTTATGAATAAAATTAAGCTCTATTGCTGGATCAGCTGCTTATGCGCAGCTACCTCAGTCGCTCACGCGGAACAAGCCGTGCCACAGCAGGCGGCAACAGACATCGCCAGTGATGGGAAATGGCATTTTGGCGGTGCCATCCGCCTGCGCTATGACCAGGTCTACTCGCCACAACCCGCCACCAGTCGACTCGGTATTGATACCATTCGGGCCGATGTCGATTACAACTCCTCCACCTGGTTCGGGGCGGCACAGTACCGCTTTTACGGTCATTTTTATCCCTACCACTATACTGATGACTTCGGACGTATCAACTTCCCGGCATTTGCCTGGGCCGGTTATAAAATATCGCCCGAATCCAGCATTATTGGCGGCATCAACCAAATTCCCTTTGGCCTGTTGCCCTATGTCAGCTCAACCTTTTATCAAACCCTGGCCAACCCGGCCGGACTAGAAGATGTCCACAACCTGGGCCTGAAATACGAATACAAAAAAGACAATCTTGATGTTCACCTAGCTTTTTATCCGCGTGATGGTGGCAACTGGACCGGCACCTCAAAAGATGCCAACCGCTACTCGGTTAATGTGGTCAATGCCGACAACTATATGGGCAATAGCGGAACCAATAATCAGGAACGCAATCAGTGGGTAGCACGTCTCGCTTATGCCTTTGGTGACACTAAAGACAACCGTACCGAATTAGGCATCTCCACGCTCTACTCCACGCTGGAGAATCAGGATACCCACCAAAACGGAACGCGCCGCGCTCATTCCATCCATTATTCGGGACAATACGATAAGGTCGGCGTTCTGGCGCAGTGGACACGGCAAGACATGTCGCCACGTAACCCAGTGAGCACCGGTAACGATGTGGTCACCTTTGGCGCTTTTGATGGCTCCTACAATGTGGCGGCAAAAGGCAATTTCTACTCAGCTGAGCTTAACTACGCAATACCGTGGGCAAACAGCTGGATCAAGGATATTAAGCCCTACCTCAACTACAGTGCTTACCATAAGGACAAAAGCGGTTTTAAGACCTCCCAGCGTATACTGGCCGGCGTGCAATTCGCCAACGGGCCTATCTATAGCTATATCGAACTGCGTCGGGGACGCAATGACCCTTTCACCGGCGACTACACTACCGGCCTAGCTGAAGGTGGTAGCGATCAATGGAAAAAAACCCTCTACATCAATATCGGTTATTACTTCTAACGTCATGACTCACGCCTGTACGCGTTTGTAGACCCATCATCCCAGCAGATAAAAACGGGAGCCATGTGCTCCCGTTCGTCTGTCTCGCATCACCCCGCTTGACTAGCTGTCGCCTGTTCGGCCAATGGCAGCTTTCCGGGCACATACTCGTAGCCTTGTTCACGCCGTAGCACTTGACGAGCCCGCACAAGATCAAGATCCTTCTCCCAGCGTGCGATAACGACGGTAGCCACACAATTTCCTATCAAATTGGTTAAGGCCCGTGCAATACCCATAAACCAGTCCACCGATAACACTAATACTAGGCCGATCACCGGAATAGCGGGAATAGCCGACAAGGTCGCCGCCAGAATCACCAAAGCGGAACCGGGAATGCCATGGGCACCTTTGGACGTAATCAGCGAAACCCCCAGAATAGTGAGCAGATCAATCATTGATAAGGGCGTATTGGTGGCATGCGCGATAAACACAGCAGCCAGCGTAAGGTAAATAGAAAAGCCATCCAGATTAAACGAATAGCCCGTTGGAATCACCAAACCTACCGTGGAGTTGCTGATGCCCAAGTGCTCCAGCTTGCGCATCACTTGCGGCAACACCGCGTCAGAGGATGCGGTTCCCACCACAATAGAAAGCTCATCTTTGAAATAGCGCAACAAGGTAAAAATATTCAGACCCACCACTCGTAGAATCGTCCCCAATATCAAGGCGACGAACAAACCACAGGTAAAGTAGAACATCAACACTAGGCCTCCCAATTGCTTTAACGAAGCCAGGCCATAACTGGCGGTCGTGAAGGCAATCGCCCCAAACACCCCCAAGGGCGCCAATTGCACCAACAGACCAATCAGCTTGAAAAATACCTGCCCGGCCTCATTCACCAACGTAATCACGCCGCTGGCCGAATGGCGCACCATACTCAGCGCACAACCAAACAAAATGGCAAATAACAACACCTGCAAAATATCCCCGGAAGCAAAGGCCCCGACAACGGTGCTGGGAATCAGGTTCATCAGAAAAGACACCATGCTGTTGTTTTGCAGAGCATGGGCACGATCAACATAACTACTCAAGGCCGCGCTATCCAGCTTGCTGACATTAACATTCATCCCTTCACCAAAACTACCGTGCAAAGCCAGCAATAAGCCCAGAGCCAAGGCGAGTGTCGTCACTATTTCAAAATAGATCACCGCCTTTAGGCCCACGCGACCCACTTTTTTCAAATCACCTGCACCGGCAATACCACTGACCACCACACAGAAAACAATCGGGGCAATCAGCATTTTAATTAATTTGATAAAGCCATCACCCAAAGGTTTCAGATGCACCGCCTGCTCCGGCCACAACCACCCGACAGCAACCCCAAGAATGAGCCCGATCATGACTCGCGCAAATAAAGACCGCTTAATCAGTTGCCACATGACCTCTCCTTTGTATGTCAATTTGGCCTGATGGCAAAAAACTAACGCCCACTCAGTGGCAAATAATTTTTATGGCCTGGCTGGCTCAGGCTCCATCAGCGCTTTAGTTTTAACCAGACAATCAAACAACACACTGGCGACAGAATATCAATCGCCACAATCCAACAGCGATCCTGCCAGCCTTTTTTGACGTGAATCAAGCAATATTTGATAAGACTGGAACCATGGAGGATACAATGACAATAAGCTTAAAGAAAAGGCGCCCGCTCTTAGAGCCGCTAACAAAACCTCGCAGAGCAGCTGAGCCAAGGCGTGCCGACGCAGACAGGACAAGAAGTAGTACGGCAAAGAGGCGCAACGCTGAATCAGGCGTTTGTTAGCGGCTCTAAGGCCTAGTGCCTATTCAGCATGCTGTTCGTAACTGGCGATAATCACCATCTTACCGACGGCCGTATCGAAATGATGCTTTTTGACTTCCAAATAAGCAGGGTCGGCAAAGAAAGCCTGCATCGCCGCGTGATCACGGAAATAGATGGTAAAAACGCGGTTAATCTCTTTTTCAGCCTCCGGCAACAAGACCTGCGACACCTTGAAATCATAAGCAAATCCACCCCCATAAGTGGATAAAATGGGGGACATCAAGGTGCGATAAGTCTGATATCGCGCTTCATCTAGCACATTCAAGCCAACTAACATTTCATATCGCATCAATCATCTCCTAGTGCGGCACAGCATTGGGCGATCAGGATAACAAGCGCCATATCATCGTTTGTAGTAATAGTGCAAAACCAGCGGCCCATAAATCGTCCAGCATCACACCCAAGCCACCATGCACATGCTGATCAAACCAGCGTATTGGCCAAGGTTTTACAATATCGAACAGGCGAAACAAAGCAAACGCCAGCAACCATGCTAGCGGTGTAGCTGGCGTAAAAGCCAGCACCAGCAACATAGCCACAATCTCATCCCACACTATACCGCCGTAGTCATCCACCCCAAGCGCTGTACCGCTAAAGCCACAGATCCAGATACCGGCGATAAATAGCGGCACACACAATAGTGCCAAGCCCACGCCTTGCACGCCCAGCGCTTGCAATAAAAAAAACAAGGGGTATGCGGCTAACGTACCCCAGGTGCCTGGTGCTTTTTTCGCCAGCCCACTACCAAAACCAAATGCTAAGAAATGCAGCGGATGGCTGCACACAAAACGCCAGTTCGGGATCAAACGCAACGGCTGCTTAGGCGAAGTGGTCATAACCGCTACTCTCCAGATGAATTTCAGTACCATCGTCAGCCAGTAAGCGTACGCCACTATCAGCAACCATCTGCCCGATACGACTGACTCGGCAGCCTGCCCGCAAGCCACATTGCTCAATGGCCTGCCTGACATGGACGGGGGCAGTGAAAACCAGTTCATAATCATCCCCACCTGCAGCTAGACAGGGCAACCAGCGCCCGCGTTCCGCTTCTACTTCGGGCAAGGAAGGCAGCGCGGCACACCATACCTCAGCCCCTAGCGCCGAGGCGCTCGCGATATGGCGCAGATCGGCCAGCAGACCATCAGACACATCCGCTGCGGCATGTGCGACACCCAACAAAGCCTGCCCCAAGGCCAGCCGTGGGCTGGGGTATTCCAGTTTGCGCCAGGCCGCTTGTTGCAAGCTTGTCGGCAGTGCTGGTAATTGCCCTAAACGGCTGCGCACCGCCATTGCTGCCAGGCCCAAATCCCCACTCACCCAGATATCATCCCCTAGTTGTGCAGCATCGCGGCGCAACGCCTTCCCAGTAGGAGTCTCTCCCAAGATGGTGACAGATAAAGTCAGCGGCCCGCAGGTGGTATCGCCACCAATCAGCGCCACTTTGCAGGAATCGGCCAATTCAAAAAACCCGTCAGCAAAGCCAGCTAACCAGGCTTCGTCCAAACGGGGAAGACTGGCCGCCAGCAATACCCAACGCGGCACCGCACCCATCGCTGCCATATCAGACAAATTCACCGCCAGCGTCTTATAACCCAAGGCCTTGGCGGCGACATCGGTAAAAAAATGTCGTCCCTCCACCAGCATATCCGTTGAGATATGCAAATCATGCCCTGGCGAGGGTCGGACAATGGCCGCATCATCCCCAACCCCCAGCACAGCCTGAGAACTGGGGCGGGTAAAATAACGCTGAATTAACTCAAATTCGTTCATGCTTGCACTCGGTAATGCCACATACAAAAACACCCGCGCTAGCGGGTGTGATTAAAGCAGAAAGGTACTCACTCAGGACGACGGCGCGATTTCTGCGCCGCCACTTCATCGGCACGCACCTCGGCGGCCAACTTATCCAGAATACCGTTCACAAACTTGTGACCATCGGTCCCACCAAAGGTTTTGGCGATTTCGATGGCTTCGTTGATGATCACTGGATAGGGCGTGTCCTGGTGCTGGGTCAATTCAAGGGCGCCCATCATGAGAATCGCCCGCTCAATCGGGCTGACCTCTGCGGCCGCCCTTTCATAATAACGCCCTAACTGCTCGGACAGGCTATCAGCATGTTTCAGCACACCGTATAAAATATTGCGAAACAATGCTTCATCGGCTTTAGCGAAATATTCATTTTCACGCAGATGCGTTTCAATCAGCGACGCGGAACGATCCGGGCTCAATTGCCACTCATAAATACCCTGAATGGCAAACTCACGCGCACGTCGACGGGCAGTTTTCATCATGACAACTCCTTACCACTACTTTATTAAAGAACAGTCGAGCACTTCGTCGGCGCGAAGCGGCTCCAATCACTCTGGCCTCAACGACGCAAAGCTTGCTGTAAATTAGCCATTTCCACGGCAGCCTGTGCCGCCTCCCGCCCCTTCTCCTCCATGCGTACCTCGGCCTGCTCATCGGTTTCCGTGGTTAGAATGGCATTCGCTACCGGCACATCAAAATCCAGGCCCACTCGACTCACTCCGGCACCAGACTCATTGGCCACCAACTCGAAATGATAGGTTTCACCACGAATCACCGCCCCCAATGCGATCAGCGCATTAAAACGCGAGCTTCTAGCCATGGTTTGCAGCATTAGCGGCACTTCCAGCGCACCCGGCACCGTTGCCAATGTAATATCCTGAGCGGCTACGCCTAGGTTCACCAGTTCAGCCAAGCAAGCATCACGTAGGCCTTGGCATACCGGTGTGTTAAAACGGGCCATAACCACACCGATTTTCAAGCCCTGACCGGACAAATTAGGTTCGATAACCGAGACTGCGTTTAGCATAATCATCCTCGTAGCGTACGGCAGAAAAGCGGCGATTCTATCCGAAACCGCCCGGCTTCACCATCGCACAGCCGTTTAGTCTTTTAAGTACGCGGAAAAGCCTGTGGCTGACAAAAGTCGGTCACTTCCAGCTCAAACCCCGTCATTGACGGCAGATTAACAGGGGCAGACATCAGCTTCATTTTGCCCACGCCCAAGGCCTTGAGCATCTGCGCACCCACACCAAAAGTTTTGCTATCCCACTTCTGCTTTTGCTGCTCTACACCTAAAGCACGCTGTGCCAGCACTTCGCCAGTCTCATCGCGATACAGCAAGATCACCACCCCACAGCCCTGCTTTTCAATCATCTCCAGTGCATGCGGTAAGCTCCAGGAATGGCTGCTACAGAGCGGGGCCAATATATCAATGACCGACAAAGGCTCATGCACACGCACCAGCACTTCTTTACTCGCCTCAATCTGTCCTTTTACTAGCGCCAGATGCGTAGCCTGGGTTGTGATGTCACGAAACACGTGCAGCTCAAACGAACCAAATGGCGTCTCTACCGGCCGCTGCCCTTGTTTTTCTACCAAAGACTCAGTACGGCTACGATATTGGATCAAATCGGCAATCGTCCCTACTTTCAGGCCGTGCACCTGCGCAAACTCCAGCAACTCGGGCAAACGCGCCATTGAGCCATCGTCGTTCATGATTTCACAAATGACACCAGCGGCCTCCAAACCTGCCAACATGGATAGATCACAAGCTGCCTCAGTATGTCCGGCACGAATCAGTACGCCACCATTTTGTGCCTTCAACGGAAAAATATGACCCGGCTGTATCAGATCACTAGGCTTGGCCAAACGCGCTACGGCGGCCTGGATCGTACGCGCACGATCCGCCGCAGAAATACCTGTCGTCACCCCCTCGGCCGCCTCAATCGAAACAGTAAAATTCGTGCTATAAGGGCTGCCGTTATTACTAACCATCAAAGGCAGCTGCAGCTGCTGGCAGCGCTCTTCAGTCAATGTCAGACAGATCAGCCCACGGCCATGCTTGGCCATAAAATTAATCGCTTCCGTCGTCACAAACTCGGCGGCCATTACTAGATCGCCCTCATTTTCACGATCCTCGGCGTCTACTAGCACAACCATTTTCCCGGCTTTAATGTCGGCGACAATGTCCTGAATTGGGGAGATAACCATCTACTCACATCCTTTATTGAATTTACAAGCTAGCCCTGGGGCAGCCTCTCGCTATCATTACGCTGCGCGAGCACGCGCTCTACTGTTTCAACAATAGCTTGAGTCTGGGGGTCAATTTCGATATTGATCAAATCGCCCGTCTGACGCGATTTAATCATAGTGCGCTCTAGGGTTTCTGGAATCAGATGCACACAAAAACGATTGTCCAGCACCTCACCTACAGTCAGGCTAATACCATCAATGCCGATATAGCCTTTTTTGAAAATAAATTTCATATAGTCAGCGGCTACTTCGAACCAAATGGTGCGATTATTCGGCAAATCAAGTACCTGCTGTACAGTGGCCAGGGTGATAATGTGGCCCGACATTAAATGCCCGCCAATATCGTCACCAAAATGTGCTGCTCGTTCGACATTGACGTAATCGCCAAGCGCCAGACCACCTAAGTTGGTGACCCGTAAGGTTTCCCGCATCAGATCAAACGACACCAAATCGCCATTAATCTGTGTCACGGTCAGACAACAACCATTATGCGCAACAGATGCTCCTAGCTGTAAGCCCGGCAGTAAAACAGCTGGCAGACGTACAATATGCGTACGAAAATCCTGCTTGTCTGTAATAGCAACCAACTCTGCAACTCCCTGCACAATGCCGGTAAACATAATAATTTTCCTTTATGCATCACCTACAACCAGATATTTAATGTTTTTTTGAATTTCGTACCGTTAGCACTGCCACAAAGTACTAACCGCAAACAAATTATACACATGCAAGCTCAATCTCAAGCAAGCAGATCACTAAAAATTAATTATATTTTAATTAGTAATATATGTAACAAGCCTATTGACAAAAACATGAGCATAGCCAAAAAAGCCAGCTTGTATTACCATTCCCTGCTTATTTACACTTAACGATATTTTCAAAAATTTGATGATTATTTATTAACATAATCTCAACAAAAACCAATATATTTACCATTAGCAATTTCAAAATACCAAATGAGGTATCTCGTAATGAATGTAGTTGATTTTTTTACGACAATTTTTACCGAAAGCTCGCAGCTTGTTCTTGAAGCCTCCAAAATACTCAATGATGGCCTTCATCAATTACAAAGACCGCAAGAGATTCTAGCATTCTTTTCTCTGCTGCTTCTGGCCGGCCTCTTTGCCTTAAGTGGCAAGTCCCTTCACTTTCCGATACGACAAAAAAAACAGTATAAAAATCTGGAATTTATTAATGACTTTCTGGAATTTGGCTTTAAAAACAGAGAGCGCCTAGAGGTGGAACATGCTTTTGAAATTTACTTAGGAAAGCAAATCAGTTTTGAGGCCATAAAAAAAATTATGGGATTAGAGAACCCATTAACGGCTTTTCGCCTTTTCATAAAAGGGCAAAGTTATATCCGTTTTAACGTCGACACTAAACAATTCGAGATAACCATTAGGCCATTAAAAATATGGCTATGGAAAACCTTTTGGGTTTTTTCATATATATGTGCCTGTGCTGTCGGCACGCTACTTATCTTTGAAACCTACTCACCCATTATTATAGTAGCAGGCATCACATTAATACTATTCAGTACATTTTTCTTGGCTGACGCCATCGCGATTAATAATACAAAATTGTTCCTGCTTGAAGCCGAAAAAACCAACCAGTCCGTCTTCGACATTGCAAATTATAAAATGGCTATTTTAAGCGGTTCCACCCCACTTAACAGTACGAATATGTTCATGCTGAAAGCCGGGCATATCAGCTATGCCACGCTAGAGAGCGCTTTCCTAAAAGCCCCACTCCCTTCTTCTACTCTTACTCCGGCGACCAATCCGGTTCCCGCAGTCGAACAGAACGAAAGCGCAAACCATTCGTCCTCTGTTAGCAAGGAAAATAATCCGGCAGAAGATTTTACCAATCAACAAACAATTGTTGAGGCCAGTACCGACATTAACCCGCCAAGGCTGACCGCTGAAGCGGCTATAGTGGAAAGTGCTCAGGTAGAGCGGGCTGCTATACAAATACCTGTAGCCAAGCATGTGATGGCTCATAAAGCCACTTTCAGCAGCCCAATGATGGAGAGTTTGTTTACACCGGTCACCGAGGACATCGCTGAGAGTACAACTCCAGAAAGCCAGCCATCCGTTGCGGAAGCACCACCAGTGCGGCCGCCTCAGATTACCCCTGTTCGGCGCGTGATGTTTAGCTAAATGCTCGAACAGTCAGTCAGGGTGGGGTGCTCTATACTTAGAGCACCACCCTCTCTAGTTTAAAATATCACTACCTCTATTTCCCAGCGGCTCAAACAAGCTCATTGCCTATCGCCATCACCCACCCATGAGGTGGGCTGCCTTTTCTGCAGCGATATGGTTTATTCTTCACAGGGAAAAATTTATATCTGCTTAAGTATTTTTGAGATGTAACAAATATGAAAATATCTTTAGATGCCTTGCTGGTATTAGACGCCATAGAAACACACGGTAGTTTTGCCGCTGCCGCCGAGGCCTTATACCGCGTTCCCTCTGCCGTCACCTATACCGTACAAAAACTGGAACAAAGCCTTGATGTGCAGATTTTTGACCGTTCCGGTCATCGCGCTAAACTAACCCCCATTGGCGAACGCCTGCTGAAAGATGGCCGATATCTATTAGATGCTGCGCGACAATTGGAACTACGCGTCGGCAAACAAGCTCAAGGCTGGGAAGCGCAACTGCGTATTGTGGTCGGCGACTTAATTGATTTTGAACAGTTAATTCCGGTCATTGCGGAATTTGATCAGTTAAAATCGGCAACGCGCTTGAGCTTCGTCCATGAGATTTTCGGTGGCACTTGGGATGCACTCTACGACGACAGAGCAGACCTGGTGATCGGGGCACCTAACCTCCCACCCCCAGGGGACTATTTTACCCGCAATATCGGTGATTATAATTTTGTGCTGGTTACTTCACCAAATCACCCTCTAGCAACACAAGCGGAACCCATTCCACCACATATTTTGCGGCAATATCGGGCAGTCGCCATCGGCGACACGTCACGCCGTTTGCCTCCGCGCACCGGCGGCCTTCTGGATGGCCAAGATGTGTTAACGGTACATAGTAGCCAAGCTAAGTTGCGGCTGATTCTGGCTGGTTTGGGAGTGGGTTACCTACCTTACTCCATGGTATCTACTCATTTATTGCGCGGGGAATTAGTCGCCAAAGAAATAGCGGAACGAACAGAAGATGCACCAATGTGTTTTGTCTGGAAACAGGACAAACCCGGCAAAGCCTTACAGTGGTTTATAAAACGTTTAGAACAGGCGGTGGTAGACGGTACATTATGCCCTTGAAAAAGGCCTTCATTAACAATGATCAAGGCCCGGGTGAAATCATTATTTCACCCGGGCCTTTCTAAATAAAATAACAAACTACAAAGCTAGTTTCAGCAAAAGACCGGTAATACTATTACCGTATTCTGCTCATCTTGCTGATTTTACGTGGAACGGACTCACCCTTTGAGGTAGCTTTGGCATGTTCCGCAGCAGATTTTGAATCTTTTGCAACTTCTGCATCCATTACCTTATCCAAGGTGATGACCTTAGCATCCATACGCAAGAATACCGGTAGGGTCTCGCTACTGTCTTCGGAGACAGGAGAGGGCGGTGATGATTCCGCAATCGCCGGGCTCAGCGCGACATCCTGCTCCGGTTCGACCAGCAGCGGCTCGACCACAACATTACTCTGGGCCACTTCGGCCAGTTGTGCCGCTGGCAGTGGCTCAGGTTCGGACAAACTGGCGGGCAGAGCACTCTCCCCTTCCTGTCGCGTATCACTGGCGGCGACCAGCTCATCAGCCGCGTCAGCGGGCAAGGCCGCTGCGGTAAGCACTTGTTCAGCAAGCTCTTCTTTACTGCCAGGAGATTCGGCAGCAACAGGCACCTCAGTTGGCGGAAGCGCTTCCTCCATCAAGTCGACGGCAATAGCGTCAGCGACGGGCACACCCAAATCAGTTGTCTTTACTGCACAACCTACTATTAAATTGCCCTTAGCCATCCTAGATGGATTAGCCCTTCCCGCCGACAAGGGACGAGATCTCTGAAAAATATCATCCGAGATGGTAACAATTTGCTTTGGCCCATCAAAATTCGCACGCCGATCTATTTCAACCAGAACTGAGCCAAATTTACTTGCCGCATTACCGGGAACAATGGGAGGAGTGGCTATCTGCACACTTTCTATTGACGACGAGTTTTGACAGATCGTTTTCAACGGCATATCAAGTCCTGCCGCCACATTTTGAATATTTTGGAATTTAGCAGAGGTTTGATCGATATTCGTCATACTGACTTGTAACTGAAACTTGTTACTCACAACTGCATTCCTTCTTGATCAAGTGACGTGCCAGACTAAAAGGACAGGCCCGCAGTACGCAGCAGCCTCCCCTTCAATGACATTACTTAAAAACAGGGCAAACTAAGTGTTTTAGTTTGCTGATTCTTTGACAGTAGGCTGCCAGAAGAAATTGACGATATCCCAAACAGCTTCGTTAAAATCCACTAGATCCATCTGCTTAACAGCAGAAAGAGGAATGTCGGTAATACGCGCCAAATATTCCGCTGCGATATGGTTCAATGGCCGAACACGGCCGCCATCCATAACGATATAAGGCATCTCCCCAATGACCATGGCATCTTCTGGCGTCGGTGATCTTAAAGTCAGCACTGTCATCTGACCACCATGTGCTTCAATCGGTTTACGCAGTTTTAACGTTACAGCCATTGTGCTTCACTCCCTTCGAGTTCGAGTTTAATTTTTCGATTTGCGACGCTTACTGCCACATTCAGGATTTTTGAACACAAGCAAAGCAGCCACAATGCCATTTGCTTGTGTAGTGGTCAAGTTTTCTTGCAGACGACCAGTTTATCGTCACTGCACACCACCGCAAAACTACGAAAGCGCCAATTTAACCATATTAATGGCGAAATCGTTACAAATTTTATAGACAAACAGATAAAAATGCTTACAAAACAATGACAAACCAAAAATATCTTACATGAGACTTTATTCAGATCAACAAGGGGCCAGCCGGTATTTTGGCAAGGGTCCAATGTGCCAATGCCCACTGCCAAAGCTCGGCTAAAGAACAACACTCAGCAGGAGGAAAATGCCCCAGCAGCTGCAATGCAGCCCGTAATTGACCGATATAGTCCCCTGCGGCAATGGCAGGAGCCAGCGTTTGCTTGGATAGTTTTTCTCCTGCCTGATTAAGCAGAACCGGCAGGTGTAAATAATTCGGTACAGGTAATTGTAAGCATTGCTGCAAATACCATTGCCGCGGTGTCGACACCAACAAATCCGCCCCGCGAACAATATCTGTCATCCCTTGCTCGGCATCGTCTACCACCACCGCCAGTTGATAAGCCCAATAGCCATCAGCGCGCAGCAGTACAAAATCACCGATATCGTTGGCCAGATTTTGCCTATACTCGCCCTGTACCCCATCCTGCAATATCAGTTCTTCTGCGCTGACCCGCAAACGCCAGGCACAGCCTGCTGTGCTGACTACCGGATGCTGACGACAGGTTCCCGGATAAATAAAGCCATCCACACCCCGCCGCGCCTTACTGGCAATCTGCTTGCGCGTACACACGCAGGAGTAAGCCTGTCCGCTGGCAATCAGCTGTTCTAGTGCCTGCTGATACAGCGCATGACGACGGCTCTGATACACCACCTCGCCATCCCATTCAAAACCAAATGCCTCTAATGTACGCAGAATGGCATCGGCCGCACCCGGCACTTCGCGCGGTGGGTCCAGGTCTTCAATACGCAATAGCCACTGCCCACCACAACTGCGGGCGCATAAATAACTGCCCACGGCAGTGCACAGAGAACCGGCATGCAGTAAGCCTGTGGGGCTAGGGGCAAAACGACCACGATAAGGCGTAGTTAACTTCATGATGGTGGGTGAAAATCGGACAAAAGAGATAATGTTGACTGATATACTCCCCTTTTTTATGCCACTCGGCAGCAATCAAGGAGCAAAACATGGCTTATGTTGTAACGGATGCCTGCATTAAATGCAAATACACAGACTGTGTTGAGGTGTGTCCGGTGGACTGTTTTCATGAAGGCCCGAATTTCCTGGTAATCGATCCGGAAGAATGTATCGATTGCACCCTGTGTGTGGCCGAGTGTCCAGTCAATGCCATTTATGCTGAAGACGACGTCCCACCCGAGCAAACGCAGTTTATTGCACTGAATGCGGAATTATCGCCGTTGTGGCCGGTAATTACTCAAAAGAAAGAACCTTTGAGCGACCACGCCGATTGGGCGGAAGTCACCGACAAGCTGCCACACCTGGAACGCTAATAGACGGTGTGCGGAGCAGGTGCGCCGCACACCAACTCAGCTACTCCCGAGAAAATAACTTATTACTCACACTGGCTAAGTGCCGTGTCATTGCCTCCCTAGCCGCTTGCGGATCACGCTTGGCAATCGCCTGATAAATGGCGTGATGTTCTGCCACCAATTGACCCGCCCACTGTGTCAGCCCGTAATGATTCTCCAGTTGTCGAAATAAGGGCGTATAGCGCTTGCTCCATAGCTCTTCAGCCGTCTGGCGCAGAATGTCATTGCCCGTCATCGCAGCAATTAAAAAATGAAAATGCTGGTCATGTGCATGAAACTGCGCATTTTCTTCTGGCTCCCTCGCCATCGCCTCCAGTACCCGCCATAGAGCCGCAATCTGCTCATCGCTGCCACGCTCAGCCGCTAAAGCAGCCAGTTCTGCCTCAATCACAGAACGCGCCTCCAGCAACTCGGCAGCACTGGTGCTATCACTGCTCGCCGGCACCTCGGCCGGCATATCGTCACGACAAATAAACACCCCGGCACCAGTACGGATTTCTACCCAGCCAGCTATTTCCAGCGCAATCAGCGCTTCGCGTACCGAAGAACGTCCCACACCTAACTGCCGTGCCAAGTCGCGCTCGGCGGGCAGGGCCTCCCCCACTTTGAAATGACCTTCCTGAATATAACGAATGATTAAGCTAGAGATTTGGCGATACAAACGATCAACTTTAAGGGTGGGTAAAGGCATAGTGTTCCTGGCAGGCAAACCGATCTTGCCCGGCAATGTGCAGCACTTAGCGCAAGTTGTCAAAAAGACAACCATGCACAACCTGTACCTTAGGACAGTCAATTGACATTGAATATTGTCAATTTAACAAGCTAACAACATACTCCCGTCTCAGCCTTCAGGTGGCCTGACCAATTTTCCACCTATTCCCCGCCGATGACTGGAGTTGCTATGAAAATGACTTTCCGTTGGTATGGTACCAATGACCCCATCCCACTCAGCTATATTCGCCAGATACCCGGCATGTATGGAATTGTCTCTGCCGTGTACGACGTAGCAGTCGGAGAAATCTGGCCTGTTGATAAAATTCAGGCCTTAAAACAACAAGTAGAAGCACATGGCCTCAAGCTGGAAGTGATTGAAAGCGTGCCGGTACACGAGGACATCAAACTGGGTAAACCCAACCGTGACCGCCTGATCGCCAACTATGCCCAAACGCTGCGCAATCTGGCGCAATGCGGCCTGCAAGTGGTGTGCTATAACTTCATGCCAGTATTTGACTGGACACGTACCAGCCTGGAAAAAATCCTGCCGGATGGCTCCACCACACTGGCTTTTGATGCCACCACTATTGCCGAAATCGATCCCAGCGCCGGCATTCAGCTACCCGGTTGGGACAGCAGCTATCAACCGGAAGAACTCAAGACTCTGCTGGCAGAGTACCAAGAGGTAGGAGAGGAAACGCTGTGGGCGAATCTGACTTACTTTTTGCAGCACATCATCCCGGTAGCAGAAGCAGCCGGCATCAAAATGGCTATCCACCCGGACGACCCGCCACGCCCTATTTTCGGCTTGCCACGCATCGTCAAAAACCGTGACGACCTGGCCCGCCTGCTGGCCATTATCGATAGCCCGGCCAATGGGCTGACGCTCTGTTCCGGCTCGCTGGGAGCAGATTGCAATAACGATATTGTGGCGCTGGTGCATGAATTCGCCGCCCGTGATCGCATTCACTTTGCCCATCTGCGCAATGTTAAAGTCAATGCCGCGGGCGATTTTTACGAGACCAGCCACCGCTCCGCCGATGGCTCGCTCGATATGGCGGCCATTCTCAGCGCTTACCACCAGCATGGTTTTAGCGGCTATGTACGCCCGGATCATGGCCGCATGATCTGGGGTGAAACCGGCAAGCCCGGTTATGGCCTGTTTGATCGCGCGCTGGGAGCGGTGTACCTGAATGGCTTATGGGAAGGCATTGTTAAACAGGCCAATAAGACTGCGGAGATGAATGTATGAGCGCGCTGACTGCTGCTTTACCGTTTCAACCCGCCGATCTGGTCGATAAGGTGGCCGTCGTCACCGGTGGTGGTGGCGTGTTGTGTGCCGAGCTCGCCGCTGCACTGGCGCAATGTGGTATGAAACTGGCGGTGCTGGATCTGAATGCACAGGCCGCTGAGCAAGCCGCTGCCCGTTTACGCACACAAGGCGCCCGCGCCATTGGCCTAGCGGCCGATGTGTTAAACCGCGAATCGCTGGAAATGGCCGCGCAGCAAATACAACTGGAACTAGGGCCGTGCAGCCTGCTGCTGAATGGTGCCGGTGGTAACCATCCCCAAGGCACCACCAGCAAGGAGTGGCTGGAGGCGGGAGACTTGGCTGACAGCAGCCTGACCACCTTTTTTGACCTGGATCCCAAAGGGATTGAATTCGTCTTCAATCTTAATTATCTCGGCACGCTACTGCCCACCCAGGTCTTCAGTCGTCAGATGCTGACAGCAGAAGGTGTCGCCCGTCCTGGCAGCAGCATTCTGAATATCTCATCGATGAATGCGTTTTGCCCGCTCACCAAAATCCCCGCCTACAGCGGGGCTAAAGCAGCGGTCAGCAATCTCACACAATGGCTGGCGGTACATTTTTGCAAGGTTGGTATTCGGGTCAATGCCATTGCACCCGGCTTTTTCCTCACCGCGCAAAATCATCGCTTGCTGATCGATAGCGAAAGTGGCCAGCCCACCGCCCGCGCCCAAAAAATTATCGAACACACCCCGATGGGCCGCTTTGGTGAGGCTCATGAACTGATTGGCACGACTTTATGGCTGGCCAGTGCCGCCGCCTCGGGCTTTGTCAACGGTGTGGTTGTCCCTATTGATGGCGGCTTTGCCGCTTATTCCGGCGTATGAAATCCCTTTATCAGCATGACTGAGCAAATCCCAGAGAGGCTCGCCGCCTCTCTCGCAAATTTTGCCTAGCTAGCTGCCAGCAGGAGGTGTGTCATGAATCAAAGTCCAACCCTCGTTTTAAGCGCTAAACAAGGCTTCCGCCAACTGCGCTGGGTTATTATTTTGCTGTTCATTACCGGTGTCACGCTTAACTACATTACCCGTAACTCGCTAGGCATCATGGCGCCAGAGCTGAAAAGCGCCTTCAATATGACCAACGAGCAATACGGCTATATCACCACCGCCTTTCAGGTGGCTTATACCCTGGCCCAACCTATCTGTGGCTGGCTGATTGATGTGATCGGCCTGAAAATCGGCTTTGCCATCTGTGCACTGCTGTGGTCGGCCACCTGTATCTTCCACGCTGGCGCGGCTAGTTGGCTGCATTTACTCATCCTGCGCTTCTTTATGGGCAGCACCGAGGCGGTGGCCACCCCGGCCAATGCCAAGGTGATGACCGAATGGTTTCCCAAAAAGGAACGCACCATTGCCAATGGCTGGGGCGGGGTAGGCTTCTCGCTGGGAGGCATGCTGGCGCCACCGCTGATTTATGGCGTGCACACGCTGTGGGGCTGGCAAGCTGCCTTTATCGTACCGGGTCTGCTGGGCATTATCTGGGCGCTGGTATGGTGGAAGGTCTATAGCCCACCGGCCAGCAGCAAGCTGATTCACCCCGCCGAGCGCGAGATGATTCTCGCCGACCAAGACCCACCTAGCACCAGCCCGCGTATCGCCCTGTGGACTTCACTTGGCCGTTTGCTGAAAATGCGCCGTTTCTACGGCATAGGTCTGCCCGCCTTCTTATCCGAACCCGCCTGGCAGGCACTTGGTTTCTGGGTGCCGCTGTATATGGCACAAGTACATGGCTTTAAGCTGAAAGATATTGCCATGTTTGCCTGGCTGCCGTTTTTAATGGCCGATCTGGGCAGTCTGGCAGGTGGCTACCTCACCCCCTGGCTCGGACGTTATTTCAATCTTTCCCGCATCAACTCCGCCATTATCACTTCCTGTAGCGGCGCCTTCATCATGGTTTGCCTGGCCTTTGCCGCCTTTGCCAAGAGCCCCTATACCGCCATCTTGCTGATCTCCATGGGTGGTTTTGGCCACCAATTAGTGTCGAGCATGTTAGGCGTGCTGGTGATGGAAACCATGCCGGGAGAACAAGTGGCTACCGCCAATGGTCTGCGCGGCTCCTTTGCCTGGACGGCGGCGGCGATTTCCACACTGGTGATCGGCAGCGTAACCACGCTATACGGTGCTAGCGGCTTTACCTATGTGTTTTTATGCTTGGGACTGTTTGACCTGGTCGGTGCCGCCATCATGCTGCTGCTGTTATGGGAAAAAAGAAGCAAACAGCCTGGCCCGGCCCTAGCCAGCTAAATCAAGGATCAAGCCAGTCATAATAAGAGGAGACGCTCAAGATGAGCACACTGGATCAAATACCGCAGTTCCAACTCAGCGGCCAAGATGGCGCTACTCTCAGCTTTCGCAGCGCGCAAGGCGATGTCGCCCATGTGTTTGTACTGGAATCAGACATTGTGCGCGTCATGGTCTTGCCCGGCGGCAAACTGCATCACCCCAAGACGTGGGCAATTGCACCAGGCGCAGACGATGTCGCCACCATCGGCCGTGACCGCTTTGATCTGTCTGGCTTCAGCCTGCCGGACTACCGCTTGCAACACGCAGCCGGTCAGGTCTGCATCAGTACCGGGCAGATCCGGCTTACCATCGAACTAAGCGGTTTTTACTGCCATTGGGAAACACAAATCAGCGGCGAGTGGCATAGCGCAGCACGTGACCGCGCCACCCAAAGCTATAACTTCGGCTGGTGGGACAACAAGGTCTACCACTATCTGCAACGCAGCCATGACGAGATGTACTTCGGCTTGGGAGAACGCGCGGGCGACAGCAACCGTCATGGTGGGCGCTATACCATGAGTAATGTCGATGCGATGGGTTATAGCGCCCGCAGCAGCGACCCCCTCTATAAGCACATTCCGTTCTACCTCACCTGGAAACCCGCCAGCCGCGTCCCCTTTGGCCTGTTCTACGACACCCTGGCAGACTGCCATTTCGATATGGGTCGCGAACTGGACAACTACCACGGCCTGTACCGCTACTTCAGCGCCGAACATGGTGACCTCGATTATTGGTTTATCGGCGGCCAAACCCTGCTGGATGTGGTCAAGCGTTACACCTGGCTCACTGGTCGCCCAGCGCTGCTGCCTAAATGGAGCCTGGGCTACTCCGGCTCCACTATGGCCTATACCGATGCTGACAATGCCCAACAGCGCATGAATGAATTCCTGGCGCGCTGTGCCGAACACGATATATTGTGCGACTCCTTCCACCTCTCTTCCGGCTATACCTCGATAGGCAATAAACGCTACGTCTTTCACTGGAACCGCGACAAATTCCCCGACCCGGCCGCCTTTGTCGAACACTACCGCGCTCATGGCGTCAAACTCATCCCCAATATCAAACCCTGCCTGCTGCGCGACCACCCGCAATTTGCCGAAGCAGCGGCACGTGGCTTGCTGCTGCAGAACCCGGATGGCAGTCCGGCACTGGAACAATTCTGGGACGAAGTTGGCGCCTATCTCGACTTCACCCATCCTGACACGCTGCTTTGGTGGCAACAGCAAGTGCACGAACAATTGCTGCACTACGGCATGGCCGCTACCTGGAACGACAATAACGAATTCGAAATCCGCAACCCACGCGCGCACTGCCAACAATTTGGCACCCCGCGCCCGGCCAGCGAAGCCAAACCGCTGCATACGCTGCTGATGCTGCAAGCCTCACGCGCCGCACAAATCGACTACGCGCCGCAACAACGACCCTTCTTGGTCTCGCGCGCCGGTTGTGCCGGCATGCAGCGCTATGTGCAAACCTGGTCTGGCGACAACTACACCAGCTGGGAAACACTGCAATACAATATCAAAATGTCCATCGGCCTATCGCTATCCGGCGTCTCCAATACCGGTCACGATATCGGCGGCTTTGCCGGCCCGGCACCTGATGCCGAACTCTTCCTGCGCTGGCTGCAGGCCAGCGTACTGATGCCACGCTTCAGCATCCACTCGTGGAACGACGACCACACCGCCAACGAACCCTGGATGCACCCGGCCATCACCCCCCAGGTACGCGAGCTGATCAAGCTGCGCTATCGCTACCTGCCCTATCTCTATCAACAACTATGGCGCGCCCATCAGGACTATCAACCCATCATCCGCCCGACCTTCCTCGACTTCCCGGACGATGCGCGCTGCTACCAGGAAAACGATGACTTCCTCATCGGCCCGGACTTACTGCTCGCCCCGGTAGTGGCACCCGGACAAAGCCGACGCAGCGTCTACCTGCCACAAGGCAGTGGCTGGTACGAGGTGAATAGTGGCCAATACTACGATGGTGGTGAACGCATCAGCCTTGCTGCGCCACTTAACGGACAAGCGCTGCTACTGGCGCGCGCCGGTAGCGCCATCGCGCTGAATGTCGCCACCCAGCACTTTGCCCAGCGTAGCGAGCAGCGCGGTTTGGCTCTTTACCCTCACCCTGGCGACGGTGAATTCAGTGGTAGCTGCTTTGAAGATGACGGCGACAGCGTATTAAGCCGACAACAATATGGCGAGTGGCGCTGGCATGTGTGCAGCACGTCGCAGCAGATTCAGTTTGAACTAAGCCACCACGGCCAGCTACCGCCAGGCCTATCGTGCACGGAGCTATGGCTGCCGACTGGCGAGACACGAGAAGTAGTGCTGATCGGCGCGCAATGCCTGCATGATCAACCCCAGCCACAAGGACGCTGTCTGACCATCAGCCAGTAACAAGCAGCATTGCGCCAGCCCATAAAAACCATAAGTCATATTTGCTTATAGTTTTTTTCTGTCAATTGATTATAAGATATTTCTTATATAGACATTTTTTACAAAACAATACTATCTCTACTCGTTAACCAAGCAGAGATAGTATTGTGAACACCATTTACCGCGTTATCTGGAACAGCACATTAAATGTTTGGGTAGCCGCTAGTGAATTGGCTAAGGGTAAGCATAAGAGCCAAAGCGTCACCAAAAGCACCGCTGTGCGTAATACTCGCGATGGCGTATTGAGCTTAAAAATGGCTTTGCTTACCGTCGCAGTACTAGGCTCTTTTGCCAGTGGTGCTGCTTATGCCGACATTGTTGTCACTACCGAAGCACAATTAATTGCCGCACTGTCTAAGGGCACCGGTGAGAAAATTCTACTGGGCAAGGACATTACCCTGTCTGCTGAGAATGCCAATATTGATCTTAAAGGTCAGAACGTGGTGGTTGATGGTGCAGGCTACTCGCTATCTTCCGGTATAGCTGGCGGTGCAAGCAGCAGCATCACGCTTTCCGGAACACAAAGCGGTGGCGGCAAAGGCTCATTAACCTTTACTAACTTCAACACCATCAATAGCGCGAATAACACCACACAATCCAGCCTGGTCACCGTATTGAATGGTGCAAACGTCGACCTTATTTACGACAATGTTGGCACCTTACCCAATGGCATTATTGGCACGATGGGGGTATTTGCCAATGGTGGTGCTGTTAATACCCAAGGCCAGTTAATTATTGGCAATATCACCAAGCAAGTTGATCTGACTTATGGTACCTACCATCAGTTTGCGGTGGCGCCCAATATTAAATTCACCGGCAATTTTAATTTGCTGGGCAATGGTAATGTGGCGAACTACCCTGCCGTCTTCTGGAATAACTCCACCACCCCCACCGGGCTACTGAGCTTTACCTCAAGCGCTAACGTCGGTATTTCTGCTCAGATCATTACCAATGGAGCTAATGCAGGCAGCAGTCAGTATTACTCTTACGCTCTAGAAGATGGTGCGCGAGTAAGCCTGAAGTCGAATGGCCAGAATCTGTTTGGCTTTCAGAATAATGGCTTGCAAATTGGTAGTTACAACGCAACAACCGGCTTTGGTAGCGGTGTCCAACTGACGCTGTCACAACAGAATGGTAGCGCGGTTTACAGTACTAATTCTGCCAGCGCCATCAGCAATGCCAGCAGCGTAAGCGGCAGCCCGATTTATAACGGCCCAGCCGCCGCCACAGTCGGCGTGAATGATGTGGTCTACAACCTGGCGGCCGGTTCGCAGTTAGCTCCAGCGGCCACTGGCAGTGGCATTCTCGCCACCAAAACGGGTGCCGCCAATGCCAGTAATATCTATATCAGCTCTGGTGCCGCCATCAGCACCAGCTTGGGCGGAACCGGCGCGGCCACCGCGGGCCTTAATGTTAGCCATGCAGGTAGCGGTGCCACCATTGTTGAGAACAAAGCCGGTGGGACTATTTATGCCGCCACCGGTATCAACGCCAACCAAACCGGCACCGGTAGCCTGGCCGTTGGCAATCATGGCGTGATTAACAGCACCACTGCCGGTGTAACCGTGAATACCACAGCGGCTAAAAATGTCACGCTAGATAATAGCAACGGCACGATCAATGCCAGTGCCGGTAGCGGCGTCAACATTACGGGCCAAACGGCTTTGAGCTTGAATGGTGGCACCATCAATACCAGTGGTACTGCCAATGGCATCACCATTGCCGCCGGCAATACTCAGGCGCAAAGCATTACTGCTACCTCGATTAATGTGGCTGGCACCGGCGTCGCCATCAATAACGCGGCCAATACCGCCCTCACTTTAAGCAATACCCAGATCAATGTTGCTAATAATACTGCCTTGACTAGCCTGGCTAATCTGAATTTTGTCGCCAATGCCAATGGTAATAATCAGATCAATATCTCGGGTACCGGTACCGGTATCAGCGCCGCCAATACTAATCTTGCTGGCAAGGACTTTGCTGACTTGGCTATTAATGTGAATGGTGCCGGTACAGCAGTGAATATCAGTGGTGGTGGTGCCGATTTGAGCACGACTAAGTTGGCGATGAATCTGAATAATGCGGCCGCTACCGGCCTAGTGATTAGCGACGGTGCCAGCAATACCACCACGGTTGGTCAAAACGTGAACATCCAGTCCAGTGTGGCGGGTGCAACGGCCTTATCCTTTACCGGCACCAGCGCTAAGACATTCACCAATAATGGCAATGTCGGTGGCAATGTCCGTTTTGCCGGAAGTGCCAATAACTCTATTGTTAACAACCAGCAATTAAATGGCAGCCTGACTACCGGCAGTGGTAACGACAGCCTGACCCTGACCGCCAACAGTCAATCTGGCGATATTAGTCTGGGTGATGGTAATAACACGGTAACGATTAATGCCGGCTCTCAATTTAATAGCATTACTACCGGTAATGGCAGCGATGTGTTTAATCTGAATGGTTTAAACAATAATGGCTTGGCTTATTTTGCTGCACTCAATGCCGGCGGCACTAACAACACCTTGAATTTCAACAATGCCACTCAGGTCTTGGCGAGTACCACGGCATTGAATGGTTTTGCCAATATCAATCTCAACCAAAGCCATCTGACGCTGGCGGCGAGCAGCAATACGCTGGATAACAGCGTGATCACTCTGGATAGCAATAGTGGCCTGACCCTAGCGAATACTTTTAGCGGCAATTTGCTGAGCAGCCTGAGTGGTGCGGGAAATACGCTGATCAATAAGGACTCACAAGTCACGCTGATCAAAAACAACTCGGCTTTTAGTGGTGCTTGGCAGTTGAATCAGGGTGGCGTGCTGAATGTCAGCAACGCTAATCAATTAGGCACAGGTAATATCGCCCTGGCCGGTAGCTTGAATCTGAGTGGTGTGGCGGCACTGAATAATGCGCTCAGTGGTAATGGTGTGCTGAATGTTACTCAAAACAATAGCAATACCGCTTTCAATTTTGGCGCGACGGCTGGCAATCAGTTTGCGGGTATTTTTAATCTGCAAAACGCCGCCTTTACTTTTAACGATAACAACGCTGCGGCAGTCAGTAAGGCAACCGTACAATTGGATAGTGGTAGCAAAGCCACCGTCGGTAGCACTGATCGCACCTTGAAAGCACTGCAACTTGAGGGTGGTGAGTTGACCTTTTCCGGTGCGGTGCCACAAACCAAGGCCGATGGTGTACTCAATGTCACCAATCTAAGCTTGGATACAGGCACCATTAATGTTTCCGGTAACAGTAGCTGGACCAATAGCGCGGCGATGCCCGCTGGCAGCTTGTCTATTCTGGAGCAGAACACCGGCACCATCATGCAGCAGTTGATTAGCTCACAAAATGCCGCCAGCGGTAGTGCGGCGAATCTGTCACTGAATGTGAATGGCCAGGCGATTGACAGCAACAACTCGGCAGTCAGCTCTAGCATCAAGCAGGGGACCAACACCGTCGCCAACGCCATTTATGATTATGGTCTGGTCAGTAATAATGGCGCCGGCGCTAATGGCTTGTACCTGAACTACGGTCTGACTGAGTTGCAATTATTAGGCACTGGCAACGATGCCCTCCTGATCACCACCGCTGCCGGTAATAGTAATAAAACCCTGAGCACCAAGCTGACCGGTACGGGTGGGCTGCAAGTGGATGCCACCAATGGTGCGTTAACCATTTCCAATAGCAATAACAGCTATAGTGGCGACACCACGGTCAATGCCGGTACCTTGATCGTCGGCGTGGATGGGGCCTTGGGCCAGACAGCCAGCCTGAATACCGCAGCCAATACGATTGTTGATTTAAATGGTAAGAAACAGACGATCAACAGCCTGGCCAATGCGGGTCAGGTCAAGCTGAATGGCGGGGCATTAACTTTGAAAAATGGTGGCACTTCCAGCACAGCCAATGGTTTGAACGGTGCAGGTACACTGAATGTCGCTGGGGGTGAATTGATCGTTAGTGCCGCCAATGCCGGTTTGAGTGCCAATACCAATATCGCCAGCACTGCCACGCTGACCCTCAATAGCAGCGGTACTTTGGGCAGCAGTGCAGTCAATGTGGCCGGTAGCCTGAATCTGGCTGCTGACAATACTCACAGCAATGCGCTGAGTGGTAAAGGTACTGTCAACACTGCCGCCAAAGTACGCCTGACCGGTAACAACAGCAGCTTTAGCGGTACACAGAATATTGCCGCCGGAGGTGAGTTGATCATTGGCAAAGCCAGTCAGTTGGGCGGTGCAACGGTGACGTTAGCCAATGCCAGCGCGACGCTCAACTTTGACGGCGCCAAAGACACCATTGCCAATACCTTAAGCGGCGTCAGCAATGCCACGGTGGCGGTAAGCAATAGTAGTGATCTGCGTTTGAGTGGCGATAACAGCGGCTTTAACGGTCAGTACAATCTGTCCGACAACAGCAAGCTGACTGTGAGCGCAGCCAAGAATATCGGCAGCAGCAATATCACGATTGCCGCCGATAGTGCACTGACACTGGACAGCCTGAGCCAGCCACTGGAATTGAACAATCTATTAAGCGGCGATGGTACCGTTAACCTGCTTAGCAGCGTGTTAAACCTGAGCGCAGGGAATAGCAAGGCAAGTGGTTTTAGCGGTGAATTCGATATCGATCAAGATTCGGTTTTAAATCTGACACAAGACACTCAGTTGAATACCGCGGCTGCCCTCAATCTGAGCAATACTGGCAGCACCTTGAACATCAATAGCACCGGCGCATTCACACTAAATAGCAAGCTGATTGGCAGCGGTATCGTACATGCCAACACCACAGGTAACGCTTTTGACCTGGGCAGCAATGTGGGTTCTGCCTTTGCCGGCACCCTGGATTTGGGCAATAGCACTTTCTCGCTAAATAGCACAAACGCCAGCGCCTTGAGTCAAGCTAACTTGCAGCTGTCGACAAGGAACACCAGCACGGTGGACACCGGTGTGCAGAATATCGGTGCGCTGACGATGAATGGTGGCAGCCTGCAGTTTGACCAGATTGTTGACAATAGCGGCAAGTTCACATCGCAAGGAACAATCACAGCCAAGGCCATTGATGTTTCTGCCGGGGGCAATCTGAGAGTGACTTTGCCGAGCAAAACACAACCTGGCCTGGATGGTATCCCGCTGATGAGTCTGGATGTGGGCGTGGTACTCGTTGCGCTGGCGCAAACCGGTACCGGCAAAGCCAAGGGCTTTGGTCAGGAATTAAGCCTGACTGATGAGAATGGTGCCGTCCTGACCAAAGAGCTGGTGGTTCAGGATATCTTAAACAGTGGCAGCAGCACCGCCGCCGCCAAGGGTTATTTTGGTTATGGCGTGACAACGGGTAACGAATTTGATGGTTTATACATCAACTATGGCCTCAACGAAGTTGAACTGTTAGCCAAAGGCAGCGATGCCTTATCGCTGGCCAGCATCAGTGCTGACAACAGCACCCAGGCCAACAGCTTTGCCGCTGAGATTTTTGGTGACGGTGATCTCGCTATCGACTCCACTATTGCCGGCAGTGTCGTCACCCTGGCCAATGGACACAATAGCTATACCGGGGCCACCCTGGTGCGTTCCGGCGCTTTGCGTCTGGCCGTCGATTCCGCGTTAGGTCAAACCGCTAATTTGCAGATGAGCACGAATACTCAAGTCGACCTGAACAATACCCAGCAAACCGTCGGCGAATTGAATAGCGCCCTGGACAGCACGCTGGACTTTAAAGAGAGCAGCACCCTCACCGTCAGCCACGGTGGCCAGGTAGACGGTCACTTAATCGGCAACGGCAACCTGATTCTGACGGATGGTGAATTCAAGGTCAGCCAAGCTAACGATCTCTTTAGCGGTAGTGCAGAAATCGGCGGAACAAGCATCGTCACGCTCAACGCCAGCGCAGGTTTAGGTCAGGCAGACATCCACAATACCGGTAGCCTGGTATTGAATGGTGCGACAGGAGTACTGGTGAACAAGCTGAGCGGTAACGGGCAGGTACAACTCAACAATCAGGCCGCCATCACACTGGCGGGTGATAACAGCACATTTGGCGGTCAATTTGCGATTGCACCAGCAAGCAGCCTGCAAGCCAATGGCGCAAACACGCTGGGCAGCGCCAGCATCGCCAACCAAGGCAGCCTGACTCTGAATGCAACCGACACCGCCCATAGCTGGAACCTGAGCAACACCATTAGCGGTGACACCGGCACCCTGGTTAAAACTGGCGCAGGTACCGTACTGATTAATGGCAGCCATGTTACTGCGGCTAATACAGTGGTTGAGCAAGGCCTGTTGCAGATCGGTACTAGCCCCGTCGCTATCGCCGCCAGAAATGCTCGCTCTTTACAAGCTAACAATACTGATGCGGCCAGCCTGAACAGCCATGTCGACATCGGTGCTCAAGGTAGCATAGCCGGCTATGGTCAGATCAATGGCAATGTTGTCAATGCCGGTACTTTATTGCCCGGTGCACCGACAGTGAATGATGCATTCGGCCAGATGATCATCAACGGAGACTATAGCGGCCAGACAGGTAGCCAGATCGTCTTTAACACTGTCTTGGCAGGCGATGACTCCAACACGGATCACCTGATCATCAATGGCGCGGCCAGCGGACAAAGTGAAGTCATCGTCAATAAGATCGACACCCAAGCTTCACGTACCCAGCAGGGTATCAAGCTGATCGACGTCGCCGGCGACAATCACGCTGCCTTTACCCTGAAAGATCGTGCGGTACGTGGTGTTTACGAGTATGGCCTGGAGCAGGATGGTAATGCCTGGTATCTACGTACTGCCGCTGAGCAGTTGCGCCCGGAACCGGGTAGCTATATGGCCAATATGGCAGCCGCGACCACCCTGTTTAATCTGCGCATGAGCGATCGTGATGGCAAGGTTGGCGATGGCAGCAGCTTGTGGGTACGCCAACTGGGTGCCAAGACCAAGTTTGATTCAGCTTCTGGCGTATTGGATAGCTCGACTAAGCGCTATGTGGCACAAGTGGGTCTGGATGCTTTAGCACTGGATGCCGGTCAAAAAGGAAAAGCCACAGTTGGCGTGATGGCCGCTTACGGCAAAGCCGATAGCACTACCAACTCCGCCAATGTTGATGCCAGTTCCAAAGGGGAGGTTGATGGTTATAGCGTGGGCTTCTACGGTAACTGGCAGCAGGATACCACCACGCAGAATGGCTTATACGCCGATAGCTGGTTGCAATACAGCTGGATGGATGGCTCAGTTTCCGGCCAGCAACTAGCACAGGAAAGCTATCAACTGAAGGGCCTGAGCGCTTCGCTGGAAAGCGGTTACCGTCTGGCTTTAGGTAACAACGGTTTGTCGATTACGCCGCACGCTCAATTGATCTGGAGTGGCATCAAGGCCGACAATCATGTTGAACACAATGGCACCGTCGTGGAGTCCAGCGGTCAGGGAAATCTCTCCAGCCGCGTTGGCGTGAAGCTGCAAAAAGACAGCGCGTTGGCCAAAAATGGCGTGTTTTCCACCTCACTGGAAGCCAACTGGTTGAACAATAGCAAAGCAGCAGGCGCGATGCTGGATGGGGTAACAAGCCAGCAAGACGGTAGCCGCAATATTGGCGAACTGAAGTTGGGCGTGAGTGGTCAGGTGAGCGAACAACTGAATCTGTGGGCCAGTGTGGCACAGCAGTTGGGCAGCAAGAACTATCGTGAAACTGCCCTGACCGTCGGCTTTAAATACAAGTTCTAATCCAAGCCCAGCAGTCAGCAACGGCGCAACGCTTCACCAGGCGTTGCGCCGTTTTCATCACTAGCGCTCAGCGCTCTCCAAAACTCTGGCCAGTTGCTCCACCCCCGCCACCATCCCATCCGGGTTGGCACTCGCAAACCCCATCAATAAGCCACTAGGCGCAACTGGCTGCATGCTATAAAACGACAAGGGCTTGGCACCGATTCCAGCCTGCCGCAGACGCTGCTCAAGCTTAGTTTCATCCACTTGCTCCCTCAGCAAAGTCGTCGCGTCCAGACCCGTGGTAATTGGCACTACTGTCAGCAAACCCTGCAGTTTGGCCTGACAGGCAGCGGTAAACGCTTCGGCCCGCTCATGATAGATAAGCCGCGTACGTCGCAAATGCCGCGCAAAATGTCCCTGCTCGATAAACTCGGTCAGTGCAAGCTGCATGTGCAGATTAAGGTGGCGGCAGGTCAAACTTAATGCCGCCGTCACGGGTTGGCGTAGCCAGGCCGGTAACACCATAAAACCGAGTCGCATTGACGGAAACAACAATTTGCTGAACGTGCCCATATAGACAACGCGTCCCTGCTCATCCAGGCTTTTTAAGGCCGCCAACGGCGCACCGTCATAGCGGTATTCGCCATCATAATCATCCTCCAGAATCGTTGCCCGCTTACGCTCAGCCCAACGCAGCAAAGCCAGCCTGCGTTCTAATGACATCGTGCCACCCAGTGGTAATTGATGTGCCGCCGTCACATAAGCCAGTCTTGCATCCGGTGCCTGCCGTAAACCGATATCGGTATTCAGGCCATTGCTATCCACCGGAATGGCCTGCATACGGGCGCCCGTCATTGCCAGCAAATGATAGGCCCCAGGGTAGCCCGGCTCCTCCATCCACACTTCATCACCGGGGTTGAGCAATAGCCTGGCACATAGGTCAATGGATTGCTGCGTGCTGTTAACGATGACGACATCCTCCGCGCAGCACGCTATCCGTTGTGAACGCTGCAAATGAGTAGCAATGGCGGCGCGCAATGGCAGATAGCCCGCCGGGTCAACATAGGCCATGCCCGACAAGCGCAAGGCATTGGCTCGCTTTGACACAATGCCGTTCCAGATTTTGAGTGGAAAAACACTATAGTCCGGCCGATGCGGCGCAAACAGCATGGCGCTTGCCGGTAGTGGCAACATCGACGGTGCTGCCAGCATCTGCTGCGCCTGTTCCGACAAGCAGCCGGGCTTATCGGAACGTCGCTTGGCTGAGGCAGGCATCAAGGCATCTGGCAAAGTCTGTGAGACAAAACTCCCCTGCCCTGTTGTTGCGCATAAATAGTCTTCGGCAATCAATTGCTCATACACGGCCACCACCGTGCCGCGTGACAAAGCATATTGCCGCGCCAGATCGCGACTGCTTGGTAAGCGCGCACCCGGCTTGAGTCTGCCTGCCAGAATAGCCAAGCGAATTTCAGCGTACAACCATTCGGTACGTGAGCACTTTTCTGCTCGTGGCCTCAGTGCCAACTCAATCTCACTGGCCTGTCGCATCCCAGCCCCCTAATTGGTTTATATTTTTTGATATTAATTGGTTATTTTATAAACCAATATAATCCGTAGAATAGCTCAGCAGCAACACCCTGCCTTACCACCTTAAAGGAGAACAGTATGAGTAAGCGTTTTGACATCACCCCTGCCGCTTATCAGGCGATGTATACCGTGCATAACTATGTGCAGGAATGTGGCTTGGATCTGGGCCTGCTGGAACTACTACGTTTACGTATTTCACAAATCAACGGCTGCGCGTTTTGTATTGCCATGCATATCCCATTGGCACTCAAGCATGGTGTGTCAGCAGACAAGGTCAATCTGGTAGCCGCCTGGAAAGAAGCCGGTGTTTATAGCGAACGGGAAATGGCGGCCCTCGCCTGGGCAGAGGCGATTACCGTCATTCAACACCAGGAAGTAGCCGATGATGTTTATCTACGCGCCAAACAGGTATTCAGCGATAAAGAACTGTCCGATCTTGCCTATGCTATCGCCGAGATAAATGCCTGGAATCGCCTGATGCTGGCTTCAAGAACTGCACCTAAGTTAGAGCAATAGCTTGCTTGGGTAGAGATGACCATGCCTTCAGTGATGACATTTAATGAATTGCGAGACGAAGCCGCGCTGCTGCTGGCTTTTCCACTGATACAGGTCTTGCGGCCACGGCTGACTGATGCCAGCAGCTACCTAGCTCAGATCAAGCGTCAGCAACAGCAAAACTATTGCCTGATCGGTGGCTTTGTCGCCGGTGAGCTGGTTGGCCTGGTCGGCTATCGCCAACAGGAAAATCTGTTATATGGCCAGTTTCTATATGTGGATGATCTGGTGGTGGCACCGGCTCAGCAGGCCATGGGTCATGGTGCGCAATTGCTTGACTTTGCCCGGCAGCAGGCCAAACAGCTCGGCTGTCAGCACTTGGTACTGGACACCGGCCTGCACAAAGCTTTGGCACAACGTTTCTATTTTCGCTGTGGTTTACTGGCCAAGGGCATGCATTTTACCGAGGCCTTAACCGAGCAATAGCCAGCCCAGCTCAGTACCGGCTTGACCGCGAGCACTTTGCCAGCGATTACCCCGGCACTGAGTCACAACGCTTAATAAGCCAACGTTGCCCCATCCGGATTACGTGGGTCGGAATAACCTAGCAACACACCGTCGCGCAGTTGGATGGTTTGAGTGCGGCCCATGGTAGGCTTCTGTACAACCTTATAGCCCTGTTCACGCAGCAAGCGTGTGGTATCGGGGCTGATTCCCTTCTCTACTCTTAGCTCATCCGGCAGCCATTGGTGATGCACACGCGGGCTGGCGGCGGCTTCGGCTGGATTCATATCAAAGTCAATCGCGTTCACAATTGTCTGTAACGTCGCCGTGATAATACGGGCTCCGCCAGGGCTACCGGTTACCAGCCAGGGCTGATTGTCTTTCAGCACCAGCGTTGGTGACATCGACGATAGTGGCCGCTTGCCAGCTTCTACCGCATTGGCATCACCGCCAACCAGGCCAAATGCATTCGGCACACCGGGTTTGACCGAGAAGTCATCCATCTCATTATTCAGCAAAATGCCGGTACCCTTGGCCACAATGCCGCTGCCAAAATTAAGATTCAGCGTATAAGTGACGGCAACCGCATTTCCCTGTTTATCAACAATAGAGTAATGCGTAGTCTGATCGCTCTCATAAGGCAGGGGTTGGCCCGGTTTAACCTGGGCGGAAGCGACCACTTTTACTGGATCAATTTTCTTGGCCAGTTCATCGGCGTAGGCTTTCGAGATCAAACCGCTTTGTGGCACTTTGACAAAAGCCGGGTCGCCCAAATATTCGGCCCGGTCGGCGTAAGCCAGCTGCATCGCCGCCGCCAGATAGTGAATAGTCTGTGCACTATTGGGCCCATACTGAGCCAGTGGATAGCGTTCCAATAAATTCAGCATCTCGATAATATGAATACCCCCAGAACTGGGTGGCGGCATCGAGACCACCTGATAGCCACGATAGCTACCCGTAACCGGCTGACGCTCAATGACGCGATAATTCTGTAAATCACTCTGGGTAATCAGGCCGCCATGCTGCGCCATCTCGGCCACAATTTTGTCGCCAATCTCTCCCTGATAAAAAACTTTGGCACCCTGCGCGGCAATCAGACGTAGAGACTTGGCCAAATCCGGCTGAACCAGCTTATTACCCGCCGCTAATACCTGGCCATTTTTGAAAAACACTGCACGGCTGCTATCCCATTGCCCCAGATGATCCTGCTCGACACTGAGCGCCTTGCCCAAAGTAGGACTAATCACAAAGCCTTCTTCTGCCAATTTGATTGCCGGTGCCACCACCTTGCTCAAAGGCAGACTGCCCCAGCGCTGCAAAGCATGTTCCAATCCAGCGACGGTACCCGGCACACCTACCGCCAGATGAGTATGCAACGAACGCCCATCGACGACCTTGCCTTGTGCATCCAGATACATATCGCGGCTGGCCTTGGCCGGTGCTAGCTCACGAAAATCCAAGGCAATATTGTCACCACTCTTGGCATCATGCAGCAGCATAAAACCGCCGCCACCCAGATTACCGGCATTCGGTAGCACAACCGCCAGGGCAAAGCCCACCGCAACGGCGGCATCCACCGCATTACCCCCCTGTTTCAGTATCTCTACCCCTACTCGGCTGGCCAATTCCTGCTCGGAAGCCACCATACCCTGACGCCCTGCTACCGGCTGAAAAATACTCTGTTCGTAATCGTACTTCACTGCGCTGCTGGTGACAGAAGCCGCCGCTACACTGCCCAAAGCGGCCAGACTGAGTGCCATCACCGAAAGCGCAAAACTGCGCCGAAGTTGGTGAATAGACATTGAATGATCTCCTTTGCATGGGTAATTAAACAAATATACGACATAACACTGCCGCGCTATTTTACGGCTTTTTCAATCATGATCTGTCGTGTTGTGGTGTACAGGATAAAGCAAGAATACCTAGACAAAATACCTTTATTGAACCTAAAAATAATCAAATGGCTTAATAATCAATTAAATTTACAGCGAAAAATTTTTGATCTATCATAGTTTTCAATAAAAATACAAATAAATAATTAACGAATTAAATAACAAATAATTTAACTTAAAAGCATAAAATTTTTCTGACCTTATTTCACCCATTTCAAAGGGAACTTAAATGACAAAATATTTCTATCATTCCAAATGGATGCCCATTTTTCTGTTGATTAGCAGCTATACCACACTCACCCCTCCAGCACAGGCAGAGGCGTCTGAGCCAGACAATAAAAAATGGCACTATGAATTTACCCCCTATATTTGGGCAACCGGACAAGATGGCACGGTAGGCCTGGATAAAGGACCAGGTAACGGTGTTGCAATAGACCAAAGCTTTTCAGACATATTGAAACGTATGGATATAGCTGCCATGGCCTCTTTTGAAGCAAGACATGATCGCTGGGGCATATTACTGGACGGCATCTATCTTAAAATTTCTGATGGCAGCCACGTCTCCGGCCCAAATGGCCTAGTCACACTCTCGGCTGACGCCAACATCACGCAGCAACTCTATTCGGTAGCCGGTTATTACCGGGCAATCGAAGGCGAGACTAATTTAGATACTATCGCAGGGCTGCGCTACAACATGATCAGGTGGGATGTGAATACCCAGCTCAGTTCACCAGTCACACCAGATATCACCAGGCGCTTTCGAGAAAACAAAAACTGGTTAGATCCTTATCTAGGCCTACGCGTTCAACATCGCTTAAATGAGAAATGGAGTGCCGTTGCTTATGGCGACGTGGGAGGGGGAACCAGTTCGGGCGCCAACCTCAGTTGGCAAGCCCTGCTTGGTGTGAACTACACATTTAGCCGCAATATTATTGGCAAATTTGGCTATCGACATCTCTACAACGACTATCACAATGATGGCTTCAAATACGATATGACCACAGCAGGAATTTATGCCGGCTTAGGCATTGCTTGGTAAATCACCATAGACCTCTTTCAATTTGTATTCATACCAAATGATCTGCCAAAACACTCAAAGGATTTATTCATGAAGCAAGTCAGCATTGCAACTCGAATCACCTTCATTTGTATCATGCTCAACAGCATCAGTATTAGCCATGCTGCAGAAACAGACATGACTAATAAGCAAAATACGGATAGTCCCGGTCATTTTCACCCCCAAGGAAAGCCTCCTTCAAAATTCACTGTTGAGTTGCATAAAAAAACAAAAAGAGAATTACCTTTCAAAGACACTCGTGATTTTGAAGAGTCAAAAAAAGGGTTCATTGCCCAACCGCCTTATAAACAAATTATGGCGGACGCAGGTAATGTTGCCTGGGATATGGCTAGCTACGACTTTCTGCTACAAGGCAAAGAATTTACCAGTATCAACCCTTCTCTCCAGCGCCAGGCTGTCTTGAACATGGCTTATGGCCTCTATGAGGTTGTGGCAGATCGTATTTATCAGGTGCGCGGATATGATCTCGCTAATATCAGCTTTATCAAAGGTGATACGGGCTGGATTATTTTCGACCCGCTTACCACTAAAGAAACTTCACGTGCGGCACTAGCCTTCATTAATGAGAAATTAGGCAAAAGGCCGGTGGTCGCGGTAGTTTTTTCCCACTCTCATGTTGATCACTTTGGCGGTATTCGTGGTGTAGTCGATGAAGCAGATATACGTACTGGTAAAATACCACTGATTGCCCCAGAAGGCTTTATGGAGGCAGCTATCTCTGAGAATGTTTTTGCCGGTAATGCGATGACCAGACGCACCCAATATCAATATGGTGTGTTGCTGGAGCGCGATCCACACGGCCATGTGGATCAGGCTATTGGTAAAAATGTCGCCAATGGCAGCGTGGGCTTAATTCAGCCTAATCACTTTATCTCTAAAGACTTTGAGGAAATGACCATAGATGGCATCAAAATGGTCTTCCAGAACACACCGGACACAGAAGCCCCGGTAGAAATGAATACTTATTTCCCACAATTCAAAGCTTTCTGGGCTGCAGAAAATATTACAGGCACTGTGCATAATATTTACACGATACGGGGCGCAGAAGTACGCAATGCCCTCAATTGGTCCAAGCAGATCAACAATGCTTTATATAAATTTGGTGAGGATGTTGAAGTGATGTTTGCCTCTCACAGCTGGCCACGCTGGGGCAATGATCGCATCCAGGAAGTGATGCGCACACAAAGAGATATCTATGCCAATATGAATAACCAAGTACTACATTACGTCAACCAAGGCGTAACTATTAATGAAATTCATAATGTATACAAAGTTCCTACCAGTTTGCAGAACCAATGGGCTGCGCGTAGTTATCATGGGTCTGTAGAAAATAATAGCCGCGGAATTGTTAATCGCTACATCGGTCACTGGGACGCTAACCCAGCCACACTTGTTCCACTATCACCACGCGAATCTGCTCCTCTTTATGTGGATATGATGGGAGGAGCCAGCAAAATTCTAGCCAAAGGCAAAAACCTGCTGGCACAAGGTAAATATCTTGAAGTTACCGAGATTCTCAACAAACTAGTTTATGCACAACCTAAAAACCAGGCAGCTAAAAATATGCTGGCCGATGCCTTTGAACAACTGGGCTACCAAAAAGAAAGCAGCAGTATCCGCAATAGCTTCCTTCAAGCTGCTTATGAACTACGCACAGGCCTGCCCAGTGCGCTTCCGCCTAAGTCCAGCACACCTGACGTCATCAGAGCGATGCCGACAGAATTCTGGCTCGATTTTCTCGGTATCAGTGTGGACAGCCAACGTGCTAACGGCATGAGTTTTAAAATCAATCTGCAAACACCAGACAATAACGAAAAATTCCTGATCGAAATGAGCAATGCCACGTTGACCAACATCAAAGGGTATCAGGCCAAAAATCCCGACCTCACCATCACCATAAACCGCTCGGATCTGAGCAATATCATGATGGGCACAACCACATTTGAGAAAGAGGCAGCAGCAGGCAAAGCAAGCCTCTCCGGTAATAGCACAGTGCTACAACAACTGGGAGGTATTTTAGTGAAATTCACACCAAACTTTGAAATCATGCCGGGTACTTTAAATGCCCAACCCACACCAGCTAGTACACCAGCCACACAAAATGGCCGTGCCGCCCCGGCTTATACCGCGAAGCCCTTTGAGTTTGTCATGCACCCTGAATACGACGATTAATAAACTCTATAAGCTTTAATCATCTTTCCTGCCTTCACTTATCAAGTGAAGGCAGTTTCGTTGCCCGCAGTCCATATAGTGACAATAAGTAAAAAGAAAAGACAAAATAAGCACTTGTAATAAGTAGCTTGTGGGTATTACACATAATAGGACACTAAAAACTGCCATTTCTGTCGATACGGGCTGCCACCATAGGTACTCGTTTTACTGCCACCAAAATGCTGCCATTGCAGCGCCACATCGGCTTTTTTAAAACGATAACGCGCCTCAGCCCAATCCATACTGCTGTGATCCACCAGATTTTGCTGCCGCATCACGACTAAATCCAGATTGTCACGCATAAAGTCTTGCTGCGACACACGCAGCAACCCGGCACGACGCGAAGGTAAGCTCTGCGTTTGCAGACTGTTTTGCCGATACTGCCAATAAAAGGGGCTGGCCTGCAGGGCACACCACTGTTCCGCATTCGGTGCCGCCGCATCATACTGCCCTTCCACGGTAAGGCTCAGCTTACTGGCGTGCGTCCAAGTTAAACCGTAGGCGGTACGGTTACGCCAGCTACGCTGTTGTTGTGCAGCGGGCAAATCACGTTGCCAGGCCCAGGCTTGATGACCACCGGCCCACTCCAGATAGCCGACGGTGGCATTATTCAGCACCCGTGACAGATTTAAACCTAGTTGCCAGGGTCGCCCCTGCTCCTGCAACAGCAGCGCCTGCGGATTAAATTGCTCGCTGAAACGATAGCTAGCGGCCAGTAGCAGCCGTTGTCGTGGATTACTGGCTCCCCAATCCGGACTGGCGCCATTGCTGCTACGCGAACTAGCTAGCTTAGGCGACCAGATCGCCGTCAAGGATGCCTCATCCCACAGCTTTTGCCCGCGCAGCATGACATTGCCCAGCCGATTATTGCGCAGGCTTTCCGGGTCGGCCGACACAATGGAACGTAGCGTGCCTTCACCCAAAAAGTCTGTTGGGTTATAAGCAAGCGCCACACCATAGCGGGTATTGATACGCCCGGCATCAAGTAACACATTCGACGCTAAGCGTCGGCCCAGATACGCTTCCTTCAGCGTATTAATGCCTGAGCGACTCTTGAGCGCATGATTAAAATACCCATCCAGCCGATTCGCCAGTACCGCATGCCCACCCCCACCCAGACGCGCCTCCCAGCGCAGGTCCAATGACACACGCTGCTGATTCGACTCACCGTCAGTGACTGCAGCGGCAGCCTCCACCTGCAGCTTCAGCTCTTTAGGTGTCTCTGCCTCCATTTCGGTTTGATCGGCCAGCAATAATGCCGCCTCATCATTGCCCCAGGCCATACCGCTTAGCAAAGCCAGCAGTACCGCTAACTGATTGCGCACTGCCATCACTCGGCCCGGAAGCGCGGCAGGTAATCGCGCTGCAACCAAGCCTCGGGCACATCACGCCAGGCAAACTGGCTTTTACGCATCACCGTCACCCATTGCGGGTTTAAGCCATCGATAATCACCGTTTCCGTCGGTCTATCCCTATCTAAAGCCTGCTTATAGCCACGGTAATACACCGTTTTAAGCAAGCTGCCACTTTCGGTATAAAACTGTGCCTTGCGGCTGCGATAACCGTCTTTATCCACCCATAGGTCGATCTTGTGATAGGTTTGCTCAACACCACGAGCGCTTAGGCTCAGCTTATAGGTGTCTCGCGGCTGACGATCACCGTCGGTAATCTGCTCCTGCCCGACCAAGCTGGCCCGGTAATCCAACGCCCAATTCACCGTCACCACATCGCCATTAGCGGCCTGCCCGAGCAAGCGCTGCTGTGGAGAGATCGGCACACTGGCCTGACTGGCCGGGTCAAACACCCATAAATCCCTGCCGTTTTTCAAAGTCAGTTTGCCGGCATCACGACTGGGACTGACAAAACGCAACAGGCTGCGAAACTGCCCGCTTTTCGGGTCGGCGCGTGAGTACAAGGTCAAAGCGCTAGCCTCATTCTGCTTACCGACCTTATAACTCACCAAATTAACCTGCAGGCTGAAGGACCCGCCCGGATTACGCACTGCATCACTTTTTGCCAGGATGGCCTGGGCATCTGGCGCGGCCCAAACCTGCGTTACAACACACACTGTCACCATCCCCATCCAAATCTTCATGCTACTTTTTCATCCTCAAGCTTATCTATTAGCAAGCAACAGCAGGCCAAACAACGCTCAAGCGTACCGCAGAGCACTGACAATATTCAGTTGGGCCGCCCGCCGCGCCGGCCACCACGCCGATAGCAATGCCACCGACAATAAACCCAGCATCACGGCCCCGATCAAACGCCACTCACCCCAGACTCTAATCACGATAGGGCGCGGCTCCACGACGCCGGGAGGCAACCAGCTCAGTCCGGCCAGATTGAGCAGATAGGCTGCCAGTAAACTGAACACCAGTCCCAGCAGACAAGCAGCCAAACCCAATAGCACCCCCTCACATAAAAACAGATGCTGTATACCGGCACGATGCAGCCCCATAGAACGCAGGGTACCGATTTCAGCAGTGCGCTCCAGCACCGCCATATTCATGGTATTGATAATGGTAAATAAGGCGATAAAAACGATGAGTACCGCTAGAAAGCCAAAAATAGTGCCGAACATATCAATGATGCGGCCATACAAAGGCTGTAACACCGTGAAGTCATGCGCCACTAAAGGCTGGGCACGTAAAGAAGTGGCAAACAGCTGCTGTAAACGCGCACTAGCAGCTGTGATTTGCTCGCTATGCTGTAGTTGCAGCACGATGGCACTGACCATAGGCTCACCGGCGCCATACAATAATTTCTGCGCCTGCGCCAGATGCAAACCGACATACACCTCATCCAGTTCTTTAGCGCCCTGCTTCTCCACCTTCACGACCTTGAGTCGAGCAATATTAGGCGCACCCGTTGCCGTGGCGGTTAACAATTCAATCTGATCACTAGCACTGCTGGCAGGCTCGGCAGCCGCCAGAGCGGCCAGATCTTCTGGCAGGGCGGCAGCGGCTGGCGGCTCCTCCACAACGCGATGATGATCAGCGGGGCAATCTGTCAATTTAAAAACCGTACACAATTGCAATAGGCGCGCCACCCCGCCACCCAACACCGCCGCATTGGGCTCACTCTGACTCAAAGCCACGGGCCTTGGCAGCTCATGTAGTTGATAGTCGTCCCAGCGCCGTAGCTGATTCTGTCCACTCACCTCGCTGCCATACACCATGACAGTATGGGAAGATCCACTGGCATAACGGCTAGCGATCCCAGCCACGCTCAACACTGGCGTCACCACCGTTAACATATGTTTTAACACCGGGTCGGCGCTAATCACGCGCATGATGTGCTGGTAATCACGAATGCCATAAGCCGCAGGATTGCCGCTGCCATATAACAGATAATCGGGATGCTGTATTTGCAGATGCCCTCCACCACGGACAAAAGCCGTCTGCAAACTATATTGCACCGCACGATCAAAACCCCCAAACACCAGCACTCCCATCATGCCGATGATCATGGTCAGCAAGGTCGCCAGCGTACGTCGTCGGTTGCGCAATAGATTGCGCCAAGCCAGCTTCCAGGTCTTCATGCTGCTTCCGCCTGCAGTATTGCCTTAGCAACCACCTTGCATATGGGTACAGCGGGGGCAGCCTGTTGACGGCTGATTCGGCCATCATGCAATAGATACAGCTCGTCTGCCGCCGCAATCACCTGCGGATCATGCGAGGAAAACACCACGGCCACCTGCTGCTCACGCTGCAAACGACGCAATAACGCCAGAATATCGGCCCCGGTTCGACTATCCAGATTAGCGGTAGGCTCATCCGCCAACACCAGTTGCGGCCGATGAATCAAGGCACGCGCAATGGCAACCCGTTGCCGCTGCCCGCCAGATAGCTGACCCGGCAGACACTGAGCCTTATCTGCCAGGCCCACTGACGCCAGCAGCTCCAGCACCCGGCTCTTACGCTCCCTAGCCAGCACGCCTTGCAATTGCAGCGGATATTCCACATTCTCAAATACCGAGAGTACCGGCAACAGATTGAAATTCTGAAAGATAAAGCCGATATGGCGCGCCCGAAAATCACTCAGCGCATCATCGCTGAGCCGACACAAATGCTTACCCGCTACCCAGACCTCACCCTCATCGGCCTCGTCCAGCCCACCCATCAAATGCAGCAAAGTGCTTTTGCCACTCCCGGATAAACCAGCCAACACCGTAAAACAACCCGGGGTGAGTTGCAGGCTAAGCTCGCTTAAAGCCGGTACCTCGACCTGACCCAAACGGTACTTTTTCGACACCCTGTGCATTTCCACTGCCCACATTGCTTACTCCATCGAAAACGATATGCCCGATAGCTTAATGCAAATTAAAATAGACCATGTTGCTATGCATCAACACATAGTTATGAAAAAGTAATTTTAAAAAAATTTAGCACCATTAAAAACAATAAAAAACGACAATTGCATCAAAAAAGGCAAATCCATCGCAACTTTTTTATTCTTGGCCTTTCACAACTTACACCCCACCACCATGTCAATGCCTTCTAACACCAGCTTTCCTGTCCCAATGCACCATCTAACAGTAAAAAAAGCTGTGTTAAGATGACGCCTTTCCGAAACACTGTTGAACGAAAGCACGCGATGAGAAAACTACTCAGCATACTGGCCCTCAGTACCTTACCTGCGCTGGTACTAGCTGCACCGGTAGTAGAAATGATCACCAGCAAAGGGAATATCGAAATCACGCTGGACAGCGCCAAGGCCCCTAAGACGGTAGAGAATTTTCTGGCGTATGCCAAAGCAGGACACTATGACGGCACCGTTTTTCACCGGATTATTGACGGTTTCATGATTCAGGGTGGGGGGTTTGATACCAAACTCAGTCAAAAAGCCACCAAAGCCCCCATTGCCAACGAAGGTAGTAATGGCCTGAAGAACACTATAGGCACTATCGCTATGGCCCGTACTGCCGACCCTAACTCCGCAACGTCCCAGTTCTTCATAAACCTAAGCAATAATGACTTTCTAAACTATAAATCAGCGACGCCCCAAGGCGCTGGCTATGCAGTATTCGGCAAAGTCACCCAAGGTATGGATATCGTCAACCGTATCGCTAAAGTGCGTACCGGCCAAATGAATGGCATGGGAGATGTGCCATTTGAGCCTATCGTGATAAAAAAAGTCATCATCAAGCCTTAACCCGACAGCGAGACCCCAGTCCACCCTGTCCAATCATCATGACCGCAAGGAATGTATTTATGATCAAACTCACTACCAATTTTGGTGTTATTGTCATCAACCTATTTGCTGACAAAGCGCCACAAACTGCAGCCAACTTCGAAGAATATGTCAAAAGCGGGCACTACGACGGCACTATTTTTCATCGCGTGATCAATGGCTTCATGATTCAAGGTGGCGGTTTTACCACCGATATGTCGCAAAAACCTGGCAATGCACCGATTCAAAATGAAGCCAACAATGGCTTACATAATAAAAACTATACCGTGGCCATGGCCCGCACCATGGACCCACACTCGGCAACCGCACAATTTTTCATCAATGTAGCCGACAATGATTTTCTGGATTTCAAATCAGAAAGTGCCCAAGGCTGGGGCTATGCCGTATTTGGTCAAGTCGTAGAAGGTCAGGACGTAGTAGATAGCATCAAATCCGTACGCACTGGCCATAGCGGTGGCCATCAGGACGTTCCGGTAGAGCCGGTCATCATCGAAAAAGCAGAAATCATCTAAACCACAGCAAGCCTGACCAGACACGCTAGTCGGTCAGGCTTTCGCCCTTCCCAGACACACGATGGCCATTCACTTCATTTCCGACCTGCACCTGGCAGAAGATACCCCGGCACTGAATCAATTATTTTTAGACACCCTGCAATGTTGGCAAGGCCAGCTTGAGGCGCTGTATATCCTGGGAGATTTGTTTGAATGCTGGGTGGGTGATGATGATGACTCCACATTTTTAGCCAAGCCACTGGCTGCCATGCAGCAATTCGCGATCTATACGCCTTTATATGTGATGCATGGCAATCGCGACTTTTTATTGGGCGAAGGTTTTTGTCAACGTAGCGGTGGGCAATTAATAGCCGACCCCACCGTGATCAGCGCCTATGGTCAGCACTATCTGCTCAGCCACGGCGATGCGCTGTGTACCGATGACCATGCCTACCAACAGTTTCGCCAAATCAGCCGCAGCCAAATATGGCAGCAAGCCATGCTGGCTCGCCCATTAACCGAACGCCACGCTATTGCCCGCCAGGCACGCCAGCAAAGCGAAATGGCGAAACAACAAAACGGCTTGAGCGCGATCAGCGATGTTACCGACAGCGCCGTCACCCGCTTATTGGCTGAACATAACTGGCCTACCCTGATTCACGGCCACACTCACCGCCCGGCACAGCATCTACACCAGCAAGCACAACACTGCGCGCAACGCTGGGTCATCCCCGACTGGCACGATCAACAAGGCGCTTATTTACGGCTGGACGCCAGCGGTTTGAGCTCTCACCCACTGCCAGCCGATTCCGCACCCAAGTAAGGCCGCCACAGAGGCCACCAACCGGGCAAGCCGTGCGGATCAAAAGCCACCGCCACACCAGGAATAGCCAACAACTGGCCACTATCCGCATACAACAAGGGCCAGCGTTCTCGCAACGGCGGCGCGATTGCCGCTTCCTGCAAATAACTTTTTACCGGCTTACGCCCTACTTTGGCTGCTAGGCGCTCCCCACCCAATCTGGGGCGCAACTGCAAAGACTGCCATTGCTCCAAACGCAAGCCGTGTGCTCGCCACTGCCAGCTAAGCTCGCCCCCCCATTGGGGTAGCGGCAAAATCTGTAAGGGATCAATCATTGCTAATTCAGTCACGACTGGTGCAGGCAAGCTCGCTAAAGCGTGTATAACGTCACGAAAACGATAAATACAACCCTGCGGCAAACGTAATTGCGGACAACTCAGAACATCTGCTGCCTGCAACTGGCGCTGAAACTCCTGCAACGCCGTTGGCTCCGGCAAAGACCACTGTAGAGAACGCAGCCATGCCAGCAATAGATGGCGTTGCCGTACTGGCGATAGCGCCAACAGGCTCTCAACACGCAAACCCATCATTTGCCGACAACTAGCCAGATCAGCCGTCACAATCTCGTCCAGCAACTCGGCCGCATCCGCCTGCAAAGCGGCAGCACGCACCAAGTGCTGGCGATAGTGCGGCACTGCCTGCTCTATCTGTGGCAATAGCTGCTGACGCAGCCAGTTACGCCGCCAGCGGGTGTCCTGATTGCTCTCATCCTCCACCCAAAGCAAACCTTGCCGCTGCACATATTCCGCTAATTGGCTGCGCCGCACCTGCAGCAAAGGACGCCATAGCTGTTTGTCACCCGTCAACGCCCGCCACACCGGCATCGCGGCCAAGGCACGCACCCCGCCTCCACGCAATAACTGCAGCAATACGGTTTCGGCCTGATCATCCAGATGCTGCGCCAGGACAACAATCTGAGCCGCCGACTGCGCATAGACCCGATAACGGGCCGCGCGTGCCACCGCCTCCAGACTCTCGCCGCCCATTGGCGACAATTGCACCCGCTCTATCCGTAACGGCACATTCAAGCGCTGGCACAGCTGCTGGCAATGCGCTAGCCACTCATCCGCATGCGGGCTAAGCCCATGATGCACATGTACGGCAGACAAAGACCACTCCGGCCGGCTCTGCCGCAACTGGCACAGCAAAGACAGCAAGGCCACCGAATCCAGACCGCCACTTAAACCCACCTCAAAAGCACATTGGCCGGATAAATTATCCGGCCAATGTTTGAGCAGGGATGACAACAGCTCAGACGCCATCGTCCTTGAAACGTCCATAACTCATCAAACGGTCAAAGCGCACTTTAAGCAGCTCATCCAATGACTTTCCAGTTACCTCTTTAAGTTCATCCTGCAATACCCGCTTCAACGTGGCCATCATCTGTGGATAATCACGATGCGCACCACCTACCGGCTCATTGACAACACGATCAACCAGACCGAGCGTCTTCAGACGCGGAGCGGTAATCCCTAAAGCTTCTGCAGCTTCTGATGCCCGCTCGGCAGTCTTCCACAAAATAGAGGCACAACCCTCAGGCGAAATCACCGAATACGTGGCGTATTGCAACATATTCACGCAATCACCGACCGCAATGGCTAACGCGCCACCCGAACCGCCTTCACCAATAATCGTCACGATAATCGGCACCCGCAGGCGCGTCATCTCATACAGATTACGGCCAATGGCCTCGGATTGCCCACGCTCCTCGGCACCAATACCCGGCCAAGCTCCGGTGGTATCCACCAAAGTGATCACCGGAATACCAAACTTCTCCGCCAGCTTCATTAAACGCAAAGCCTTACGGTAGCCTTCTGGATTGGGCATGCCAAAATTACGCCGTATCTTTTCCTTGGTATCCCGCCCTTTTTGCTGGCCAATCACCATCACCGACTGACCATTAAAACGGGCTAGACCGCCGACAATAGCCGCATCGTCGGCAAAAGCACGATCGCCATGCAACTCCTCAAAGTCAGTAAAAAGACCTTGTATATAGTCGAGGGTATAGGGTCGCAAGGGATGGCGCGCCACCATGGCAATCTGTGATGGAGTAAGCTTGGCATAAAGAGACTTGGTCAACTCCATGCTCTTTTTCTGCAGGCGGGCAATCTCTTCGGAAATGTCCAAAACAGAATCATCTTGGACAAAGCGTAGTTCTTCTATTTTGTTCTCGAGCTCGGCAATAGGCTGCTCAAAATCGAGAAAGGTCGGCTTCATTCTTTACATCATCCGATAAATAGCTAATCGGCGCATCATACCTTAGCCATAAACTTTTCGTCATCTTTCCCACCGACAAAAGCAGAGGCTTTTAAGTGATTTTCAAAAAATTTAGCCATTCTGCAAAAAATCCCTAGCAAAGGGCTTGCGCAAAGCTTAGGGGCTGTGTTTTAATTCGCATCCTCTGCTGACGGCCACACAGTAATACGGCTGGAAAGCAAGGTTTTAGGGCGTTTAGCTCAGTTGGTAGAGCGTCTGCCTTACAAGCAGAATGTCGGCGGTTCGACTCCGTCAACGCCCACCAAAGTATCAAATGGAGTGGTAGTTCAGTTGGTTAGAATACCGGCCTGTCACGCCGGGGGTCGCGGGTTCGAGTCCCGTCCACTCCGCCAGCTTTACAAAGTAGTGAGCCCAGATTCGGGGGCGTTTAGCTCAGTTGGTAGAGCGTCTGCCTTACAAGCAGAATGTCGGCGGTTCGACTCCGTCAACGCCCACCAAAGTATCAAATGGAGTGGTAGTTCAGTTGGTTAGAATACCGGCCTGTCACGCCGGGGGTCGCGGGTTCGAGTCCCGTCCACTCCGCCAACACCTATAAATCCCTTAATTGGGATTTTTTGTTTTCCAGATTCACTTGTTGCCTAAAGCTGTTACCGGGCAGCCACCTGATACAGATCCAGTCAGATACCTGCATAGTTCGTTCAAATGACCAGCCCGGGCAAGTAAACCAGCGCTAAGATCAAGCTAGCCGCCCCGGTTTCTTTTGCTTCATCCGCTTATTCACTACCCTGCAAACGATAGGGCTCTTCAAAGTCTCGGAAATCCTGTTCTGCCTTGGCTGCCTGCACCCACTCTTTGACAGCGGGCAGAGCCAGTACGTGGTCGACATAGGCTTGTGCGCGGGCAGAGATCGGTACGTGATAGGTTTTAAAACGCAGGCACACCGGTGCAAAGAAGGCATCGGCAATACTGAAATCACCAAATAATAGCGGCCCGCCAGAACGTTGCAGACAGTTTTCCCACTCTTGTGTCAGCGCCAACACATCGGCTCTGACACTGGCCTGATCACGCCAGATCAAAGCCCCCTCTTTCGGCAAATCGGCTTCGACATTCATCGGAAAAAAACGGCGTAAATGATTAAAGCCACTGTGCATTCTGGCGCATAGATTACGGGCCACGGCACGAGCCTGTGCTTCGCGCGGCCACCAAGCCTGCTCGGGATAAAGCTCGGCCAGATACTCGACGATGGCCAGACTATCTCCGATCACCAACTCGCCATGCTGCAATGCCGGCACCGTGCCCGCAGAGTGAAGAGCGTTCATACGCTGCTTAAAGCTGGAGTCTGGCGTAAATGAGTCAAAACGCACCTTCTGCTCACTAAAGGGCACACCAAAATGACGCATAGCCACCCAGGGCCGTAAAGACCAAGAGGAGTAGTTTTTATTGCCAATAAATAAACTGAACATCGCTCATCCCTTTCTGCTGGTTAAGAAATCACACATTAATCTGTTCTGGGCTGCATTCTCCACAGCAACTCCTGAGTTTGATACCAGGCAACAAAACGTTCACGCACCTGCAGGCACTCATCCAGGCTGGCACCTCTATAATGTTGCAAGCAGGCATAGAAGAAACGTTCATCGGGCCGGAAATCAGGGCCGTCACCAATACGACGCGCGGAAACATTCTCAACAACTTCAAACCCCATCGCCGCGTGCTCATCTTGCGCCAGACCACCATGCTGCTGCACATACTGCTCGCAGGCACGAGCCACCACATTAATATGGTTCTGTACGCTGGGGTCGACGCCGCGTACAAAGTCAATTTGTGCATTTTGTTGCCAGCACAGACGCATTGCCTGCCGTGCCTCTTCTTCGCTCAGCCACTGCACACGCTCGTTAATCAACAGAAAATGCTGCTCAATCCGTCTATGCAGTTGCGAAATAAGATGGCTGGTTTCGTCTTTGTCGATGTCCCACAGAACGATGGCGAAGCGGGTGACGCCGCGTTCTAGCGCAATCATCACCTGTTTGCCGGCCAGTTCAATACAGTGCAGTTGCCAAGCCCAACGCTGTTCAGCATTTTTTGGCCTTGTCGGGCTTACCCAGCTCGCCTGGCTGCCATCTTCATAATGCGTGGTAAGAAATGCCACCATCGCATTGCTGCAGTAAAACAACATAAGATTTCCTCTGACCTCAGCCCAATCCGCTGAGCAACATAAATGGATGAACTTAAACCGGTACAGCTCACCAATAAGTTCGCAAACGACTAAGAGCTGCTAACAAAACCTCAAAGAGCACCTGAGCCGAGGCGCGACGCTGGATCAGGGGTTTTGTTCGCGGCTCATCTAATGATGCCCGTCATTTTTGCTGCACCTGCCACAAGATATGCTGTGTTTGTTGCCATGCAATAAAGCGCTCTTTAATTTGAGCGCTCTCTGCTGCGCTGACGGAGGCATAACGCCGCAGAAAAAGATTGAAAAAAGCTTCGTCAGGTAAGAAATAATCCCCACCGCGCACAGAGCGCAGCAAGCTGTTGACACGTTCTTCAAAGTCGACTTCTTCGTCATCATCCTGGGGCAGACGGCCTGCCTGCTCTGCTACCAGCTCAAGCTGCCAAGCCACATCATTGATGTGGGCCTGTACGCTACGGTCATTAGCCAGCACAAAATCAAAATAGCGGTTTTGTTGTAAAAAACGGCCAACTGCCAGTTGCGCTTCGGACTCAGACAGCCAAGCGGCTCTGTCGTTCAACCAGATAAAATGATTGGCGACCCGCTGGTACAGCTGCTTCAGTAAAGTAACCGCATCCCCTTTTTTAATCCCGCCGAATATCAGCGCAAAACGGCTTTCTTGCTCCATCGCAATAAAGACATTGCTACGTGCCAATTTGATCACATGCAGTTGCCACTCCCAATGATCAGAGAAACTGGCAGCGGGAGCGCTGTTAACCCAGCTGTGTGACTGGCCTTGGCGGCGTGAGCTTAAGGCGCTGGCTGCGACTTTGGAACAGGAAAACAACATTGGCACAGCTCTCCCCGGATTAAACGGTCAAAATGAGTCTTTAAATTTGCTGATTTCACGGCGGGCCTTTTTGCTGGGACGCCCTTCGCCATGCGGAAAGCTGCTGCGCTCGGCTTTGAGCAGCAGGCTGCGCTGTTCTCGCGCGGCAATGGAGGCCGCGTCTTCACGATAAAGCTGTTGCGCTTCTGGCGCCGAACGGCGCTGGCTGGCCAAAACCAGCACTTCGACATGGTACTCCAACTGATTAATGCGTAAGAGTAGCCGGTCGCCAACACGCACCACGCGCGATGGTTTAACACGTTCACCATTGAGTTGTACCCGGCCCAGTTCGATGGCGTCCTGGGCTAGTTGGCGCGTTTTGTAGAAGCGCGCCGCCCACAACCATTTGTCCAGTCGCAGTTTGTCACCGGTTTCTGCATTAGCAGATGACATCAGGCAACGCTCCAGTGAGCGCTGAGCTGTTCTCCAAGAGAGAGGCGAAGACGGTCTTGCGACTTGACAGCCGCCACCCCTTCCGGGGTACCGGTGTAAACCAGATCACCACGTTGCAGACCGTAGGTGCGTGACAGATAGCTGATGATGGTGGTGATGGGAAACAACATCAGACGGGTATCGCCGTGCTGACGTAGCTCCTCATTGACGTGTAACTGAAAGTGCAATTGCTGCGGGTCGGCAATATCAGCAGCGGGTAGTAGATGAGAGATGGTCGCGGCGCTAGGGAAGCCTTTGGCCTTAGTCCAAGGGTGTCCCTTGCTTTTGGCCAGGCTTTGAATGTCACGCGCGGTCATATCCAGTCCTAAACCATAGGCGGCAATGTGTGACAAGGCGTGTTCTGCTGCGATATCGCGCCCGCCCTCGCCGATCAACAGCACCAGTTCACACTCATGGTGCACATCGCTGGAGTAATCGGGCAGTTGCAAGGGGCTGCTTTCGTCAATCAGTGCGGAGGTTGGCTTAAGAAAAACTAGGGGTTCGCTTTCAACAGCATTACCGAGTTCGGCAGCGTGGGCGGCGTAGTTGCGGCCGATGCAGAAAATATTGCCAACAGTAAAGCTTTGCTGGCCTACAGTAAGTTGGACGGCACTCATAGCGGTGGGCTTTCTATGAAATAAGGAGGGCGCTAACATAAACGGCCATTTTATTTTGCTATACCTAGTAACGGCAGCAAAGCAAGCTAAAAAAGGACCTGACTGCACAATTATACCGTTTTGTCGTATTTATGACCGTATTAGCATCAATGCCCCAAGCATTGTGCTAGCTTAAATTGAGCTAGTAAATTTTTATTAGGGAGCAAGGGCATGTCAGAGCTCACCGATATTTGTCAATTACAGCGCTACTTGAAGCAGTCTACATTGTATTTTCACGAGTTACGGCTCACCGAGGAAATAGAGGAAATCTGTCAGCGCTGGCCTCTATTAGCCCAGATACGACAGAGTGACACCCCACTACCGTCGCTTATTACTCAACAGACTGAAGCGGAATAAGCTGTGGCCATTTTGGCAATTACCGGAATCAAGGGCGGTTGCGGGGCAAGCACAGTAACGGCCGGTCTGGCTTTTGCCTGGGCGCAGCAACATCGTTCTATTCTGGCCATGGATTTATGTCGGCGCAATTTGTTACGCCTGCATTTGGGCCTGCCATGGCAGGAGCAGGATGGCTGGTATTTGCGCTTATTGAAGGGTGAGGACTGGACACAAGCGGCCTGGCAGTTGGCCGAGCGGCTGGACTTCGTCCCTTATGGCGAGGTGGCCTTTGCCACGCCGGCCGCCTTGCTGGATGCCGAATGGTTGCAACGCGAGTTGGCCCGGCTACAACGCCCGCCAGATGACAAAGTCTTGCTGGATACCCCTAGTGAAGATGGCCCGCTGCGCCGCCTGGCGCTGCATAGCGCCACCCATGTGCTGGTTGTGCTCCCCCCCGATGCGATGGCTTACGGTTTACTAAGCGCCTTGGCCGAAGAATTGCAGAGCAGTGGCGTGCCGGCGACGCGTACCTTTTTCTTACTGAATCGGGTAGAACTGACGCAGCAACTGGATAGGGATATCGAATTATTGTTTCGCAGCAAGCTGGCAGAACAGATGACACCGCTGCCGCTGATGCGGGACGAAGCCTTACGCGAAGCGGTAGCCAAGGGACAGCCGGTAGCCATGTATGCGCCGGGCAGCCAGGCTGCCGATGATTTGCGCCAGTTGGCAATGTGGTTAGCGATTCGTCTGGAACCGGTGCGGGGAATCGGATGAACGCGCGGTTTTGGCAAAACCATGCTTATCGCTATGGTTGCTTACACCCGGCGGATAAAGCATCGCTAGGTTTATTACTGCTAGGTCTGCTGCTGCGGCCACCCTTGCTGGGCTGGGCCGCTTGGGGGCGAGCAGTACAGCGGCTGTTTCCACATATTGATTTTTACCAGCTCAAGTTAAGCGATCTCGTGCGCATCCCGCTGCAATGCCTGTGGTTATTATTGAGACGACCAGCAGCTGAACGCGACGACACAAGCAGCACGCACTACCTGCTTCGCGGCTGGCAAGCAATATGCAAGGGCTGGCAAGGCTGTAGCGTGTATTTGCAAACACACATTCCCTGGCGCCTGGATCGCCAACGCTTACAACAGGCTGCCGAACAACTGCTCGAGCACCGCTATTGGCACAAGCGCTGGCTAAGCCGGCTAGCTTATGCCCTGGCGCTGCTGCTGATGCTGGTTTGTATTACCACGCCGTTTAATGAATGGGCACAGGGTTTATTTGTACTGGTCTTACTGCTGGTCGCCCTAGGGATAACACGCCTTGAGGGGCCAGTACCGACCCTGGTGTTGATGGTGTTCTCGGTAGTGGTTTCCACCCGCTATCTATGGTGGCGGCTGACCAGTACCATTAATGATGATGGCTGGGTCAATCTGCTGGCCGGCATCCTGCTGCTACTGGCCGAGTTATACGCCTGGCTCATACTGCTCTTGGGGTTTTTTCAGGCGTCCTGGGGCTTGCAACGTCAGGTTAGCCCCTTGCCGACAGAGCAAGACAGCTGGCCCACGGTGGATGTGCTGATCCCGATTTACAACGAACCCTTGCGCATACTAAGACCAACCGTGCTGGCAGCCTTGAGCCTGGAGTGGCCACAGAGCAAATTGCGCGTTTATGTACTGGATGATGGGCAGCGCGAGGAGATACGACTCTTTGTTGAACAGACCGGCGCCCACTACCTCACCCGTGAACAGCACCTGCATGCTAAAGCCGGCAATATCAATCATGCGCTGGGCAAGACTACCGGCGAATTTGTGGCGATTTTTGATTGCGACCACATTCCGGTACGTTCCTTTCTGCAAGTCACCATGGGTGGCTTGATACACGATGCCAAACTGGCCTTGGTACAGACACCGCATCATTTCTTTTCCGCCGATCCGTTTGAACGTAATTTGAATGGAGTACAGCAAGTACCCAATGAAGGCGAGCTGTTCTATGGCCGGGTGCAGGATGGCAATGATTTGTGGAATGCCGCGTTTTTCTGCGGTTCCTGTGCGGTATTACGCCGCTCTGCGCTATTAGCCGTCGGTGGCATTGCCACCGATACCGTCACCGAGGATGCCCATACTTCTTTACGTCTGCACCGCGCCGGTTATCGCTCGGCCTATCTGAAAGTCATCCAAGCCGCCGGGCTGGCTACCGAGAGCCTGTCCATCCATATTGGTCAGCGGGTACGCTGGGCACGCGGCATGGCGCAGATTTTTCGCAGCGACAACCCCCTGCGTGGCAAGGGCTTGTCCTGGGCGCAGCGCTTGTGTTACGGCAATGCGATGCTACATTTTCTGTATGGTCTGCCGCGTCTGATTTTTTTATGCGCGCCACAGGCGTTTTTACTGTTTCACGCCTATACCATTTATGCACCGGCGCTGGGTCTGGTGCTCTACCTCTTACCCCATATGCTGTTTTCGGTGCTCACCAATTCGCGCATGCATGGCCGCTACCGACGTTCGTTCTGGGGGGAGATTTACGAAACGGTGCTGGCCTGGCATATCACCATTCCCACCACCATGGCTTTGCTGTTTCCGCGCCTGGGTAAATTTAACGTTACCGCCAAAGGCGGCTTGGTCAATAGCAGTCATTTTGACTGGGGCGTCACCAAGCCTTATTTGCTATTGTTACTGTTCAACCTGCTGGGTCTGGCTGTAGGGCTATACCGCCTCGGCTTTGGCCCAAGTAATGAAGTCGGCACTTTATTGGTGAATATGATTTGGACGGTTTATAACATCCTGCTGCTGGGCGTGGCGCTGGGCGTAGCGCGTGAAGTACGTCAGCTAAGAATTTCCCACCGCATCAGTGCGCATCTACCCGTTACCCTGCATCTACCAGACGGACGAGCCTATCCGTGCATGACGCTCGACTACTCCGAAGGCGGGATGGCACTGGAAGCACCGGTAGCAATCCCCACCAAGGCAGACAGCCCCTTAAGTGTCAGCCTGCAAGCCGCAGGTCAGCATTTTTCGCTCCCCGGCCGTGTCGTGTTTGCCAAGGGTAAACGCGTGAGCCTGCGCTTTAACCATCTCAGCCTGGCGCAAGAAATGGCATTGGTGCAATGTACTTTTGGCCGCGCCGATGCCTGGCTAGGCCCGCAGGAACGCCCCCCTGAACACACCCCCTTGCATGGCGCGCAGGATGTCGTGCGGCTGGGCTCGCGCGGTCTATTGCAAGCAGTGCAGTCCTTAGGGCCGCAATTTACCTGGCTGGCCAGCACCCTGCTATGGCTGGCCAGCCTGTTACCGCGTCAACCGCTACCGGTTCCGGAACAAAGCGCATGATCAAATATTGGCTCATTGGCTGCCTGTTGTTAGCCACTTGTTTATTGGCCACACCCGCTCCTGCTGTCGCTGTGATCAGCACCACCCCGCTTAGTGTGCAACGGATATTGAGCTTCAAACAGTTAGGCAATGAAACAGCGCTGAGGCTCTCCGGAACCGGCAATTTGAAAGGCATCAATTTTGGCAGCCGCCGGGATGAGTTGATCAATAGCGTGAAAGTACGGCTGCGCTATCTATATTCGCCGGCAATGCTGGCCGATTTGTCGCACCTGAAAGTATTGCTGAATGGCGAAGTGGTCGCGGTACTACCCTTGCCGAAAGAGAGCGCAGGCAAACCGCAGCAAAGTGAATTGACCTTGGATACACGCCTGCTGGCCGATTTTAACCGGCTGCAATTCCAGCTGATCGGACACTATACCAATCATTGTGAAGACCCGGCGCATAGCAGTTTATGGGCCGAGATCAGCCAGAGCAGCGAGTTGGAAATCAATGCACAGGCGCTGCAACAGCAGGATGACTTAAGCCAGTTTCCAGAGCCGTTTTTTGATCATCGCGACTTTGCCCGCCTGCAATTGCCATTTGTCTTTGTCGGCCAGCCCTCCTTGGCAACCGTACAGGCTGCCGGGACGCTGGCCTCCTGGTTCGGCGGACTAGCCGCCTGGCGCGGCAGTCATTTCACGGCTTTGTTCAATCAATTACCCGCCAGCGAACACGCCATCGTCTTTGCCACCAACCAGCAGCGTCCAGATTTCTTGCGCGACTATCCGGCCGTCACCGCCCCCACCATTGCCCTGCTACGCCATCCGCAGCAGGCCGAACGCAAACTACTGCTGATATTGGGACGCAATGAACAGGATTTACAGTTGGCGGTACAGGCACTGGTACTGGGCCAGGCGGCGATGTCCGGTGCGCAGGCCAAGGTAGAGCGCGTCAAGCTGGCGGCCCCACGACAGCCTTATGATGCGCCCAACTGGGTACACCCGGATCGACCAACCCGCCTGGGCGAGTTGGTGACGAATCAGCAAGAACTACAGGTCAGCGGGCAAACACCGGAGCAGATTCGGCTGTTCTTCCGGGTACCGGCCGATATTTTTACCTGGGGCAGCCGTGGTATTCCCATTAATCTGCGTTTCCGTTATACCGGCCTGCAACAAGTCGATGGCTCGCGCTTATCGGTTGGTATTAATGATTTATTCGTGCAAAGCCTGACCCTTAACCCTTCCGGCAGCGGCAGTGAACAAACCAAGCTGAGCCTGCCGGTGCTGGATAACGGCCTATTGGCCAGCATTGACAAGATTCTGCTGCCGCCGTTTCGTGTTGGCAGCCGCAACCAGCTGCAATTTCAATATTCCTATGTGCTGGAAAAACAGGGTGAGTGCAATAGCGCCGGCAATGACAACTTCCGCTCGGCGCTAGACCCGGACAGCGAGATCGACTTTAGCCAGTATCCGCACTACACCAGCTTGCCGAATCTGGGCTTTTTCGCCAACTCCGGCTACCCCTTCACCCGCTTGGCCGATCTATCCGACACCGTCGTGGCCCTGCCCAAAGCCGCGCTGCCAGCGGAAGTTAGCGCCTTTTTAAATGTAATGGCGCGTTTAGGGCAATCTACCGGCTACCCGGCTTTACGTATGCGGCTGATGGCGGCTGAACAAACACCACCTGCCGATGCCGACCTGCTACTGATTGGCATCGCCAACCGCCTGCCCTGGCTGCAACGCTGGCAATCGTCCCTGCCCACCCAGATCACCCGCAATCACCGGCAAGTCGGCAAAAACAGCTTTTTTAACTCGACTTCCTTCAACTGGCTGCACACCCCTACCGAACCCATGGCTGTCGCCAGCAACGGCCAAGTGTCTTTTCATGCGCAAAATCAGGTGGCGGCCATGCTGGGTTTTGAATCGCCACTAACCCCGTTGCGTAGCGTGGTCGTTCTCACCGGTTCAGAACCCGCCGCGCTGAATACTTTGCTGGAAGCGCTGAACGATGACGGCAAAGTGGCACAGATGAGCGGTAGCACGGTGCTGATCAAGGGGGACAATATTGATAGCCAGTTGCTGGTCAACAGCTATGAAGTGGGTAGCTTACCGCTGTGGACCTGGGTATGGCTGTATCTGTCACAGCATCCACTCGTCTTAGCCTTACTGGCGGCACTGGCGGTCTGCATGCTGGCCTTTGCCATCCTGCGGGCCTTCAAACTGATCGCTTCCCGCCGCGCCAGAGAGGAATAAATGCGCACACTGGTGATATTGCTGTGCTGCCTTATCCTACCGGTCAGCGCAGCCGACTGCGATAACTGGCCACAATGGCAAGCCTATCGCCAACACTTTATTAGCAGCGATGGCCGTGTCATTGATCGCAGCAGCCACCACTCGCTGACCACGTCCGAAGGTCAAAGTTACGGCCTGTTTTTTGCGCTGGTGGCCAATGACCAGCCAGCTTTTGCGCAGCTATTGGCCTGGACGCAGAATAATCTGGCAGAAGGCGATCTGAGCACCCATCTGCCAGCCTGGGCCTGGGGCCAGCAGCCCGACGGCCGCTGGGGCGTGCTGGACAAAAACAGTGCCGCCGATGCCGACCTGTGGATCGCCTACAGCCTGCTGGAAGCTGGCCGCCTATGGCAGCAGCCGCGCTATCTGACCCAAGGCAAACAGCTGGCTGCCCGTATCTGGCAAGAAGAAACCGCCAGCTTGCCGGGCCTGGGCCGCATGCTCTTACCCGCCCCCTATGGTTTTCAGCCGGAAGCCGCACGCTGGCGACTCAACCCCAGCTATTTACCCTTACAAATTCTGGCCCGCCTGGCACAACTGCTGCCGGAAAACGATTGGCACAGCCTGCACCACAATACCCAACGGCTGCTGCAAGAGAGCGCGCCACATGGCTTTGCCCCGGACTGGGTAGTCTATACCGCCAAGCAAGGTTTTACGCCCGATAGCCAAACCCAGGCCAGCGGCAGTTACGACGCCATCCGCGTCTACCTCTGGGCCGGCATGTTATCGGCACAAGCCGATGGCCAGGCCGCGCTGCTGCACACCCTGGCGCCGATGACACAATGGCTCAGCCAGCATGACGCCCCACCACGCCAGATCGATACCCGCAGCGGCCAGATGGAGGGAGATGGGCCGGTAGGCTTCTCGGCCGCACTGCTCCCCTTGCTGCAAAGCAGTGGTGCGCAAGCAGCGCTGCAACAACAATTAGCCCGCCTGAACGCCCTGCCACTCAGCCAGCGACCGGACAACTACTACGATCATGTCTTAACGCTGTTCGGGCTAGGCTGGCAGCAAGGCCGCTATCGCTTCGGCAGCCAAGGCCAATTACAAACCCGCTGGGACAGTGCATGTCGTTGATACGCACCCTCCTGACCTTCATCCTGCTTTTTTTAGCGCTGGCGGCCGCCGCCACCGGTAGCACCAGCGACCCGGCGCAAGCCCTGCTGGCACAGGCCAGACTCTGGCAATCCTTAAACCACCGTGACGAAGCACAACAAGCACTCGCCAAACTACACCAACTGGCTGCGCTCAGCCCGGCAGTACAAGCCGAAGCCTTGGCCTTGCAAGCGATGCTGCAACTGCAAAACCAGCAGCTACAGCCAGCCAGCCAGACACTCAAGCAACTCAAACAGCAATACCCGCACTCTGCTGTCATCCATAAGGTCGAACAGCTGCAACGCGTCCTCGGCAGCCAGCATGCGCAACTGCTGCAAGCACGGGCCCTCGCCCGCAGCGGCAAAACCGATGCTGCCATCGCCGTACTGGACGCGCTGTATCAAGGCCCGCCACCAGATGGCGAATTAGCACTGGAATACTGGTCACTGGTCGTCCGCAGCCCCAATAAGGGCTGGCAACGCGCTCACGCCGGTTTGAGTAAACTGCAACAAGCCACACCGGACAACCGTAGCTATCAACTGGCGCTGGCCGACCTCTATCTCTACCAACCGCCAGCCCCACCCACCATCTTTGCCACCCTCCAAACCCTGACCCTCTACCCGGACAGCCGTAAATCCGCACTGAAAACCTGGCGCCGCGCCCTGCTACAACTTGAACAGCACGCCCAGCCAAACTGGTTTAACGCCTATCTGCGCGAAGTACCGGATGACAGCAGCGTCGCACAGCATCGCGATCGACTGGCCGCCCAAGCCGCCAGGCAACGCGCCCTATTGGCTGACCCCGGCTATCGCGCCCGGCTAGCAGCCAGCAAACAACTGGATAACAATCAGCTGGCTGCGGCCGAACGCAGCCTGGAACAGGCACAAGTCCACTATGGTCAAGAAGCCGATGTCCTGGGCAACTGGGGACGACTGCGTGCAAAGCAGGGACAGTATCAACAAGCCATCGCCTTCTATCGTCAGGCACAGCGCCAAGACAAACAAAATAGGCAATGGTCACAAGCTCTGGTCGACAGCTATTTCGAGCAACAGCTGGCGCAAGCCGCACGCGCAATTGAGGCCAACAACTTTAAGCGAGCCGAACAGCATCTGCAGCAGGCAGCCAAACTGCGCCCCCACGCCATTGAGCTCACCCTCAGTCGTGCGCAACTGGCCGAGGCCCAGCAGCAACTCGCCCTCGCCTGGCGTGACTATCACGACGTGCTGACACGCGCCCCGGCTAATGCTCAGGCGCTAGCCGGGCTGATCCGCCTTTACCTGCAACAAGGAGAGGCCAGCCAAGCGAGCGCCTATCTGGACAACCTGCCCAAGCAGCAACGCCATCTGCTAGGCAGCGCCTACCCTGCCGCCCAAGCCAGTATCGCCCGCCAGCAAGCGGAGCAATTACTAGCCAGCGGACAGCGCGCACTCGCCATCAAGGCACTGCAACAAGCCGTCGCCCTACAAGCTCAAGACCCATGGAACCGACTGGCCTTAGCCAAAGCCTGGCTAGCAGACGGGCAGGCGGCCAAAGGCGAAGCGGTATTGCAAGCCCTGCTAAACACCCCGCAAGCGGATAGCAACACCCGCTACGCCTACGCCTTATTCCAAAGCAGCCAAGAGCAAAACCAAGCCGCACTGCTGACGCTGGAACACATCCCCACTACCGAACGCAGCGATAGCATGGCGCAACTGCAGCGCCAACTCTGGCTGCGTGAAACCCTGCGTCTGGCCAGCGCCGAAAATGCCCATGGCCAGCCCCAAGCCGCGCAACAAAGATTGCAACACGCCAGCCAACGCTTTGCCGACGACCCGGCACAGCTCAGCGAACTGGCCAGCGGCTGGCTGCAACTGGGGCCACGCGAACCGGCACTGGCACTGATGCAAAAGGTTTATCAACAACACCCGGACAAGGAATACACGCTGCGCTACGCCAGATTGCTGCTGGACGCACAACAAAGCACGGCACTGCTTGCGCTGCTGGCTCAATGGGATCACCAGCAAGCCGCTCCCCTCACCCCCGCCCAACAAAGCGAACTCACCGCCATCTACAGCGGTCTCGCCCTGCTCAAGGCCAGCGCGGCACGCCAGCAAGGTCAGGACGAGCAAGCGCGCGAACTGCTCGACCAGGCGCTGATCGCCGATCCGCAACAAGCTGACTTGCTGCGCGAACGCGCCGAACTCGACATCAGCCAACAACAATGGCAGCGCGCCGAACAAAGACTGCAACTGGCACTGCAATACAAGCCCCAGGATGACGAAGCCAAGCTGCTGTTACTAGATAGCTATCGCCAAACCGGTCAATGGGCCGCACGTCAGCAACTGGCACAAACCCTGCTCAATGAACGGCCACTGCGCAGCCTGGATTATCGGCTACGGGTATTAAACCGGCTCAGCGAGCAGGACGACCCCCAACTCAGCACACAAGCCCTCGATACCATGCAGCAACAAGGAGAAAGCAGCCCTGCACTATTCGGCCTGCAAGCCGAACGCGCACTCAAGCAACAACAGGCCGATAGCGCGCTGAAGCATTATCGCCACAGCTTTAGCCCCACCAGCGGCCTCAGCCAACAACCGCTCGTCAGCAATAGCATGCTACCCGGCCAGGCCGCTCTCGCCAGCGAAGTACCGGCAATAGGCCAGCCCCCCAACAGTCAGACCGCCTTACAAACCGTCAGCAGCGAAAGCCAACAACTGGCTGATCTGCACGCAAGCTATGCCGCACTGCTGGATAAACGCACCGGCACGGTGCAAGGTGGGCTGGATTGGAGTTTTCGCGGCGGCAGTACTGGCACACCGGGGCAATCACAGTTGGCGATGTGGCAAGCCCCGCTACTGCTGCAAATACCCGGCCCGGCCAATGGGCAATACTTCTTGCGCAGCGACTACACCAGCCTCGACGCCAAAAGCCTGCAAAGCAGCGACAGTTACGCGATACAACGCTTTGGCGCCATCCTGGCTTGCCGCGACCAGGTCGCCTGTGCCAAACAGGCCGGACAGCAGCAAAGCCATGGTCAAAGCATCGGTGCCGGTTTTGCTAACGATGACTGGCGCGTTGATCTTGGCCACACACCGCTGGCCTTTCCCGTCAGCTACTTCGTCGGGGGCCTCAAACACTTCGGCAAAATCAATCAACTCAACTACAGCATCGACATCGCCCAACGCCCGCTCACCAGCTCACTGCTCAGCTACGCCGGCACCCGCGACCCCTACACCGGCGAGACCTGGGGCGGCGTCCGCAGTCGCAGCCTCAGCACAGGGCTAGGCTATGATCAGGGTGAAGCGCTAGGGGTGTGGAGTAATCTTGGCTATCAGCAGCTGACAGGCGAAAACGTCGCCCGCAATCGTCGCCTGAGTATGATGGGAGGGGTGTACTGGCGCATACACAAAGACGACACCCACCGCCTGACCGTGGGTATCAACAATATCAACTTCTGGTACCAGAAAAACCTCAGTGAATTTACGCTGGGGCAAGGCGGCTACTACAGCCCGCAAGCCTATCACTCGCTATCCGTCCCCATCAGCTACGCGCTGCGCAATGAACGCTGGAGCACGCTATTCCGCTTCGCCCCCTCGCTCTCCTACGCGCGGGAAAACAGCACCCCGTTCTACCCGACCCGGCCCGATCTGCAACAGCAAACCGGTAACCCGCAATTCAGCAGCAGTAGCGGCCCCGGCAAAGGCGTATCCGCCAGCACCGCTTTTGAATATCAGCTTAATCCCCGGCTGGTGCTGGGCGGCCAACTGGAATACCAATACTCCCCCCTCTACCAACCCGGCCATGCCCAGCTCTATCTACGCTACAGCCTGGCCCCGGCGGCACAAACGCTACCTTTCCCGGTAGAACCCCTCGTGCCCTATACGAGTTTTTAGGAAAGACCACATCATGCTCAAGCCCTGCTGTCAGCTCCTTTTTACTCTATTGCTGACCGCCTGCGCCCATCCCCCAGCCACCCCGGCACAACAAAGCCTGGCGCAAGCGCGGGCCGAATACTGGCGCTCCCCCTACCAACCGGCGGCCATCAACCAACTAGCTCTACAACTGGTACAAGCTGGCGATAGCGATACCGCACGGCTGCTCTGGTACCGCGCCCTACGCATCGCCCCTGATCGCGACGATATCCGCGCCAATCTGCTGCTATTAGAAGCAGGCACTCGCCAACTAGACCAGAGTGCCACCGATCCGCTCAGCCCAGCCAGCAGCAAGTCAAGCAAGCCACCCCCACCGCTACCGGCCCCCTGGCAACGCCTGCCACAGCACAGCCCTTAAGAGCCTGATCCAGCGTTGCGCCTTGGCTCAGTTGCTCTTCGAGCTTTTGTTAGCCGCTCTTAGCGACACCAGCGAAGAACCTGTGCCAATATCAATTTGGCATTAATTTAAAGCAATGATAGGATCACAAGCAAAATTCACAACCAAAGAAAAGCAATGCGATACTGGCGTCGAAAAAGCCTTATATGACTGGGTCGCCCCCAGCTTGTACTACGTTTTTTTACACCGGTTCCACCGGTTTGGACGGCATATGACCCGGATGATATTTGGGCAGAAGTACAAGAGAAGCAGCGCAAAGAACGGGAAGCCGGCTGCTGCCGACAGTGCTTCATCCGTTTGCGCCGCTGGCGCATCAAAAGAGTGCTGCGCTCGGAATGGGCCAAAATTAAAGAAGTATTGAAGAAAGCCCCGTTTGAGTACCAGGGCAAGCTCCCAGAAGATTATCCATTTGATGACTAGTGCTGACAGCCATTATTGGCGGCAACGATGCCGCCATTGGGCGAGGTATAACCCAAGCAACCGAGTATGGTATCGAATAGTTGTACATGCCGTAAGGTTTTACCAGCACGCTGCTGAGCCGCTAACTGTTCAAAACCATGGCGCTGCTGCGGGCTAGCTAGGTACTTATCGGAAGCCCATACCATGATGGGCACGCGAAACTGTTCAGCAGGGGCCAACTGACGTGGTGTGCCATGCAGATGCTCATTTTCAGCAATCGATTCGCCATGGTCAGCCGCATAAAACACGATCGCCTTCTTATCCCGCAACTGATCAATCACCTTGCTGATAAACGCATCGGTATACAGCACGCTATTATCGTAAGCGTTAATCAATTGTGCCTTGCTACAGAAGCTATCCACGCTCAGACACTCCGGTTGATAACGAGCATAAGCTGGTGGATAGCGTTGTGAATATTGATAATGCGAACCTTTGGTATGCAGAATCACCAGATGTTTGCCTTGCGGGTAGCGTGCTAAGGAAGCCGCCACCTCCTCCAGCAATAGCATGTCATCAACCGGTTTGCCCTCATTACGCCCCTCCGCAGTAATCAACTCGCGAAATGCATAATTATCTACCTCGGTTTTATTATAGAACCACACCTCGCTCTGCATCGCGAACAATTCCGAGCTAAAACCCATCTGCTTCAACACCGCAAAAACATTTTGCTCTTTCAAGGTGCGTTGCGGATTGTCTGCTGCTCCGCCTTCACGCACAAACATACAACGCAGCGATAATTTGGTAGAGGTGTCGCAAGACTCCCCGCGAAACACCAGTAGATTGCTCTCTCGTGACAACTTGGGGGTGGTATCCCGGGCATAGCCCAATAGGCCCAGATGATCCCAACGAGTGGTTTCACCGATGATAAAGACCATATAAGTGTCATTGATTCCCGCTGGTGAGACATAGCGAAAATGCTGCGCCGGGTCAAACAGCTTGCTCTGATTGTCGTATTCGTCGTAGCGGGTATAGGCAAACAAACCTAGTGCCGACAACCAATTAGCGGGCAGGTAAGCATGCACCACCCCACCACCATAGCTGGATAAATCGAGATTACTACGTTGCGCCTGCTTACTATGCTCTTGATCCAACACCCGCAATGGTAGCCACACCAGCAACAAAGCCGCGAGCAAAAACAATAGCGACTTCAAACGCTGACCAGGCATTTTCAGCCGCTGCAGCAGTGTGTCACGCAACGGGCTTTGCCAAATACACAGCAAGGGCAACGCACTTAATAACACGGTCCACAGCACAAAATGCCATCCGATCACTTCGACAGACAAATCTATATCTGTCGTGATGACTGAAGCGATCACCCCGTAACCAATCACCACACCGAAAAAAGCGACGTAATAACTGGCAGCAACGGAGGTCAGCAACAGCAGTGTGGCAGCAAAGCGATAAAACCACCGTCCGGCCAAAGAACACAGTTGCAGTAATAGGTAGGTAAACAGCACAGCGGCCACGGCCTCCGCCAGCGTGGAGACAAGCTTGATCGCTAGCGGCTGCTGTAAAGATGTCAGCAAACGGCGATAAAAAACGGGAAGATTTAACAAAAGGCCAATATAGAGGCCCAACCATAAAGAGAGGTTTTTATGTAATAGTGATTTTATTTTATTCATCTGATGTGATGGTTATGGCTGGCCTTGACAGATAGAGAGCTTTAACAAAATGCCGCTCCCGGCATTTTTGCAGCATTGCCCAAGTAGATTTCGGGCCGGCCCCTAAGTTAAGAAAAGCAGACCGCAGAGTCTTTCCACCCCCACCATACAATCCACTGGCGCCCGAGTTTAACGCAAAAAAACACAGGAAATACAATATTACCGTGCGCAAAACTGACAAATTTGCCCAACAGCTTAAAGCCGCTAACAAAACCTCGAACAGCCGCTAAGTCAAGGTGTACCGACACAGACAGTACCAGTGATACTGCGCGGCATAAAACGAGTGTCAGCACTTATTTACTCCACAACTGCTTGACAGCAGCAAACGTACTGGACGAAGCTACTGACAGCTTTACCTTACCTTTAAGTGCCGCTAACAAAACCTCGAAGAGCACCTGCGCCAAGACGCGCCGACGCAGATCCTACCAGTGGCACGGCAAGAAGGTACGACGCTGGATCAGGGGGTTTGTTAGCGGCTCTCACTCATAAGGAAAACAGACATGAGTCAAGCCAGTCAGGACGAAGGCATTAGTATTGTTATGAGCGCGCCGCAACTGGCCGCAGCATTGGCCCGGAAAACCCTTAGCCAAGGCGATATCCTGAGTAATCGCTTTTGGGGAAGTTTAGAACTAGCTGGCGGCATTCTGGAGATGGTAGGCGCTGGCGCGTTATGTATCGCACCCGAACCCACTGGCGCAACTAAAGTAGGATGCGTCGCGATTGGTGCGCATGGCGCCGATACCATCGCCACTGGCGCACGTAAAGTCTGGACCGGCGAAGATAGCAGAAGCCTGACACAGCAAGGCGTCATCAAGCTGGCCGAAACAATGAAGGCAAACCCTAGCCAAGCTGGGAATATCGCCATAGCCGTAGACATGTCTGTACCAATCGGACTCGCCAGCATGGTAAACGCCGCACGTGTCAGCAGCATAACTTTGGGACGGTTTAGAATTTCAGAACACGAGGCAAAAAGCCTTGGCGGAAGAGGTGGGCATACCCTTGCCAAGCATGTCGGACAAACCAAAGAAGAGATGTTAGCAAGACTTGAAAAAGAAAAAGACCTATTTAAAGTCTCATCATTTTATAGTAGAAAATTAGCAGAATGGGGAGTATCTGAAGTCCTTCTAAAAAGATCATCAGAAATTAGCTCATGGGCTAAATCATCCTCTACTCGCCCTTTAGAGATAGAAGAGGCGGTTGGAAAAGTAGTAGGACATGGAATAAACAGAGGCAAAGATAATTTTAAGGAAATATACAATGGCATGCCTTATTTTGTCTTAACGGCATACCCGAAGTAAGGAAAAGTATGGAAGATACTCGAAAGCTATACCCGAATTTACACCTTCTTTTTGGCGCTTACCTAATGCAAGACTGGACTCTATGGGGAAGCACAATAGAAGATGTAATACTTCGCTACAAAAAGGACATGAATCAAGAAGAGTGCCAAGCAGCCATTCATGAAATAGATGAATTCATTAACAGGCACCCTAATGATTTAAATGAATACTATGAAGAGCTATTTGGAGAGGAAATTTCAATAGAAGCATTTGGTTATTCGCCATCTTCTTTTCTTGAATATTTAAAATATACTATCTCAACATAAATTTCAGAAGGCCAAGACCTAAAAACCTTGGCCTTTATTTGTTAGTTTATTTATTATTCTGCTAGTTAGTTTGCTTGAATCGCCAACCCTCACTTCTGCCCTATTTTCGGAAAAAAATTCTCACAGCCACCGCTAAACCCGCACAGTAAAGCCGCCCTTATTGCAGCCCCTCATAGCCTGCCCATTCACCCCCACTTTGCCGCCATAAATACTGCTTGCCGCGCTGCATAACAATATTATCTGCATCCTCGGCCACAAACGGCGTATTTGGCAGTTTCTGGCTATAGCTAGTGGGCTGATAATCCGCGCCAAACGGGCTGCGATTAAGCATTTGCGCCAGAATGTCGCTGATGGCCAGATAGCTTACTGGCTGGTCTAAGCGCACTGGCAGCGGCTTGCCCTGGCCACCAATCACCTTAATAGCCGCCGGCACAATGGTAATCGCCGGGGTGGGAATATCACGCAAGCCGGCAAACTGCTGCTTGTCACCATGCAAAGCCGCGCCATGCTCCGGTACCAGTAATAGAATCACCTTGCGCTGACTGCGTTCTAAATCATCAATGAATAGTCCTAAATCGCTAAACAACTTATGCGCCCGCGCTTTATAGCTGTCCAGGCTGTTGAGATTGGGTTGATCAAGCAGGCGATTACCATCGTGCAGGCTGATGGTATTGTAGTAAGCGGCAATATGACTGCTTTGATCCTGCTGCCGCTGCTCCAGCCAATGCTTGAGCATGCCGTAATCGTCGTAAATGGGACTATCGTCAAAGCCGCGCTGGGCTACAGTTTGACCCTGTTGACTCAAGAGCGGTAAAGACAGCCGCCCTTCCTTGCGCAACAGCGACAGAAAATCATCAAAGTGACCATCGTGGTTGAGTAATAGCTCATTTTTAAAACCGAGCCGTGCCAGGTTTTCAAACAAGAAGCACTGGCTATTGCCGGGTTCATAAAGCCCTTTATGGCTAGTTTGCCCGCAACTGGCCCGCAATACCCGTAGTGCCGCAGGGCCACTATAAGGAGTGGCGGTATTAAAGTGAGTAAAGACAAAATCAAAACGACTCAATAAAGGCGAGTTATCCAGACCCACCTCGCGCAAATCGTCCCAGGCCAGCGAGCAGACATGAATCAGCAATACATCAAAAGCGCTGTCAGCCGCAGGCGGTAGAAACTGCACTTTGCGTTGGCTTTCGCTGCGGTAAAAAGCTTGCAGTTCGGCATCCGGAGTTTGCTGGATAGCTGGTACCCGCTCAGGCTGAGGCGCCGCAGCCACGATAAGCGGTTTGCTTTCCGATTGTAGCCATTGCTGTCCAGCAGTCACTAATAGCGCGATGATAACCAGGCTGCTGACCCGCAGGTAGCGATTGAGCAACACATAGCCCAGTACTAGTAAAGCGCCTGCCAGTAGCGACCGGGCTGACAGCAGACGGCCAAGCAACTCCAGCCAATAAGCGAAACTAAAATCGCGCAGGCTAGCCAGTTGGCTAAGCATGGGCAGCAAAGACGGCAGCCAGGAATCGTAATACAACAGAACTAATGCCAACAGGCTGGCGACAAGAGTGCGCAGGCGCATTTTGCGCGGCCCATACACCGGTATCAGCAGTAATAGTGCAAAAGCCAGGTTGAGCCCAATATGCAGACCCAGACTACCCTGCCAGTACAACACCAGCTTGGCGCAGAAATAGAGACTCCACCAAGCTAAGCCCTGACTATGCGGGCGTGAGTCAGTTGGCACCCAATGTAAAGCGGGATCAGTGTTTGATTTTGGCATCTTCAGTTTTATCAGGACTGACCATCATCCGCTGTGCCAGCCGCTGTTGGTAAGGGTGCTGCTGAAAATAACGCAGACGGCGGCGACGTTGCAGATAACGTCGCCAGCCCGGCAGAATAAGCGCATGGATGGCATAGCCTATTAATAGCGCAAACAAGCTGTAACTGAGCAGCAGAAAGTCGGCATGGCTGAGTTGAGGATTAGGCATACACTGGCGCCTCTACAAAAAGTTCAACGACGCTGCAAGCGAGCACTGACCGGAACCCCTGGCCAGTTGGCTGAGAAATGAGCGGGCTGTGGACTGTCGACAACTGAGGTCGTCTCACTCAGCAAGACCGCGCCCAGATCAGGCAATTCGGCAAAACCGGCCTGCTCCGCCAAACGCTCCAGGCTGAGCTGGATACCATCGCTATCTGGGGTACGTACTTCAAACGAGATAATTTCATTGATCGGTAAGCGAAACAGATGCGGCAAGGCGGCATCGACATCGCTTTCCCGGCAGGCAAACAGAAACAGGTAAATATCGTTCTGATCCGCGGTGCACAGATCACCAGCACGTTTGAAACGACTCAGGCGCAATAAATCCAGTGGCGAGGCACCTGGTGCCGGCCGCAGACGCAACATCACATTATGGATATCAAGATGCCGGCTGCGTTTAACCGCCTGCCTGACCACCTCAACAAAACGAGCGGGGGGTAAATAGCCACGGTCATGCTCTGGTTCGCTCGCCTGCTGTAACTCCTGTTCGGGGCTACTACGATGTGTTTGGTAAACCGCCTGCTGTAATCCCTGCAAAACATTCAGCACACTGGTAAAGCGCAACTCGGCAGGAAGCACCGCATTGGCCCCCAAACGCAATAATAACTGCTCCTCATTATGGCGCAGGCGGCTGTTGCCCACTTCCCGTACCAGAATTTTCAATTGCGCCCCACAATGCTGCCGCAGACGTTGTATCAGTGGGGCTAGCTTGCCGGTTTTGCTGGTGGAGTCCAGCAGGATGCTGGCAGAAATCGCGGAACTGGCCATATTGAACAGGTCTTCGAGATCATCAAATACCTGCCAGAACGAGGAAGGGGTAGCATTGTCAGCCAGGCTGACACGCGTAGCAAACACTTGTTGCCAATCCGCCGCCTGCTGTGACGCTTGTGCTGACAAGCTGGCTGCCTGCCCGGCAGAAAATAATCGTAGCTGACCAGGTTTATTCAGTTCCAGAGAATAGATAGTCGGTTTAAGAACCGAACCCTCACCCTCCCAGTACAATACCTGCCAGTTATACAGTTCATTACCTGCATACTGGGCATGCACTAAGCCGGCACAGCACTTGGCCTGTTCCGTCAGTAACTGATTTTGTGTCAGGCTAAGCCGCTGTGCCTCCACCAGCAAGAGCACGATATGCCCATGCTGCTCGGCCCAGCGCTGGCAGAGCGCCAGACGACGGCGGCACGCCAGCGCATCCGCCAAAGGCAGGTAATCTTCGGCATTATCCAATACCAGCAGCAAGCAATCACTCGCAGCCGGTAACTGATGCTGGCAGCGAGCCAACTCGTCAAGACAGGCGAGCAAATGACGCGCCCCACCCCGGCCTCGTGCCGAGAACAACAATATTGAGCGATGGTGTAAACGCTGATCCAGACAATCAGTATCACAAGCGCTAGCGGGTTCTTTCGCACTGGCGATAATGAGCGAAATCTGGCTGTCCAGCGGCAAATTGGCAAATAGCAATGCCTGAGTCAGCTCTACGGTATGGCTCATCACCAGGTATATTGCACCTGGATGCATTCCCCCGGCCGCCGGGCTCAAGCCAGTAATTCCCAACGTCGACACCGTCTGCATAATACATGCGCCCTGCTGCTGAGAAGTTTGCCACCATGGTTTCTACAACTTATCTATTCGTTGTAAACCATTTCGTCAGGCTTGCCAGGGCTTATCCACGTCTCAAGCCGTACGATGTCTGTCGGCACACCTTAGCGCCGCGAACAAAACCCCTGATCCAGCGTTGCGCCTCCTTGCCGTACGACTGGTACTGTCTGCGTCGGCGCGCCTTGGCTCAAGGCTCTTCGCGGTGTTGTTAGCGACTCTTAGCACTGACGCCGTACCAGATTTGCTGGGTGAAATTAAATAATCACCCCTGCTGGCGGCTGATCATGACTCTGCCCCGCAGAATGATGCGGTAAAGCCAGGTAACTGCTGGATTGCATTTCGGTAAGCCGACTGGCCGTACGGAAGAACTCGCTTGCCTGCTGGCCGACCAGATAAAGCTGCTCCGCTTCCACTGCAGCAGTCGCAATCAGATTGACCCGGTTGTCGTACAGCACATCCACCAGCCACGTAAAACGCCGGGCAATAGCCGCCTGGCTGGCACTGAGCTGCGGAATAGCCGACAGAAAGACTGTATGGTATTCCCGCGCGATTTCCAGATAATCGGTTTGTGCACGCGGGCCATCACACAGGTCGAGAAAATCAAACCAAATCACCCCGGGAGCGATTTTTTTCAGCGGGATGCTGCGCCCAAGCACGGTAAGGTTTTTTTGTGACAGCGTGACACCGCCACTGAGGCGTGCAAACATCGCCGCCATTTTGGCTTCGTTCTCGGCGTTGACTGGCACCATGAACAAGGGTTCCCGCGTTAATTCGCGCAAACGGTAATCATGGCCACCATCAACATTCAATACGGTCAGTTCACGTTTGATCAGCTCAATAGTGGGTAGGAAGTTCTGCCGTTGCAGGCCATTAGGATAAAGGCCATCTGGCGGATAGTTCGAAGTCGTCACCACCACCACGCCACGCTCCAGCAAGGCAATCAACAGACGGCCCAGCATCATCGCATCGGCAATATCGCTGACGTGAAACTCATCAAAACATAAGAGCCGGGTATGCCGGGCGATTTTATCGGCATAGGCAAGTAAAGGATCGTTGCTACCGGCCAAGGCCCGTAACTCCTGATGCACTTCGGCCATAAAATGATGAAAATGAATACGCCGCTTACGTCGATACGGCACGCAGGCATAAAACGCATCCATCAGAAAACTTTTACCGCGCCCTACTCCACCCCACAGATATAAACCTTTAGGCACATCTGGGCTGCGCAGACTGCGTCCCAGGAAGCGGTTACGCTTATCTTTAAAATCGATCAACTGCTGCCACAGCTTGTCCAGCTCAGCAATAGCGGCAGCCTGTGCTGCATCATGAATAAAGCCGGGCTGCTGGCTGGCAGCCTGATACCAGGCCTGGGGGCGGCTATGGGCACGCTGGTCGGGAGAAAAAGTGTGTTGGGACATGAAAACTTAGCTCGTCAGACAAAAAACAGCGCAATAAAGGCTTTTTAGCGGCTCTTAATCAATATTTACGACAACGATAGCCGTTGGCACCTAGTGATGAATATCTAAAGTTAAATCACCACGCTCCTGGGCCACCGTTTCGAGAATTTCCAGCACCGTGGCATAAATATCAGTGCCCATGGCCGCACGCGACTCAGCCGTTTCGCGCCAGACAATTTCAAACGGCCCCATCACCTCATTGCTTAAGCAATCATACAAAGCATCCAGATTACGACCAAAATGAGCAGGAAAACTCAACTGGCGACTGAGCTCATCGAACAACTGCTCCAGGCTTTTGATGTGATGCAATTCACAAACCATTACTGACATGCTGGTACCTTGATAAAGTTCTGATAATGATCAACGGTCAGATACACCTGCTTACTCGGGCTATAGATCAGGCGGTAAGCGCCACGTTTTTTTCCGTTATAGCTCAAGTCCGCTTCCTGCCACTGCCCATATGGTAAGCGCCGCTCATAGTTGCCAAACCTATCTCCACCGATAGACTTGCCTTTTAATGCCGGAATCACCCACAAACTACGCCCGGGCTGCCAGCCTGCCACCTTGGCCTGCTGCTTAGTGACAAACTGCCCCGGCAATTTGCCGCTACGTTGCAGGCTCAGCAACACACCAGCCAGCTCTGTCTGATCAAGCGAAGCGGCCGTCTCCTGTTTGAGCTGAGTAGCCACCACAGCACAAGCTGGCAAGTTAGCGGCATGGATATAACCCAGGCTGAAATAGCTACCTAGGGCAAGCAATACAGTAAGAAGTTTCATTGGTATTAATGGAGAACAAGGGTTTCAACTACGGCAGCCTGACCGATCAACACCGGCAACAATCTAGCCATATTATCGGCCTGACTGGCGGTGGTCATAAAACGATGTAACTGACTCTCGCTAGGCTGTCTATTCGCGAGCAATGAACAGATACGGCGCGCCACCGCTTCGGCAGGATCATACAAACGAATAGCTGGGCCGGTTAATTGCTGAATCAATGGCACCAGAAAAGGATAATGGGTGCAGCCCAACACAATATGATCGACATTTTCACCCAACAATGGCGCCAACACAGCAGCCACCCGTTGCCGGGCAAGAGCACTCTGCAAATCACCGGCCTCTACTTGCTCCACCCAACCATGGCCAATGCCGCGCAACACCGAGACTTGCCCGGCATGGCTGGCTAACAATGCCTGCATGCGCGAACTGCGCAAGGTTGCCTCCGTTGCCAGCACCGCGATACGACCGGTAGTGCTGGCCGCAGCGGCAGGCTTGATCGCCGGCTCAATACCCACAACCGGTATGCTCAATTGCTGGCGTAGCGCACTAATTGCCGCCGTGGTGGCGGTATTACACGCCACCAGCAAGAGTTGAGCACCCTGCAACTGCAGGTATTGACCAATTTTTAGGCTACGGGCGGCAATCTCGTCGTCACTACGACAACCGTAAGGGCAATAAGCCTGATCAGCCAGATAAGTAATCGGCCACGATGGCAAGGCAGCCGCTACTGCCTGCCATACCGACAACCCGCCCAGGCCGGAATCAAACATGGCAATCACAATACTTGCCTAATTATTTTGAATCACAATCTTGGGGAATTTGCCGGAAAAATCCTGTGCTTTTTCGCCGACTTTCACCGCTACCCGACGAGCAATGGCCTTGTACAACTCGGCCACCTGACCATCCGGATCCGCCACCACCGTCGGTTTCCCTTCATCCACATTCAAGCGGATATTGATATCCAACGGTAAAGAGCCCAATACCTCTACACCAAAATCAGCAGCCATTTTCGCCGCACCACCGGCGCCAAAAATATGCTCGGCATGTCCACACTGTGAGCAGACATGAATCGCCATATTTTCAACCATGCCCAAAATCGGTACGCCCACCTTCTGGAACATCGTCACCCCCTTGCGCGCATCCAGCAAGGCGATGTCTTGTGGTGTCGTCACAATCACCGCACCGGTCACCGGTACTTTTTGCGATAGCGTAAGCTGGATATCCCCGGTACCCGGAGGCATATCAATCACCAGATAATCGAGATTGTCCCACTGGGTATCCGTCAGCAACTGCTGCAAAGCCTGGCTGACCATCGGGCCGCGCCACACCATGGCCTGATCGGCATCAACCAGATAACCAATCGACATGGTCTGCACACCATAGTTTTCAATCGGCTGTAGGCTTTTATTATCTGGTGTTTGTGGGCGTTGCCCTTGTAAACCCATCATCAACGGCTGCGACGGGCCATAAATATCGGCATCTAAAATCCCCACCCGCGCACCTTCAGCGGACAGCGCCAAAGCCAAGTTGACCGCCGTTGTCGACTTGCCAACACCGCCTTTACCAGAAGCCACGGCGATAATATTTTTCACCCCTTTCATCAAGGGTACCCCGCGCTGCGCGGCATGACTGCTGATCTGGCTGGAAACATTGACGCTTAACTGCCGCTGTTCAGCCAGAGGCAACAAAGCTGTTTTGATACGTTCTGCAATCGCCGCAAACTGACTTTGCGCCGGATAAGCCAATATCACTTCTAAAGACAGCTCTGTCGCGTTGATGCGAATATTTTTAATCGCTTTGGCGGCAACGAACGGCTTACCGGTGTTGTCATCCACTAAGGACGACAACGCTTCCAATACTTGTGTTTCGGTAACAGACATACTGTTTTCACCCTCCGTGTTGGATTGGAAAAAACGAGTGATTTTGGAGAACATGAACAGGGATCCATTAAAGACTTTTTGCTGCGCGAGTGTACTCCAAGTTCCCACACACCGCATACTGATCTGAAAAAGATGCAGGAAAAATCACTATATCGGATAAAAATTCGCTGCTGACCTACAGCGATGCGATGCTGGCCGGGTTCTCTGAGGGGCAGGCATGTCAACTCGTCACAGCCAATTGCGGCGTGCCGATCGACTATCCGCCTTGACGCCTACGATGCATTGCTATTTAACGATTTGTCCCTGAAAATCACGGCTGATATCCATCCCCCTACCCCGCCATTAAAGGTTTTTAAGCGCAATGATCGAGCAGAAAGGGCTGGGGTTTGTTCTGACGCGGCACTGGCGTGACACCTCGGCAGGTACCGAAGTGGAATTCTGGTTAGCCACCGATCATGGCCCCAGATGCGTACGGCTCCCCATGCAAACCTCTGTTGCTTTCATCCCTGCTGAGCAGCGTTCCCGCTGTATGGATTTGCTGCGTGCTGAGCGTGGTGTGGAGTGGCGATCGCTGGATTTATGTGACTTTCGGCATCGCCCTGTTTTCGGTCTGTACTGTCAAAGCTATCGTCAACTGCTGCGTCTGGAAAAACGACTGCGCCAAGCCGGTGTGGATGTTTTTGAAGCCGATATCCGCCCGCCGGAGCGCTATCTGATGGAGCGCTTCATCACCGCACCGGTGGCCTTTTCGGGTGCGTCCACCGACAATGGCCAGCTACTTGATGCCCATCTGAAACCCGCGCCAGATTACCGTCCCAGCTTGAAACTGGTTTCACTGGATATTGAAACCAATGCCCATGGTGAACTGTATTCGATCGCACTGGAAGGTTGTGGTGAACGCCAGGTCTATATGTTAGGCCCCCCCAATGGTCAGGCTGAATCTCTGGATTTTCGGCTGGACTATTGCGACAGCCGCGCTGAGCTACTGCAGCGTTTAAACCAATGGCTGGTGCAGCATGATCCAGATGCCATTATCGGCTGGAATCTGGTGCAGTTTGACCTGCGTATCCTGCAAGAGCACGCGCAGCGGCTGCAACTGCCTTTGCGGATTGGCCGAGGCGGCGAAGCGATGGATCTGCGCCAGCATGGTCGCCGACAAAACTATTATTTTGCCGAAGCTGCCGGGCGTTTGCTGATTGATGGTATTGAGTCCTTACGCTTAGCAACTTGGAGCTTTGCTTCATTCAGTCTCGAATATGTCGCCCAGGCGCTACTGGGAGAAGGCAAAGCCATCGACAACCCATACCAGCGCATGGATGAGATTGATCGTCTATTTGCCGAAGACAAACCAGCCTTGGCACGCTACAACCTCAAGGACTGCGAGTTAGTGACCCGTATCTTTGCCAAGACTGAACTACTGAGTTTTTTGCTGGAGCGCGCCAACGTTACCGGTTTGCCGGTAGATCGTAACGGCGGCTCAGTAGCCGCTTTTAGCCATCTCTATATGCCACAGATGCACCGACTGGGCTTTGTTGCGCCCAACCTAGGTGAACAGCCACCCGAGGCCAGTCCTGGCGGATTTGTGATGGAGTCGCAGCCCGGCTTGTATGACTCGGTATTGGTGCTGGACTATAAGAGTCTCTACCCTTCTATCATCCGCAGTTTTCTGATTGATCCGGTAGGGCTGGTGGCAGGTCTGCGGCAATCCGATGAAGAAGAGACATCGGTAGCCGGTTTCCGCGGGGCGCGCTTCTCCCGAACCCGGCATTGCCTGCCGGCCATCGTGGCAAAAATCGCCCAAGGCCGGGAGGTAGCCAAACAAGGACATAACCAGCCGCTGTCGCAAGCCTTAAAAATCATCATGAATGCTTTTTACGGCGTTCTTGGCTCAACCGGTTGCCGTTTTTTTGATTCGCGCCTGGCTTCCTCAATCACGCTGCGTGGTCACGAAATTATGCACAAGACCCGTGAGTTGATTGAGGCACAAGGCTATGCCGTCATCTATGGCGATACCGACTCTACTTTTGTTTCACTCGGCCGGGCACATGGACAGCAGGAGGCGGCACAGATAGGACAGCAACTGGTGGAGCTTATCAATCAGTGGTGGCAGCACTATCTGCATGCAGAACTTGGCTTGGAAAGCGCGCTCGAATTGCAGTTCGAAACCCATTTCAGCCGCTTTCTGATGCCTACCATCCGGGGCGCAGAGGAAGGTAGCAAAAAACGCTACGCCGGCTTGGTCATCCAGGCAGATGGCAGTGAAAAGATGATTTATAAAGGCTTGGAGACGGTGCGTAGTGACTGGTCGCCACTGGCCCAGCAGTTCCAACAGCAATTATATCGGCGTATTTTTAAGCAAGAGGATTATCAGGACTTTGTGCGTGATTATGTGCAGCGCACACTCGCTGGCGAGCATGATGAACTACTGGTTTACCGCAAACGGTTACGCCGACGACTGGACGACTACCAACGTAATGTCCCGCCTCATGTGCGTGCGGCACGCCTAGCAGATAACTATAACGACCAGCAAGGACGACCAAGGCAGTACCAGAACCAGGGCTGGATCAGTTATGTGATGACGCTGAATGGGCCAGAACCGCTGGAAATACGGCAGGCTGCCATTGATTACGATCACTACCTCAAGCGCCAGTTGCAGCCAGTGGCTGATGCTATCCTGCCTTTCGTCGGGGACCACTTTGATACCTTGATCAGCAGGCAACTGGCCTTGTTTTGATGGCAAACCCATGCTTCGCGGTGAATCCATGTCGAATGTTGCGCCGATTTTGATGTTGTCCCATGCAGAGCGCTCACCACATCAAGTGTTATCACCTAGGTGCTATAAGCGCAGCCGCCACGCTGCGCCGGGGTAGCATCTTATTGCGGAATAGCCTGCAGTAGCGCTGCCGCCTCGCTAATCACCGCTTGCTGGTGCGCTTGTAAGGCCTGACCAGGCTGAGCTTGCCAGGCCGATAGATAGGGGTCTGCTATCGTGGTGCGCACACCGGACAGTTGTTCCAGCACAGCCAAACCGCAATACGGCGCATAGGCCTCAGAATATCCGCCCTCATGAAACATGGCCAGCTTACCCTGGCAGACTTTATCTGCCACCTGCATCAGCTTGGCGGTCATTTGCCGATAGCTATCACTATGCAGTTGCATGCGGCCCAGTGGATCCATAATGCAGGCATCAAAACCGGAACACACAACAATCATTTCGGGCTTGAAGTGCTCAATAGCAGGAATCACCACTTGGTCAAACGCTGTCAGGTAGGCCTGATGCCCAGAACCGGCAGGCAGAGGGATATTCAAACAACAGCCCTGCCCAGCACCCTGGCCATTCTCAGTGAGATCGCCAGAATCAATCGGATAGTTGCGTTCTTGATGCAGCGAAATGGTCAGCACAGAAGGATCATCATAAAAAGCCGCTTGGGTACCGTTGCCATGATGCACATCCCAATCGACCACGGCGACTTTTCCGACACCATACACGGCTTGCAAATGTTTAATAGCAATGACGGCATTGGCAAAAATACAGAAACCACGGCCACGATCCGCCTCGGCATGGTGACCAGGAGGACGCGTTAGCGCATAGCCGTTTTTTACTTCTCCCTGCCAAACCGCGCGCATCAGTTCAACACAGCCCCCGGCAGATAAAGCGGCAATCGCAAAACCACCAGTGCCAAACGGAGTCGAGTCGTCGCTATTCGGCCTACCCGCATCGCCCCCGGTGTTTTCACTCAGCAGACGAATCTTGTCGATATAAGCTTGCGTATGAAATCGCAGCAAATCGCTGTCGTTAACCGCCTTGGCTTCAATGTTTAGCAGCTGCGTTTTGAGGCCGGACACCGCAATTAATTCAGCGATACGACGCTTGCTGTCCGGACTCTCTATATGTTGATGTGGTTGGATCTGGTCTGAGGACGAGATAAAACCGGCTGCGGTACCGGTATTATGCCAGGCATACAACTCATGCCAGACAAAGCCCGTTTTCAAGATAGACATCACACACTCCTTTTATCTTCATTAAGGTGACAAGGTAAGGACTGCCGCACCGGATCATTCCATGAAAAACGACAGATGTCATCCAGTTGAACCAGTGGGCTGGCACAGCGGCAAAAAGCTAAATTTGCGCTTGTGCCAGCGCTTGCTGTTGCTTATCGAGTAATTGCTCAATACCCTGGCGTGCCAGCACAAGCATGGCCTGTAATTCTTCTTGGCTAAATGGCGCACCTTCTGCGGTACCCTGTACTTCGATAAAGCGCCCACTGCTGGTCATCACCACATTCATATCGGTTTCACAATCGGAGTCCTCGGCATAGTCCAGATCCAGCACCGGCTGGCTTTGAAATATGCCAACCGATACTGCCGCCACTTGCTCACGTAATGGGTTCTCGCTCAACTTGCCACTACGCAGCAGCCCGGCAATCGCATCGGCTAGGGCAACATATGCTCCGGTAATACTGGCAGTACGGGTGCCACCATCAGCCTGTATCACATCACAATCAATCTGAATTTGCCGTTCGCCCAATTTCTGCATATCGACGACTGCGCGCAAAGAACGACCTATTAGCCGCTGAATTTCCTGGGTGCGCCCAGACTGTTTACCCACCGCCGCTTCACGACGCATCCTGCTACCTGTCGAGCGTGGCAGCATGCCATATTCAGCGGTTACCCAACCTTGGCCCTTGCCTTTCAGAAAACTGGGCACCGTTTCTTCAACAGTAGCGGTACAAATCACCTTGGTATCACCGAACTCGACGAGCACCGAGCCTTCGGCATGTTTCAAATAGCCGCGGCTGATACGGACAAAACGTAAAGCATCGGCAGGACGTTGGGAAGGTCGCATGGTCAGATCCATTAAGTTAAGGTGGCGCATTATAAGAGTGGCGCAAGCTCAACGGCCAGTTGAATGCACATGACAATGCGCAGCGTGACGTGATCACGCCGCCTAATTTAGGCATGACTCAAGAAAGTGCTAATTATTTTTAGTATTGCTATGACTAGCCAAAATTTCCTGATGCATGGTTTCCAGATTAGGGTCCAGAATCACCCTGCCTAATGGCTTAGAGACCATCAGGATAGTGTCCAGCACTTGCTCTCGTCCCTGCAAGTTGGCCGCTTCATCCAATAAAGTCACCCCCAAGCTGGTTAAATTATCTCCCCCGGCACCAGCGCGACGCTCCGCCACGGTCATAAGACCCGGCAAAGCCTGACTTACTTCACGGGTAGTAAATATTTTGGCCAGTTCAGCTTCGCTCAGTTGCGACCAGAAGCCGTCAGTACATAACAGTATGGAATCACCGGTTGCTAATGGCTGCTGCTTGCCAATATCAATATCCGGGTCAAAACTGGAGCCTAGGCAATTATAAATTTTATTGCGTTCCGGATGCGTTTTGGCCCCCTCTTCAGTCAGTTGCCCCTGCTCAATCAAACGCTGCACATGAGAATGATCACGTGAACGCAGGCGCACGCCTTCAGTCGCACTTAGTAGATACAGGCGGGAGTCTCCTACATGACACCAGTACAAAGTGTGATTTTGAATGATGGCAGCGACAACCGTCGTGCTGGGTACCTCGGGCAAACGATGATCGGTTGCATAATCCAGAATCAACTGGTGAGCTGAGCTAATTGCACTGACCAAAAAACGGTTTGGGTGGCTCAACACCGCAACAGCCTGCTGATAAAATAACTCTCCCAAGACATCAATCGTGATCTGTGCAGCTACCTCTCCGCAAAGATGGCCACCCATCCCATCGGCTACCACCAACAAAACGGCTTCGCTGGTATGAGCGAGCAGTAAGCGATCCTGATTATAAGAGCGTCCCCCAGTACGACTTTCCTGAAAAACAGATAATTTCATACCTTGGCCCCCATCATGACCGCCTACTCATTAAATTTTTGAACCAAGCAAAGCATTTATTCCCAACCCCCGCAGCAAGAACCGGCTCGGTCGGCACACTATAGTTAGCCTCCAGCAAACGCTTCTGTACCTCCAGCACCGTCGCCGGGCGCTCATCCGGCAGGATCGCCAGACATTGATCTGTCAAGGCCAACAGCTCTGGCGAATATAGATGGTTAAATAGCTTGCTTGCTGGTGTCAGCTCATCATGCACTTTGCGCTGTTTGGATGCCTGCGGCGTTGCCCCGCCCATACAGACATACAAACAGGCACCAATCGCATAGATATCAGTCCACGGCCCCAAAGCACCTTCTTTTTCATATTGCTCGGGTGCAGCAAACCCTGGTGTGTACATGGCAGCAAAATGCTGATTTTCTCGTGACAGCGTTTGTCTAGCTGCGCCGAAATCCAGTAATAGAGGAACGCCATTACGTCGCAGATAAATATTGGCGGGCTTAATATCAAGATGTAACAAGCGGTGGAGATGTACCTCACGCAGACCGGCTAACAGAGTAGCAAACCACTTACGAATCAGCTTTTCCTGCATGCGCCCACCCAAATTCCCCAGCTCGCGCACCAGCGAGCGACCAGCCGCATATTCCATCACCATATAAACAGTTTGATTGGCACGAAAAAAATTACTGACCCGCACGACAGAAGGATGTGCAATACCAGACAATACGCGCCCCTCCTCAAAGAAACATTTCAATCCTAAATTAAATGCTTCCATATCTATTTCGTTACTCACCATTACTTGGCCATCTTGTGTTCTGGAAGCTAAATTGCGTGGCAAATACTCTTTAATTGCAAATTTTTGCCCCTGCTCATTGACAGCTAAATACACGATACTGAAGCCGCCAAGCGATAGTTGGCGTACGATAGTGTACTCAGCCAAATGGTAATCGGTAGGCAAAGCAGTCTGATCGCTGGATTGAGTCATGGGGTCGCTATTGTTATAGTGTTCGTCGGACATAAATTGAGCTTAGCAAAGCTATTTAGGCCTAGCCCTACAGAAACAATAAAATCGAATCATTTTAAAGGGGTTCCTTATGATTTTTAGTATGACAGGCTTTGCAGTCAGCAGCAGAGAATTTCCCGGTGGGATACTTAGTTTAGAAATACGAGCAGTTAACCACCGCTATCTTGATGTGCAAATACGCGTACCTGATGAATTGCGTGCTATTGAGCCGCAGCTGCGTGAGCACATTTCAGGCAAAGTGACACGGGGCAAACTGGAATGTCGTGTCAGCCTCAACCAAGTGGATAGTTCATCCCCCACTCTAGAACTCAACACCCAATTTCTGCAACGCCTTATTGAAGTCTCCCGTGAAGCACAAAATCTAAGCGGAGAAAAAAGTGGCTTGTCAGTAAATGACTTGATGCGCTGGCCTGGGATAATGAAGAGCAATGAGTTAGTACCAGAAGTCCTGCAGGAGCTGTGTCAAGAAACTATGCGTGCGGTGCTGACGGACTTCAATGCTTCGCGTAATCGAGAAGGAGAAAAACTAAAAGCCGTGCTCTTGGAGCGTGTAGCCTCTATCGAAGCCATCATTAACGCGATTAAGCCGAAGCTGCCGCATATTTTGGACGCGCACATGGCCAAACTAGGGGCCCGCCTCCTAGAAGCAATCGGTAATATTGATGCAGACCGACTTAAGCAGGAATTTGCACTGTTTGCACAGAAAACCGATATTGATGAGGAGTTGTCACGTCTTACGACTCATCTGAGTGAAATAAAGCGCATTCTTAAAGTTGGTGGCCAAGTAGGTAAGCGGCTGGATTTTCTGATGCAGGAACTCAACCGTGAAGCAAATACCTTAGGTTCCAAGTCAGTTTCCACCGAAACGACTCAAGCGTCCGTAGAATTGAAAGTGCTTATTGAGCAAATGAGGGAACAGATTCAGAATATTGAGTAAGCTTGAATACCAGTAAAGGAGGCTTCCCCGCCAAGGCGCACAGGGAAGCCTCTTCTTTTATAGAAACTCGACCACGCCACCTTGCAAATGGTACATCGCTCCTACAATTTTGATACTGCCCTTTTTCTCAAGATTTGCCAGAATTTCGCTACGCCGGCGAATATGTTCAATAGTATTCAATACATTGCTGCGAGCAACTGCATCAACAAATTCGTCGTTTGTACTGGTGCGCTCCCCTTGATATTTGGTCTGCCCGATAGCAGGCTTGATTCTAGCCAGTAAACCTGTCAAATTGCCCATCACAACATTATCAATCGCTCCTCTGATCGCACCACAAGACGTATGCCCCATCACCAGCACCACCTTTGCACCTGCTACGGCACAGGCAAACTCCATACTACCCATAATGTCATCATTAGCAACATTCCCGGCAACTCTCGAATTAAAGGTATCACCAATACCTGCATCCAAAATAATTTCGGCGGGTGCTCGCGAATCAATGCAACTCAGAATCACTGCTGCTGGAAATTGCCCACTCGCACTAGAACGCTTTTGAGCAAGGAAGTCATGTTCTGTTGTTTTACCTGCACGGAAACGAGCATTCCCCTGTTGCATAGCAGCAATCACCTGTTCAGGAGTCATCGCATCGCGCTGCTCTTTGCTTAATGAGCTTGCATAGGCGACTCCACTAACCGTGCTACAAGCTCCTATTGATAGCATCGCAGTAGCTCCCAATGCTGTTTTCAATATTGACCTACGCCCGATTTCTAAACAATCATCATGATTGCACGCTGCGGTTTTCGCTTTTTCCATGTAAATTCCCCACAATATTTTACGCTCTCGAATAAGTCATGTGACTTAACTCCACCTCAATCACACCAAGGCACGACTTATTTATAATGTATAAAAAATATATTTACATAGCTTTAACGCTAGCAGTCCAATTAAATATCAGTTAAAAAATATCGGGCAAAATAGTTGATTAATCATGACAATAAGCTAGATATATTTGTTCGCTTAATTTCTGCTGTGCAAGCTTCTGCGATAAGGCAAGCGAATAAGAATGGTGTAAAAACCAGCTTTCTCGATCGTTTCCAAACTAGCTTCCGCATCAAAAAATAGCTCTAATCTCTCCGCTAGATTGGCCAATGCCATCTGATGCCCTGTAACCAATGGTGGCTTCTCTTGATTAACAGAATTACTCAATGTCAGTTCCAACTGTTGGCGTTTCAACTTCGCCATAATTGTAATGATGCTCGGCTCACTCAGACGCTCAACGCCATGAAACACAGCATTTTCTACAAGAGGTTGTAAAAATAACGATGGCAAGATCGCATCCAGGGGGGCATCTATTTGCCAATGAACATTTAGGCGCTCTCCTAAGCGCTCACTTTCAATAGCCAAATACATATTGGCTAATTCAATTTCACGTAGCAAAGAAGAGTTCCCCCCAGGGTCTGCAAGTTGGGCTCGAAACAATTCCGCCAGATTTTCCAACACCATCTCTGCCTTCACTGGCTGTAGGCGAATAAGCGCAATAGCCGCATTCAAACTATTAAATAAAAAATGAGGATGAATTCTAGCCTGTAAAGCTGCCAACCTAGCCTCTGCCAAAGCCGGTGATAAAGCCCTTTCACGCAAGCTGAAATAGTGCAATAACAAGCATGCCGATAAGCCAGCCAAGCCAATAGCATGCCAAGAAATAGGGCTTGATGGACTAATGAGTTGATCGAATAACAGAAAAGACAGCATTGTGATCACGACTACCAATAATCGAGCAGTTGGTAGGCGTTGCAAGCGTGGCCCTAACAGCGCCAATATCGCTAGGCTAAGTAGGCTCCCTGGAACTAAATGCCCGGCCAGTCTCAGCAAATGCGATAAGAACACCTCAGAATCTACGCTGAATAAAGCATAGGCCAACAACACAGCAGTCAGCGCTAATAAGATACGTAGCATTACGCCTAGATTGCGAAAATCAGGCACATTATTCAAACGAGTGTGGGTAAAAATCATGAAAGTAAAAGTGCCGCCCAAGCAACAAATGACCATATCATAGCAAAACAATGCAAAAAGCTGTGAAACAAGTCCAATCTAAGGCTAGTCGCCAGCCCCAGTGACTGGCATAGTAGCGGTTTTTATTTCAGCCCTCGCAGGAACCTTTCTTATGCAAGATCAGCACGCGTGGTCCGGTCGCTTTTCCGAGCCGGTATCCGAACTTGTTAAAAAATACACCGCTTCCGTCAATTTTGATCAACGCTTGGCTGAATTTGATATCCAAGGCTCGCTAGCACACGCCAACATGCTGAATAAGACAGGAGTGCTATCAACAGATGACCTGAACGCTATTCAACGTGGTATGGCTGAAATACAGGCAGAGATTCGCTCAGGACAGTTTAACTGGAGTGTGGATCTGGAAGATGTGCATATGAATATAGAGCAGCGGCTGACCAGCAAAATCGGAGATGCTGGTAAACGCTTGCACACCGGACGTAGCCGTAACGATCAAGTAGCCACCGATATACGACTCTGGTTACGGGCACAAATAGACAGCATTGTCTTATTGCTTGCGCAATTACAAAACAGTTTGCTGAATTTAGCCAGCAAACATGCTGACACCGTCATGCCGGGCTTTACTCACTTACAGGTAGCACAACCCGTCACCTTTGGCCACCATTTGCTCGCTTATGTAGAAATGCTGGCAAGGGATAGTGAACGCATGCAAGACTGCCGCAAACGCGTTAACCGGCTTCCACTAGGATCTGCTGCACTAGCAGGCACTACCTTCCCAATAGATCGCCATTACACAGCACAACTGCTTGGCTTCGACGATATTTGTCATAACTCGCTGGACGCCGTCTCTGATCGAGATTTCGCGATAGAGTTCAGCGCTGCCGGAAGCTTAGTCATGGTGCATCTGTCGCGCTTATCTGAAGAACTTATTCTGTGGATGAGCCCTCGCATCGGCTTCATTGATATTGCTGACCGTTTCTGCACCGGTAGCTCCATCATGCCGCAAAAGAAAAATCCGGACGTCCCAGAATTAGTACGCGGCAAATCCGGACGAGTAATAGGTCATCTGGTATCTTTAATCACCTTGATGAAAGCTCAGCCGTTGGCCTACAACAAAGACAATCAAGAAGATAAAGAACCACTCTTTGATACAGTCGATACTTTAATTGACACACTACGCATCTATAGCGAGATGATCCAGGGTATTACAGTCAAACCAGCCGCAATGCGAGCTGCCGTGCTGCAAGGATTTGCTACAGCCACAGACCTTGCGGACTACTTAGTAAAAAAAGGAGTGCCATTCCGAGACAGCCATGAAATAGTGGCAAGAGCCGTACGCTATGCCGAACAGCAGAGCATCGATATTGCTGATTTACCGTTGACAAAGCTCAGTGAGTTTTCCTCTTTGATAGAAGAAGATGTCTTCGCCGTTCTTACCCCCGAAGGTAGCTTATCGCAACGAGATCACGCAGGAGGCACGGCGCCCAATCAAGTCCGGCTACAAATTGCAAAGCACCTTACACGATTAAAAGGATAAGGTGTGTCAGGGGGTAAACTCGATTTACCTTCCTGATTGCTTCATCACTCATACATTTGCCGATAGCATACAAACTATGTTGATAAACCACGTTATTCTGCACTCCAAATAATAATGACTCGCCCACTTCGTCACGACAAAATTCTGCAACTGGTTCGCGAAAGCGGTTTTATGCCAATCGAGGAGCTAGCCCGCCTCCTTGAGGTTACACCTCAAACAATACGCCGTGACATAAATCAGTTATGCGAAGCCAATCTATTGCGCCGTTACCACGGTGGAGCAGCACTTGGTAATAGTGTGGAAAATGAGGATTATTTTTCTCGCAAGGGAAAACTGCAAAATGAAAAAGCCGATATTGCTGACATGATTGCAAGCAGTATTCCGGATCATGCCTCGCTGTTTATGAGCATCGGAACCACGATGGAAGCTATTGCCCAGGCCTTAACTAATAGTCACCAGGGTCTGCGCGTCATTACCAACAACATTCACGTGGCTTCAATTATGTCGAGCAAACCCGATTTCACTGTCATGATCACCTCCGGTACAGTACGGGCGTCTGATGGCGGTATTACCGGAGTAGCAACCTTGGACTTTATTAATCAATTCAAAGTAGATTATGGAATCATCGGTGTTTCAGGTATTGAGCCAGATGGCTCACTCCTAGATTTTGACTATCGAGAAGTCCGGGTAGCACAAGCAATGATCAATAATGCACGTCATTGCTATCTAGCAGCGGATCACAGTAAGTTCGGCCGTAACGCCTTAGTACGGATGGGACATATTAGTGAATTTCACACCGTTTTTACGGATACCCAGCCACCTGCACCACTAGTTAAGCTACTTGAAGAACGCGGAGTACGCTTGGTGCTCTCAGAACGCCTCATCTAGATCTAGTAGCCCATCTAGATGGGCTTGAACGTATGGCTTTTATAGAGGTCACGATAGCCAAAAGCCCCGGCTATCTAATGATTTAGATAGCCGGGGCTGGAATGGGTGTCTGGCAGTGTCCTACTTTCACATGGCGAATGCCACACTATCATCGGCGC
>JACCFC020000050.1:0-6118 GCA_020830965.2 Neisseriaceae bacterium TC5R-5
TTCTTGCGCACACTCTCCAGCAGAGGACGAATTTGTTCAAATTGTTCTGGACTGATGTCGCTTGGATATTTTGTTGTTCGCATCTCCTTATTTTCCAGCATTTAGGAATCGTGAACAGGCTCTTAAACACATTGACCTTGGACAGAATGCGCGGGACGGTTTCTGCGTGTCAATCAGCGCCGAAAAGTTACCACCAGTCAGCATCCAAAAGGATGTCGCAATGATGGGTGATCCGATTCAATAGCGCGGTTGTCATTTTGGCATTACCAAAGACCTGTACCCATTCGCCAAAGGAGGGGGCAGACGCTCATGTCTACGGTTGCCAAGACAGGTCAAATTGCCTAGGGTGGTAAAAATGGGACGCTGTTTCCACCCCAAATCTGGTAATTATTCGACGCTGATTAACAGGCCAGTGCGTTTTACTTTGGCCATCCTTTGGGAGAGATGCGCTTGGTGAGTCACGTCTTTGAAATTTAAGTACTTTTAAGGACACTTAGGATCAGTCCATCGTAAATTTTGCAACAGTGCCGGCGGGATCAAGTGAATTTGGCGTTAGATACTATGACAACGTGAAGGCGTTTGAGGATGGTCGTTACTTGTTTGAAACATTCCCTGCCACTCGTGAAAGCCTTGCTGTTAAGGCCACCTCATACGGTACGGAAACTTGGAACGATATGACGTACTTCAAACAATGGCAAATCAGGCCTGGTGCACCCTTTATTGAGGGGCGAGCTGCATCTCAAGGGCTTGGCTATCCCGGCGGACAAATTCAAAAATATATTCTAAATCCTAGTAGGGACTATATTGCGCCATGACTTCATACTTGTTGCAGGCAAGCAAACTATTGGAAAATCTCAAGGAAATTCGGGTTCGGGTCGAGTCTGAAATACATAAACAGCAGCAGGGTCAGCCCTCAATAGTACGAGGGCGGCAAGGCGTTATGATTCTCGATCAGATAAGTGTGATGATGCAACAAATCGAATCATCGACATTCCCGCCTCCAGAGCAACGGGTTCGGGGTATGGGAAACACTGTCATAGACTCTTGGGCAATGGATAGTGAACTTGGCGCTCTGATACTTTCCGCAGAGCAAGCTTATCTAAAGCTAAAGTCCTGAACGAATAAAATATGCAAGCAATGCCCGCCGATCTGGCGGGCATTTTTACATCTGCGGTGTGGCGTGCCTCGCTTCCAGTGTATTTTGAGGCAAATTGCTATCGCACGATTTTGGCAAGAATGAGTCTGTTTTTCCACATTGTGGTCATGCGTTTTTGACTCCTCAACCGCGCTAAAATCATAACGCCAACTAAATTATCATCATACAAACCTTAGGCAAAAAAGGGGACATGACATCCCCCTGAACGATACGATGATTTCGGCTATCCGTTAAAATGGCTCATCATGGTCATTCGGTTTTCTCCGTGTCGGATCCCGCTGTACGGGGGTAGTTTGGGTTTAGTGAACCAACGGCAATTCAGCCTTAATCGTCTGTATCCAGCTATCACACTCGCGCGCCAGTTCCGACAGCAAACACTGTACATACACTGCCTGACACAACGTGGTGTAGCGTACCTCTCTTCGAGCGTATTTTTTACCAAATTGCTATGGCACGATTTTGGCAAGAATGCGCCTATTTTTCCACATTACGGTCATACGTTTTTGACTACTCTATCGCGCTTAAATCATAACGTTAACTAAATTATCATCATACAAACCATAGGCAAAGGGCCCATGGGTGAGTGATATTTTTCGATGTGTCCATTATTAAATGTGTCTAATAATAATCATGGAAATTAAAAGAGTAATAGATATAGCCATGGTTCTTTTGCATTTTATTATGTCTAGTAATATTTCATTTGGTTTGTTTTTTTCTCGAAAAAGAAGATTAAAGAAACAAGGTGGAGAGCTTGCACCTACTAAATAAAATGACATCAAGTCCCATTCGTCTTTTTTTTGTTTTCTCTAACATATGACTTCTGATTTTTTCTACAATACTATAGTATTTGAAAATAGAAAGAATAAAAGCAAACCATAAAATGACTTCTAATATGTTTTTGATGATTATCATTTCGTTCACTTTGGTATTGGAAAATTTATACCAGTATCAAATGGGGTTCATTGTCCAGCACCGAAAGACCCACCAAACGTAATAGTTCCAAATGTTCCTGAACTGTTAATCAGCGTCGAACAATTACCAGATTTGGGGTGGAAACAGCGTCCAATTTTTACCACCCTAGGCAATTTGACCTGTCTTGGCAACCGTAGACATGAGCGTCTGCCCCCTCCTTTGGCGAATGGGTACAGGTCTTTGGTAATGCCAAAATGACAACCGCGCTATTGAATCGGATCACCCATCATTGCGACATCCTTTTAGATGCTGACTGGTGGTAAGTTTTCGGCGCTGATTGACAACGCTATGCTCCTGAGATAGAAAAGCGTCTTCGCTGGTATTGGAAAAACCCTTCTGATCTTAATCCATGGCATATTGACGAGACGTATGTAAAGGTTAATGGCAAGTGGGCTTATCTTCACCGCGCCGTTGATAGTCAAGGTCATACCCTCGATTTTTATCTTTCCCAACGTCGTAACAGCAAAGCGGCTTATCGGTTTTTGGGTAAGATCTTCAACCATGTCAAGCCTTGGCAAATCCCTCGGTATATCAATACAGACAAAGCTCCTACTTATGGACAGGCATTGGCCTTGCTCAAGGAGGAGGGTAAGTGCCCGGATAGGATAGAACACCGACAGATAAAGTATCGGAACAATCTTATCGAATGTGATCATGGCAAACTGAAAAGGATCATCAAACCCACTCTAGGATTCAAATCGATGAAGACTGCTTACGCCACGATAAAAGGTATTGAGGCAATGAGAGCCTTGCGCAAAGGCCAGGCCAGTGCGTTTTACTTTGGCTATCCTTTGGGAGAGATGCGCCTGGTGAGTCACGTCTTTGAAATTTAAGTACTTTTAAGGACACTTAGGATCAGTCCATCGTAAATTTTGCAACAGTGCCATTTTTATTTTAAAATCATTCACTTTCAGTGAGGTTTTTCTTAATTTAGAAGGAAATGTTTGTGAAAGTATGTAGTTTTATTATTGTTATTGCTGCTCTTTTAAGCGCTTGTGCTTCAACACCTATGGCATCAAAAGAAGAAGATGCTGCAGCAAAAAAATTTCAAGCCTCACCCAACACTTCTAGGATTTATTTGTATCGAAATGAAAACTTTGGTGCTGCAGTTAAAATTCCTGTCATTATTAATGACAAATTAGCAGGAGATACTGTAGCTAAAAGTTATATCGTTCAAGACCTAGCGCCTGGGAAAAACACGATCCAAGGAAAAGCAGAAAATGACTCTACGATAACTTTAGATACAGTTGCAGGAAAAATTTACTACATCTGGCAAGAAATAAAAATGGGGTTTTGGGGGCCTGGCAATCAACTACATCAAGTTGATGAAGCAACGGGTCAAGCAGGCGTATTAGAGTCTAATATGATTGCACCAATTAAATAGTTCCATAGCTATTTCTATTGGGTGGTGATGTTAACGCTGTAGCAACAGTTCACCACCTTGCTGGTGTAAAAATGCGCCAGCGCTAGAGCTATTTTTAAAGCAAAATGGCTCATTAAAAGTAAAATTGGCAGTGATAACATAGTGTAGATTCACGCCAGCAAAGTGGCGCATTTTGAGTGGGACAGGGCCCTTAGGATCAGCCCACCGTAAATTTTGCAACAGTGTCACCTTGGCTGTCAACGGCACGGTAAAGATAAGCCCACTTGCTATTAACCTTTACATACGTCTCGTCAATATGCCATGGATTAAGATCAGAAGGGGTATTTCCAATACCAGCGAAGACGCTTTTCTATCTCAGGAGCATAGCGTTGCACCCAGCGATAAATCGTGGAATGGTCAACGTTAACCCCACGCTCTGCCAACATTTCTTCTAGTTCACGATAGCTGATACCGTATTTACAGTACCAGAGTACTGCCCACAGGATGATCTCACGATCAAAATGTCGTCCCTTGAAGACATTCATGATAAACACCATTAGAAAAAACGCTAATGAAGTTTAGCTGCCCAGAAATATTTCCAACAGTGCCTTTCAAGGTCTAGCTCTTCCAAGATTTTCAGAGTGGTTGCCATAAAAAAGCGAACATCTACAGGTGGATCGGAAAAAGCCCAGTTCATTTGATCAGATAACTCTGAGAAATCTTCCTCCTCATCAGCGAGCAAGCGACGTAAACTATCGAAAAAATTGCTACGCTCTATCGGCAACCACAAAACAAAATCGGGAATCAACGCTATCTCAACTGCCTGACGAATACCAGATTCGGTATTGACGTTCAACAAGTCTATCTGTGCCTCTTTTTCTGGTGTGATCACTTCAAAATTAAAGGCCACTAAACTGGAAATTATGATATCAATTTCTTGCCTAAATTTTTTCTTTTTCTCGAATTCATTATTGACCCCAAACAGGAAATGCGGTGATTGGCTGGCCAGTAGCCCTATCAAGGAAGGCTCGGCCTGAATAGGATTGCCCATAAACTCCCGATTTATAACCGTCACCAATCACATTGCTAAAACGGATTGGTTGCGTAGCCATCTGCATATTACCCGGGGCCCTGTCCCAATCAAAATGCACCGCCCGCTCGCGCATTTCTGGGGAAAATTGAGGTTGCTTCTTTTTTGGATCATTCACAAGTGAAACGCAACACTTTTAGTTAGTCTTATCTGTTTTGCAAAATTGTTATTTTGTATTTCACATATAAAAAATCAAAAAGCGCACAAACTATTTAAAATTTATTCTAATCAGCAATAATTTACCTGTCTATTAATTTACAAATTAGTAGACAGGTAAAAATCCCCTCTATTAACTGTCTATTAATTCGTAAAAACACACTTAGTAGGCTGTTTTTCTATTAATCGATTTGTGAGACACTTTTTATGCGATTTTTTGGTTATGCCAGAGTATCTACCAGCAAACAATCACTTGACATGCAAATAAAAGCGCTCAAGGCAGAAGGTGTAAAAGCTAATCGTATTTTTACAGATAAAGCAACAGGCGCTAGTGCTAATCGTGATGGTCTTCAAATATTAAAACTCAAAGTTGAAGAAGGGGATGTTCTGCTTGTCAAAAAATTAGATCGCTTAGGTCGAGACACCGCAGACATGATCCAACTGGTTAAAGAGTTTAATCAGATGGGCGTAGCGATTCGTTTTTTGGATGATGGCATCAGCACCGAGGGTAGTATGGGAAAAATGGTCGTCACCATATTGTCCGCTGTTGCCGAAGCCGAGAGAATGCGAATATTGGAACGAACCAACGAAGGAAGAATAGAAGCAAAAGCTAAGGGAATAAAATTTGGGCGAAAACCTACCGTTAATCGGGAACAAGTTCGCAGCTTGTATGCAGAAGGTGTAGGGGCAACAGAAATTGCCAAACAGATGAAAATAGGCCGATCTACCGTCTATAAGATTTTGGGTAGCCAAAACTGAACGTTTTGATTGGGACAGGGCCTACCAAACAGGTGTGTCTACGCATTTCAGGCTACATCACGGGCTCTTTGTCGTGGTTTTGTAGGCGCTGGCCTTGCCAGTCGAGCTGGCCGAGTTTGTTGTAGTGGCTGTGTTGTTGCTGGCCGGTGGGTCGGTGTAGCAGCTGAGTTGGCCCATTTACTCGTCAACGCTTATCCCGAATCTTTTATTATAGTTTTCTAAATACTCTATATCACCAACCAATTTACAACACCACTTATACTGTCTAGATGAATATGGATTAGAAATAACATGCCCTTCTGCAACAACATATTCTGGTAAAAATTTGTCTATACCCATATAAAGATATATATACTCACCTTCTTGCAAATGTATTTTTTCCCCGTGAAAATTTTCCACCTCTTCTGTGAAGGTCAATCCAACAATATTGGCATCGAAAATACACTCATTGTCGAAGTCTGCATATACTCTTTCATTTAATCCTTTATATTTTTTTGTGATTTTGTGATTTTGTGATTTTGTGATTTTGTGATTTTGTGATTTTGTGATTTTGTGATTTTGTGATTTTGTGATTTTGTGATTTTGTGATTTTGTGATTTTGTGATTTTGTGATTTTGTGATT
>JACCFC020000050.1:6191-7386 GCA_020830965.2 Neisseriaceae bacterium TC5R-5
TTTTGTGATTTTGTGATTTTGTGATTTTGTGATTTTGTGATTTTGTGATTTTGTTATTAGCAATCACTTCTAAGCCCTCTATTTTCTCTAGGGACAGGATTTTGCTTTGTAGGCTGAAATAGCCCTACTGCTTGATCAACCGTTAAACCATCTACAGTAGCGTGATTCATTAATGACGTTCCATTCGTAGAGTTTAGCTTCCCATCTAAAGTTATTGTCCCCCCTGCTTTTTCAATATCTGCAACTGTAGCCACTCCAACCTGATTATTTTTAAATGGTTGAGACAAAACTTCCAGACTGCCGCTTCTATCTACCATGCCTGCTTTTTCAACGCATTCTGCGAAGGCACGGCAGGCCGTGTCTCCGCTAGGGTTATTGCACCTTTACGTCATGGTTAAAACTGGCGATTAATTGATAATTTAATCACGGATAAAGGTCAGAGTAAATTTCAACGTTTAACGATAATTATATCTGGTTTATCATTTTTCTTTACATAGTCATTGAAGTGTTCGTGTCCAAATGAATCTTCATTTTTTTTCATGATATCTAAAGTGTTGTTAATAAATGCAGCTATTTTTTCCAGTTCATCTATTGAGACATGAAGAGTCACTTCTTCTAACGTTAAAATATTATCGTCTTCTGGTTTATAACCATAAATATTCATTTCAATTCCTTATTGAGTAGGTGGCGGGGGTGGCTTCCAACCATTAGCAATTATCCATTCTTTTACCTTATTACTTAGGTTAGGAATTCCTTTGTGAGCATCGTGTACTCCTCCAGATACTGTAGATGATGTTCCATCCCTGTAATGTATGTGTGGCTCTTGACCTGGGATGTGTCCTTTATCTACTCTGATAACATCTCTAGGAGCTTGATTGCGTTGCACCTGCTGCTGCATGGCGCTAGGTGAAGATGGTTTAGGATTCGATCCTGAGGTGGAGGCGGGACACCACCCCCACGGATCAATCCAGCTCAACGGATTCGGCGCATAAGCATAAAGATTAACCCCACCTTCCAAGCCAATCGGGTCAGGTGATATAAACCGCCCAACCCCCGGATCGTAGTAGCGGAAGGTATTGTAATGCAGTCCGCTTTCTTCGTCGTAATACTGTCCCGGCATGCGTAAGTTCTGACTGAATCCGCTAGGTGGCGCTGTGTTCGCTCTTAATTCTCCCCACGCTTTGTAATTGCCTTC
>JACCFC020000051.1 GCA_020830965.2 Neisseriaceae bacterium TC5R-5
ACACATTGGCAGCACCCGCTTGCAGCGTGCCATTGCTCACGGTGGTGGCCCCGCTGTAAGTATTGTTGCCGCTGAGGGTCAGGGTACCAGTGCCGGTCTTGCTGAAGCCGCCAGTGCCGCTGATAATGCCACTCAAACCTAGGTTGGCATCGGTCTGTACCGTGCTACTACCATTGAGCACCACCGCATTCGCCAGACTGGTGGCGGCGGTATTCTCCAGGGTGGTGCCAGCATTGAGGGTCAGGCTACCACTACCAAGTGCTGTCCCGGCTGCAAACGCCAAGGTGCCCGCATTGATGACCGTGCCACCACTGTAAATATTGGTGCCGCTGAGCGTGAGGACACCATTGCCATATTTAGTCACAATGCCATTGCCGCTGATGTTGTTACTGGCGTTGAGGTTATTACTACGGTTAAAACGAAGCTCGTCATTGTTCACAATATTGCCGTTAATGCTGCCAGTGAGACCGTTATTACCAATTTGCAGCACACCAGCGGAAATTGTGGTCCCTCCGGTGTAAATATTCTCACCGGTAAGGGTTAGCAGACCTAGCCCGTCTTTTTGGATAGCACCGCCACCAGAAATAATGCCAGCGTAGACCTCATTGGTCGTTTGCTTAAATCGTAACAAACCATCATTTACTACGGTAGGGCTCAAGCTGTAAGCACGCGCCTCCAATGTGGCCTCTGTGCCAATTTGTGTTGTTCCCAGAAAGGTAGTGCGGTTATCGGCAGTAAGAACTAGGGCGCCTTGATTAACCAAAAGAGTCAGCGCGCTTCCACCACTATTGCCAATATTGCCATTTAAAGTCCACTGGCCATTACCATTTTTACTAATAGTATCAAAGTTTACGATGTTACCGTCTAGTGAAGCATCAGTATGAACCGTTCCATCGGTTAAGGTCAGGCTATCGTTGCCTCCCCCTGAATCAAAACTACCCGTAATAGTCGAACCCGCCTCTAAAACAAGTACATCATTACCGGTGGACAGTCTTAAATTACCCTGAACGATTGCACCATCACGGTTAGTAAAGTGAATATTACCCGAGCCTGCACTACCAATCACACTTCCACCAGGCACCGCGGTACTGATCGTTCCATAATTTTGAATGACTTGCGGCGCATCTGTTATTGTTACACCCCTATTCTCATAGAAGATCGCGGCAGCACTCGTTGCTGAAATAGTGCCATAGTTGATAATGGTATTACTCGCGCCAATGACATTAATCGCCTCTCCATTAGTAACTGGGCCATTAGCAATAATGCTGGCATCTTTAGCAATAGTTAAGGTGTTATTGCTGCCAAACTCAACCGTATTCGCTCCTGCTGTCCACGGTCCCTGTGGATTCGCGAGAGTCGTCTTATTTTGCACCACAGCATTACCTATTAGAGTAATGGTTGAATTATCGCCAAGGCTGATGCCCACCCGATCAGTTACATCTATTTGCGTACCATTGTTGATATTCAGTATCACATTATTGCTATTGCTTGGCCCCGCTCCAACCGTGCTATTAACCACTCCACTACAAGTTACCGTAGTGTTACTGCTCACTGCCGGTGTGCATGCCGCCCAAGCCTTTATCGGTGCGAATAAGGTCGCCGAAATAAAAACACCACCTAACAAAGCAAAAAATGGTCGCACAGGTTTACCAAAGGCACTTATCAGCAAATGATTGAAACGAGACTGCGTAAAGGGAGGAAAAATAAAGCAATGATCAACAGCAGAGTAACGATGGCGTGGCATGATTTAAACCTCTGTGTGGAAATGGCAGGATGATAGAAAATCTCACTAAATACTAATCACGAATATTTCATTATCTATAAAGCATACACCACACCCCAAAAATGACAACTTAAGATGCATGGCCCACATCCACACATCAGTTGTCAATTTAGCTGCCCCAAAAACAGTAAAACTCTTCCTCTAAACTCGGAAAAAACCCCACACTCCACGCCTGATCGACCACTACCTTTGAACGAAATTCGCCAGCCAGGCTAATCCCGGCTTGGCCGCTGGCGCGTCAACAAGAGCCTCTCCCCATGCCTGACGTGGTATCTGATACGCACCCTGCTGACCTGACCGCCTGGCACAAGTCGAACTCACCGTACATAGGGTGCTTTGGGTTGCAACACCCAGGCCGAACCCAGCCTTGCCCAGATTTAGGCCGGTAACGACAAAAAGGGGCGCTTTAGTCTCTTTGATCTGCCGATTGCTATTGAACAACCACGCGGCACCTAAGGAGGCACTGGTGTTGTTGGAGGCACTGGTGACACCCTTCGCCCGGCTGAAACTTAATCAACTGTCCTTCCTTATCATGCTATCAGCAAATAATTCTTTAAATTTTCTATTGCTTTATAAGCCGCTCAGATGAAAATTCTCGCCAAGCCATGTTAAAGTCATGCCTTATCTATTAACGATAAATATCATCAAACCATAACACTGCTTTTCCGCACCTTGGCAAGGGTATGTTTCAGGAGATAAGTTTTGAGTCACGACAAAAATACTTCATTAGAACAATTTTTTTCCAAGCTATCCGAAGCTAATCAGCAATGGATGCAACAATTCGTCAATAATTTCTCGCCCAGCCCCACTCCGGATAATGCGGAGAACCCGCTCGGCACAGCTTGGGAGCAAATGCTAAGCAGCGCTAATCAGGTCATGGCCATGCAAAGCAGCTTGTATCAGCAGCAAATGAATCTGTGGAGCCAGTTCCTAGGTCAGCAGGCTGCTGATGAAGAAAATCCTGGCAGCAGTAAAGATCGTCGCTTTAGCTCACCCGAATGGAATGATCACCCCTTCTACAGTTTTCTAAAACAAAGTTATTTGTTAACTTCGAAATGGATGACTGAACTGGTGGACCATACCCAGTTGGAAACCGACTCCAAAGACAAACTGGCTTTTGCCACCCGTCAGTATTTGGACGCCATCGCTCCCAGTAACTTCATGCTCACCAATCCGGACGTGGTCAAACGTGCCATCGAAACCAAAGGCGAGAGCCTAGTGGATGGGATGAAGAATATGATGGAGGACATCCAGAAGGGCCATATCTCGATGTCGGACGAGAGCAAGTTCGAGATAGGTCAGAATCTGGTACTTACACCCGGCCAGGTAGTTTTCCGTAACGAGCTGATTGAACTTATCCAATACACCCCCACCACCGAACAAGTCTACGAAAAACCGTTGCTCATTGTTCCACCCTGTATCAATAAGTACTACTTGATGGATTTGCAGCCAGATAACTCTATGGTGCGCCATTTTGTCGGTCAGGGTTATCGGGTATTCCTCATCAGCTGGCGTTCTGCCACACCGGAAATGAAGCATTACACCTGGGAAAGCTATATCGATAAAGGTGTTATTGCCGCCGCTGAAGCCATACGTAACATTAGCAAGCAAGACAGTATGAATGCGCTAGGCTTCTGCGTCGGCGGTGTCATTCTCACCACTGCGCAATGTGTGCTACAGGCGAAAAAGCTCAATTACTTCGACTCGGTCACCTTTATGACCTCGCTGATTGACCATGCTGAGCCTGGTGAAATTTCTTATTTTATCGATGAAAACTTGGTGGCTAGTCGTGAAGCCAAACTCGCCAATGGCGGTATTATCAGCGGCAAGGAGATTGGCCGTACTTTTGCCAGCCTGCGTGCCAACGATCTGGTTTGGAACTATGTCGTCAATAATTATCTGCTAGGCAAAACCCCAGCCCCGTTTGATCTTTTATATTGGAATAACGACGCAGTAGACCTGCCGTTACCGATGCACACTTTCATGCTGCGCGAGTTCTATCTGAACAATGCACTGACCAAACCCGGCTCCATTACTTTGTGCGGCGTACCAATTGATGTATCCACCATTAATATCCCCGTTTATATCTTCTCCGCACGCGAAGATCATATTGTACTGTGGACATCAACCTACTCCGGTCTGAAGTACCTGAGTGGCGCTCCCTCACGCCGCTTTGTGCTAGGCGCCTCCGGACATATCGCCGGCTCCATCAACCCGGTGACAAAAGACAAACGCAACTACTGGGTCAACGAAGATTTGCCCGATAGCCCGGACAGCTGGCTGGAACACGCCCAAAGTATGCCCGGCAGTTGGTGGAAAGACTGGGATGCTTGGTTGGCACCGCAATCCGGCAAAAAAGTGGCGTCCCCCAAAACATTAGGTAATAAAGCCCTGCCACCACTGATGGCAGCGCCGGGTAGCTATGTCTTGGCCAAAGCGATGCCCAATGTCGTAGCCAGCCTGCAGTAAACCGGATTTTCTTCCCCACACTGAGTCGCCTTAGTGTGGGGTGTTAAGCCCTAGCTATCCTGCTACGGCATCTGACTTTGGAGAACAGTATGGAAGTAGTCATTGTTGCAGCATCCCGTACCGCTGTCGGCAGCTTCGGCGGCGCCTTAGCCAAAGTACCGGCCCCTGAACTGGGTTCCGCCGTCATTCAATCCTTATTAGCCAAAACCGGCCTCAAGGCTGAAGACATCAGCGAAGTCATCCTTGGCCAGGTACTTACCGCCGGTAGTGGGCAAAACCCGGCACGCCAGGCACTGATCAAAGCCGGTCTGCCGGTTACCACTCCGGCAACTACGCTCAATGTTGTGTGCGGCTCCGGGCTGCGAGCGGTGCATCTGGCCGCTCAGGCTATTGCCAATGGTGATGCCGAAATTGTGATTGCAGGGGGCCAGGAAAACATGTCGCTTTCGCCGCATATTCTACCCGGCTCACGCGACGGCTTCCGCATGGGTAATGCCCAGCTGGTAGACAGCATGGTGCAAGATGGTCTCACCGATGCCTACAACGCTTACCACATGGGCATTACGGCTGAAAATGTCGCCGAGAAATATCAAATCAGCCGCGAAGAGCAGGATGCGCTGGCACTCAGTTCACAAAACCGCGCCGAGGCAGCGCAACAGGCCGGGCATTTCAAAGACGAAATCGTGCCGGTACTGATACCGCAGCGCAAAGGTGATCCGGTCAGCTTTGAGCGTGACGAATACATCAAAGCCGGTACCACCCAAGAAGGACTGGCCAAGCTACGCCCTGCTTTCAAAAAAGAAGGTACAGTTACCGCAGGTAATGCTTCAGGCCTGAATGATGGTGCTGCTGCGGTGCTGTTGATGTCGGCACAAAAAGCCGACCAGCTCGGTCTCAAGCCGCTGGCCAGCATCAAGAGCTACGCCCTGACCGGTTGCGCCCCGGAAATCATGGGCATAGGCCCGGTAGCAGCTACTCGCAAGGCACTGGCCAAAGCTGGCTGGAGCGTTAACGATCTGGATCTGATCGAAGCCAATGAAGCCTTTGCCGCACAAGCACTAGGCGTAGCACGTGAACTGGGCTGGGGCAGCGATAAAGTGAATGTCAACGGTGGAGCCATTGCTTTGGGTCACCCGATTGGCGCTTCCGGTTGCCGCATCCTAGTAACACTATTGCATGAAATGCAGCGCCGCGATGCCAAAAAAGGCCTGGCCACACTTTGTATCGGCGGCGGTATGGGAGTCGCGCTAGCGGTTGAACGTCACTAAACTACTTAGCTAAAAACCAAGCCGCTTTACTTGATGTTAAGTAAAGGCGGCTTAGTGCTGCTAACAAAACCTCGAAGAGCACCTGAGCCAAGGTGTGCCGACGCAGACAGTACGAGTAGTACGATAAGGTGCGATGCTGGATCAGGGGTGTTGTTAGCAGCTCTTATTCAAGCACCACAGTTGAGCAGACAAGACCCTATTAAGTACCGGATTTGTCCATAAAACCATATTTGAAAAACTGCTGCTTATTGCTGAGTTCGCGTATTTTGGTGGGGTCGGTTTCACCGTTCCAGTTGGTAATCACCAACTTGCTGCTACCTTGTCTCAGCTCATTTCCTACATCATAAAACCCACCTAGGATTGCTAGCTTTCCGGCCTCCACTTCCCCAGGGAAAACCAGAATGGCGGCTTCTACCTGATTATTCACATTCAACAGTGCCCCATTCACCGGATCAATACCCTTTGGAATATCGATGGAGGCAATGCCTTGCTGGCTAAGTTCGTCCAATCTTTCATAATTACCGGCAGCCAATCGTGTTGCCTCACAATCAGCATTACCCACAAACAACAATACTGGCGTTCCCAATTGACGCACACCATATTTTATTGAGCTTTCCGCTACCGCTAACTGATTACCCATACTGTTCACTACCAATAAATCGCCCATAAGTACATGTGGCTGCTTGGAGCGCTCTTCTTTGGCATCGGCACAACGCACTACCGTCGCACGTATTGCCACGCTGAGCGGCTTAAGCAATGTTCGTACTTGCTCAAACACTGAGCCTACCGGCCTGCTCATCATTAACGGAGCAGCAGGGGCTTTCTTCTGGGGAGGGTTAGAGTGGTGATGCTGGCGCACTTTTTTCGGGGAATGTGGCTTGCTACCAGGTGCTCGTACTTCTGGGCTCGCCTCGGTAATGGGCTGATGAACCGGTGCAGGTGCCTGCTTAACCTCCGGAGCCAGCTTCTCGGGCTCAACGGCTTTAGCTGCTGATTCATGCTTAGCTTCCGACTTAGTGACAGGAGGTTTGGCTATCGCATCAGGCTTGCTGGCATTTGAGGCAGCGAGCTCTGGCTTGTTTGCCTTATGCGGCGACTCCACTTTCAGTTTAAGGGGCAACTTAATCACCGTTGGCGGTGGAGGTGCCATCTCAGCCGACCACACGTGAACTGCCGACAACAGCAGATATAAGCTTAGCCGAGCTTTCACTACAAACTTCCCCATTTACAACTCCTTCGGTTTTAATATTCTACTCACCAAGCATCCCTCTCATTTTACTATCGCTTAGATCAGGTAAAATACAAAGCCTATCCACTTAGAGTCGCTAACAAAACCCCTGATCCAGCGTTGCGCCTCCTTGCCGTACTACTTGTGCTGTCTGCGTCGGCGCGCCTTGGGTCAGGTATTCTTCGAGATTTTGTTAGCGGCTCTTAAATACTGGCAATATCCTGTTCACAAACACCACCTATCTTGTTAATTCCCACCTATTCGCTACACTAGCTTTTCCAAACTCAACACTCCTCGTGTTTTCATGTTATCGATAGCTTTTCATATTGCCCGCAGGTCTGCTCTGATACGCATAGTATTAACGCGGCCCAGGCTCATCGTGGCATTAGTATTTGGTTGGCTGCTGATGCAACTATTGCCTAAGAGCCTGTTCACGATTCCTAAATGCTGGAAAATAAGGAGATGCGAACAACAAAATATCCAAGCGACATCAGTCCAGAACAATTTGAACAAATTCGTCCTCTGCTGGAGAGTGTGCGCAAG
>JACCFC020000052.1 GCA_020830965.2 Neisseriaceae bacterium TC5R-5
ACGACGCTGGCAAAAAGGTTTCTGGCATCAAGCGTCATATCGCCGTCGATACACAGGGGCTACCTCATGCTGTGCTCATCACCACGGCTGACGTGACAGATCGCCATGGCGCCTTACTAGCGATAAAACGAGGCGTGAAAAACCTGGGGCAAGTCAAAAGTGCACTAGTCGATGGTGGCTACACGGGAGAAGCGTTTGCCCTAGCCGTCAAAGACAGCTTGGGGGCAACAGTTCAAGTGGCGAAACGCAGCGAACTGCACACCTTCGCGGTGATCCCCCAACGCTGGATCGTGGAGCGCAGCTTTGGTTGGCTGGAGAAATGCAGACGTTTGTGGAAGAACTGCGAGCGTAAGCTCAACTCAAGTTTGCAACTCGTTCATCTGGCATTTCTCGTCCTGCTACTTCGAAGATCGTGAACAGGCTCTTAGGGCTTGATTCCGTCGCAATTTGATTTTCAAGACAGCTTCTTAACTCATGTTTTTTCATTTGCTCAAAATTAGGTACAATATTATTGTTATAAGTTAGATAGTCATTAAATATGATTTGATACTTATGATACTCATCCATTTATCTGCTGTTTTTATTTCCCAATAGGAAAAATATGAAAAAACTGATGGTAGGCACATGCTTTTTATTAGGTTTGAATAGTGCCGTGTTCGCTAACAATAATTGTGATTACGATAATATCCTCACCATGGAACAAATCCATGAAAAATTACAAGCTGCAGGCTACACACGTATCCGTGATATTGATTTAGATGATTGTCTTTACGAAGCAGAAGCTAAAGATAAAAAGGGTAATAACTGGGAGCTAAAAATACACTCCAAAACAGGGAAGATTATTAGTAGAAATCGCGACAGTTTCTACGATTGATCTCTCTGATTCCCAGCTAGATTTTTTGATCATCATCAACAAATCACGAATCTAGACAAATATTATCCGTGTCATCGGTGATGTTTGTTACACGCCCTCTACTTATTAGAGTCGCGCACAAAACTGTGGCGTTGCACCTGCTTTCCGTACGACTTTACTGTCTGCATCTGCGCGCCTCAGCTTTGATGACCTGTCTTGGTCCTGCATATCGACTCGATGCTATGTTCCCCACGATGCTCCCTGATGAACGAGACCATCATTTCAGTAGGCGGTCGAGCTCCGCCTGCGCGAAATAAGCGGACGTCTTGCGTCAAATTTCATTGACTTGCCGAAATTCACGGTTCTCCCGTTCCCGCTCTTTGATCCGCGCCAACTCAGCGCTGGTTGTCCCTGGCCGTTGGCCGCGATCAGTTTGATTCTATCTTGTCTATTTGCGCAGTGTTTCCGGCGTGCACCCTACTTTCGGCGTAATTGACTGAATGGCTGCCCACTCAGATTCGTACTGACCCTTGTGCTCCAGTACCATACGCACCGCCCGCTCACGCATTCCTAGGGAAAATTGAGGTTGTTTCTTTTGGGCTTTGTGTTCGTGTTTTACGGTTTCCATGATTCTATTCTCTCAAGAATTATCCTCTCCGAAAATCCAGGGGCGATTAAAAATCCAGGGGCGATTAAAAGAGTTTTGCGCCTAGGCGGGAATAAACGGGCCGACGCTCCCGTATACCTCAATGTCAACCTCATTTCTTTCTCCCACGTACCAAGGACCACCGATTATGAAACGACTCACCGCCTTCGCTCTCGCGACCCTGATCAGCGGCACGGCATTCGCCGGACCCGCCGACGACGCCCGCACGCACTTCCAGGCCATTGGTTCCGGCGATCTGGCCGTGCTGATACGCGGCTATGCCGACAACGCCCAACTTACCTGGGTTGGTGGGCCGCTGGATGGCAGCTACGCAGGCACCAATGCAATCCGCAGCGTGTGGGAGAAGTTCACCAAGTCGCAAGGGGCCTTGAAGGTGTCCGTCGACAAGGTCGAGGAAGCCGCCAACCCCAAGGGTGCGACTGTGACTGCCAATGTGCAATTCAAGGGTAAGCAGCTGATCAAAGTGCGCTATGTGTTGACCTACCGTGACGCGAAGATCGTCAACGAAACTTGGCAGATCGATCCAAAACTGTCGGTAGCCAGCTACTGATCGGCCACGCGGGCCCCGGTGCGATGAATGCGCAGGAGTTGACGCTGACCGAGGCGGGCGCGCTGATGGTGGCTGCCCTGCCGCGCCTGCGCCGCTACGCCTGCGCGCTGGTGGGCGACCGCGCCGCCGCCGATGACTTGGTGCAGGACACGCTGGAGCGGGCCTGGGCGCGCATCGACAGTTGGCGGCCGGACGGCGACATGCGCGCCTGGCTGTTCAGCATCCTGCACAACCTGCATGTAGACCAGCGCCGCCGGCCCGCCGTGGCGACTGTGCCCCTGAATGACGAAGCGCTGGAGTTGCCGGTCGGGGCTTCACAGACTGATGGCCTCGACATGAGAGATCTCGAAACCGCGCTGCGGCTGATTCCAACCGAGCAGCGCGAGGTGCTGCTGCTCGTGGCACTGGAAGACATGAGCTACGAGGAGATCTCTCGCACGCTCGGCGTGCGGCTGGGCACCGTGATGTCGCGCCTGTCGCGTGGGCGGGCGCGCCTGCGTGGCGTGATGGAGAGGCGTATCCAACCCCAGATCCTGAAGGTGGTGAAATGAACTCCTTACCCATTACTGAGGCGGATTTGCAGGCCTATGTCGACGGCCTGTTGCCCGAATCCCGACGCGCTGAGATCGAAACCTATCTGTCCGAGCGCCCGCAGGAGGCACAGCGCCTGCAGGCCTACCAGCAAGACAAACAGGCGATCAAAGCGCTGTACAGGTCTTTGCTGGATAAACCCGTTCCCGACTCTTTGCTGCAAGCCGCCCGTGCGCCACGCTCGAGCGCCACTGCACGCTACGCGGGGGCACGCCTGCCGCGCTGGTCGCTCGAACGCGTGGCCGCCGGCTTCGCGTTGGTGTTCCTAGGCGCAGGTGCCGGCTGGCTGGGGCGAGGCGCATGGCAACCCCCGGAGATACTCGCACAATCGACGCGCGGCCCAGCGGCTATCGTCAACGCGGCAGCCGGCAGCCTGCCCCACCAAGCCGCCATCGCGCACGTGGTCTACAGCCCCGACGTGCGGCGCCCGGTGGAGATCGGGGCCGACCAGGAAGACCAGCTGGTCGCCTGGCTGTCTAAGCGCCTGGGCGCGAAGATCCGCCCCCCGAAGCTGGGCGCGCTGGGCTACGAGCTGATCGGCGGCCGCCTGCTACCAGGATCGAGCGGCCCGGTGGCACAGTTCATGTACCACGACGCCACCGGGCAACGGCTGACCCTTTACGTCACCAACGAGCAGACCGCCAACCAGAGCACCGGCTTCCGCTTCGCGCAGGAAGGGCCGGTCAACGTGTTCTATTGGATAGACGGCAAGTTCGGCTATGCCTTGTCGGCCGGTATCAACAGGGGCGAGCTGGGGCGTATTGCAACAGCCGTCTATTCCCAACTACAACTGAGCTAAACACATGCAGACCCACGTCTTCACGATCACGTCGCCCTTGAGATCAACCCGCCCGCTGGTACTCGCTGTCCTGGCCTTGCTAACAGCTGCACCGTCGCTGGCGCAACACGTCCACTCCCACAATGATCTTGATAGGGCGCTTTGCTGACTTACAAGGTGCAGATCCTAAATTACTGACGCCAAATGAATGGAACTCTGTCAAAAACAGCAGTGAACTTTTCATTACGGCAAATAATAACCCGGGAAGCCAGATACTGTTCAAAGGCACCTGCATTGAGCTATCGGCCTCACCAACATAAAACAGGAGCCTATTTTTATGAAAATTAGCAAGTTGGTCATTGCAACAGCCACAATTATGGCGTCACTTTCTACTTATGCTGGCGGCCAGTTCCTTGACACCAGTATTGTTCATCAGCCTAAAGATGGGGTGGTGCGTCTGTATGGGCCAGGAGGCCCGCACCCCGCATTAATTAAAGCGGCGGCCAGCTTTGAGAAAAAGACTGGGCAGCGTGTTGAAGTCATTTACGGGCCAGAAAAAAAATGGTCAAAAGAAGCTCAGCAACGTGCCGATATTATTTTCAGTGCTTCAGAACAATCCATGACGGCCTATCTTGAGAACTATCCTTTTGTCAGCAGCAAGGATGTGATGCCAATGTTCATTCATCCTGCTGTGATTGCTGTTGCCAAAGGCAATCCAAAGAACATCAAGGGGTTTGAGGACCTGATTAACCAGCCGGTGAAAATTGTTGTTACCGAAGGTAAAGGAACTTACAACACTTCGGGAACTGGTCTGTGGGAAGATATTGCGGGGCGTCTGGGTAAATTAGATGACATTAAAAAGATCCGGGCAAATATCGTGGCTTTTGAACAAGGTAGTGGGGCTGCTTTTAAAGCTTTCCAAGACTTGAAAGCTGATGCTTGGATTACCTGGAGTGACTGGCCAATTGCCAATGCAGATAAAGTGGATATGGTTACCATTGAGCCGGAAAGAAGGATTTATCGTGATTTCAACATCGCCATCTCACCAAAAGCAGACGCTGGAGCGAAACAATTTGCCTCTTATCTGGAGACAGAACAAGGAGCTAAATTCTTCCAAGACGAAGGCTGGGTAAAATAAAAAGAACACCAATACGTTAGCCACTTATTAACTTGAATTGCCGCAATGTGATAAGCACTCTCTCTCTAGAAACACAGATAAACGTTGTGCATGGTGGGGAGGACAGGTCAATCTGCCCGCTGCGAGAAGGGTTGAACACCGTGTCGTCAAAGACCGCCTCCGCCGCGTAGATTCTCGTGCTCGAGGGTGACGCGGTGGCGCAGCCGTCGAATGCAGTTCTAGTAAGCGTCCGATAGCGCACAGTTTCAAATCAACTCGAAGAAGGAGAAAAGCATGGAGCATGACAACAATCCCTCCTGGCCTGCGCGCCGACGTATGCTGAAGACGTTGTGCGCCATCGGCGCCGGTGCCGGCCTGATGGGTCCGGCCGCCCAGGTGCTTGCTGCGACTGCGGGTCGCATCGTGTTGCCATTCGACAATGGCGAGCGCGAGTTAGTGGCCTTTCCGCAGAAGCGCCCGCTGATCCTGCTGACCAGCCGGCCGCCACAGCTGGAGACGCCGTTTTCGGTCTTCAACGAAGGCGTTATCACGCCGAACGACGCGTTCTTCGTACGCTACCACTGGAGCGGCATTCCCACCTCAATCGACCCGCAAAGCTACCGGCTGCGCGTGGATGGCAAGGTCAACACGCCGCTGGAATTGTCGCTGGACGACTTGAAACGTCTGGCCGACCCGGTGGAGCTGGTGGCGGTCAACCAGTGCTCGGGCAACAGCCGCGGGCATTTCACGCCGCGCGCCAACGGCGGCCAACTGTCCAACGGCGCGATGGGCAACGCGCGCTGGACCGGTGTGCCGCTGAAAAAGGTGTTGGAGAAGGCCGGCGTGCAGGCCGGTGCCGTGCAGGTGAGCTTCAATGGCCTGGACCATCCGCCGCTACAAGGGGAAAGCCCGGACTTCGTCAAGGCGCTCGCGGTCGACCATGCGCTCGACGGCGAGGTGATGCTGGCCTGGGCGATGAACGGCGAGGACCTGCCGCTGCTCAACGGCTATCCGGTCCGGCTGATCGTTCCCGGCTATTACGGCACCTACTGGGTCAAGCACCTGTCGGACATTCAGGTGCTTGACAAGGCGTACGACGGATTCTGGATGAGTACGGCCTACCGCATTCCGGACAACGCCTGCGCTTGCGTTCAGCCGGGCACTGCGCCGGCCAAGACCGTGCCGATCAACCGTTTCAACGTGCGTTCGTTCATCACCAATCTCCGAGAGGGCGACAAGGTGCCGGTGGGACGGGACACCGTGGTGCGCGGCATTGCCTTCGACTGCGGCTTCGGCATCACCGAGGTCGCCTTCTCGGCCGATGGCGGACGCACCTGGACCGAGGCCCGGCTGGGCAAAAATCTGGGGCGGTACTCATTCCGAGAATGGAGCGCGGCGTTCAAGCCGACCAAGCTCGGACCGCACGAGTTGAAGATCCGCGCGGTCAACCGCATCGGAGAAAGCCAGCCGCTATCCACGCTGTGGAACCCGGCCGGCTTCATGCGTAACGTCGTCGAGACCACGCGCGTCATCGCAGCATGAGGAAAACGGCTATGTTCACACAACAACGTTACCGCCTACGCGTTCTGGTAGGGATCATTTCGGCGGTGGCCGCGCTGCCTGCTTCTTTCGCGCTGGACATCACCCTGCCCGCCGAGACGGCCGCATACAAGGCCAGCGAGCTGCCGGGCTACCGGCTGGTGCAACAGAACTGCATGACCTGCCATTCGGCGCAATACGTGCAGTACCAGCCCTCGACCTCCCCGCGCAGCTATTGGGAAGCTACGGTCACGAAGATGAAACACTCGTTCGCTGCTCCCTTCGCCGACGAGGATGTCCCGGCGATGGTCGACTACCTCGTTAAGACCTATGGCGCCGAGCAGGGGCACGTTGCCACGGCGCCAGCGACGACGGTGGCAACCGCCGTACCACCAAAGGCCACCGCACCAGCCGTGCCGGTTGCCGGTTCGTCGCTGCAGTCCGAAGCACTGCTGAAGGCCAACAACTGCACCGCTTGTCACGCCGTCGAGCAGAAGGTAGTGGGTCCAGCGTTCAAGGAGGTCGCGGCAAAATACGCCGGCAAAAGCGATGCGCTGCAGCAGGTGGCCGCCAACATCCGCGAGGGCGGCGCCGGCAAGTGGGGTACGGTGCCAATGCCGCCCTTCCCGGGGTTGACGCCTGCCGAGCTGGACACGCTGGCGAAGTGGGTGCTGAGCCGCTGACGGACCAGCGCGGCCATCCTGTCGTAAGGGTTCAACGGCATTTTTTGTGGCTGGCCAGCAGCTTGCTCAGAACACCCAGTTCACCTGCGCGGTCAGCCCATTCTCACGAGCCTTATTGCTCAGAATCCCCATATACGATACTCCCAGCGTGCTGCGGCGGCTCAGTTGCAACTCCGCCCCCAGTGACACGATGGCACTGTCTTT
>JACCFC020000053.1 GCA_020830965.2 Neisseriaceae bacterium TC5R-5
TACTGATCAGGTGGAACAGTAATGCCCCACCGGATTCAGGAAACGGCAGGTAGCCTAACTCGTCCAGGATAACCGCATCCACCTGGCACAGCCGTCGGGCCAGTGCACCACTCTTGCCTTGTTTCCTCTCCTACGCTGTATCGATTACGATCTACCCGCACCAAGCAGGTAGAAGAAACCCGAGCAAGTTGTTCGACATAGCCATCAAAACGGGCAAGTACGGGTCTTAGCAACGGCCTCTCGTGAGCGAAGCATTCTGCAATAGTCTGAGTGGGCTCAGTGGGATGTTTGCGCTGAACAAGTTCAAGACAGCGCTGACGGAGCCAGTCATTGAGTGCTTCCAAATTGTCGAAACGGGCCAAGGGGGTAAACAGCCATTCACGGATATTGCCCACCTGATTCTCGACTTGCCCCTTCTCCCAGCCAGACGCGGGAGTACAAGCCACGGGCTCGAATAAGTAATGATTAGCCAGTACCAGAAAGCGACGATTAAACTGTCTCTCTTTGCCGCGATAAAGTACGTCAACCACACTCTTCAGATTGTCGTAAATCATTCGGTTTGGCACACCGCCAAAGAACTCGAAGGCTTTAGTGTGGGCGTCGAATACCATTTCCTGGGTTTCGCGTGGATAGGCCACGACGAACATTTGCCGACTGTAGCACAGGCGTCGGGCTGTACGACGGCGTGAGCGAGGAAGGGTAGCTTCTTCTTGGAGCCATTGTTCCAGTAATGGCCGGCAGGTAGCGAGTTTAGGGGCGGGAGAACGGGGACGTTTGTATTGCGGTTCTTCAACCGTGTTCAGATGCTTTCTGACCGTGGCCCGAGATAGCTTCATCTCACGAGCAATTTCACTGATATTTTGTTTCTGTACGTGATAACGACGTCTTATTTCATNATTTCCACCCCAAATCTGGTAATTATTCGACGCTGATTAACAATCGTTCCATCTTCGTACTCCGTTTCGTCATTTTACAGAAACGTTGAGCTCCATTTTTCCAGCCTAACCTACAATCTGAAGCGGATGTGCTGGCTGAAAAACCATGGGGTCACCGCGTTCTGACGCCCGAAATGCGTTCGGAGCCCAGGAAAGGCTGGCTCCGGTGAGTAAAACGTTGCAGGGCCGTGTAGAACAAAGGGGCGCTAATGCTCATATTGTCTTCTTTATTTCGTCTTGCCACCGTTGGTGCCGAGCTTTGTAGTGCCACAATGGTGGCTTGGCCCTTGCTATCGATGATGAAAATAGGTGAGCCGCTATTGCCTTCCAAAGTGTCGCAGCGGTGGGTGAGGCGGCCGTCTGGCAGCAAGCCAGTGGCGCGGCAGCGCTGGTGAACACGTAGATGAGTTTGATCGTCTACCGGATAACCTCCTTGGGTGACTATCCATTTTTGTGTGCTCATTAATTGCTGTAAAGCGGCACGATTGCCGCTAAATACTGGTACGGTGCCGCGAGTTTTACCTAATGGTGTGACCAGTCGGACAAAAGCGAAGTCACCGGCGGCAATCTTGGGCGGGATATAGATGCCGTCGCTTCGTCGTTCCAGTCCCTTGAGAAAAGACTGGTTGACCTGAGTCTGTCGTGCTTTGCTGCGAGCAGCATATTGCTTGCCCCATAGGCCGACAGTAAAGCTGACCGCAGGGTCGAAGCGACCTTGTTCATCAATAAAACAGTGTGCGGCGGTGAGGACAACATCGTCAGCCACCAGCGTTCCGGTACAAATTGTCCGCGAACGGGTTTGGAGTTGCCCTACTGTCAGCCAGGGTGAGTGATTTGGCTCGACACGGACACGATCATCTTTGCCAAAAAATAAAATCTTGTGAGCAGCAGTCGAAGAGAGGGCTAGGCTGTTATTGCTTAAGAACAAGACACAGCAGAACAGGAGCAACTTGACTGGTTTCATTGAGGTAGGAAAAAGAGAGGTAACATGATAACGGGGCACCGAAGCGCCCCGTGTAACTACAGCAAATGGCTAAATTGAATTATTTAGCAGCGCTGCTGTGATGTTTCTTAGCATGCTTCTTGTTAGCGTGCTTTTTGGCTTTCTTAGCGTGAGGAGCAGAAGCGTCGGCTTTAGCAGCTTGGGCTTTCTGAGCTGCAGAAGCATGAGATTTCTTAGCATGCTTCTTGTTAGCGTGCTTTTTGGCTTTCTTAGCGTGAGGAGCAGAAGCGTCGGCTTTAGCCGCTTGAGCTTTCTGAGCTGCAGAAGCGTGTTTCTTGCTTACGTGCTTTTTGGCTTTCTTAGCGTGAGGAGCAGAAGCGTCGGCTTTAGCCGCTTGAGCTTTTTGAGCATGAGAAGCATCTTTCTTCTTGCTCATTTTCTTTTCAGTTTTCTTCTCTGCTTTTTTAGCCTTGTGGATGGCAGGAGCGGAAGCGCTGGCTTTTTCAGCAGCGAAGCCGTTCATGGAGGCCAGGCCAAATGCAGCGCTCAGAACTAACAATGTAAGTTTTTTCATGATCGAACTCCTTAAATATGCGGGGTTGGTTATGTCTATATCGAGAGGACTTTAATGTCTTCACTCAGGTTGAATAGTAATGTTGATAGCCGCCTTAGTCTACGATTGTCATGTATCGTTATGTGACCGATTGTATAAAGGGTATCGGCCAACGAATAATGAAACGAGCTCCCCCGAGTGGTGAGCGTTCTATTTTGACTTCACCATGATGGGCGCGGGCAATGCTGGCCACAATAGCTAAGCCCAGTCCGTGGCCGCCGGTTTGACGGCCTCGGCTTTCGTCAAGGCGGACAAAAGGGTCAAATACGCGTGCCCGGTCTGCCTCTGGTACGCCAGGGCCATCATCATCCACTGTCAGCAGGTAGTGCTCGTTGTCTAGCAGCAAGTGAGCCTGAATGCTGTGTTGCGCATAACGACGGGCATTGGAGAGCAGGTTATCAAGCGCACGGGTGAGCAGGTGGGCGTCGGCTTGAATCCGCAGTGGCTGCCCGGCTGGAGGTAACCATTGTATTGATTGGGCTAGTGCGGCTTGTTCTTGCATTCTTTCGGTGATCCAGGCGATGGCATCAAACTGGCTGAGTTTGAGGGGGGCTTCCGGGCGATCCAGTTTGGCGTGCAGTAGCAGTTCTTCTACCAGTTGGTCTACCTCCGAGATATCGCGTTCCATTGCCTGTCGTTCCGGGCTGTTATCGTCGCCATCAAGTAAAGCCAAGCGGTAGCGCAGGCGCGCGAGCGGCGTACGCAGTTCGTGCGCCACCGCATTGGTCAGCGCTTGTTTGCTCTTGAGTAGTAAAGAGATGTTGTCTGCCATATGGTTGAAGGCATTACCCAGTTGGCGCACGCCGGAGCGGGCGGGGAGTTGTACCCTGGTGTTGAAGTTGCCTCCCGCCAATTGTCCGGCGGCGGTTTCCAGCCGTACCAAGTCACGCCAGTGTGGCCGCATCCACAAAAAAACTGGTATGGCCAACGATAGGCCAATTGCACACAGCAGTGCGTAATCAAACCATTTGAGCTGATGTAAAAAGAATAGATAGCGCATGGGGCCGGCTACCAGCAGGTAGTCGCTGTCTTCCAGCTTTTGCAGGAATAGGTATTTATCTTCCAGCATGACGATATCACCGTTATCCAGAGCAATTTGCGAGTCTTTATCCAGCGCATAGCTATTCTGTTTTTCGACTTTGACGCGAAAAGTAAAGTCATGGTCAGTATTGGTTAGCGTTTCGCTCCAGCGATCTTGTGGTACGCCACGTAGATCGGCTTCGATCAGCGATAAAGTGGTGCGTAGCAGATCGGACAAGTAGCGCTCGCCGATATTATCGACGGCCTGCTTATAAACAATACCAACCATAAAAATAGCGAGTAGAAAGCTGATGATGAGTAGCAGGTAGAATTGAACGAATAAACGGCGCATTGTGGTTCAGTTCCAACCGGAGAGCGAGAACAGGTAGCCGCGATTACGTACCGTTTTGATACGGAAAGGTTCGTTGGGATTGTCGCCCAGCTTTTTGCGTAGTCTGGAGATCGCTACATCAATGCTGCGATCCAGCCCGTCATAATTAACGCCACGCATTTCCTTCAGCAGAATATCGCGGTGTAGTGTTTCGCCAGCATGACTGGCCAGCAGCCAGAGTAGATCGAAGTCTGAGGTGGATAAGGGAATTTTTTCGTTTGCTAGGGTGACGTCGCGATTAATCGGATCGATGGTTAGTTGACCAAAGATTACTTTATGTGAGGCATGCTTGCTGTCTGTCGTTTTTTCACTGAGCGGTAAGGGTTTCAAGTGACGCAGTTGGGCGCGCAAACGGGCTACCAGCACCGAGGGAGGGGTGGTTTTCAGGATGTAGTCGTTGGCACCGAGTTCTAGGCCGAGAATTTGATTGATGTCGCTGTCCAGCGAAGTCAGCATGATGATGATGCCGTCAAATTGTGGACGTAGCTCGCGGCAAATACTTAGACCATCTTTACCCGGCAGCATGATGTCCAGCAGCACGATATCGGGGGCTTCGCGCAAGATGGTTTCTACTGCTTGTTCGCCGCGTGGCTCAATGACTACATCCATATCGTGGCGTGATAAAAAGCTGCTGATCAAGTTAGCCAGATCGGCGTCATCTTCAACAAATACAATCCGGTGAGACATTGGTTGTCATCCAGTACGAAGAAATTGGGCGGAAGGGTTGGGCAGTATTGCGCGTTTATTCTATTTGGCTCAAGTGCGCTGAGCCAATCTCATTGGGGCTGGCTGCAAAATACCGTGTTTTATCCGCGCTCCTGTATATCTTTGCGATGTTGGCGAAACACCCATTTTTCCCATAGCAATTGCGCTGCCTGATCAAGATTGTGGCTGATGTTGGCACAGACGATATGACCATTGCTGTCCATATCAGGCAAAACTTTCTCTATGCGAGTTAACAGTGGTAACAGCAGCGCAGAGTCGGCTTGCGGATAGAGGAAAAGCAGATACATGCTATCGATTTGCGGCGCTTCTGCACTGAGCCAGGCAACGTTCTCCAGCCCCAGACTGCATGGGGTGAGCGGAGGTCGTTGCGGGTGATGGGCTTGCAGGGCGATTTCCAGCGCCATATCCAGTTTGGCTTCCAGGCGTATCAGCATGGGGTCGGTATCGTTTGGCGTTTCGGCGCTGGCGGCCAGTACCCGCAAGGCCAGCCAGCATTCGCGCATCAGTGCTGGCTGGCATTGGTGATCCGCTAAGCGCTCGCTATACAAGGGCAGCCGGCTGTTAAAGCTCACGCTGCCTAAGTGGGGAAACTGAATCATGACTTAATCCGTTTAATGCTGCGGGCAGCTGTACTAATGAAAGTAGTTGAGCAGTCTGTCCAGGCCACCATGGTTGATGGCGATATCGGCTTGTGCGCGTACGACCGGCTTGGCGTGATAGGCGACGCCGACACCCGCAGCCGTGAGCATGAGTAAATCGTTGGCGCCGTCTCCCATCGCGATTACCTGTTCCGGGCGTAGCCGCAACATTTCGCGATGGGCGATCAACAGCTTTTGCTTGGCGGCGGCATCGACAATGTCGCCGAGCAGGCGCCCGCTTAATTTGCCATCGATAATTTCCAGTTGATTGGCGTAGGCGTAATCAAGGCCATAGTCGGCTTTGAGTCGTTCGGTAAAGAAGGTAAAGCCACCCGATACCAGCATGAATTTGATGCCTAGGCGTTTGCAGCTGGCAAGTAGACTTTCTGCACCAGGACTGAGGCGTACTCTCTCGCGATAAACCTGTTCCAACGCGCTTTCCGGCAAGCCCTGTAATAAGGCGATCCGCTGTTGCAAGGAAGCGGTGAAGTCGAGCTCGCCGCGCATGGAGCGTTCGGTAATCGCGGCGACTTGTGGCTTGAGCCCATGTAGATCGGCAATTTCATCAATACATTCGATGGTAATCAGTGTGGAGTCCATATCGGAAACCAGCAGGCGGAAATCGCTAAGGTGGCGGCCGGTTTCGATATAGGCGGCGTCATAGCCGTACTCATCACAGCGAGCCAGTACCGAGGTGCGTAAGGCGATTGACGCACCACGCAGACGCGCTACCGTGGGCAGGGGCTGATCAAGATGTGGCGCTTCTGCCAGTTGGGCAATGTCAATGATGTGGGCTGGGTTTAAGGCATCGGACTGTACGACCAAAGTATAGGGTGAGCTCATCGCTTAGGCTGTTTGAATAATGGTGACAGCATCTATTATGCCATGACTACACTTGTTCACTAGTTGGCTTTGCGCTTAGAGCCGCTAACAAAACCTCAAAGAGCCTCTGAGCCGAGGTGCGCCGATGCATACAGTACCAGTAGTACGGCAAGGAGGCGCAGCGCTGGATCTGATGTAGGCTGGAAAAAATGGAGTCCAACGTTTCTGTAAAATGACGAAACGGAGGACGAAGATGGAACGATAACCAAAAGGGGTTTACAGCCCTGAATTTCGAGAGCAGGCAGTGCATCTTCATGCTGTTGACGGGTTAACGGTACCGGAGGTGGCGAAGCGCTTATCCTTGCCGCAGGGGACGTTGAAGAACTGGGTTTATGCGGCGCGCCAAGGCAAGCTGGCGGCTATGGGCAAGAATCAAAAGCCGCTGACGGAGTTGGAAATGGAGCTGGCGCGGGTCAAAGGCTTGGTCATTGGCCAATACTCCTCCCGCTTGTACGGTTGATACTGACCAATACCGGGATGACGCAGCCCCTTCGCTCCACCACCATTATAGCGGCTTCAACACTACTACGAGCTGCTCCGTCCCTTGGTGGCGCATCGCTAATATCGGCCTCGCCTTTTGAGCTTGTGCCTTTCGCTTTACATCGCCACCGAAGGTTCCCGCAGTTCAACGTAAGAACCTGTTCACGATTCCTAAATGCTGGAAAATAAGGAGATGCGAACAACAAAATATCCAAGCGACATCAGTCCAGAACAATTTGAACAAATTCGTCCTCTGCTGGAGAGCGTACGCAAGAAAACCAA
>JACCFC020000054.1 GCA_020830965.2 Neisseriaceae bacterium TC5R-5
CGCATCCTGCTCAAGTCGTTCCAACAAGCTGGCGGTGACAGCAGGGTCGAGGTTAGAGCGAGTAAGTTTAGCGGCGAAATCCATGACCGTATTTTACCATGAACAGACTATCTAAACCCCTGTAAGCACGGGCTTGTAGCGATATTTGACCTAAGTGTCTTATACCCGCCACAAGGCTGATGGGTGGGCGCTTAGTCGTTGCCAATCGACTCCTGTCGTCAGCCATTGCCAATCCGCCTGACTGAGCGAAAATACCGGTTCGGCCCTCTGGGGCCAGACAAAACGGCCTTTATGTAATCGACGCACACACATCCAGACACCCGTGCCATCCCAAATGAGCAGCTTGATGCGATTGCCCGCCCGGTTACGAAAGGCGTAAGCATGCCCATTGGTGGGCACTTGGCCCAGGCTTTCCTGCAAAATCGCGGACAGGCCATCAATGCCACGACGAATATCAACCGGTTCAATGGCCAAAAACACCTGCTCGGGAGAAAGCGCATTGCTCATGGCAGCATGGCCAACAGCGCTCCCAAAACGCTTGGGCCGATCTGAGCGGGTAGGTCAACTCGCCATCCACCGGGGCTGTAGAGCAAAATGCCAGTCGTTATAACAGCATTATCAGGGGGCACGCTAACCGCAGCCAAGGTTACTTTCGGGGCAAAGCCCTTCCTGGATTTCTGAGTAGCCAGCACCTGGCGATGCCAATACTCGAAAGTCTTCAAGGCCAGGTTCTCTTGTGCACAGTAGGCCTTTTGGGTTAACCCACTGGAACGCCATTGGCGAGAATGCTCTGTCCAGAATGCCAGCTTTTTAGAGTTAGATGCCATTTTATAACCTCAAGACAATCAAGTCATTGAGTGTGCACCCTATGGAAAACTCATTCCAGGTGGCGCCGTTAAACGCTTACATTTTTCCAGCCTACATCAAACCTTCAACCATACCCACTCGGCTTTGCAGATTATCTTGCAGAGCTTGACCAAGCTGGAGGATGACAAACTAATCTCCAGCCAGATGCGAGTATTGCTCAAACCCTTTGAGCAGAACATCGATGAGGCGGTACAGGCGCTGGAAGCGATGGTGTAAGTGTGGATGGTGTGGCCGTGATCAATTGCAATAACTGTGCCACCACGGCCACCGCAATGGCTGCCGGCTGTTTGCTGTGTATTCCGCTAATGCCGATTGGGCACACCAGTGGCGCCAGCTGCTGTGGTGACAGCCGGGCCAGCAGCCGCGTTTTGAAGCTGGTGCGTTTGCTGGCCGAACCGATCATGCCAACAAAGCGCGCATCGCCTCGTTGCAGGATGGCGTGTACCAGCTCGAAATCCAGCTTGTGATTATGCGTCAGCACCAGCCAATAGGCCTGTGCCGGTAGCGTTGGCACGTCGCTGGCATCTCCCTGACAGCACTGCACATTAGGCGGCAATCGTGCCGGAAACACATCGTCACGCGCATCCAGCCACAGTACGCGCCAGGGGAGGGCGGCCATGACGTCAACCAGCGCCTGGCCGACATGGCCCGCGCCGCAGAGCACGATGTGGGCCGCTAGCGCGGGCAAAACATCAACAAAATGGCTATCGTCTGCCGCCAACAGGCTGTTTTCCGTGGCGCTGGCCAGCCGATGCTGTGGTGGGGTGTCATCGACGAAAGAGAGCTCGCGCCGCCAGGCTACGCCCTCTGCGCGGGCCTGTTGTAGTGCCAGCAGCCAGTCATGATCGTGCCGCTCCAGTCGTTCAAAGTTCAGCCACACCACGCCGCCGCAGCATTGCCCCAGGCTAGCTCCTAATGACCAGCGTTGCAGCTGCCGTGAGCGGCCTGTTGATACCAACATTTGCCGCGCGTAGGCGATGGCCTGATATTCCAGATGGCCGCCGCCTATGCTATCGGCCAGGCGCTTGGCCGATATTGCCATGCGCGCACCGACTTCACGCGGGGTGGAGCCTCGCGCCCGTGCCACCGTAACCAGCACCACTGGTTCGGCGCGCTGGTGGCAGGCCAGCAGCAGGGTTAGCCAATCGCTATCAGCGATCATGTGCGGCTCGCTGGGCGATGACGGCCTGTAGTAAGCGTTCTGGCGTTGCCGGAGCGTCCAGTGCGGGCGGGTATTGATGCTGGCCTACTGCCGCGACGGCATCGCGCAGCGCAAAAAACACTGAGGCTGCTAGCGGTAACGGTGGCTCGCCCAGTGCCTTGGATTGATAGATGCTGTCTTCGCGGTTGGGCTGCTGAAAAAACGCGACGTTCAATTCCGGCGGACAGTCGGAGATCGTGGGTATTTTATAGGTAGATGGCGCATGAGTGGTCAGCCGCCCGGCCTCATCCCAGCACAGCTCCTCACTGGTTAACCAGCCCATGCCCTGAATAAAGCCACCTTCAATCTGACCGATGTCGATAGCCGGGTTAATTGAGCGGCCCGCATCGTACAGAATATCGGCACGCAGTAGGCGGTTTTCGCCGGTTAGCGTATCCAGAACCACTTCGGCGCAGGCCGCGCCATAGACGAAGTAATAGAAGGGGCGGCCGGTGAGGGTGGCGAAGTCGTAATGAATCTTGGGGGTGCGATAAAAACCAGATGACCACAGCGGTACGCGCGCACGATAGGCTTGCTGGATAAACTCAACAAAGGGCAGCTGTTGGGTACCGCATTGCACCAAGCCCGCTGCAAATTGTACTTCCTCTGCCTGGCAGCTATAGTGCTGCGCGGCAAAGGTAGCCAGCGCGCTTTTGATTTTGAGCGCGGCATCTTGTGCTGCTTTGCCGTTCAGGTCGGTACCGCTGGAGGCGGCGGTGGCCGAGGTGTTGGGTACGCGGGCGGTGTCGGTGGCCGATACCCGTACTTGCTGGAAATCGATGCCGAGTTCTTCGGCAACAATCTGCGCCACCTTGGTATGCAAGCCCTGTCCCATTTCGGTGCCGCCGTGGTTCACCAGCACCGAGCCATCAGTATAAATATGCAGCAAGGCACCGGCCTGATTGAAATGGGTGGCGGTAAAGGAGATACCGAATTTCACCGGCACCAGCGCTAGCCCTTTTTGCAGCACGGTGTTGCTGGCATTAAACGCGGCCACTTGCTGGCGGCGCTGACGGTAATCACAGCTTTGTTCCAGCTGCGCCACCAGTTCTTGAATCACATTGTCTTCCACCCGCATTTGGTAGGGGGTGAGGTCACGGCCTGCTTCGCCATAAAAGTTGGCATAGCGCACGTCCAGATCATCCAGCCCCAGTCGGCGCGCAATATCGTCCAGCACGTATTCGATGGCGATAATGCCTTGCGGCCCACCAAAACCGCGAAAGGCGGTATTGGATTGAGTATGGGTGCGGGTACGTAAGGATAGGATGTCGAAGCTGTCCAGATAATAGGTATTGTCGGAGTGGAAGATCTGCCGGTCTGCCACCGGGCCGGATAAATCTGCCGAATAACCGCAGCGCAGTTGGTATTCCAGCTTGACGCCTAAAATGCGGCCATTGGTTTGATAACCCACCTCATAGCGGCAGTGGAAGTCATGGCGTTTGCCGGTAATGAGCATATCGTCATCACGGTCGGCACGCAGTTTGACTGGCCGCCGGGTATATTGTGCCAGCAAAGCGGCGGCGACGGCAAAATACCAGGACTGGGTTTCCTTGCCACCAAAGCCGCCACCCATGCGCCGACATTGCACGCTAATCTGGTGCAGCGGCTTTGCCAGGGCTTTGGCCACCAGTAGTTGCATTTCGGAGGGGTGCTGCGTTGAGCAATACACAAGTAATTGCCCATCCTCGCCCGGCAGCGCATAGGCGATTTGTCCCTCCAGATAAAACTGTTCCTGGCCGCCAATGTGGAATTCGCCATGGTGGCGATGCGGGGCACTGGCCAGTACGGTGGCCAGATCGCCGCGCTGAATGTGTACTGGTGGCAGTACATAGCTTTCGGCGGCGGCGGCTTGCTGCGCGCTTAATAGCAGTGGTAAATCGGCATATTCCACCCGTGCCAGCCGCGCAGCACGTCGGGCTAGTTCATGGCTGCTGGCAGCGACCACAAATAAGGGCTGGCCGACAAATTGCACTTCGCCATCGGCAAAAATCGGCTCGTCGTGCAGTACTGGCCCCAGATAGCGCTCGCCGGGTACTTCGTTCAGCGTCAACACCGCCACCACACCGGGGGCGGCACGTACCGCGCTTAAGTCCAGTGTCACAATGCGGGCATGCGCCCGTTGCGACAAACCCAAGGCCGCATGCAGTGTGCCGACTTGCTCGGGCAAATCATCGGTATAGGGTGCCGCGCCACGTACATGCAGATGCGCGCTTTCGTGTGCTAAAGGCTGGCCTACGGTGTGTAAGGTCGGATTCATTGCACGCCTCCTAGGCCGGTACGCAGCGCTTGCGGCGTGGTGCCAGCCAACCAGAAGCGGTATAGCAGATTAGCGGCTGCAGTCAGCCGATAGTGGCTGCTGGCACGCATATCGCTCAGTGGTTGAAAGTCGTGCGCCAAGCAACTCATGGCGTTTTGTATGCTTGCCTCATTCCATGGCTGGCCGAGTAGGGCTTGCTCTACCGCCGGAGCTCGCCGCGAGGTGGCGGCCATACCACCGTAAGCAACCCGTACGGCGGTAACTTGTTCGCCCGCCAGTTCGATACTGAATGCGGCGCAGACTGCCGAAATATCCTGATCCCAACGTTTGGATAATTTATAAACGGCCAGTTGCTGTCCGCTACGCCGCCTGGGTATCTGCACCGCTTCCAGCCACTCGCCCGGCTGCCTGCTTTGCTGGCGGTAGCCAAGGTATAAATCTTCCAACGGCAGCAGGCGTTGCTGTTCGCCACGGCGCAATACCAGTTGCGCGCCCAGCGCGATCAAGGCCGGTGCGGCATCGCCTATCGGCGAACCATTCGCCAGATTGCCTACCAGTGTGCCGGCATTGCGAATCGGCAAGGAAGCAAAACGCTGCCACAGTTCATCCAGTTCCGGGTAGGCCGCCAGCAGAGCAGTAAAGGCCTGCTCCAGTAATACCCCGGCCCCGATACGTAGGTGCTGCTCGTTGTGCTGTATCTGTTGTAACTCGCGTACCTGACCCAGATAAATCAGCGCAGGCAGAGTTTGCAGCTGCTTGGTCAGCCATAGGCCGATATCGGTGCCGCCAGCCAGCAAAACGGCATCGGGGTGTGCCAAATATAGGGCCGACAGTTCCGCCGTTGATAGCGGTGCCCAAAAGCGCAAGCCCTGTTGTTGCAGTATCAGGCTTTGTTCGCGCTGTAACGCACGTAGCTGTGCCGGTACATCGGTCTGCGTGTTTGCTGGTGGCGGGTACTGGCCGATGCGGGTGGCGGCGGCAAGGATGGGCCGGTAGCCGGTGCAGCGACATAGATTGCCGGATAAAGCCTGACACGCACGCTGCCGGCTGAGGCTACGTTCCCCGTTCTGATACAGGCTGTACAAGGACATCACAAAGCCGGGCGTACAGAAACCACACTGCGAGGCGTGTTCATCCACCATCGCCTGTTGTACCGGGTGCAAACGGTCATCGGCTGCCGTCAGGCCCTCCACCGTCCACAGCGCACAGCCATCGAGGGTTGGTAACAGGCGAATACAGGCATTCAGCGCGCGATAGCGCACGGTGCCGGTGCCATCCAAGCTGGCCTCTGTGACAGTACAAGCGCCACAGTCGCCCTCGGCACAGCCTTCTTTACAGCCAGTCAAACCGGCATCACTACGCAGATATTGCAGCAAAGTCTGGTTGGCATTCACCGTTGCCAATTGCTGCAACTCACCATTCAGGTAAAAACGTACCGTCTGCCTCATCACTCTTCCTTTGGCCAAAACCCCCATTTGGGGACACCCTGCACGATGGCCGCCGTTCAACCACAAGGGTGATGGTGATACCGAACTGGCAGGAAATGAAATGAGCAAGCAGAATAGCAGTTGTTTACCTTATGTGCATTAGGTCGTGGCATGGGGTAAGCTCGCGGCTGTGTAAAAATACAACAATTGTCGTTAGCTGTTGCATTTCTGCCTCACCCTAGGCTAGAATGGCGCCCTTCTGCAGTTTTGCAGTGCCCCGGTGGTGAAATTGGTAGACACAAGGGACTTAAAATCCCTCGACTTCGGTTGTGCCGGTTCAAGTCCGGCCCGGGGCACCACAAGCACTTCCCAAGCAGACTGACATAAACCTAAAACCCGCGCAGCGTTAAGCTTTGCGGGTTTTTTGTTGTCTCAAGCCATTCAAAGGTGACCTAAGCAAGCCGATAGTTTTGTTGGTCTATTTGTGGGTATCGAGCGGAAGCAATTCAAAAAATACCAACACAAGGCAAATACCAACACAAGGCAAATACCAACACAAGGCAAATACCAACACAAGGCAAATACCAACACAAGGCAAATACCAACACAAGGCAAATACCAACACAAGGCAAATACCAACACAAGGCAAATACCAACACAAGGCAAATACCAACACAAGGCAAATACCAACACAAGGCAAATACCAACACAANTGCCCCTAACCAGTAGCGCTATCAAGAACGCCAAGCTATCTGCTGATGGTAAACCGATTAAGCTAGCTGACGGCTTTGTTGCACAAATCCGGCGCACCGCGGCTTGGTAAGAGCCTGTTCACGATCTTCGAAGCAGCAGGACGAAAAATGCCAGATGAACGAGTTGCAAACTTGAGTTGAGCTTACGCTCGCAGTTCTTCCACAAACGTCTGCATTTCTCCTGCCAACCAAAGCTGCGTTCCACGACCCAGCGTTGGGGGATCACCGCGA
>JACCFC020000055.1 GCA_020830965.2 Neisseriaceae bacterium TC5R-5
TTTTCTTGCGCACACTCTCCAGCAGAGGACGAATTTGTTCAAATTGTTCTAGACTGATGTCGCTTGGATATTTTGTTGTTCGCATCTCCTTATTTTCCAGCATTTAGGAATCGTGAACAGGCTCTAAGCGCCGCTAATAAGACCTCGAAGAGCTCCTGAGCCAAGGCGCGCCGACGCAGACAGTGCTAGTGTTACGACAAAGAGGCGCGACGCTGGATCAGGGGTTTGGTTAGCGGCTCCAAGCCTGCTATGATCGCCCCTCCTGAAAAATAGATAGAGAGTATGCCCATGTCTGCGATTTATAACCCGCATTCGCGTCAGCGTCTGAAACGTTTGAACACACGTCAACGCAAGAAAACGCGTGTCGGCGAATATTGTGAGTTGGGTTTTCACCTACTTGCCGAGCTCAATTCGGTTAGCGATGAGCAAGCCGATGCTTTGCTGGATGCCTGGCTGGATCTAGTGGATGCCAAAGGTATCAGCTTTGGTGGTCATTACGATGGCCATGGCAAGTTGGAAGGGGTGGCATTTCCGGTTGCGGCAATAAAAATCGATGAGGCACTGCGTAGTGAATTACTCGCCTGGTTGCAGGCACGCAGCGAAGTGAAATCACTGGAAGCCGGTGAGTTGATTGATTTGTGGCATAAACGTTAATACAAGGCTGTAAAGAGAACCGCCCTGCGTCGATCTCACCCTAGCGCCAGCACATGCAAGCTGCTGACAGAGTGGTGATGCGCAGGGCTTTGTCTTACCAGCTGGCCGGTAGCCAGTTAAAGGCGGAACCTAGCGCGTAGAAACCACTGAATACAAAAGTGGCAATAATCAGTATTTGCACCAGCGGATGCGCATACCAGCCGCAGACAAAGTCAGGCTGGCTATCACCATGCTTTCTGGACTTGTGCAATAGAATAATCGGGATAATGCCCATCAAGACCCCGCCAAATGTCCCCGCAAAATAGAGTGCATTAACAAAGCTGCCGGCTTCGGCATACGCGAGCATAAAGGGCGGAATAGCGACCACAGCCAGCATCAGTATGCGTTTGCTTCGATGTTCTTCATCGCCCAGATGAAAATGGTCAAAGATATTGGTGAACAGGCTGCCACCCAGCCCCCAGTAAGAGGTCATCATCGCCAGTAAGGCAAAGATATTGGCCGAGTAAAATGCCCAGCTACCTAGTGATTTCCCCCAACTTAATGTGGCTACCTGGCTGAGATTATCGCTGCCTACCAGCGCAATCACCGAGGCGGGGATGGCTGCGACCAGCACCAGGGTTGCCACCATGCCGTAAATAATCAGCCGAGGTAATTGCGCGGCCTTATCGGCGTTACCACGTACCAGCTCCGGCACAATATATTGTGAGCCAAAGACGAATACCGATAAGTTAAAGATGGGTACCACATATTGCCAGTCGCTCATGAACAGCCGTGCGACTTGGGTATCCGGATGAAAGATGGTGGCCAGAATTAATACCAGCACAATCAGCGTCATGCCGGAGCTGATAAATTTTTGCCCGGCCCCCAGGGCTTTTAAGCCCAGATACATCACCAGTATCGAGGGGATAAAAAAAAGTATGCTGCCTAGCTGTTTGCTTAGGCCATATTGGCCAAAGAAGCTGGCCAGAATGTCGCCGCTGCCTATCATATAGGCGGTCAGTGCCCCATAACTATTGGCGGCAACTGCAATAAACATTAACCAGGCGCCGATTTTGCCAATATAACGGTGACTTAAGCCGCTGAGCTGATGGTTGCCACGGGTACGTAAGCTGGCTTCGACGATATACAGCATGGTGATACTGCAAATAATGCAGGTCAGGATCAGGCAGATCAGTAAGGGAAAATAACCCACTTTACGGGCGGCATAAGCCATGCCCAATACGCCGGCACCGATATTGGTACCAACAATAAAGCCTACGGTTTCCAATTTGCCCAGCGGCTGTACTTTTAAGCCGGAATGGGCCGGGGCGGCCAGATTTTGCTGCATATACTCTCCATTTTTAGAACGATTAGCCATTACTATGAGCAAAGCGCGCTCAGCTTAGCAGCTTATCGAGGGCGATTAATAAATCATTGTTCGGCCTATCTGCCCAGATACCATTGTCGCCGCTACCGATACCACGCAGATACAGATAGCGCACTCCGGCAAAACTTTGTGCAAAATCTATTTGGCGTGCGATTAAATAGCGGCGTAAAGCAACGCAGTAAATCAGATATTGTAAATAGTAATGTTCCTGGGCAATGGAAGCGGCGAGGGCATCGTACTGATAGTCTTCGCTGGCCATGCCTAAGTGATTGGATTTGTAATCCACCAGATAAAACTGCTGCTCGGCGTAAAACACCAGATCAATAAAGCCCTTTAAATAACCGCGCACGGTGGCAAAGTCGAGTTGGCCAGCGGCGGCGCGCAAGGGCTCGGCGAGACCATATTGCGGGTCGCTCAATAGGGCAATTAAGGCCTGCACATCTAGCTGTTTTACTGGCAGGGTGAACTCCATTTCCATTAGGCGTTGTTCATCGCCGATATCGGCTAACCGGACGCCCGGGGCGAGGTTTTGTTGCAGCGTGTCTTCTATCATGGCCTCGGCACTGCTCAGCCATTGTTCGCCAATGCCATGCTTGTGCAGCAGGCGGGCGATGGTGCTTTGTCGTTGACTGGCTGTTCCGTTAAAGCTGATGTTTTCGAAAATATCATGCAGGCAGACACCGGCTTTGGCGCCGCGTGGAAAATGAAAGCGGTCTAGCTCGGCCGGGCCTGGCAAGCTGGCGGGTGTGGGGACGGTGGTGCGGTGGTCGTGATCCGGGCTTTCCACCCATTTGTTTTTGCTGGCGGCGTGCGTCAGTGAGGTGAAGCTGGCCATCTGCCAGGGGGGCAGCAAAGGGCGGCTAAACGCCTGGGCCTGATAGTTCACCGCTGCCGCGGCTAGCGTGTGTCGCATCTGCATGTCGCTGTCGCTATTGAGAATACTCGCTGCGCCCTGTTGTGCCTCAACGAAGCGGGCCAGTTCCTGCGTTACCGTGTTCTGTTCCAGCTTGAGGCTATCCAGTTGTTGCAGGTCTTGCACGGTGCTGCCATGCAATAGCCAGGACAGGCCGGCGGTGTGCATGTCTTTTACCCACCCCCAGCATAGATATTGCCGATACTGGGCACGGGTGAGCGCGACATAGAGCAGGCGTAGCTTTTCGGCGAGCATTTCACTGCGGGCGGCCAGGCGGATATCGTCGTCGGCCAGGATGTCCGGTGCCAGATGGGAGGCGTTGTGCTGGTGATAGCGCCAAAAGCTGTTGCCACTGCGCTCCAGTGTGCCATCCCATAAAAATGGACAGAATACGATGGGGTATTGCAGGCCTTTGGCGGTGTGGATGGTGACAATCTTGACTAGGGCGGCATCGCTCTCCAGGCGCAACAGGGCTTCTTCACCTTGCGGTGGGTCGCTGACGCGTGCTTCCAGCCAGGCCAGCAAGGGGCTGATACCTTGCTTGTGTTCGGTTTCCTGTTGCAATAATTCGGCCAGATGCGCCAGATTGGTCAGCCGGCGTTCGCCATCGGGCAGCGGCAGCAGCCGTTCCGCGACTTGCCAATGGTTGAAAAACTGCCGCCAGGCCGCCATAAAACCGCGGTTTTGCCAGAGCCGGTGTTGTTCGGCATTAGCCAGTAATTGGGCTTCCCATTGTTGTTCATCTTCTACTTGCTGCAAGAGTTGTGCGGCATCCAGGCCGGCTAACTCGGTCAGCAGTACCACGCGTAAGCGCGCGTCGCTGCCGGGTTCGGCCCAGGCTTGTAATAGTGCCAGCAACTCGGCGGCTTCGTGACTGGCAAACACGCTGGCCTGGGTGAGGGCAACACTGGCGACGCCGCGTTCCGCCAGCGCCTGACGCATGCGCTCGCCTTGGCGATGGGTGGAGACCAGTACGGCGATATCGCCTCCCTGCAGGGCACGACTGTGTTCTCCTTGGACTAGCTTGGCTTGTCCCTGGCTGGCCAGATTGAGCAAGCGGGTAATTTCGTCGGCGCTGGCCTTGCTGGCCTGTGCGCTGGCGTCTTCTTTATTCAGCAAGCCCGCCGGGCTCTCCAGCCATTGAAAACAGAAGGGTGTGTGTTCATCGCTCAGCTCCAGCCTGCCCTTAGTGTGGCGCTGTGCTGCCACCGGCTGGTAGCTGATGCCATCTAGCAGGAAGGGCAGGTCGCGGGCAAACAGTGCATTGACGGTGTTGACCAGTGGTGCTTGTGAGCGGTGGTTGGTATCCAGTGTGTAATGGTGTTCGGCATCATCACGGGCCGCCAGATAGGCAAAAATATCGGCCCCGCGAAAGCTGTAGATTGCCTGTTTGGGGTCACCCACTAAAAAGACCGCTCGTTGCTGTTGTACAAAGCAATGGCGAAAAATCGCGTATTGGGTGGGGTCGGTATCCTGAAATTCGTCAATCAGCGCTACCTGAAAACTGCGGGCTACCTGGGCGGCCAGCGCCGGGCCACGTTCCGGGTCAGCCAGGGCCGCGCCCAGGTCGGTGAGTAAATCATCAAAGCTGCGGCTGCGTTCGGCACTGCGGCGCAAACTGAGTTGTTGATCAACCCAACTGATCATGTCCAACTTTAAACCGGCCACGGATAGGATGGTGGCTGCCCGATAGCGATCCCAGGCGTCCAGCCAGGCGGCGATCTGTTCGAATAGCGGGTGTTGCGGTGGAGTCTGATTTTTCTTGGTGGCTTTCAGCAGGCTGGCCGGGTGCAGCTTATCCAGTAAATTGCGTTCATCTGGGTTCAGTAATGGCAGCGCCTCTTGTGCTAACAGGCTGTTAAGTAATTGCAGGCAGCGCCTTATCGTCGCCGGACGGTAGCTATTGGCATTCAGGCTAGTGCTGCGCAGCAGCTCTGTGATGTCATCGAGTTGGGGTGTGTTGATGGCCAGTGCCTGCCAGTAGCGACTGGCGGTTTGCCGCGCTTCTGTCAGTGTTTGCGCGGCGGGCATGGTGTGCTGTAAATAGGGTTTGGATAAGTAGGGTTTAATTTCAGCTAGCCAGGCTGCCGGGGTTTCCTGCGTATCGACTAGCACCTGGGCGAGCAGGGGGTTGTTGACCACGTGCTGGCGCCAGAAATCATCGACAATTTCGCTTAGTCGTTCGCTATCGTCGGTGAGAAGTTCTGCTTGAAAGGTCTGGCCGCTGGCAAAGGCCGCGTCACTCAATACCCGTTGGCAAAAGCCGTGAATAGTATAGATGGCCGCCGTGTCAAAGCCAGTAATAGCCGCATGCAGGCGTTGCTGGGCCAGGTCGCGTACCGGGCCAGGCGGGAACCGTGCGGCCAGTGCTTGTAGAAATGGCTCGTCCACCGGTTGTTCTTCCGCTAAAACCTGTGCCAATTCGCTAAGGCGCAATCGTAGCCGATCACGTAATTCGGCGGTGGCCGCACGGGTATAAGTGACGACCAGCAGCTGATCGATAGTCGGAGGTGTTTGTCCCTGTACCTCTTCCAACAGCAGCCGGGCAAACAGGGCCGCAATCGTCCAGGTTTTACCGGTACCGGCCGAGGCTTCAATCAGATTGATACCCTGCAGCGGGCAATGGAGGGCGTCTAGTGGCTGAGGGCTGGCTTGGCTCACGGCAACTCTCTAAAAGTCAGTGTAAGAACCGTGCTGGCCGTGCCAGCAAGCTCGCTTATGGTCATGGTGCGCGCCAAGGAAGTTTAATATGATGCCGATTTTCCCCTGTTAGGAGCCAAGATGCTACGTTTGATTGTGCTGCTGTTGTTCGTGCTGCCGTTTAGCAGCTTTGCTGCCACAGTACGAGTGGCCGTGGCGAGTAATTTTGCCGCTACCTTGGACAAGATAGGTATTGAATTTGAGCGGCAGACGGGTCATCAGATCAAGAGCAGCAGCGGAGCCTCCGCCAAGCTGGCTGCGCAAATTCGTCAAGGTGCGCCATTTGATGTGTTTTTATCGGCGGATGAGGTGCAACCCGCGGCTTTATTGCGAGATGGCATCGGGGTGGCTTCCAGCCGCTTCAGTTATGCAATAGGCCAGCTAGTTTTATGGAGCAAAACCCGCCGTGATGTCGGTAGCGCTGCCTTGCAGCAGGGGCATTTCAATAAGCTAGCCATCGCTAACCCGGATAGCGCACCTTATGGTCGTGCGGCGATGCAAACGCTGCAGAGTTTGCAGTTACAGAGCAAGCTGCAAAATAAATTGCTATTTGGTGAAAATATCAGCCAGACCTTGCAGTTTGCTCAGCTAGGTGGCGCTGAGTTTGCTTTTGTCAGCATTGCGCAATTACGCGAGCAGGCTATTCAGCAGTACCTCTGGCTAGTGCCGGAAAAGCTGCATCAGCCTATTCGGCAGGATGCGTTGCTGATCAAGGATTCGGTGGCGGCGCGCGCACTAATAGCTTTTTTGCGGGGCGAAACGGCCCATCAATTGCTGTTACAGGCAGGGTATCGCTTAAGAGCCTGTTCACGATCTTCGAAGTAGCAGGACGAGAAATGCCAGATGAACGAGTTGCAAACTTGAGTTGAGCTTACGCTCGCAGTTCTTCCACAAACGTCTGCATTTCTCCAGCCAACCAAA
>JACCFC020000056.1 GCA_020830965.2 Neisseriaceae bacterium TC5R-5
TGGCCGTTGGCGTCGACGATGGCCACCAGATTACCCATCGCATCGTAGCGGTATTGGGTGCGTGGCGCTTGGGTGCTGGTGGTGCCATTAGCAAGGGTGATCTGCGTACTCGGGTCTTGCTTGGCAATCAGCTTGCCCAGCGTGTTGTATTCGAAGCGGGTGACGTTGCCACGGCCATCGGTTTCGCTGATCACTTCACCAAAGGCGTTATAGCTTTGTTGGCGTATGATGGTGCTTTCGCTGTTGTTAACGCCAGTAATCACCCATTTGAGGTCTAGCGCTTCAGTGGTGCTGCCACGACGCAGATAACCTTCTACTTGCACGACTAGGCCGTCGCTACCCTTGATGTATTCTCCAGCCGCGTTTTTGAGTTGGTAGCGGTATTCGTAGTCGCCTGCTAGCAGGCTATTGGCATCAAGGTCGAAGTGGCCATTACTATTGCGCAATAGCGTGGTTTCCACCCACTGGTCTTGGCTGCCTTTTCGGCGGTAGGACAGCAGTAGTTGTTGTGCGTTGGTTTGTGGTGGGGCGAAACTAACGAGGGTTGGGAGGACGAGACCCGTGGCTTTGGCATTAATCCCCAGAGCCGTCACGCTGAACTGCCCGCTGGCATGATTCACCATCAGACCCTGAGCATCGAACAGCTGATATTTAAAGTCATAGCTACCACTTAAGCCGGCAACTGAGCTGCTATTCCAAATCCAGTTACTGCCATCTTTCGTCAGCGGCACGCTGATGTAGTTAGTGCTGCCAGCAGGCGCATAAAGCAGCACGCCACGGGTGGCCGTCTTGTTCAAATTACCCGTAATGCTGAGTACCGAAGGTTTGCTGCTGAGCTGGTAGGTGACCGAATTAGGGTTGTCACGCACGAAGTTGCCAACACTGGTACCGAGCGATTGGCCGTTACCGTTAAAGGTTTCCAGTTCGTATTCCCAATTCAGGCCCGGAGCCAGGCCATAGTGGAACGGGTAGAACTGGAACCAGCCGTTAAAGAGGGGAGACAGACTGTAGAAGGTGGTCCATCCGTTGGTCTGTGGGTTGCGGAAACGAATCCGGCCGCTGGCGGCCTGGCTGCCCAAGCCAGTGATATTGATCGCTGAAGAACCCTCCATATACGCCTGACCCGGGCCGCCGGTGGCGATCGGGGTGGTAGACATGGCGGGAGTTGAGGCGCCATCTCGTAAGTTGAGGTTTGTGCGGCTTTGCTGCGCATTGAGGATGTTGCCGGCGGCGTCCAGCGTGTAGTAACGGAATTCGTAGTCGCCACGCGGAATATCGGACCAGTCGAGGGCAAATTGGCCGGTGCCGGTTTTAGGAACGTTGTAGGTCGTCCAGCCGCTATTAGAATTGACTGCGCGTATCATCAACATCAGGCGGTTGGCTGCAGCATTTTCGCCGCTGATCAGAACTTGGTTCTGCAAAAAAGAGCCAACTGCTGAGTGGCCTTCCACTTTTCTTGAGTAGCCGCCTGGCGCACGTTGGGCCATATAGCCTTGCTCCCCACTCGCTTTAAATGATACAAAATCATAAGCATCCGCAGTTTGCGTATTGTTTGAAATCTGGCGATAGCTCCCGTTTCCTAAATCCTTGCTTAGCACATGGTTAATGCTAATCTGTACCCCGGATGAACCGTAAGGTACTCCCCAGTAATAATCTGGATTAATGTGAGAGCCCTTGATTGCTTCATTAGAGACGCCGTATCTCCTTAGGCCTTGAAGCACGAGCTCAATTGGCACCTCTATCTGAATAACCGTTGAATTGGATGCCCTAGGAATACTGGCAGTAAACGTTCTAGCTACACCTTTAATCATGATACTGACCGTGGTCGTTAAAACCAAATTGCCGCCGCCAAAAGAGAGCGTTCCACTGGGAACCGGCACTTCCAGCGTTATCGAAGTCGCACTAAAATAACCAATATCATTATAATAATTATTAGAATGTATCCCTACGGGATAACCTGGAGGAGTGCCCCACTGAGGTCTTGTCCCGACAGTCTTCACCCCTGACAACCAAGCCTTGCTTGTTCCCATTGTCGTCGCGATCGTCCCTACCACACCACTCGTTCCCGGCATCAGTGCCGCCGGTTTCGCCGGCTGTGCGCTGACAGAGCCGCCCTCACTGGTCTGCGGCTTGACACTGATCCACGACTCCAGCCGCACGCTGGCCTGATCACGCGCATTCACCATCTTGGGCTGATAGGTAGCAATCAGTTGATTACGTGCATCGTAGTCGCTCACTGTCAGGCGCAGGCCGGCATTGCCGCCATTGATCTGGCTGATGATTTGTTCCTGGGTGTAGCTGCGTAGGTTGATCTGGTCGGATTCAATACTCAGGCTGGCGTTGCCATTGGCGTCGTACAGCCAGGCGCGGGTGACGCCGTTGAGGTTGTTTTTGAGGATACGGCCAGCACCATCATATTCGGCGAATTCCTGCCAGTCGCCGCTACCACTATTGCCGGTGCGTTTGGCTTCGATATCCCCCCAGGCGTTATAGCGGGTTTCGTAGCGCATGCCGGTAGCCAGGTCGCGTCGTTCGGTTTGTTGGCCACGCGCATCGTAGCGGTAGACAGTGGTGTCGGTGACACTGCTGCCATCCGCCTGCTGCCGGGCGCGGCTGGTGCGGCTGATGTTGCCAGCGATGTCGTAGTTGTAGTGGCTGGTTTGACCCTTGGCGTCGGTGTGGCTGAGCAGCAGGCCACCGGTACCGTACTGGTAGCGCTGGATCTGGTCGTCGGCTTCGCTATCGTTGTCGAGGCCACGGCGGAGGCTGCGGCTGAGCTGGTCGAGGGCGTTGTATTCGCTGTCGGTGGTCGGGCGCACACTCTGGCCTTGGTAGTCGANGGCGTCGGTTTTTTGGATCACTTTGCCCAAGCCGTTGTATTGGTAACGGGTGGTGATGGTCACCAGGCTTTGGGCGGTGCCGTTCTGGCTGGCGACGGCAACATTGAGGCGACGTTCAGCAATCACCTGGCCCATCAGGTCGTAGTCGTATTCGCTGATGCGGTCGTCCACGCTGGTTTTAAGCGCCGATTCCAAGCTGGCGGTGGGGGTGCTGGCACTGAGCGTCAGACTGAGTTTGGTCGCATAGCGGGTGTGGCGTAGTACCTGGCCATTGGCATTGTATGCCCAGCGACTGGCATATCCCGCCGCATCCACGCTGAGGGTTTGACGGCCTAGGGCGTCGTAATAGTGGTAGGTGCTGTTACCACCGGCATCGATCTGCTGGATCACATTGCCGTTAGCGTCGTAGACCTGACGGGTGGTCAGGTCTTGGCTACCTATCGTGTATTGGCCACTGCTGGCATCTCGCTGACCAGTCTGTTGCTTGGGAATAATGGTCGCAGTCAGGCGGTTATTGGCGTCGTACTGGTATTGGGTGATCCGGACATTGTTGGCATTGCTGGCTGCCGCGACGCTGCCGTCAGCGGGTAAAGCAATACGGTCACCATAGATTTTTTGTTGGATGATATTGCCGTTGGCGTCGTATTCCCATTCGGTGAGCACGCCCTCGGCACTGCGTTCGGCGGTTTTACGGCCCAGCGCGTCGTAGCGGCTGCGGGTGATATTGCCGTTAACGTCGGTGACTTCGATCAGATTGCCCAGCGTGTCGTAGCGATAGCTAATCGTTGGCGTGACGCTCTGTTCGCCTTTGTCGAGGCTGTAGACATTGACGGTGTCGCTGGTCTGGCGGATCAGACGATTATTGGCATCGTATTCATAGCGGGTGGTGCGCTGTTCCGGGCGGCCATAGGCTTCGATCTGCAGCGTGCGGTTGCCATGGGCATCGTATTCGAAGCGCTTGATACTGCCCAGCGGGCTGATTTCTTCGAGCACCCGACCCAGGGCATCGTAGCGATAGGTGTAGGTGCCCCCCAATTTGTTGACGTAACCGGTTTTATGGCCGAAGGCATCGTAGCTGAGGGTTTCGCTATAGCCGTTGCTATCGCGAATCGCGGTCTGGCGGCCCAGGGCGTCGTAACTAAAGCTGCTAATGCGGTCGCGTGCGGCGTCGGGGGTGAGGGTCGGTGGCGTATCACCCAGGCTGCTCAGATTCAGCGCGCTGGCGTAACGGATGATGCGGGTGACGTTGCCGAAAGCGTCGTATTCGGTCGCCGTCGCATAACCCTGCGGGTCGATGCTGAGGATGGGCCGGTTCTGCGCGTCGAAGTAGAAGCGGCCGCTATTGCCGCGTGGGTCGGTGACGCGGGTGGCATTGCCGAAGGCGTCATACTGTTGCACGGTGACATTGCCCAGTGCATCGGTACGTTGAGTTTCGCGGCCCAGCGCATCGTATTGATAGCGGGTGGTATGGCCGCTGGCATCAGTCACACTAAGCTTATTGCCGAGGCCGTCGAGTTCATAGCCGACAGTGAGGCTGAGCGAGTCGCCATTGCCCCGGCTTTCGCTGATCAGACGGCCGGCGCTGTCGTAACGGTAGCGGGTCGTCTGCAGCAGCTGACCTTCAGGAATGAGACGATCTTCAGGCTTGGGGTGATCGCTATTATCAGTGTTATCGTCAGGCTTGCCGGTGTTGTCTTCGGGCTTATCGGTGTTGTCGATAACGACAAGCTCGCCAGTTTGCGCATTCACTAGCGTGGGTGCACGGCCAGTTTCAACAAGCCAGGCGGGATTCATCCCTTTTTTGAAGGTGTCCAGCAAGAGCCGTCCGCGTAGGTCGCTGATCACTTCCACCGCGTCAATCAGTCCACCATCTTGGCCATCGGCATTAGCAAGAAGCCAAATAAAGTGTTCCTGATCACTGAGAACCGTAAAGTTATACGCGATATAAGACCAGCCATCGCCAGATGAGGAGATGCTCATACCAAAAGACAGTAGATTATCGGCATGACCTAACAGCGTTTTGATATCGCCACGGTAGCGCAGCCTGATGGTCACGCCATCACCGGCCTTCAGTTGGCCTAGCGAATATTTTATTTTGTCACCAGCGGCCAATTGCAGCGCATTGTCTTTGTTTAAGCTGGTATTGCTGCTGCTATTATCTAGGTCTTTGTCTTCTCCTGTTGCCGCATCCACCAGCGTGGGGTCACCGCCAAAGCCCATGCTCCAAAAGGATTTGCCGATCATCCAGGCCGCATCCACGCCTTGCTCAAAGTCCTCTTGCAGAACCAGGCCCTGCTGTGTGCTGTGGACGGCTATATCGTCATAAAAGACGCGCCCTTTGTCCTTACTGACGCCTCCGCCGATATTGATGTTCCCATCACGATCCCCGTGCAGAGTAATAAATAATTCGTCATCCGCGCTGACGGTATAGGTAAGTGTCTTTTTGATCCACCCGTCCGCTTCTTGCTCGCTCGTTTCGGTTTGAGGGTAAATATAAGCGCTAAAGGTGCTGAGGCTGACCGCAGCGTTCTTAATCCCCTGCACCTTGGCGCGGAAAGAAATGGTGATGATATCCCCGGCTTTGAATTGACCTAAAGAACGGTTCAGGTCGAAGCGGCCATTGTTTTCGGCATTTAGGCTGATAGCGCTATTAGTCTGGACTAATGCGGCTGCCTGCGCCCTGACGCTCCTGACTTGGGGGGTCTCTGCTGCCGCTTCGGCGGTGGTGACCTGCTGTACATTCCCCAGCGCATCGTATTGGTAGCGGGTACTCAGCCCTAGCGTATTCACGCTTTGGATCACCCGGCCAGCATGGTCGTACACCGTACGCTGGCGCTGGTCATTCGCGCTGGTTTTAAGCTGGCTGCTGATCGCCTTGGCACTACCGTCTAGCGAGAGGGGGTTGATCGCGGTGGCATAGCGGCGGCTTTCGATCACCTGACCCAGCGCGTCATAGCGCTTTTCGGTGACGTAGCCGGCAGCATCGACGCTGTAGATCGCGCGACCAGCGCTGTCGTAGACGGTACGGTCGATACGGTCATTGGC
>JACCFC020000057.1 GCA_020830965.2 Neisseriaceae bacterium TC5R-5
GATTGGGGAGGACGATCTGGAAACGCTGGAGTGACTACCATCGCCGTAGCCTAGTGGAAACCAAGATGCATTGCTTCAAACGATTGGGCGAAAGGGTGATGGCCCGGTGCTTCAATGGTCAAGTGGCAGAGCTGCAAGTGCGTGCTGCCATCTTGAACCGCTTCAGCATGCTGGGCCGTCCGTGCACGGTCGCTGTGGCATAAATCTGTTTGGGGAAAGGGGAAGCTCGCCCTACCTAAGATTTATGCAACAGAGCCGTGTCTTATCCAAATGCTGACAATAATCTTCCACACACTCAGACACGCGATATCCAGTAGGGCCGCTGCTGACTAACTCCATTTCCGCCGATTGTTTAGCCGCCTGGCGCGCACTACGGGCCTCAAGCGCCAGGTCTTTACCTTGCTCTCGCTGCTGGCGGGCTTTATCCCATTCCCCCATCGCCTGAGCGAACGAGAGTGCAGGCCAGCGGCCCAACTTAATCTGTTTCATCCCACCATCAACAGGAGACTTATAACGGTAAATCCAAGTATGATGTTTGGCGGTCGCCTCTAGGCGTAAGCCGGGACAACGATCAATTTTAAGGTGTTGACTAGGGAGCAGTTATTTTGCCTATTAAGCATCGAACATAATTCATTCCATTCAATGGCTTACGATCTGCTGCGTAGACTGGCGTAACCTTTTCAAAAGCACCTGAAAAAACTACGCCAAGAACCGAAGTGTTGCCACATGCAGGCATTCGTAGAAGCCAGATTAAATCGTTGAGAAATGATATTAAGCTGTTGATTAAAAAATACTAATTATGTATTTGTAGATGTCTAAAGGCTTCCAAAGGTGGAGGTTTTACCTAGTTTCCCTGATAGCTTATAAGGAGAAATCATGTCTGAAAACGCGGTATTGCTCACCATAGACCAGCGAGGTATTGCCGAGATCACGCTTAACCGCAGTGAGCTGCACAATGCCTTAGATGACCAGCATATCCGACTACTCACCAGTAAGCTGGAAAGCGTGGCGCAAGACTCTAAGGTTAAAGCCGTCATCCTTAGCGCCAATGGCATCAGCTTCTCTACCGGTCACGATAGTGAATGGATGCGTCGTATGGTCGAGTTTAATCGCGAAGAATTACAGCGTGATGCCGGTTTACTTACCCGACTCCTGCATGTGCTGGACACACTGCCAAAACCAACCATTGCCAAAGTACAAGGTTCGGCCTTTGGCATTGGTGTCGGCCTGGTCGCCTGTTGTGATGTAGCCATTGCCAGCTCAGCGGCTCTGTTCAGCTTTTCTGAAGTGCGCCTAGGCATGATCCCAGCACAAATCGCCCCCTATATTATCCGGGCAATGGGTGAGCGCCCTGCCCGGCGTTACTTCATCAGTGCGGAACGCCTCAATGCCGGCAAAGCCAAACGGCTCGGCTTAATCCATCAGGTGGTCGAAAGCGATGAGTTGGATGCCAGCACCGAGCAGTTGATCAAACATCTGCTCATCAACAGTCCCGCAGCGATGGTGGCGGCAAAACAACTGATTGCAGAGATTGGTGCCCGGGGAGTCAATACAGCAGTGAGTGAGCACTGCATCGAACGCATCGTCGACATCCGACTCAGTGCCGAAGGGCAAGAAGGTATCCGCGCGATGATAGAACAGCGCAAACCTGGCTGGATGGCCTAAACACTAAAAGCAGCAAATTCAATAAGATGCTCTAAGCTATTAAAAGCCGCTAACAAAACCTCGAAGAGTCCCTGAGCCGAGGCGCACCGACGCAGACAGTAAAGTAGTACGGCAAGGAGGCGCAACGCGGGATCAGGGGTTTTATTAGCGCCTCCAAACGCTGGCAAACCGTGTCATTGACAGTATGCTGGCAGAATTAATGTTAGAATCACTCGCTCGTCGCCGGGCATTATCAGGAGAATCAACCCATGAATCACAAAGCGCTTATTACTTCCGCCTTAGGTGCTGTGCTCGCTCTTGGCACGCTCAGCAGTGCGCCGACATTTGCAGCTGAAAAAGAAAAATGCTTCGGCATTGCTCAGGCTGGTAAAAATGATTGTGCTTCTGCTAGCGGCACCCATTCTTGTGCTGGGCAGGCCACTAAGGACAAAGACCCGGGTGATTGGAAATACGTTGCCAAAGGTAGCTGCCAAAAAATGGGTGGTAAATTGGCCGAGGAAAAATAATACGGCTTAACAGATGTGGGCGCATATTATTTAGAGCCAAGATTGGAATGCGCCCACCATTTTGTTGTACGGATAGCTCCTTCAAGACTACTCATCTTAATCACCATGCCACTAGACACACGTTCCAGCCCATCTTTACAGCAGCTAGAACAAAAAATACACGACATTCTTAGCAGAGAAGACAGCCATTTTGCGCTGGCCTTTAAAGACCTCAGCACCCAACAAACTATTCTGCACAATGCGCGCGATCGTTTTCATGCAGCCAGCACCATGAAAACGCCGGTGATGATAGAGGTTTACCGTCAGGCTGCCGCTGGCAAATTATCATTGCAAGATAAGCTCACCCTGAAAAACGTCTTCAACAGCATTATCGATAACAGTGAATTCAGTCTGAATGCTGCTGATGACAGCGAACCTAGTTATTACGATTTATGCGGCACGGATACCAGCATAGCGGCGCTCGTCTATAAGATGATTACCGAAAGTAGCAATATTGCGACCAATATGCTGCTGGAGATCGTCACACCTGCAGATGTCACCGCAACCATGCGCCAATTAGGGGCGAACGATATCGAGATCAAACGGGGCTTGGAAGATCAAAAAGCTTTTGATCAGGGTTTGATTAACACCACCACTGCTTATGATTTAATGCTGATTTTTGAAAAGCTGGCCAACGGCATGGTGGTTAGTCCAGCTGCCTCAGAACAGATGGTCAATGTCTTATTGGATCAGAAATTCCGGGATATCATTCCCGCGCAATTACCGGTAGGAACCAAAGTGGCCCATAAAACCGGCAATATCACCGGCATTAATCACGACTCCGCGATTGTTTATTTAGCCGATGGCCGCGCTTATGTCTTAATTTTGCTATCAAAAACCCGTGCCAGCGAAGAGCAAGCCAAACAGATGATGGCCACTGTTTCCAGAAGCCTCTACGACTATATGTGTCAATAAATTCGCAACAGCTGGCTCAGGAGTGAATATGCCGATCAATCTCTTACCCTGTAGCGCTGGTATTGGCTTACGCGGCCCGCACTATCGAGAAGTTGTTGAGCATTGGCCCGCTTTGGGCTGGGTAGAAGTACATAGCGAGAATTTTTTTGATGGTGGCCAGCCTGTCGCCATGCTGCAACAAGTAGCTGCACATTACCCCCTCTCGCTGCACGGCGTCGGTCTTGGGCTGGGTTCTGCCACGCGCCCGGACTACCAGCACTTGGCTTCTCTCAAACGTTTGATAAACAGTGTCAAACCGGCTAGCGTCTCCGAGCATTTATCGTTCAATCACTCCAGCCAACGTTATATCAACGATTTACTCCCGCTCCCCTATACCCATGCTGCGCTACACCGCATTGCCAGTCATATACAAGAAGCACAGGACATGCTGGGAAGCCGCATTCTGCTGGAAAATCTATCCAGCTATCTGACCTACCCCGGCAATGAAATGCACGAGGGAGAGTTTCTGGCAGAGCTGGTACAACGTACCGGTTGCGGCATTTTATTAGACATCAATAATCTCTACGTCAATCACATCAATCTGGGCGTCGACTACAACGCAGTACTCGCCAGTCTACCCGCTGCTGCCATCGGCGAAATTCATCTGGCCGGTTATAGCCAAGGCGAAGGCTTATTGCTGGATACCCATAGTCAAGCCGTCCACCCCGCCGTCTGGCAACTTTACCAGCAGGCAATCAAGCAATTTGGTAAACGCCCTACCCTGATTGAATGGGATATCGATATCCCCGCTTTAGCCGTACTGCAAGCCGAAGCAGCCAAAGCACAACAACTACTGGAGATGGAATATGCTCTGGTCTGATTGGCAAGACGAACTACTAGAACTGATTGCCGACCCGCAACGAGCACCTGCTGCCGCGCTTGAACTATCGCCAGCCGGGCTTGCCGCCTATCGTAATAATTACCGCCTTGCGCTGATGGAAACACTGGCATTTATCTACCCGGTATGCCGTCAGTTGGTAGGCTCTGACTTTTTTCAGGGCTTGGCCAGAGAATATGTGAAAACTCATGCTTCACAAAATGGCAATCTGCATTTATATGGTGCCCATTTTGCCGATTTCATCGCCAGCTTCCCGCACACTCAGCCATTACCTTATCTGCCAGACTGCGCCCGCCTGGAATGGGCAGTACACCGCTGCTATTACGCCGAAGATCACGAGGCTATCGACAGCAGCGCTCTGGCGGCTATTCCGCAAGCACAGTGGGCAACTTTACAATGCACCCCGCTGCCTGGCGTCTGGGTATACCGCAGCCCATGGCCTATAGTCAGTATTTGGCAGGGGCATCAGCAACAGCCCCCACAACTGGACATCGCATTGAATCAAGCAGAAGCTGTTCTGGTTTACCGGCAGGGTGGACAAGTAGAGCTTGAAAGCCTCCCTCACTGTCTGGCCAGCTATCTGGAGCAACTGTTTAGCCAGTCTACGCTGGAAGCAGCGCTTGAGACAGCACTAGCAATCAATGCCGATTTTGATTTACAAGCCGCCCTGCTCAAACTGTTTCAACAACCCTTACTCGCTAATATTCACTAGCAAAGGAAAGACGATGACGGCATGGAAATCGCTAGCTAAGCCCTATCGTTACCTGATTGGCGGCGGTAATGCGCTCCAGCCAGTGTTGCTGCTGATTTTCCGCCTATGGGTAGCACAGGTGTTTTTTAATTCCGGCCTCACTAAAATCGCGGATTGGGATACAACTTTACTGTTGTTTACCGAGGAATATCATGTCCCGCTGCTGTCGCCTGCTGTGGCCGCCTGCCTCGGCACCCTGGGAGAGCTAGGTTTATCCACACTATTCGTGCTGGGTTTAGCCACCCGCTTTGCCGCTATTGGCCTGTTTATTCTAAACGCGGTTGCCGTGATCAGTTATCCCGGCTTAACAGACGTTACGCGCCAGTTTCATTACTACTGGGCCATGCTGATTATGGCTCTGCTGGCCTTTGGCGCTGGTCGCTTCTCACTGGACTACTGGCTACAGCAACGCTGGCACAAATCTACAACAGAAACTAAGAAGCTGTCTTGAAAATCAAATTGCGAGAGAATCAAGCCCCCAGAATGATGCGTGACACCCTTTGACTTACCCGACCAACCTGACTGAGGTCGGTTGGCAATAGCAGAGTCCAACGGGTTAAGCGGCGAGTTGATTTTCATAATATCGCTGCGTGAAGGCGGTGGGTGACAGGTAGCCGAGGCGAGCCTGTTTCCGTTGCCGATTGTAGAATATCTCAATGTACTCGGTGAGGCTTTGTTGCACAAATTCGGCGCACCGCGGCTTGATAAGGTAGCGGCATGACCAAGCCCGTCCCAAAACGCTACCGAACGACCAACTGGAACGCCTACAACCAAGCCCTGATCCTGCGCGGCTCTCTGTCAGTCTGGCTGGACACGAGCATGTCATGGCAGGCGGCCTCACAGGGCAAGCGCGGAC
>JACCFC020000058.1 GCA_020830965.2 Neisseriaceae bacterium TC5R-5
TAACGTTTTGCTGTCGCTTTCTCTGCGAAAAGCGGTACTTTATTCAAGTCCAGTTCACGAATTAGCTCAAATCCCTTACTGGCATCAGTGATGTCATAAACATACCAACGTACGACATTTTCAGTGGTGGCTAAGATATAGCTCATGGAGATAGGTGCCTTAACAGACGCAAAAAAACATGTCATTATATAAACAAAAATAGCTTTAACTCAGCAACATACAAAAGACAATAGCAAAAAAATCTGATTTAATAAAAATTAATGTGGCAATCAAGGCTTTTTATTACGAACAACCATAAAATATATTTTCAAATGCAAACTAACCTGACAGGCACCATACAATGCGGCAACTGTCAGATTAAGACTGAATTAATGCAGACGGCGACGAATACCCGCCTCGTCATCATTCTGACTGGCTTCACGTTCATACGTTTCAACCAGACGCCCAAGAAGCTTACGCGCAACAAATGAGTGTGAAGTTCGAAGCGCTTGACCCCACTGACGATATCTCTCCGCTAGTTCTCGCTCCTGTTGTCCACCATTGCCCCTCATGTGAACGCCACGAGAATTGTAAACTCCCAAAAAAGCACCGTCCATCATAGACTCTGACTCGATATTATTCATTACATCGCGCACCGACTCACATGGCCATACACCATCGTTACCTACTGGAGCGTTCGACAATAACTTGCCAATGCACAGATCGCCGATCTCAGCGCGGCTCAACTGAGTGCACAATTCTCGAACAGTCAAAATCCATTTTTCAAAATCGGCAATAGACCATTCGCTGTAGTGGTCAATTGGCATACATTCAAGAGCCTGCAACAACATACAACCACGCTCAGCCCAACCACCGCTATTCTCAGAAGCCTGAAACTCAGGTGGATCTTCGGCATCATCTTTACGCTTGTATCCCCAAACGATTAGTTGGACGAAGAACTCAGGGTGAAGTGCGATGTAACGTTCAAGATTCGGTATCCCGCAATCACGCGTACGGACTCCAAAAGGTGCTAAAAACTCAATATAAAAAAACTCCAGATGGGCTTTTTGATCAAGCGTAAGCTCAGGACTATTGTTCAAATATTTGAACGCCTCTTCAATACGGTAAGAGTCAGTTCTGAATTGCTCGGAAGGTTCCTTATGCTTTTGTTTCATTTTGACCAACAAACGAAAGAGGATCTGCGGATCAAGTTTGGTCAACTGAAAACTGACATAAGAGAACGCTGCATGAGGTCGTGTAGCTTGTAACAATCTTTCGACAGCCTCATTTCTATGGGTTTGATTTCCACTTGCCAATCCTGGCTGTATCTCATCCCAATAATTGGTCTGTGCTGCGTCGCTAAGAGTATCAACTATCCTCCAACTGCTTTTACTAAACGGAGCAAGAAGCAATAACTTTACAGCATTCTCTTCGGGTAATGACTGCATGATGCTCTTAAGGATTACTTCTCGCTCATCATCACTGACGATGGCCCGTAAAATATAACTAAGAAAACTCTTACGTGACTGCACATCCTCCTTACCCTCGAGAATTGAAACAAAAATATATTGTAAAAACTCCCTGAGCTCTTTAGAGGAGAGCAAATCACTAACTAGAAGCGGAGCAATCATCAATGCAGCATTCTTTCGTTGAGAAAGCTCTAAAACTCCAGAAAAACCTCTATTTTTGAGAATTTCTCGTAATGCTTCCATCCTTAAATTTTTAACATGCTTATTATGTTTTTCGAAATTGGAATTATCGGAGCAATCAAGATTACTCATATCTTCGCTCGACTCTTCAATCAATCCACTGAGGAACAACCAAGTATGCTTGAGCAAAAGGTCACTTGGCTCAAGCTCAGCATAGATCGCTTTACCCATAGCAGCTAAATTCGTTGTCTTACCTTCTTTCTCACATCGTTCTAGTGCGAATCGCGAGAAAGTTGTGATTCGAATTTTTTCACGCATTGTCGCTTTGTCTTCATCACTCGCTTTGCTCTTCCCCCACTCTTTGATTTTTTCCCATACACAGGCTTGATCTGCCTCACTCAGCCAAGGTAAACGTGTGACTAAACCATTTAACATCCCTAATGTGTACTCCCCCCAGTTCAAAACTATTTGAAGTATTTCATCCCTGAACGCCATTGAGGGTTCATTTGTTTGAAATGGTTCACCGAAACCAAATCCATCAGGGCGCCAGCGTGGTTTATGATTATAATTGCCGGTTGTATCGTGGACACCAAGTTGCGCAATACATAGTGCCCAAGCGACGCTGGGAAATTTTTTAACCAGTCTTTTTATCAAACTCACGCGCTCTTGAGTGCTGGCTGCGGTCTGCGGCATCCAGGCTCGGAAAATCGACATTAATGAATTAATCGGTTTGTTGAGATAGTTGTCTTTGAACTCAATCTGCGAAAGCTGAGCTAAAATATCTACAGTCCGCGTTAGCGTATCAGGATTCCACGCTAGTCCCTCCAATGCCCAAAGCAGACCTACATAGCTAGGACTATTAGTAATCAATAGACTGGCGCTTACCGGGCGAAATAAATCAACAACTGCTGGCTCCTCCAATTTGAGATCACGCTCTAGAATTGTGAGAAACTCATCTGGGGCCGCTTCAGCATAAGTAGGAAGATCACGATTATTAGCCTCCAAAATTCTTGTGGTTAATGGTTCTTGAAGCAGCCCATTCACAACACCCTTCACTTTAGATTCAATATCGATGCCGAGACGACTTTTGAATAACTCCTGACCATGAACCGACAACAAAACAAATGTTTCAGAAATTGCATCGCGGAATACCTTGGAAAACTCTCGGGTTTTACCATACATAGAAGCATTCCATCGCTGGCCCTCGTCTAAATCAAGAGCAGGATCATCCTCCCCAAGTACCTCGCCTGCCATTAAGAAGTAGCTCTCCAAGTCTGCTCGCGTCACGAATGGGGCAATGGCGAAAAGCAGGTCAATCTTTGAGACCACACCTCTATAGGTACCAACAGACCAAACCGGAGCATCATTTAGTCGTATAAGATTTTGACAATTTCTCTCAAGCACGTCATAAGGACGGTTTCCTGCCAAGGAAGAAAGGCCAGACTGATCTTTATCGTTTTGGCTGTCCCACGCACCAGCAAGCAAAAAGGGGATGAGTTTTTCCGCTGTGGCTTGATCTGCTGCCCATTCTGGCGTTCTCACAGCGGAAAGCTTGGAAAGGCGACGGCGCAATACTGTTAGTGAACGACCTGATTCTTTTTCAAGCTGCAAAACCCTGTCTCGACTTTCACCTATCTCTGTCAAAGCCATGTTGAAAGTCTGATGATTTACCGGTTCCAGTACAATATTGAAGGTCACATTTGAAGCGTTGCGAGGATGAATAACAAAACTCGTAGGCCCTTTATGCAGCCTAAACTCACGCTCGACCTCTCGTGAAAAAGCGACAGGTATTAGATTCTGAGAACCTGCAGCTAGGCTAGTAAAAGTACCTGGTTTGTCGAACACCAAAACACGATCTCGATATGAGGCTAACTCCTCTCTCCCATTCTCACTAAGTAATTGAGAAAGAAAAGCAAGCGCCTCTTCGACTGAGTCAGCGGCAATACATATCGGTTCCCCTATAATAGGCTTGGATAGACGGGACAGAACAATACTTTTGTATGCTTCAATAGCAGGGCGAAATAGAGTACCAGGCAGAAGACTATCTCCCACCCAGTCTAACCAGCACTTATCAAGAGAACGAACGTTATGCCGCTCAATACCATTTGTCTCATTGGTGAACCACGCTTGTGCTGACAGCGACTGCTCTAGCCATTGCTCAATATCACTCGCATCATAAGCTCGAACATCTTTCCAAATCCCCTCCCTCCTCTTAGAGTCGGCCCATTCTTTCTTCTTATTCCAACAGCGGGGTGTAACAAACACAAATGTAATCTGAGCGCCTTCTTTTATGTCTGTCAGTGCCCTCACACTTTTTTTAAAGTCTTTTTCGGCTTTAGCCATTGACTCTTTATTCGTACCGAACTCCCAGTAAGAGTAACCAGAAGGTATCCAAGGTGTTCCTTCTGTTGCCTCGACGAATCCATCCCATCCAGGGCGCTCAGCGTCATCATTGCCCGGAAAATCTACTTTAGTGAGCCCACGCCCAGTTGAGTTCACCAATGTTCTTAGAAAAACGGCCAAGCGGCTACGTGGCAGGATTTTATGTGAAACCCACTGCTCAATATCATTGGCCTTAATTTCCAAAAAACGAGGAACATAAGCCTTGATATCAGCAGGCACTTCTTTTTGTGTTGCCAGCGCTGCATCATATTGAGCCTGCATTTCCATTAAGTCTTCCTTTGGATAGTCAAATGTCTTTTCGAGTCGCGCAGCCATCTTCATAGATAAAGCCGCTTTGCCGTTGAGTAGATTAGATAAGGCTGGACGGCCTACACCCATGAGTTCTGCGGCCCGAGTAACTGACATACTCTTAGGTATAACCTCTGCTTTAATACGCACTCCTGGATGCAAAACCATGCAATCTCCTAAATTTTTAATATGAAAACCTACAATCAACTACATTTTTACTTTACTGCACTCTGTAGCGCTACACAATACAATTATTTTCATATGTTTTTTGTTTTAGAACACTTCGACAAACCCGGAAAAACCCCCACCCTCCCCCATCTCACCAGTCACTAGCATCAAAGCACCCTGTCACCTAAAGGTCTTTGTGACGCTATGGCTGATCACGCCGCACCTCCCGCCCAGCTCAAACCCGGTGTGCTGTCCCGCCTAGGCATGAGCATGCGCCGCTGGAAATCCGCTTTTGTCAGTCCAGCCAATCAGATCACTCAGGCCGATACCTTTTTTTATGGTGCCGGTACCACCACCGTTGCTTCGCTACTGTATTCCGGGCGACGTGAGGCGCGAGATCGACAAGTGATTTACAACAAATGGGCGCAGATGGAGTCTGACCCGATTATCTCGAC
>JACCFC020000059.1 GCA_020830965.2 Neisseriaceae bacterium TC5R-5
TCGGTGGGCAGTTCCAGTAAGGCCGGTGCGCCCGATAAGTGTTCACGCCAGTAACTCAGTTGCTGTTGCAGCACTTCACCCTGCAGCCAGTTCCGCTGCCACAGCGCATAGTCCGCATATTGAATCGGCAACGCCGGTAAAGGGTCGACCTTAGCCTCACTGAATGCCTGATACAGCGTCGATAGTTCTTGGACAAACACCCCCATCGACCAGCCATCGGAGATGATGTGGTGTTGGGTGAGCAGCAGAATGTGTTCGGCCTCACTCAAGCGCAGCAGTTGTCCACGTATCAGCGGGCCTTGGGCCAAGTCGAATGCCTGGCTGGCTTCGGCAACGCTGATCGCCTTGAGCTGTGCTGCTTGTTCGGCTGGCGCCAAGGCACTCAGATCGTGCCACTTTAAGGCCAGGCCACTGTCGCTAGCGGCAATATGCTGTCTGACGCCTTCTTGTGCCACGACAAAGCAGGTTCTGAGCGCCTCATGCCGCGCAACAATGCGATCTAGCGCTTGTTGTAGTGCAGAACGGTTCAANCGCTAAGGGTTGCTGATCGGCCCTGAGAGGAATGAGCTTATACTCCCTCCCAGTAGAGTTGCTTTGCCTGTGTTCTTTTATTTTTTTTTGCAGTACTGCTTGCCTTAAATTATTTAATACTTGTTCATTATTTATCATCAATAATTTCCATGTTCGTTCAAAATTTCCAGCAATTCATCTTCAGATAAGGCAGCCAAACTCTCTTTCATCAACTCGGCATCATCTCCAAGAAAGGTCTCAACTTGTTTCGATAAAATACATTCAGCCAGAATGAGGAAGGCTGATTTATTAAATATTTCTATGATCGGTAATTCAATATGAAATACTTCCTGTATGCGGGTAGCCAATTGCACAGCAGATAAAGAATGGCCGCCCAATTCAAAGAAATTGTCGTGACGTCCTACCCGCTCTACACCCAGCAAGTCCTGCCAGATCTCAGCCAGCTGGATTTCCAGTTCGCCCTGTGGCGCTTCGTACTCGCGTGTTACCAAGGCACTGTCATCCGGTGCCGGTAAGGCCTTACGGTCCAGCTTGCCATTCGGTGTCAACGGCAAAGCCTCCAGCATCACAAACGCGCTCGGTAACATGTACTCCACTAGATCGACACTTAAACGGCTGCGTAGGTCGGCGGGCTCTAATGTAACGCCTTCATTGAGTACTAAATAAGCCACCAGCCGCTTATCGCCGGCCACATCCTCACGTGCCAGCACCACCGCTTCGCGTACACCCTCACACTGGGCTAGTTTCGCTTCGATCTCGCCCAGCTCTATCCGGAAACCCCGAATCTTCACCTGGAAGTCATTCCGCCCCAGGTATTCAATATTGCCATCCGCTAACCAGCGACCTAGATCGCCTGTCTTGTACATCCGCGCACCCGCTTGCTCGCTGAACGGGTCGGCAATAAAACGCTCCGCCGTCAGTTCCGGACGATTCAGGTAACCGCGCGCGACTCCGGCGCCACCGATATGGATTTCTCCACTCAACCCTAGTGGGACTGGCTGGCCGTGGCTGTCCAAAATGTAGATTTGCGCATTGGCCAGTGGGCGTCCTATCGGCAGAGCATCATGATGCTCTACTCCACACTCATACATTGAGGCACATACTGTCGCTTCGGTTGGACCATAGGCATTGAAAAAACGATGCTGCTGCGACCATTGTCTAGCTAGGAAAACAGGGCAGGCCTCCCCTGCAACGATTAATACCAATCCTGTGGTCAGCCCATCCACCTTTAAAAACGGCAAGGCCGAAGAAGGCAGGGTGGTATGCGTAATCTGGTGACGATGTAAGGTGTGCATCAAAGGCTGACCGGGTAGCAAGTCCTCTTTAGCCGCCAGACAGAGACTGGCTCCATTACATAAAGCCATTATCCATTCCCATGCACCAGCATCGAAACTAAAAGAAGCAAACTGTAATACCCGGCTATCGGCGCGAATGTTGAAAGTATTAGCTTGAACACAGGCTAAATTAGTGACACCGCGATGCTCAACCATCACCCCTTTAGGCAGTCCCGTCGAGCCCGAGGTGTAAATCACATACGCCAGATGCTTGGCATTGAGTCCTAAAGCCACTGCGTCAGGATTGTCGCTAGCTTCTACCGCCCACGCTCCCGCTTCGTCCAACAGCAAAGTCGGCACAGCCACTTCGGGCAGCTGGCCCAGTAAATCAGTCTGGGTCAGCAAGGCCACCGGCTCGCTATCCGTCAACATATAAGCCAGACGTTCCACCGGGTAGCTCGGGTCTAAGGGCACATACGCCCCACCCGCCTTCAGGATCCCCAGCAGCCCCACCACCATCTCCAGGCTGCGTTCGACACAAATCGCTACCCGGTCATCCGGCCGAATGCCTAGTGCGATCAAGCGGTGCGCCAGTTGGTTCGCCCGCCGGTTCAGTTCGCTATAGCTCAGTTCCTCATCGCCATAACGTAGTGCGATGGCTGCCGGGGCGCGTGCTGCCTGTTGTTCGAACAGTTGATGGATTAAGGCCTGTTGCGGGTATGGCGCTGCGGTCGCATTAAAATCCACCAGCACTTGCTCGCGTTCTCGCGCCGGTAAAATACTCAGTTGCTGGATTGCTTGTTCCGGATTATTTCTTAAGGCTATCACTAGCTTGCATAGCGCCGTCTCGGCGTAAGCAATCAGCCGCTCTGGTGCTACGCCACCACTGCTCTGCGCCGTCAGCGCTAAACCCATCCCAAGATCATCTACGGACAAGCTAAGTGGGTAGTTAGTACGTTCCTCGGCACTCACCAAACGCATCCCCTCCCAGCTCTGACTGGCTTCGTCCCCTTGGCTGTGGCGGTAATTCAACAGGCTATTAAACAGTGGCAACGGGGCTGCTACCCCGCTGCACCGCTGCGCCAATGCCAGCGGTGCTTGTTCATGTGTCAGCAATGTGCTTAAACGCTGATAAGTATCCTGCACCACCTGCCGCACACTGCGCTCACCCAGTTGCACACGCAGCGGTAAGGTATTGATAAACAGGCCCAATACCTGATCTGCTCCAGCTACTCCTTGGGAGCGGCCCAGCAGCAAGGTGCCAAACACCACATCGTCACGACCACTGCATTGCGCTAACACCTGTGCCCACATCACATGAAACAGCACGGCAACACTCACGCCTTGTTGCCGGGCAACTTCTCGTACTGCTTGCGCCAGCGGCCTATCCAGCATCAGCCTGGCCTCGCTGACCTCGCCCCCATCCCCCCGCACATCCAGCAAACCAAACGGCGCAGTCGGCTCTTCAATATCGCTCAGTTGTTCGCGGAAATAAGCCTCGTGTACCGCTAAGGGGACCGAGCGTACCTGGGCAATAAAATTTCGGTAGGGCAAAGAGGGAGGGAGAGAAGCCCCTTGGCCTGCGAGCAAAACCTGGATTTCATCAAACAGGATTTCCAAAGCAAGATGATCACTCACTAGGTGATGCTGCAACAACGCTAACAACCATTCTCCTGAAGCCGGATTTTGGGCCAGACTCACCGCAAATAACGGCGCTTGGGTGAGATCCAACCGCACATGACGTGGATCAGTCAGCTCACGCAGTTGTTGTTCCGCATCACCTTCGGTGCTTAAGGTTAGTTCTCTCACCGGTAACGGTGCTGAGCGATGAACTACTTGTATCGGTTCCACTAAACCCTGCCACTGCACCGCGCTACGCAGAATGTCATGACGGTTTATCACCCGCTGTAAAGCTTGCAAAAAACCCTCTACACGCTGTCGGCTATCAAATGCCATCATGATGTGCAACAGATAAGGGTCCCCTTCTCCTCCCAATAAATGGTGGAACAGAATGCCTTCCTGTAACGGTGCCAACGGGTAAATGTCCTGGATGTTCGCTGTCCCGCCGACAACATTCGCCGTAATCTGGTCGATTTCGCTTTGGCTGAGGCTAACTAAGGGCAGCATCTTTGGTGTAATCCGCCGACAATCCGCCGGGATCAGGTTGGCGGGAACTCTCATTGAGTGTGTATCGCCACTCAACTTGCTTGCCATCCCCGCTAGCGTGGGCGCAGCAAATACCGCACTCACTTCCAGCGTCAAGTCGAGCAGACGCAGTCTTTCTATCAGGCTGACAATCAATAAAGAGTGACCACCCAATTCAAAGAAATTGTCGTGACGGCCTACCCGCTCTACACCCAGCAAGTCCTGCCAGATCTCAGCCAGCGGGATTTCCAGTTCGCCCTGTGGTGCCTCGTACTCGCGCGTCACCAAGGCACTGTCATCCGGTGCCGGTAAGGCCTTCCTGTCCAGCTTGCCATTTGGTGTCAGAGGCAAGGCATCCAGCATCACAAACGCGCTCGGCAGCATGTACTCGGCCAGACTTGTACTTAAATGGCTGCGCAAATCAGCAGGTTCTAATGTAACGCCTGCATTGAGTACCAGATAAGCCACCAGTCGCTTATCTCCGGCCACATCCTCACGTGCCAGTACCACCGCTTCGCGTACCCCAGCACATGCCGCCAGTTTCGCTTCGATTTCACCCAGCTCTATCCGGAAACCCCGTACCTTTACCTGGAAGTCATTCCTCCCCAGATACTCAATATTGCCATCCGCCAGCCAGCGACCCAGGTCACCGGTCTTATACATCCGCGCGCCTGCTTGTTGGCTGAACGGGTCAACAATAAAGCGTTCTGCTGTCAGCTCTGGACGATTCAGGTAACCGCGCGCCACGCCCGCGCCACCAATATGGATTTCTCCGCTCACCCCTAGTGGGACTGGCTGACCTTGACTGTCCAGTATGTAGATTTGCGTGTTGGCCAGTGGACGACCTATCGGTAGAAAATTATGACT